>DAIRSI010000001.1:0-258458 GCA_036804505.1 Bacteroidaceae bacterium
CAACAACCCGATTGGAAGAGTTAAGTATGCACTCAGTTAATTCCGCCAACGGGTAGTATTTTATTAATATTAGGTATAATAAGTATGACAGCTATGGCAAATAATCAGTATGATGCGACATATCACACTCAGCATGTCGGTAGTATCAATGTGTTTTATCGTTGTGCGGGTAATCCTGCAAAGCCAGCCCTTTTGCTCCTGCATGGGTTTCCCTCGGCTTCTCATCAGTTTAGAGAGCTTATCCTCGAATTGATGAACGATTTCTACGTAGTAGCCCCAGACTACCCTGGATTCGGACAATCGTCTATGCCCAATCGTGAAGAATTTGCTTACACTTTTGATCATTTAGCTCATGTGATAGATGATTTCACCGATTCTATCGGACTAAAGAAATTTGCCATATTTGTTTTTGATTATGGTGCTCCTATCGGTTTTAGAATTGCACTTTGGCATCCCGAACGTATCACGGCAATAGTTTCTCAAAATGGCAATATATATCAAGAAGGGCTTGGCAAGAAATGGGAGGCTCGTGCCGAATATTGGGTGCACCCAACAAAGGAACTTCGCGAACAATACAAAAGTGCCTTCGCTCCACAAACCATCATCGGACAATATACAAGCGGTACAGTGCCCGGGAAAGTAGGACCTGATGGTTATACACTTGATATTTTTTACATGCAACGACCAGGAGAAGACGAAATACAAAGTGACCTTATTTTCGACTATCAGAACAATGTAAAAATGTATCCCGAGTTTCAAGCCTATCTTCGTAAATATCAACCGCCCTTGCTTGCCGTCTGGGGAATGAATGATCCTTCATTTGTTCCTGCTGGCGCATTGGCATTTAGCCGTGATTTGCCTAACGCGAGGATACATCTCATCGACAGTGGGCATTTTGCTTTGGAGACCCATCACCATGAGATAGCTTTAAAGATAAAAGCGTTTCTTAGCACGGTGAATATGCAATAATATACATGAACTATTGAATAAGTTCGCGTATACCTACAACGTTTTTTGTTAAGTGAGCGCAGAAAAGGTTGGATGCGTCTAACATCCAAATGTGCGCTACATCGATTGAAAGATATTTCATAAGATACAAAAGGTAAGGATCTCTCTTACAAACGTTCATGTATTATGATCCAACATGGGATCATGGAGAAATGCGCTACGAATGTACGCTACCAAAAGTCTTAAATTTTGTTACTCAATTGTCATTCAATGAGTTCAAAAGCATGAGAATTTTACACCATGGCCCCAAGCGGATCACTAAGAGAAGGAGTTCATTTGAACTCTTTCATATTTTATAAAACAATCTACACAAAGTATTGAGTGTCTGCCCTAGTACAGTCATCTACCCATAATTCTTCATCATTTGCCCAATATTCTATTATTATTGTTGTTCTTCCTTGTATCTGGACGTATGATGGATTATCCCATTTTTAGGAATGCGAAATACGTGTCGGCCAAATCCTGCAAGCTTACTTCTTTCTGAGAAAATCTTAGCCAATCGATATCGGAAATTCGCTCTTCAATTGTTCTGTGGTCTGAAAATGTGGCTGATATGTAATGTTTACCGTCATGCTCGGTAGCAGTCAGATTCTCATATTGCAACGCATCATGTGAATAAACCAAGGAATAGGAAGCATCCCTTACTCTGCCTTGAGCCATGCGAAGCACTCCTTTATCCTCCAGATCGTGAATATCACGGGCGGCAGTATCAGCTGATATTTTGCATAACTTAGCATAATTCTTAATAGTAAGTTTGGCATCATATCCATCTAAATATGTATTAAGTACATTTTTCTCGCGCTCAGACATAGAACTATGTGAATGTAAACGCCAGAAGATTGACTTGCGAAGAACGCCACTCAACATGGTATACGACTCCATTACTGCATTGTCGATGCATTTCAGATACCATGCCAGCCATTCGGTCAAATCACCTTTACCATGCTGGGTATGCTCAAGTACATCATAGTATGCAGATTTCTCTTTATTTATCTCAGAAGAAACGCTATAGAAACGATGACCATTACTTTCGGTCTGGGCAAGAATCATATCAGAGATGGCTCGCGCTATTCGGCCATTTCCATCATCAAAAGGGTGAATGCTCACAAACCAGAAATGTGCAACAGCAGATTTAATATATGATGGCTTGACATCTTTATCGTTGAGCCAATCGATAAAAAGTTTCATCTCTGAAGGGACTTTCTCAGCTTCAGGCGCACGATAATGTACTTTCTCACGACCAAACATACCAGACACAACTTGCATGGGCCCTGTGCGATAGGCTCCAACATGAATTTCCGAAAGTCCACTTCGTCCTGTGGGGAATAATGCCCCATGCCAGGAGAAAAGCCTTTTTTCAGATAGCGGTTTTATATAATTTGTTGTAGCATCGAGCATCATTTCTACAATGCCATCTACATAATGCGTTGGAGCTTTTTCATCGGCAACTTTGATACCCAACTTTCGAGCTACAGAAGATCGCACTTCTGACGAATCAAGGATAATACCTTCAATTGCCGATGAAGCCACAATGTCATTAGCAATGGTTTCAGTAGCTGTAGATAGTTGTGCATCGAATCCGATAACACTCAATCTTCCCGCAAGAAAACCAGTTTCACGGTTCACTTGCGCCGTGAGATCTATCAGTTGGTTGGTATCCCAACGAAAATCTGTCCAGTTCTCTCTTTCATGAATAAACATATCCTATCTAATTATAACCGTAAAATTAGATAATAAAATTGTAGAAAACAAACATTTGCGGCTAAAATCATAAAATAAGCCGCAAATTTTGCGGATAGTGCTGGCGGATAAGCCGCATTAAGCTTGATTTAACCAAAAAATAATAGATAGCAAGATGCAACGATTATACAACTTCGTTCATTTACAAGCTCAAATTCTCATAAGTTTATTGATTTCTTGGTTAAGTCCGCTAAAAGTTCTCATTGGAAAAGATAAAAAACACCATTTTTAGTACTAAATTCTTTATTCACAAATAATTTACTTACCTTTATTCCGCTATTTAGAGGTAGAGTTAAAGACCTTCACTTTCAAGTTATTGTCCCAAGCCCTTCTCTTAAAGTTCGCATGTGACCCCAACATCAAAATGTGCGCTACAGCGATTGAAAGATATTTCATAAGATATAAAAGGTAAGGATCTCTCTTACAAAGGGTCATGTATTATGATCCAACATGGGATCATGGAGAAATGCGCTACAAATGTGCGCTACCAAAAATCTTAAATTTTGTTACTCAATTGACATTCAATGAGTTCGAAAGCATAAGAATTTTACACCATGGCCCCAAGCGGATCACAAAAAAGAGGAACTACATTTCTGAAGTTCCTCTTTTTGTATATATGTCTTTAATGATCATACATCATATAAAATTTACCAAGGCAAAGTTTTACCATAGCGGAAGAATCCACCTGTAGGTCCGTCATTAGGAAGAGTGGCTGCCCATACTACATATTTGGCACTTTCATCAGGTGAAAGTCCCCCAAAGTTATTCATATCATACGATGCAGTAATGCCTGGACAAACCGAATTAACAAGGATATGGTCTACCTTGAATTCTCGTGCCGCTTTGATTGTAATTCCATTGACGGCAAGTTTCGTGATACCGTACAGACTAATTGGCCATTCAGCCATAGGGCCATCTTCCGAACGCAAGAGTCCAAATTCTTTGTCACCATACGAACCCGCACCGCTCGACACATTCACCACTCTGCCGCTGCCACTGACTTTGAGCAGAGGATGCATCGTGCGTGTCATGATCCATGTACCTATCACATTAGTGTTTATCTCCTTACGCAATTCGTTATTGCTGATTTCATCCATAGTGCCCATTGAACCGTCGCGCAGCATGGCGGCATTATTGATGAGCACATCCAACTTGCCATACTTTTCTTGAATATACTTGGCAGAATCATAAATGGTCTTCTCGTCGAGCAAATCTATCTTTATTCCTTCTGCACTGCTTCCCTCGGTAGCCAGCTCCTCGGCCAATTGCGCCGCCTGTTCCAGCTTGCGCGCACTGATGATAACGTGATAACCCAATTTGCCCAGTTGCTTGGCTGTAGCAAATCCTAAACCTTGCCGGCGACCGGCACCAGTGATTAATGCAATCTTTTTCATATTCTTTCTATTTATTATTATATTGAATGATATGCTTTATTTCTTTTTCGAATGCAAAGGTAGGACGTTTCCTACAGACCTCGGTTCTGTATATTACGGATTGATTTATCAGTTTTACAGATGTTTTATCATTACAGAAACTATCAGTAATATGAATAAAAAAACCGTTAATTCAGATAACACAGATGTCTAATAAAGGCTATAATTTTGCATCGTCAAAACAAAATTATAAGAATAATGAAAAAGAATATTGGATCTAAATTAGCATTGTATCCCACACCCGCGACAGTAGTAGGGACAGTAGAAGAGAGTGGCAAGGTGAATTTTCTCTTGGTTGCCCATGTAGGTATTGTCAGCCATAGCAAACTACTGCTCAGCATGCACAGTTCACACTTTAGTAATGTGACTGTAAAGGCGACAAAAAGATTGTCGGTAAACATTATCGATGAGAAATTCGTAGCACAGGCCGACTATACGGGTACTGTGAGTGGAGCTATGACGGACAAGTCTCACGCTTTCGATTACCATCTGGGTGAAAACGGGACACCTGTCATTGAAGACAGTCCGCTGGTCATGGAGTGTGAAGTGATTGACATATACAAAATAGACGGATTTGAGAACTTCATCTGTTCAATTAAGAACACTTATATTGAAGAAAATCTTCTGACGGAAAATGGCAAGATAGACTATACACATCTGAAGCCTGTACTCTTTGAAATGCCCACTTATAAATATCTGCGTACAGGCGAAGTCATAGGTGACTGTGTGAAAATGGGTAAGGCTTATGGGGCAGAACTCGGAAAGTAATGAATTGAGCACTGTCATTTTCATTATTTCTTTGTATATTTGCCATTGAATAAATACAAAATCTGATGATGGAAGATATCATACAAGTACACGACGTAAACGACTATACCGACTATTTCGGGTTGGAGAAGACCGATCCGCTGATCGGGCTTGTCGACCTTACAACGGCTAAAAATTGGCCGCAGGAGTTTCATCTTACGTTTGATGTATATGCTATGCTGCTCATGGGTACCCATTGCGGTGAGATACGCTATGGACGGCACAGCAAGTACGACTTTGACGCTGGCACCATCATCACTTACGCCCCTGGACAGACTATCAATGTGAAGATTCTCCCAGGAGAGCGACCTTCTGCCCGAGGAATACTCTTTCATCCCGACTATATCCACGGAACATCGCTTGCTGGCAGCATCAGCCGTTTTTCCTTCTTCTCCTATGCCGCCAACGAGGCATTGTATGTTTGCAGCGATGAACGCCAATTGTTCTTTGATAATCTGGAACGGATTCGCTTAGAGCTGAATAGACCTCAAGATCTTCTCAGCCGTAATATTGTGTGCCTGAATATCGAACTGCTGCTCAATTACTGTTCGCGTTTTTATGCCCGCCAGTTTGATACGCGTAAGGAACCCGAACATGATGTGCTTGTGAAATTCGAAAAGTTGCTCTTCGAATATTTCTCGTCAGACAGACCTCTGCAAATAGGGCTGCCGACAGTGAAATATTTTGCCGACAACGTGTATCTTTCGCCCAATTATTTCGGAGATATGATTAAATTGCAGACAGGCAGTAGTGTCCGTGACATCATCCATAAGGCTGTAATCGGTACCGCCAAAGATCGATTACTTATGAATAATGACCCGATAAACGAAATAGCTTACAGCATGGGATTTCAGACCATTCAGCATTTCAGCTCTGTTTTCAAAAAAGCCACTGGCATGTCGCCGCTGGCTTTCAGAAAAGGAAAATGAAAGTAGAGTTTAATATAACTTATTGTTTGGAAGTGTTTTGATTACCTTGGCCGGATTACCTCACACAACGACATTATCAGGAACGTCTTTCGTGACAACTGTGCCTGCAGCAACTACTGAATTCTCATCGGCAGTGATTCCCGGGCATAACGTTGCACCAGCCCCAATCCAGACATTGCGTTTGATATGAACGGATTTAACATGAAGCGTATTACGGTCCATAAAATCATGATTGGGGTGAGGATCTTCACACATAGCGCAACCATCACCTCATCGTCTATTCGGATGCCACCGATAGCCACCGTCACAAAACTATGGTTTATAAAAACTTTCTCCCCAATAGTAATGCAGTTTGCGCGATCCATCTGTTGAAGAGGCATAAGCGCGGCACCCTTTGGTAATCCGCCATTGAACAGCTCTTTCTGCAAAACGCTGATTTGTCCAGAACCAGGCTCCAAACCATTGATTCTGAAACACAATTTCTTGCAACGTATAATTTCTTTCACTTCTTCCGAGTACTCAGGCATATTCATATCTAAAATTTTTTTCATCTGAATTTCACAAATTTTACAGTCCATCTAGGGAACACTAATCGTTTATCTTGCAGTTTCTCAGCAGCATTTCACCGTTAGAACCGTCATTGGGGCTGTAGAAGCATTTGTCTGTATCAAGTTTGCGTATTGCCTTCATTTCGCTTTCAGACAATTCAAAATCGAACACATGGATGTTGTCTTGAATATGCCGGGGCGATGTAGACTTAGGTAGCAAGACAATAAGCCATAAGTTGCATAAACAATTCTGAACCATCTTTCAATAGTTATTTGGAAATCAGGCTTTTTTGCATTAAATTTGCACCCTATGCTCTACTTTATTTTAGTATTTAATCACAAAAAAACATAATAACAATGAAGAATCTATTATTTTTCACCTTCATTATCTTGTCTCTGATATCTTGTTCTAATGAGTCCACAGAACCACATAAGCCCACACCTGAGCTAGAAGTCAAAATCAATGACTTGGAAAGTTATTTTACATTTGACCGTGGCTTAACTGTGGATGCAACGCTGAATCAAATCAAAGCCACAGGTGAAGAAAAAACGATTAATTCCAAAAAAATCACAGTTACTAAAATTACTGAAATATCCTCCGACAATGTGAATGGTACATTTAAATTGCAATTTGAAGGATCTATTAATCGTAAAGCATATTCCGTAATATTTGAATTCGTAGGTTTCACTAAAGTGCCTGCATCGGCAATCGAAGTTAGTATCAATGACTTAGAAACCTATTTTGAATTCGACAAAGCCAAGAGGGTAAGTGCCGCCCTTGACCAAATCAAGAAAATAGGTGTAGAAAAAAGTATCAACTCTAAAAAAATCAAAATTGACATCGTTGAGGTTATTTCCTCTGATGATCAAAGTGGCACATTGAAACTTCACATCAAGGGAACTGTCAATAACAACCATTTTGCTAAAGATACCGAATTTTCTGGCTTCGCAAAAACTTCAGTTTCCCTTACCTCCTACGAAATTGGTAGTAGAGGATATGCGCAATGGTCGGTAGATCCTAGCGTATATCTCAAAGATTTTAATCTAGACAAACTACTACTTGATAAGGACCCTGCATTTTTCTCTGTCGAATATCTGAAGAAATTCGTAAACTTCTACGCTTCATCTACGGGCGGTCAGCACAGACTGCTCACACCTGAAGAAGTCAACGGAATTAGTATTAAAGATATTGCTTTCGGAGCTAATAACACCATAACATTCCGCACAGAGTATCAATCCATTAAAAGCTCTGTTGTAAGCAGTCTTGAATTCGACAAAGAGACGCACTATGGAATGAAAATCACTCTTAATAGCGACTTCATTTCTAAACGCTATATGCGTGGAGTTTTCAATCGTCTAGGAGAATTTGTACAAGGGCTGCTTGAGTATGACCGCACACACTATGCGGCGATTCTAGATGCCGATTCCTACGAAGACAATCATTCCAACAGTATCGGGTTAAACGTTCAATTCCAGAATGTCAAAAATGGAGAGTTGATTACCAATCTCCACAAAAACATATCTGGATTCAAACCGCTTTCCGACTTGAAGAATGAATTGCTACTAGTATCCTCAAGCTCGCTAGAAGACTATATGAAGAGCAAATCTCTCACCACCAAAACAGCAGATAAAAGAAATGAATTTCTAAAAGCCACAATCGCTACTTGGATAAAGAAACTCCAATTTAGCATTAGCCGGAACAAAGGCATATATAAGTTGGAATGGAACGACCAATATACAGCTCTATATGGCAATGGCGAGATTAGAGATGTCTATTTAGAACATCCAAGTTTCACTGTCGTTTCATCAAGTATAGACGGCAATATCCTAAAGCTCAGTCTCCAACTCACAGCTGTAAATGGAGAATCCCTGTCAAATCTCAATTATGATATTGAAGTTAGAAATATAAAATAACAGCGAAAACATATAATTTCTGAACTAGGGTGCATGTTAATAACGATGCACCCTTTTTTAGTTATATAATACAAGCGATCATTTTCTACATAATAGCAATTGCCCTTTTCTAATAAAGAAACTCCTCTATCAATTATGATGCCAAACAAATATCACATTGATTATGAAATTTAAGAAATCCATTATAATAGTCATACAAGAACATAGCAGGTTAATATAGCTTAAATAATATATTCTTTAATGCGTTTAGCATACCTTTGCTCATAAATTAAAATGGAATGAAATGAAAAAAACTTTTCTGCTAATAATTGCCGTGCTTATGATATGTTCAGTGTCTTCTGCCAAGCAAGGGCCTGTCAAGGTGAAACTTTTATTAAAAGACAGCACTGTCGTTGAAGGCTTTTTGCGTTCTGAGTTGACCGATCGTGATACCATTGTAGCCGTCAGTTCTGAAGTCAAAGGGAAGAAATCAAAGTATAGTTTTAACCAAGTGGAACGACTGTTTTTGTTGTCAGATAATGATTCCATTAAACCGGTAGAGGTCGTTCCGTTGCGCGTTTTAAGCAGTATGCATAGTGGTAAGGGCAGTATTTCCGATAATCCCAGGATGTTGCTCCTTGCCTATCAAGGCAAATATGTGAATGGATATATCGGGTACGTTTGGGTTTTCAATAGTGTAGCATGGAACGTAGAACCTTTCGCATATTACAAATTGACCGATTCGCAAGTAGCCAGACCCTACTTGAATTTCGGCACTATCTTCCGCAAATCGAAGAGCAAAATGGCGAATTCTTTTGAGGAGTATCCCGAACTTACAAAAGAATTGGAGAATGGCACTTTGACAACAAAGGCAATTAATGAAGACCCGATGTTGATAGTCAAGGAACTGGATAAGATTTTAGAGAAAAACTAATTGCACTTTTCTCATTAAACAATTTGGCACATCACTCAAATTTAACTCTTGAAAAAGAGCTGAACTCAGCTGTTATCTAACTCCCGACTTTCAATCCACATCAAGCAATTCAATTTCGAAAATCAATGTGGAACCGCCGGGAATACCAGGTTGTGAGGATCCTCCGTAACCCATTTCAGCTGGAATATAGACTTCCCACTTATCGCCCACATACATTTGTTGCATGGCAATCACCCATCCTTCGATTAAATCACGTAGGCGACAAGTCAGAGGAAGACCTCCACGGCTAGAGTCAAACTTCTTTCCGTCAATAGTCCTACCTGTATAGTGAGCCGTAATTATGCTGCGTTCTGTCGGTTGCTTACCATCAGCGTCGCCCTCTGCCAACACTTTGTAATAAATGCCATTCGGAAGTGCTTTCACTCCGTTCTCCCGGGCTTTCTCTGCCAGCCAACTTTTGTTGGCCAAAATATATTCTTTTTTTGCCATAATAATTAAAATCTGTTTAACAGAAAAAATCTTTTTATCTCTTTTATCCCCAATATGGGGCATATTCCGAAACTCTTCAAACCTCTGCTCCGCAATAGTTTTTCAAATATGGCCCAAATAGTTGAGAAAACCAAATTTCCCGATGATTATTTAAATGTACGGTCATAACCAGACAATCATCTGCTGCATAGCAGACAATTATCTGATATCGGGCAGATGATTATCCGCTATGCGGCAGATGACTTTTCAATCAGAACCTCGTGAAAACTAAACTATTGAAACAATATTTTGATGAAAGTTGGAACAGAGTTAGAATGGTTGGAATGGAGTTAGAATGTATTTTAGTAGCATTCTAACTCATATTCTGCTGATTAATAATGTAATAAATCAAAAAGTTAGAATGGTTAGAATGCTTTTATAAAAAAATTCCTGAGTAGATTTTTTCTTTCAAATCAATTCTCGGTACACAAAATCATTTTATACCGTTAAGACTTCATTCATAAGCATTTACATAATGCAATTGGGACTCAACCGTAAGAATGATGCAAGCATGCAAGCCGTTTTCGGTTTTCGGCTCGGAGAAAATTCTGAGAGTTTAGTTCATTTATGTCATCAGGGCAACACTTCTACTGTCTATCAGTTTTCATTTCTTTTATCAATGATTTTATAGTCTTTAAACTGCTGGAAAGGGAAGACGAAAACCTGGTCATTGATATTGCCACTTCTAAAATCGGAGATTTTCACTGTCGTCCAAAAGAAAGCCACTTTAATTCGCAGGCTGATAGGATTATACGTCTTTCTCTCTATAAGTCCTTCCACTTCACGGATACCCATAAACCTCGCATTTTTCAACTTCATTCTCAACAAGAACCCCTCCTTTGCCGGACTCCAACTATATTCAAAATCATTCAAATTGAACTTGAACTTGGACAAATATTTGTCTTTTTTATCGGAATCCGCTTTATAAATTTCGACCTTTTTTAATTTCTTATCCACCATATAGGCAGTTACCCCGTCGTTCCATGAGGCGTACCGTTCCTCACCATACCTCATTTTCTTTCCTTTATAACAGATATCGCCGGACGTCTTATAGATACCTATGATATTCACATTGTAATGCAACATAGAGCCCTCAGGGCCGAACACCATCTGATATGTGCGGTTAAATATACTGCAAGCTTCTTTTGAATTGTCGGAATCAAGCGTGCCGGCACTCATATATTGTATTAGAAAGAGTGATAATATAAATACTACCCGAGCCTTTGAATTTTTCATCGTTATAATGTTTTTTCATCGAATGTCAAATATAAGAAATATATTTGAATCATCACTCGTAGTACTGGAAATAAAAATGTTTATTAGGATTATCAGGAACGTGATGCCAATGTACCATTCTCCTTTCAAAGAGAATGTTCCCGAATATTTCCCGATATTCTATTGTATTTTACTGATTATACCGTTTGTGTCCCTTTCCCTAAATTCCAAGGGAAGACAACCGACCTGTTTCTTGAAGAATTTCACGAAATATGACGGATCTTCAAAACCCAACTGGTAGGCCACCTCTTTCACTCTCAAACTCGTATGTTTCAACATGCGCTTAGACTCAAGAATAATGCGATTGTCAATCATCTGCAGGGGTGTGATATGTGCTACCTCCATCACATTGTTATATAAGGTTCTTGTCGTGATATTCATATAAAGGGCATATTCCTTGGCTGTATGAATATGGCGATAATGGTTCTCAATCATCTGGCGAAACTTGACAAAAGTACGATGGGTGCTGTTGTTAGGCTGCAGCTGTATATTACTCTCACGGGTTCCCATTCGCTGTATCTGAATAAGGAACAATTTAATCAGATGGTTCAGATATTCAGAATGGGCAAAATCATTCTTATGGGTGAGCTCTTCTTGTATCTCCTCTACAATACTTGACAGAAACCGGGCACATGCATCACAAACCTTAAAGCAAGGCTTGGCATCAAAAGCATTGAAGATATTGTATTTCAAGAATACGTTGTCGTTTTGCCTTTCATCAGATAGAAAACGTCCGTTGAAATGAATGATAATTCCATCGAAACGTGAGTTTTCATCAAACCAATGAATCTGTCCGGGAGAGACGAAAAATAACATATTATCTTCTATCGGATATTCATGGAAATCAACATAATGCCTGCCAACTCCTTTGATGAACCACACTATCTGATAGAAATTGTGGATGTGAGGATGAAAGGGATGGTCACGGTTAGCATCAAAGAACTGCGGCATTTTTTCAAGTTCAAAATCATCATTCGGAGATTCTCCGGATATGACATGACTGCGTGGTGGATAATCAGGCATATTCATGATGAGCAAAGGTAACGTATAATATTGTAATATTGAGAAATATCCCGGATTATTTGAGGAAAATCAAGGTACAAAAGAAACAAGATTCCTTATTTTACCATATTTATTCCTTTTTGTACAACGGCTTATTCACCGGATAACAATACTTTTGCAGCCGGTATCAAATAATAATATTATAGTCCACCATGATACAAATGAAAAATCATCAGAATCTGAAAGCTCATTTATGCATGTTCTGCGCATGTATTTTCTGGGGACTGCTCTCACCCCTGGGAAAAGACGCCATGCTGCATGGAATCGACAGTGTCAATCTTATTTCGTTCCGTGTTCTCGGAACTTGTATTGTTTTTTGGATTGCATCACTTTTTGTAAAAAGGGAACCAGTACCGTTGAAGGATAAGTTTCATTTTGCGTGGGCAGCCATTTTAGGTCTTATTCTCAACCAATGTTTATTTATGGTAGGATTACAACTCACATCTCCCGCAAACGCCAGCATTGAAACGACAGCCACACCTATTATCACTTTGATTCTCTCCTTTCTGATAATAAAAGAACCGGTAAGCTGGAAAAAACTTTTTGGAATCTGCGTCGGTTGTCTGGGAGCTATCATTCTCATCACAACCAGTGTAAAGTCAAATAACGGCAAGGTAGGAAACATTTGGGGAGATCTTATTGTAATCAGTTCACAGACATTCTATGCCCTCTTCCTTATTCTGTTTACCAATTTTACTAAGAAGTATAGTGTCTTTACGGCAAACAAATGGTTGTTTCTGTGGGGAACAGTCCTTATTTGGCCATTTACTTTCTGGCACGTATTTCATACCGACTTTATGGCAATTACCACAACAGCATGGCTGGAGACTGGCTTTGTCATTATTTTCGGGACGTTCCTTGGCTACCTCATCATCATAAAAGCACTGAAAACACTCTCCCCTACCATCGTGAGTATCTACAACTACGTGCAGCCTATTGTAGCCGTTGTAGTAAGTATATTAATGGGTATCGGCATATTTAAGTGGAGCCAGGGTCTGGCCATTCTTCTCGTTTTTTCAGGCGTATGGCTGATAGGTAGAGAAAATGAAAAGCGAGGCAAATGAACGCAGTATTTATATAAAAGATATCTGCAGAAAGAGAGCCGAAACAGATAGATTCATCTATTCTTTCCCTACATCCTTTGCAGATTCCGAAGCATCCTGCCCTCCTCCCAAACTACGATATACATCAACCATACCGGAAAGTTGCTGCTCTTTGGCTTCCAGAAGTTCCATCTTTGCATCCAAGGCATCACGCTGATCCATCAAAACATCAAGATAAGTGCAACGGTTGTTCATGTACAACTGACGGGCGACGTTTATCGACTGATCGAGCTTATGAGCCTCTTCTTCTTTCAGCTGATAGTACTGGTCGAGGTTTTTAATCTTCGACATCAAGGTGCATACTTCCGAATAAGCCGTAAGCAAAGTCTTGTCATATTCATACAGAGCCTGAATTTGCTGGGCATCTGCCGCCTGAAAGTTGGCTTGAATGGCTTTGCGGTTGATAAGAGGTCCCGAAAGTCCACCGAGCACACTGAATGCCAACGATTTGGGTATCCGGGTAAGATAGGTAGGGTTGAAAGCATCCAATCCCAATGTCGCCGAGATATTGAGTGAAGGAAGAAACTCCTTGCGTGCAGCTTTTACATTCCATTTAGCTGCAGCCAATTCATGCTCTGCCTGCCGGATATCGGGCCTGTTATAGAGCAATTCCGAAGGAATGCCGGTCATGACACTTTGCAGGCTGGAAGAAAGGAAAGTCGATTTATCACGCTGGATAGCTGTAGGATAACGGCCAAGTAACAAATTAAGATTATTCTCGCTTTCTGTAATTTCTTGTCGCAAAGTGAACTCTTCGGAACGTGCCTTGGCCAGTTCCGCTTCGAACTTCTCGACGGCCAACTCTGTATCTGCATCTGCCATTTTCTGGATTTTGGCTATATCCACAGCTTTCCTCTGCAAATCAATGTACTGGTGTATCACATCCAGTTTATTGTCTAAGGCAAGCAGATGGTAATAGTTACCCGCTACTTGTGAAATGAGTGAAGATAATACGGCATTGCGACCTTCAACTGTAGCCAGATAGTGTTCCACCGCAGCACGTTTCCCTGAACTCAATTTGTGCCACAAGTCCACTTCCCAATCCACTGAAGTTCCAAGCCGAAAATCCATCAACGGATCGGGTGTAGCCTTTCCCGGCTTAATCTCCGTAGTGGCATTTCCTGCTCCTTCACTGGTGTAGCGACCGGCCTTTGAAACACCCACACCGCCTCCTGCTGAAACAATAGGAATCAACTGCCCTTCCTGATAAAGCACATTGCTCTTTGCCATGGCTATCTGCTGAAGGGTAATCCGGAGATCCTGATTATTGGTCAATGCCGTATCTATGAGAGATATTAAAGAAGGATCGGTAAAAAACTGCCGCCATGGGGTAGCAACAGAAGTCTCTCCTGTCACACTGTCCTGCGGGAAGCGGGAAGGCAATTGAGCCTTCACGCGATCAGTCATGCTGGTAGCCTGCGGAGTCTTGCAACCGGTGATGACCAGTGCCAGCATGACCATTATATATGGAATGTATTTTCTTTTCATTTCTTATACTTTAAGTCCTTTTTTTCAGTCAATGGTTTGTTACGCTGATATTTCACCATCTTCACTTTCTCGGCCATCGTTCCGAAGATATAATAGAGTCCGGGAATGAGGATAAGTCCAAAGAATGTACCAAACAGCATGCCACCTACTGCTGCATTGCCGATGGTACGATTACCCACAGCTCCTGCTCCGGTAGCTACCACCAGAGGAAGAAGACCGGCAATAAAAGCAAAAGAGGTCATCAGGATTGGACGGAATCGTGCAATGGCACCTTCTATGGCTGCCTGACGGACATCCATCCCCAGATTTCTGCGCTGTACAGAATATTCCACCATCAGCACGGCATTTTTGCCTAGCAATCCTATCAGCATCACCATCGCTACTTGTGCATAGATATTATTCTCCAGACCCATGATTTTCAATAAAATAAAAGCACCGCAAATTCCTGCCGGCAAGAAAGCAATGATAGGAAACGGAAGAAGGAAATTCTCGTATTGTGCGGAAAGAATAAGGTACACGAAAACCAGACAGACAATAAATATCAGTATCGCCTGATTTCCCTGATCGACTTCATCTTTGGAGATACCTGCCCAGTCATAGTCAAAGCCATGCGGCAGACTCTGTTCGGCCACCTGTTCAATAGCCTTGATTGCCTGACCGCTGCTGTATCCCGGAGCAGATGATCCGCTCACCTCGGCAGAGTTATAAAGATTGTGGCGCGTAATTTCACTCATGCCATAAACTTTCTGCAACTGCATAAAGTCGGCATAAGGTACCATATCACCTTTATCATTCTTGATGGTGAGTCCCATCAGATCTTCCGGAAACGCACGATACTGAGGACTAGCTTGTACGATGACCTTATAAGGCTTGCCAAAACGGATGAATCCTGTTTCATAGTCAGATCCAATCATGGTTGACAGGTTATCCATGGCCGTACCTATAGTGACCCCTTTCTGCTCAGCAATTTCGTTGTTCACACGCAGCATATATTGCGGATAACTAGCTGAATAAAAAGTAAAAGACGAACCAATCTCCGGTCTTTTGTTCAACTCTTTGACGAAGTCCTTGCTCACCTTCTCCATCTGGTGGTAATCATTATTACCGGTTTTATCGAGCAAGCGGAGTTCAAATCCTGAAGCGGCGCCATAACCCGGTATTGAAGGCGGTTGGAAGAATTCAATGTCGGCATCGGTTATTGTCCGGCTTTTCTTCTGCAAATCATCAATAATTTCCTTAGCCGAATGTTTACGGTCTTTCCATGATTTCAGATTAATCAGGCAAGAACCGGAATTGGCGCTGGTACCCTCAGAAAGAATCTCATAACCGGCCAAAGAAGAAACACTTTCCACTCCCTCTTCGTTTCGGGCGATGTTAAGCAACTCATAAGCCACTTTGTTGGTTCTTTCTATTGTTGATCCCGGTGGCGTCTCTATGACAGCATATATCATGCCCTGATCTTCTTCAGGGATGAAGCCCGAAGGAAGAAAATTGCTCACAAAAAAGGCTATGACACAAAGTACCAGAAGCAAAGGCAACGTAACGAATTTATTCGAAATGGTGCGTTCCAATACTTTGCGGTAACCGCCGATACCTTTATTAAAACCGGCATTGAATTTATCCAATAATTTGTGCAACCAGGATTTCTTCATATGCTTTTCCTGTTCCCTAGTCAGTATCAATGCACACAGCGCCGGGGTGAGTGTCAATGCCACGAAACCTGAAAGGATGATACTTGATGCCATGGTAATGGAGAACTGGCGATAGAACATGCCTTCCGGTCCGCCCATAAAGGCAACGGGAATAAATACTGACGCCATGACTAGTGTTATGGCGATGATGGCACCGCTTATCTCCTTCATAGCTGCTTCTGTAGCTTCAAGTGGTGACAAATTATCATTGAACATTTTCACATTCACAGCTTCAATCACCACGATAGCATTATCTACCACAATACCGATAGCCATTACAAGGGCAAAAAGCGATATCATATTGAGTGTGATGCCAAAAGCCAGCATCACCGCCAAACTGCCTACGAGTGACACCGGTATGGCCAAGCATGGAATAATGGCCGAACGCCAATCACCTAAAAAGATAAAGACCACTATGGCGACCAGAAAGAAAGCCTCAACAAGCGTATGGATAACCTTTTCTATGGATGCATCCAGAAAACGGCTGATGTCATAGCTCACCTCATAATGCATGCCCTTAGGCATATTCTTCTGAAGCCGTGTCATTGTTTTCTTCACGTTCTGAATGACATCACGGGCATTGGAACCGTATGCCTGTTTCAGCGTGATAGCCGCAGAGGGATGACCGTTCAGAGTGGAATAGATATCATACATCTCACTGCCGAAATCTATGTCGGCAACATCTTTCAAGCGAACAAACTGCCCATTGGAGTTGGACTTCAAGATGATATTGCCATATTCTTCAGGTGTTGTATATCGGCCGGGATACTTCAATACATATTCGAAACTTTCCGGACGCTTTCCCGAACTCTCACCCAATTTACCGGGCGAAGCTTCTATGCTTTGACTCTCCAAAGCCTGATTCACATCATCTGCCGACAGATTGTAAGCAGTGAGTTTATCGGGCTTGAGCCAAATTCTCATGGCATAGTTACGCGTACCAAGGATATCCAGATCACCCACACCGTCCACACGTTGCAATTCCGGTGATATGTTGATATCAGCATAGTTGAACAAGAATTTCTGGTCTGCCTTCGGATCATCGCTGTAAAGGTTGATATACATCAGGATATTCGGTTCCTCACGGGAAATCTTTACTCCCTCACGCACAACAGCTGCAGGAAGTTTGTTCGTAGCAGCCGATACTCGGTTCTGCACATTGATGGCATCCACATTCGGATCAGTACCCAACTTGAACACGACATTGATTTCTCCTTCTCCGTCATTGCCGGCATTGGATTCAATATATTTCATGCCCGGCACACCGTTTAATACCTGTTCCAATGGAATAACCACAGACTTAATCAACAGTTCATTATTAGCTCCCGGATAGTTGGCCACCACATTCACCTTAGGAGGCGAAATAGACGGATATTGAGTGATTGGCAGATTGAAAAGTGACAATACTCCAATAAAAACAATAAGAAGGGAGACGACGATTGAAAGAACCGGTCGGCGAATAAATATCTTGAACATCTTTAGTTGGCTTTAAGTTTGACAGACTGTATGGCAGCAGCCGGACTCTTATAGCGATAAGAGATGCGATCACCGTCGTTCACTTTCTCTACTCCATCAATAAGGACTTTGTCATTCTTCGACAAACCTTCCGAAACCACAAAGATATCCTGCTTTGCAAAAGCTACCTTGATAGGACGTGCATGTACATAACCACGGGTATCGACCACAAAAACATATTTTTGGTCCTGTATCTCATAGGTGGCTTGCTGAGGAATAATCATTGCATTCCTGACCGGGATATCCATTCTCACCGTACCTGTTTCACCGTTTCGCAAAAGATGGTCGGGATTAGGAAATTTGGCACGAAAAGCAATGTTTCCCGTACCCTTATCGAACTCCCCTTCCACATTCTGGAAATGTCCCTGAGCACCAAAGCGTGTCCCGTTTGCCAGAACAAGCGTGAGCGGAAGCTTGTCCCGCTCGGATGCATGCTGCTGATAATCGAGATATTCAGGTTCGGAAACATTGAAGTAAACATACATATTGTTATTGTCTGAAAGACTGGAAAGCAAGTCACCTTCCTGAATCATGCTTCCCTTCTTATTGGGAATCCTGCCAATGATGCCGGAAAACGGAGCCCGAACGAGAGACAGCTTTTTCTGAAGACCGGCAAGCCGATAATCAGCCATTGCCGCATTCAACTTGGCTTTTGCCATTTTTTGCGCATTCTTGGACACGATATCATTCACTGCCAGCATAGAAGTGTTCTGCAAATCAATGCGGGCTTGTTCTGTTTCCGCCTTGGTCTTTTCCAACTCTTCCTGAGCACCGACGGTTGTTATGCGGAACAATAGTTGTCCCGCTTTCACTGTCTGTCCTTCGTCAACATAGATATCTTCCAGGATACCGCCTTTCTGAGCCCTTATCTCGATGTTCTTCTCCGACTGGATGTTGGCCACATAGTCCTTCGAGATGAAGGTACTGGTTATTTCCGGAGTAGTAGCTGTGTAAACAGCTGTTACATCCTTCTCTGTTTTCGATTTGCATCCCGCTGTCATCAGCATGATGCCGACAACTAGCATAAGCACTTGCTTACTCATATTTTATAATCAATAAAAATTCGGATGCAAAAGTAGTGTTCTTTTAAAGCCGCTGAAAAAGAAACAAATTAAAAGAGTTTAAAATAGAAAGCAAAAAAAGTCTCGTAGCGTTAATAATTATAATCGTCATCAACATCTTTATATCAAGACGCAATCCGTAACAATTCAATAACAGCACTCTTTAATGCAGTAAAACAAAATAATTACTAATAAATCTAAAAAAAAAGGCCGAACGGACATTTTTGCAATCAAGTTGCAGAAACTCTTTTCTACTTTTGATGTCAAAATGAAAAGAGTATTATACATATTATTTATTTGGCTTGCAATGATTACGGTGATACTGAATCCCTTTGTCATGCACCATCATCATGATCATCGAATATGTATGACTCAGGATATTTGTGCCATGGACGGCAACACCGACAGTCGGCATACCTCAAACCCGGAGGATAATGAAGAAGACGGATGTCCTTTACAACAAAAACATAACTTCATTGACCACATAAAGGATGTGCAATATGCAACATACGCCTCGATATTCCAGATTCCGAACTTGTCCGCGATATTGACAAATACGATAAACAAGTCCTATCATCCCGACAACAATAGCATTGATAGTTCTGAAGGCACCTCCGTGCTGGTAAGCAGAACAGGAATGGCTGTCTGTCCCAGAAGAGCACCCCCTTTCACAGCCGCATAATATTGTTCTTACAATAACATGGCAAAGAACATGTAACCCTCATCGTGTCGGATTAAAAAAATCAGATGCAGTGTCAAGCAATCAATGAGTTTATACTTGTTGATGTTCTCGATTTTTAATCCATAGGCGGTGTCGGAATCCAATGAGCCATCCTAATAAAAAAAACTAAAAAACATGATCAATAAAATCATTTCATATTCCATACAGCATAAATTTGTCGTTCTATTACTATTATTAGTAATCATAGGAGGAGGACTTTACTCTTTACACACCATCAACGTAGATTCCACACCTGACATTACCAACAACCAAGTGCAGGTAATCACCTCATCCGAGAACTTGTCAACGGCAGATATAGAGCAGTTCGTTACGTATCCCGTAGAATTAGCCATGTCCAATTTGCCAGGCGTGCAAGATGTACGTTCCATATCCAGATTCGGGCTGTCAGTCGTTACGGTAATCTTTGACGATGATATGGGGACATACAGGCCCCGCCAATTAGTTCAAGAAAAATTGAGCGAAGTGAAAGAGCAAATACCTGCAGGTTTTGGCACACCCGAAATGGGACCTATCACAACAGGCCTCGGAGAAATATTCCAATATACTCTAGTTCCAAAGAATAATTCCCAATATTCCCCGCAGGAGTTACGCACCATTCAGGATTGGATCGTAAAGCGTCAAATGGCCATGATTCCGGGAGTGGTCGATGTCAATTCATTCGGAGGAAGCATCAAACAATATGAAATTTCACTTTCATCCGAGCGACTCAATGCCATGAATGTAACGATGTCCGAAGTATTCGAAGCCCTCAGCAGAAATAACGTTAATACAGGCGGGGCATACATCGAAAAGGACCACATGGCCAATTTCATACGCGGTGAAGGATTGGTGAAGTCTGTGGACGATATCAACAGCATCGTAGTGAAGAATGAAAACGACATACCGATTTTGATACGCGATGTGGCCGAAGAGGTAAAATTCGGAGAACAAGTGCGTTATGGAGCATTCACTCAGGATGGACATGAGGCTGTTGGGGGAATGATTCTGATGTTGAAAGGAGCCAATTCCGATAAAGTCGTAAAAGAAGTAAAGGAACGAATGAAGTCTGTTCAGAAATCATTGCCTGCCGGCATTGTGATCAAGCCGTTTCTCGACCGTTCCAATCTCATCGAAAGAACCACCACGACCATTGCCCGTAATCTGATAGAAGGTGCTCTGATTGTTATTTTTGTTCTTGTAGTGCTTTTGGGGAATATAAGGGGCGGCATAATAACTGCATCCGTCATTCCGCTTGCTCTTCTCTTTGCCTTTATCCTGATGCGTCTGTTTGGAGTATGGGCAAACTTGATGAGTCTGGGTGCCATTGACTTCGGTATTATAGTGGATGGTGCGGTAATCATCGTGGAAGGCATTACTCATAAGATAGAATCCGTAGTAGGCAAACAAACGAAACTCAATCAGGATATGATGGACAAAATCAGTTTTGAGTCGGCTTCCACAATGATGAATTCGGCCTTCTTCGGACAGCTCATCATACTTATTGTCTTCACCCCCATTTTGTTTCTTTCGGGCATCAGCGGCAAGATGTTCCAGCCCATGGCATATACATTTTCATTTGCCATATTGGGTGCCATCATTCTATGCCTTACCTATGTGCCCATGGTTTCTTCCCTGCTCATGCGCCCCTCTCGGAATCCCGACAGTCGGTTTGCACATTTTGAGCAAAGACTCGAAAGATTCAGTTCGAAAATAATGAACAAAATACACGCTCTATATGAACCTATTCTGTTCTTTTCTCTCGGTCACAAGAAAATAATTCTCATCTGCGCCATTGCTCTTTTTACCGTTACCGGAATCACATTCAGCCGTATGGGTGGCGAATTCGTTCCCAGTCTGGATGAAGGAGACATTGCCATGCAGACATTCCTGCGTCCCGGGAGTTCCCTTTCCGAGACCATCAAACGTGAAGAAGAAGTGGAACGATTATTACTCAAAAGCTTTCCCGAAATCAAAACCGTATGCGCCCGCATAGGTGTTGCCGACATACCGACTGACCCGATGGGATTTGACTACACGGACAGTTTTATCATTTTGGAAAAAGATATGAACAAATGGACATCGGCAAAATCGAAAGAAGAGTTGATAGAAAAGATTAAGACGAAGTTGAGCGTGCTTCCCGGCCTGAACTTTTCTTTTTCACAACCTGTGGAGTTACGATTTAATGAATTGCTGACCGGTATCCGGGAAGATGTTGCCGTGAAGCTTTACGGTGACGACCTTGACAAGCTGAATGAACTGGGCGAAAAAATGGTTGATATCATCAGCAAGATTAAAGGAGCGGGAGATGTATCGCTGGAGCGAACCTCAGGACTTCCGCAAATAACAGTAAAATACGATCATCCAAAGATTGCACAATATGGATTGAATATAGCAAAACTTAACCAATATGTGAGCGCCGCTTTTGCAGGAAGCAAGGCGGGAGTGATTTTCGAAGGAGAGAAACGGTTTGATATGGTCATACGTCTTTCCCAGAAAGAGCGCAAAAGCATAGATGATTTGAAGAATCTGTATATAGACTTGCCGAGCGGGCAACTCATCCCGTTGAAGGAAGTAGCAGATATCAGTTATCAGCCGGGACCTATGCAGATTTCCAGAGACCAGGCTTCCCGAAGGATATATGTAGGAGTGAATGTGCGCGGAAGAGATGTGCAATCTCTTGTTGAAGAAATTCAAAAAAAACTTGACAAGGAGCTCAAGCTTCCGGCAGGTTATCGTATTACATACGGAGGAGAATTTCAGAATCTGCAGGATGCTAAAGCCCGCTTAATGATTGTCATGCCGATAGCGATGCTGCTCATTTTCATCCTGCTCTATTTTGCTTTGAAATCAGTCAAACAAGCTTTAATGATCTACATGGCTGTACCTCTTGCTGTCATCGGAGGCATTTTCTCTCTAGTGTTAAGAGGTATGCCATTCAGTATCTCGGCCGGCGTAGGGTTTATAGTTCTGTTCGGAGTTGCAGTGCTCAACGGACTCGTCTTGATAAACAGATTTAATTCATTGAAGGAAGAAGGCATGACAAACGTGCTGGAGCGTATTAAACAAGGAACACGCGAGAGACTGCGGCCGATACTCCTTACCGCCACAGCCGCAATGTTGGGATTTCTCCCTATGGCCGTATCAAGTTCGTCCGGTGCAGAAGTTCAAAGGCCGTTGGCAACAGTTGTCATAGGCGGTCTGTTTAGTGCTACGTTACTCACCTTGATTATTGTACCTATATTGTATGCCTTAGAGGAGAGAATAGGGAAACACTATCATCACAAAAACACGGCAGCGGCAATAGCGTCTGTAATATTATTGATAATGCCATCGACAGTCCATGCCCAACAACCTCTCTCTCTTGACAAGGCTGTACAGATGGCCCTTGAGAGTTATCCTTCAGTGAAAGCCGCCAGACTGGAAGCCAAAGCTCAAAAGCAACTGAAATCTTCAGCATGGGATATTGGTGCCACGGAAATATCCACCGGCGCAGAAGAGAAAGGGAAAGGCAACGATGCTATAACAACGTTGATTTCTGTCAGACAAAATCTTGATATTTTAGGAATAGGTGCACGTTCCAAGTATTATAACAAACAAGCAAATGTTTCCGATATACAAGTAAAAGTTGCAGAGCGGGAACTTCGCCGTGAAGTAAGTATCGATTATGGAACTGCCTATGTTGCCCACCAACGCCGATTGGTTTATGATGAGCTAGACTCAATATATCGGGATTTCGAGAAAGCGGCAAAGTTACGCTATGAGACGGAAGCAACATCGAAATTAGAATACCTTTCTGCTCAAAATCAGGCACGACAAATCATACTGACCAGGCAGCAGGCTATACAAGACGAACAAATTGCATTAAAAAATCTGAATCGCTGGCTTGGAGAAAATACTTCTTACACGACAGATGGCAGCGTTGCTGCCATGTCGACGGAAGCTATCCGATCATCGGATTTACATCCCATGCTGCAACTCGCAGATGAAAGAATGAAACTGGCCGACAGCAAATATAAAATGGAGATATCTGAATTCTTTCCTAAATTTTTCGTAGAGTATGGAAAACAAAAGATAGGCTCTGCAACGGGATACTATTCCTATCAAGCAGGTATCAGTTTACCGTTGTTCTTTGGTGCACAAACAGGACGTACTAAGTTTGCAAAGACCCAGCGCGATGTTGCCAGGCAGAATTACGACCTCCAGCAACGCGAATTGACTTCCCGGCAAAGTGCCGCCACAGGTCAGTATGAGAAATGGAAGACTTCACTTAAATACTATTTCGAGACAGCACTTCCTTTAGCTAAAGAACAGCAACAGGCCGCAATACAATATTACAGAAAAGGGGCTACCGATTATCTCGGTTTTATCCAGAATATGAAGGATGCCACTCAAATCCGGCTCGACTACTGGAATTGTTATAGCGAATATCTGAACACGAAATTTAATTTAGAATATTGTTATTAATCACTTAAAACTGAAGAAAAATGAAATACAAATTAATATATACAGCCATTCTGGCATCAGTCATTCTGTCCGGATGCAAAGGAAAAGACGTGCAGTCAAACGATGCTGCCGTTTCAGAACAACAAGAAAAAGAGCCTTCCTTATCTGACGTTTCACTCACAGATGCCCAAAAGAAATCTCTGGATGTCACGATTGGCAAAATGCCGGCTCATCAATTCTACGGAATGATAGAAGCCAATGGCTCTTTATCGGTCATGCCGCAGAGCGAAGCTTCGGTTTCACCTTTTATTGGAGCCAATGTAAAATCGATTTTGGTAAAAGAAGGACAGAGTGTACGGCGCGGTCAAGCTCTCGCCTATCTCTCGCATCCTGATTTACTGGACTTGCAGAGTCGCTACCTTGCTGCATACAACCGCATGGGATACGTTTCGCAAGAATATAATCGTCAGAAGAAGTTTTATGCAGAGAAGATTGGCGCAGGGAAAGATTTCCAACAGGTGCAATCGGAGTATAATTCTTTGGAGGCGGAACTCAGAACCACAGAAGCACAGCTCAGCCTCATTGGCATAAATCCGCTTCAAGTGCGTCACGGCAAGGTCATTTCGAACATAGCCGTCAAAAGTCCCATCAACGGCACTGTGGAAAAGATAAATGTAAAGACAGGCCAGTATGCCGATTCTCAAACGCCCATGTTTCGTATCGTCAATATGGACAATATTTATGCAGACCTTCTTGTCTTCGAGAAAGATGTTCCCATGGTTAAGGTTGGCCAGGATGTGTCACTTTCCTTAAAATCTACGACCGGAGCAAAATATACAGGAAAGATTTATTCTGTGGGAAAGACATTCGAAAGTAACCCCAAGGCCATTCATGTACGGGCAAGCATCAACGGGACGAAGCAAGGACTCATTGCCAAAATGTATCTCTGCGGAAAGATAGACTCCGACATGAAAAAGCTGGCGGCAATACCCGAAGAAGGAGTAGTGGACGATTCCGGAAAGTCATATATATTCTCTGTTACACAGAAAGGCGGCAAATGGATCTTCCATCCCATTGAGATAGAAAAAGGAAGATACGAAAATGGATATGTGGAAATCTTGCACGCCGACGCGTTGGGCGACAATACTATTTTCGCACTTGATAATGCATATTATATCCTTTCTGAAATGAAAAAGAGTGAAACAGGAGAAGAATAACTTTTATGCCACCGTAGGTAACCAGCTAACCGGGAACCTTATTTCAGAACCGGATGCTGAACAAAGTCGTAGTTTTTCCCTGCAATCTTCAAGCTCGCTTTCTTTCCCGAAGCGGTCCATATGATATTGCCGTCGGTATAGACTGTCGTATCCGAGTGATCTCCCTTCTGAGGAAGTATATGGCATTCCCCATATTTATCCGTCAGGAGGAACACGGAACCGGTTTTCCCGTTATTAAAATAAACTGCGTCAAAGTATTTGCCTTCCGAAGTTGTATAAACGAAATTGAGCGGTGAAAGCAGAGTGAATTCATAGTTTTTGTTGCCATCCGTAAAGACAGGAGTGGTCACCGGTTCCGGAGCCGGATCAATGATTTCCATCTGTAAACTGTTTTTCCCGTCGACATACTCATTCACTTGAATATTCTCTACATTGGGTTTAAGTTGGTATTCCTTGCCTTTAAAAGCAAACTTCACTACCTGCTTTCCATTTTTGTTATATATATTCAAAAGCGCATGTTGACCTGCCGGACGATTCTCAACCATGGTTTGTGTCTTATACAACACAGGAAGATTCTTTTCGTCATTGAGCTTGTACAAAGTATCGGTACTATTGAAAAGCATTCCTTCACCAACGAAGTAAGGGACGCCATCGACCAGTATAGAATCATTTACCTGTTTCAGAGCTCCTTCATCCACAAACAATCCTTTTCTTTCCAGATATTTGTTCAACATTTCGTATTTGTCGAAACCCAATGCTACCATTCGGAATATTCCCGGACAATCTGCCGCAGGAATTATTCCCGCATAGGTACCGTCCACATCAATACTTATGTTTGAAGTATGCATATCTACTTGATAAAGTTTGTTCTCTTTTTTATTTCCACATGACATCATGACGATTCCTGACAGCATGATGACAACAAAATGTAATTTCATCTTCATATTTTTTTCGTTTAAATCATTTAAGACTTTCTATTATCATAACGCATATAACCGGAGATACCCCTATAGCTTAACATAGAATAACAGAAAACCTTCCGTATCATAAATTCTCGGCTGTCCACTCGAACTATTTTGTTTTCTCATTTACTTTGAGTAATATTGCAAAAGAAAATAACTTACATGAATAATCAGCCATCCTATAAAGACAAACTTGCGGGCCCTTCCTACAAAACAACTATAGAATCGCTTGTGGAGGATATTTCCCAACGTCCTGATACGTTTCCATATATGTACAGACTCATGGAAGATGAAGACCATATCATTTCCTGGCATGCCATGTGGACCTGCGAAAAAATCAGCGAACGATATCCGGATTGGTTTGATACTTTATATGACGATTTGATAAAGAAACTGTTTTCATGCAAGCATAGCGGTTCCAAACGTCTGCTGCTGTCTATCCTTTACAACTTGGCGATACCCACCCCTTTCCCCGTGGAACTGCTCAATTTTTGTATGGACAGAATGCTGATGCCTCAAGAAAGCATTGGGGTACAGGCTTTGGCTGTCAAGATGGCCTACAGGCTCTGCCTGAAAGAACCCGAACTGCTGCAGGAGCTGGATATCATATTGAACAATGCCGACAAAGAATTCTATTCGAGGGGAGTAAAGAACGCTATCCGTTCGGTACAAGAGAAAATCCATCATATGACCAAGCCAAAGAGGAATCAACCATCGTTCTAAAGTCCCGGAACCACAAAAAACAATAATAAATCGGCTTTTACTAGATTAATCGGAAGAATAAGCGTAACTTTGCAGCCGTAAACAAACGGATTTATTCTGAAATCATCTTTGTGCTTGGGTGTTTCTGCCCTTTCCTCTCACGAAACGCCTCTTTCCCAAATAGACATCATTATCCACTCCGTTGTTTGGAGAAACGGCCTCTGGATTGCATCGGCAATACATCCGAAAGGCCCTTAAAAATAACATTTGACAAAAAATTATGACATTTAAAGAACTTAATATCTCGGAACCTGTCATGAAGGCTCTCGAGGAAAAAAATTATGTAGAACCGACTCCTATACAGCAACAGGCAATCCCTGTAGCCATCTTGGGACAGGATCTACTGGGAATAGCACAAACGGGCACGGGAAAGACCGCAGCCTTCGCCATTCCTATCATTGAACAACTGATGAAGAGCGGTGCTTCCAAAAGCGGCATCCGCCCTATCAGAGCCTTGATACTGACCCCAACACGCGAGTTGGCCATACAGATAGAAGAATCGTTTTCTGATTACGGCAAATATACCGGCCTGCGTCACACCGTTATCTTTGGCGGTGTTTCACAGAATCCGCAAGTCAAAGCCCTGAAACAAGGCGTAGACATACTCATCGCCACTCCCGGACGTCTGCAGGACCTCATCAATCAGAAGTTCATCAGATTGAATGCTCTTACGCATTTCGTTCTGGATGAAGCCGACCGCATGCTCGATATGGGATTCATCCATGATATCCGAAGAATACTGCCTCTGCTCCCTAAGAAAAAGCAGACGATGCTGTTCTCCGCCACCATGCCTGCTGAAGTTGAGAAAATATCGAAATCCCTGCTAAGGAATCCGGCGAAAGTAGAAGCAGCCCCTACCTCATCGGTAGTGGATACCATAGAACAAAAACTTTGCTACGTTGAAAAACCGGACAAGATAAACTTGCTGATTAAGGTCCTCGGCAAGCAAACAGACAAATCTGTTCTCATATTCTCACGTACAAAGCATGGTGCCGACAAGATAGCGCGCACTTTGAACAAAAACAAAATAAAATGCGAAGCTATCCATGGAAACAAATCACAAAATGCCCGCCAAAGAGCACTGAATGATTTGAAGTCAGGAGCAATCAACATCATTGTAGCAACCGATATTGCCGCACGTGGCATCGACATACAGAATCTAGGAGTCGTAATAAACTATGACCTCCCCGACGTTCCCGAGACTTACGTGCACCGTATTGGGCGTACCGGACGTGCCGGAAACAGCGGTCTGGCATATACATTCTGTTCACAGGAAGAGCATTCCATGGTGAAAGACATACAGCATCTTACAGGCAAGAAGCTGAAGACAGTTTCCCTCTCAGCCTGAAAACTATATTGAAAAAGAAACCCGAAGTCACTATCCATTCAAAAAAGGATAAAGACTTCGGGTTTCTTGCGTTTTATGTAAAACTCAATATTGCAAACCGACACCGCAAAGGAAGCCGGCCTCGAAATCATAACCAGCCTTCACATAGCAATTCCACCTGTCGAAAGAACCCATGTTGTAATGAACAAAGAAACGGGCATCGAATTTCTTTCCCGCATATTGTGTAGTATGACACTGCTTTTCTTCTGTGCTAGCGGAAGAACCCGTAGAGCTGTCAATATAGTTGGTATAGTCCGTCCGCCATGCATAACCCAGACCAAAACCTATCAGCAACCGTCGTTCCAAGCGGTAACCAAAGTCAATGGTTCCAATCTTTTTATAGTAATCCGAGTTTTTCACAGAAGCCGTTTTAGGAACAGCGGAAGCCACAACTTCATTTCCAGAAAGTCCGCGATCGGGGTTCAATGCGAATGATACTCCCAAAAGAACTCTATGATATTCGAAATGCATGGACAGAGGCACATAGCATTTAAAAGCAAATGCGCCGTCTATGCCTACATGAAACAAATTGACTTTAATGGTATCGTTTTCTTTGATGCCGCTTGCCAGACTATTCATATCAGGAGGGAAGAATCCACCTCTTCTGAATCCCTGAGCCATGCTCCCGACACTCAACACCACTGCGATGAATAAAAGCAATAACTTTTTCATTTGTTATTATTTTACCAAACTTATCTTCACGGCATTCATACCTCTCTTGCCCCGTTCCAACTCGAAAGTCACTTTATCGCCCTCCTTGATAGCTGCAGGTGCATTGCTGATATGAAAAAAATACTTGTCAGTCTTGTCAAGACTCTTTATAAAACCATATCCCTTCTCGGCATTGAAGAATTCCACGGAACCGGTCAGTCCATTCTCTTCCTCTCCCTCTTCCTTTTTTGGCGTAGATATCTCAATGTCCTCAATTTCCACTTCTTGTTTTGCACTCAAATCGGGAGGCGTATCGGTAATCATTCCATTTTCATCCACATAAGCAATCATATCCTCAAAAGATGTGCTGCCACCATTTGCACGGCGTTCTTCTTTCCGTTTTTGTTTTTCTAATCGTTTAGCTTGTTTTTTCTTCTCTATTTCTTTTTTAGTACACGATACTGATTTACTCATAAATATATTTGTTTAATTATTGAAAATGCAACCAAGCCACTGCTTTTGCAACTCAATTGTTTGGGAGACAAAGATACAATTTTTATTTCAATAATTTTCGTTTTTTTATTTAATAGAGAAAATAAATATCTTAACAACTTGAAGTCTTTTTAGGACAAGAACGGGCCAGGACAAAATAACCCGTTATTCCACCCATTATGGAAGCCATGAAAATGCCCAATTTGGCTTGAACCACATATTCGGGATTCACAAAAGCCAAAGAGGTAACGAACATGGACATGGTGAATCCGATAGCTCCGAGCAAACCTATACCCAAAAGATTCCGGTAAGTCATGCCAACAGGCTTTGGAGCTATCCGCATCTTTATCATCAGCAAAGTGAATCCTGCAATGCCTACAACCTTTCCTACAAACAGTCCCAGGGCCACACCCAAAGCCACATGCGTACCAAAAAGCTGGTTCAAATCAAAATCGAGAGCCACTCCGGCATTGGCAAAGGCAAAAACAGGAAGAATGACATAGGTGACAAATGGATGGACAGAACTTTCCAATCTCTGCAAAGGTGGAATAGCCTTGTTCGTGTCTTTCTTGACTTTCTCCAACAAGCCTAACTGTTCGTCAGTCAACACGGCAACTTCATCTTCAATCTTTTCACCATTGATTTTTATTAAAAAACGCTGGATTCTCTTGATGTATACGCTTTCGGTAATCTTCACATCGCAAGGTATGATGAATGCAGCTATTACGGCGGCAATCGTAGCATGGACTCCCGACAGCAAGAAATAACTCCAAACTCCTAGAATACCTACTAAAGCATAAAATATAAAGTTCCTGATTCCTATTTTGTTTCCTATGAGCATGACGAAAGCGCATGCGAGACCTATGCCCAAATGAAAGAATGACAATTCAGAAGAATAAAACAAAGCAATCACGACAACAGCCCCCAAGTCATCCACAATAGCAAGGGCTGTAAGAAAGACCTTCAAGGAAGAAGGTATGCGGTCACCCAGCATATAGAGAACGGCCAATGCAAAAGCGATATCTGTTGCCATAGGGATTCCCCATCCGTTGCTCATTTCACCTGTCGGATTCAACACGAAATAAATGACTGCCGGAATAATCATCCCTCCTATTGCTGCACCGATAGGTAGCAGGGATTTTCGAAAATCCGCCAACTCTCCCGCCACGAACTCACGTTTCAGTTCCAATCCCACAACAAAGAAAAAGATTGCCATCAGACCGTCGTTAATCCAATGATGCAAATTGTATTCAAAGAACGGAGCACCATCGAAAATGAATCCGAACTTATGTTCAAAAAGATGAAAGTAATGTTCACTCCACGGAGAATTTGCAAAAAAGACGGCTAGAATCACACTGAGTCCCAATATCAATCCTCCGGATTTTTCCTGTTTCCCGAATTTCTGTACACGATAATAAACTTTGTCAATTAACTGTTGTTTCTCTTCCATTATATATTTATTTGGTTATCTTATTTCAAACGATGAAGAGGGCCATCGGAAAAGTAGTTCATAGCCCATCGTTATGCAAATATACACATTTTAAGGCAGAAAACAGGTGTAACGGCAACCGGCCGGCTGCTTTATTAACAAAAATGCACTAATTTTATTTCATTATGGCAGTTTTCTGATAAACTGTGTATTCGGGAGAGTTTATCAAAGGACTTCTGGTAAAACTAGTTAAAAAAAACTATATGTAATTATGAAGATTCATCCATTTCAAGCCATCTGCAATTAAATCGTTATTTTTGCACTTTCTAAATAACGAAGAGCAATGAAAAGAACAAGTGCTATATTCACTTCCATCTTTCTTTCCATACTGATTATCTGTATGGGAGGAGGTATAGGCATTGTTCAATGCATGCATACGCAAGCTATCCGGATATCACAGATCTCCGACTTTCAAGAAAATCATTGCGAAAAATCATCTTCTTGCATGAAATTTTCTATCGAGAAGCTTGACCCCTCATTAAGAGCCCAAGTTTCTACCCAAGATTTTTCGGCAATACAGCCTCTTCTTTGCATCTTTCATCCTATCTTTTCTTATTGGCTGCAGCAGCAGACGAAAGAACATGAGACTCAGTTCTGTCAGGAAGATATTCCCATCCCGCCCCGACTGTATCTGAGTCTTAACTGTACCCTCCTGATTTAATATTTATATTTCTGACTTTTATCTTCCATAGGCATACGCCATGGAGCAAGAATTGTTATATCCGATTCCATCGGACAAAAAAGAATATAAATATAAATATAAATGAAACACCGAAATATTATTGCGGGCATTCTCGTTCTGGCAATGCAGAACGGGTATGCACAAGTTACAGGCTACATTAAAGACAAATCGGGCGAACCGCTCATCAACGCCAACGTGATATGGGCCGGAACTAATACAGGAACCATTACTGACATAAACGGTTTTTTCAATCTCACTAGGATTGCAAAAACCAACCTCCTTGCCGTCAGTTACATCGGTTTTGACAGTGACACCATAAAAGTCACCGACACCCATCAACCCCTGAATATAATACTGAAAGAACATGAGATGGCGGAAGTTCAAATTGTCGGAAGACGTCTGGGTATTATCAAATCAAGAGGCTTGATGAATGAAATGAACATTTCAAGTACAGAACTCACAAGGGCTGCATGTTGTAATCTGGGTGAAAGTTTCACAACCAATCCTTCGGTTGATGTAAGCTATCCTGATGCCGCTACCGGAGCCAGACAAGTCAAATTACTTGGTCTTTCAGGTAGCTACGTCCAGATGCTTACAGAAAACATACCCAACTTCCGGGGTGCGGCAATGCCTTATTCACTAGGCTATGTACCGGGACCGTGGATGCATAGCATTCAGGTATCAAAAGGTAGTGCTTCCGTCAAAAACGGATATGAATCCATCACAGGACAAATCAATGTGGAATTCAAAAAGCCGCAAGAGACCGAGCAACTCAATGTGAATCTATATGGAGACAATGAGAGCCGCACGGAAGCAAATGCAGATGCCAATATCCATCTCAACAAACGTCTGAGCACTGGCATTCTTCTCCATTACGAAGACAACTGGGGAAATCATGACGATAACAATGACGGTTTTCTAGACAAGCCTAAAGTAAAACAGTACAATATCCAGAATCGATGGGCTTGGATGAGTGATAAATATATTTTTCAGGCAGGAATCAAGGCCTTGAAAGAAAACCGGGAAGGCGGACAAACCGAACACAGCCAAGCCATGCCTCCGGCTTCGAATGATTTGTTCAAAATCAATATAGAAACGAAACGCTACGAGGCTTTTGCCAAGAATGCTTTCATTTTCAACAAAGAAAAGAATTCGAATATCGCCTTGATGCTTTCAGGTTCGCTTCACAAGCAGGATGCTGTCTATGGTTATAAGTCTTATGGCGTAAATCAGAAGAATTTTTATGCCTCACTCTTGTTTGAAACCAATTTCAGCAAGAAACATAGTTTCTCTACCGGATTAAGTCTGAATCATGATTATTATGACCAAACTTATCGGAAAGAAAATTCCGACAAAAGCTCATACGCCCAAGACATAGAAAAGGAAACGACCCCGGGGCTTTATACCCAATATACATATAATCTGAACGAGAAACTTATAGTCATGGCGGGCGTTCGAGCTGACCACAGCAGTCTGTATGGCAATTTTATCACGCCAAGAGCACATATCAAGTTTACGCCTGTCGGGTGGTTCAGCCTCCGCACATCTGCCGGAAAAGGATTCAGATCGGTGCATTCTCTAGCAGAAAACAATTATCTGATGGCCAGCGGAAGGATGTTGACTATTGACAAGCCTGAACAAGAAGAAGCATGGAATTATGGCATCAGCACATCTTTCTACATCCCCTTGTTCGGAAAAACGTTAAATTTGAATGCCGAATATTACTATACGGATTTCGTAAAACAAAGCATCGTCGACTATGACTCCAATCCGGAAGAGATTCACATTACCAATCTCCAAGGGGAATCTTATTCCCATACTCTGCAAGTAGATGCCTCTTATCCCTTCTTTGACGGGTTGACATTCACTGCCGCCTATCGTCTTAACGACGTAAAAAGCACTTACGGAGGATTTCTCATGGAACATCCGTTAATCAGTAGATACAAGGGCCTGTTCACAGCATCCTACAAAACGCCGTTGGGACTTTGGCAACTGGATGCTACGTTGCAGTTGAATGGTGGCGGCCGTATGCCAACCCCTTATACAAAGGCAGACGGGACCTTATCCTGGAACAAACGTTTCAGTCCCTACAGCCAACTAAGCGCACAAGTCACACGTATATTCCGTCATTGGTCGGTATATGCAGGAGGAGAAAATCTCACCGGTTTCACACAAAAGAATCCCATTATCGGGGCAGATAATCCTTGGGGCAACCGCTTCGAGCCAACCATGATCTGGGGTCCTACTCATGGAGCCATGATTTACGCAGGCATCCGATTCAATCTGGAGAAGATGACAAAATTCATTGAATAGAATAACAATAAAAAAACATCATGAAAAGGAAAATTTCATTTCTATTTGCGGTCATTTTCACCGCGACAGTCTTTGCAAAAGACATTCAGACACTGGTTGTAACAACTACCCCGCAGATGCATTGCGATGCATGCGAGAGAAGGATCAAGAACAATATCCGTTTTGAAAAAGGCGTTAAGACTATCAAGACAAGCATTGAAAACCAAACAGTAACCATCAGCTACGATGCCGAAAAGAATACTGAATCCAATTTGATAAGGGCATTCAACAAATTCGGATATAAAGCGGAAATCGTGAAAGAAGGAGTTCAAGTAAAAAAACATGCCGGAGAGGCATGTCCTGTAATGCCCATGAAATAATTGCCGATGTCATTCAAAACAATCAAAGGATTCCAAGAAAAAATAGTCTCTTGGAATCCTTTCTTTAAAATTTCTTTGTAGTTGGAAAATACCTATAGAGAATCCGGTGTACTGATAAGCACGGGCATCATTGAGAATTCTGAGGCAAGTACCGACCTGCAACGCTATCGCATGAAATACATCAAACGTGAAAGCGCAGCACTACTTCCAACCATCGGAGCAACCATCGGTTTTTAGAATTGATATCCGAAGCCCAAATTCAAGTAAATGGGATAGAGGTCGAAAGTGATGGTCTTGAAATCCTTTTTAAATATGTCATTCATGCCCCAAGACAGATCGGCATTCAGGCTGAAATGCCGAAAGGCTTTCCAGGAAGCTCCTGCCATGAATCCCCACTGGAAAGAACGCAGATTATTGTCGAAGTTATACGTTGCAGTCTTTCCATCGGTAAATTCGAGTTTCTGACCAATAGGAGTTCCTTCCCGCAAATAACCGTCGGACACATAACCCGAGAATTCCTTATCAATCAAATAGGAAGCATAAGCTCCTGCTTTGATAGTCCAACGCGGAGCAATACGGTAATTTGCCAGCACAGGAACGGTGAGCATGCCCGAATGGTTTTTGGTATGAACGAAACCCGTCCAATAACCGGCAACCCGACTTCCTCCGTCAATAATTTCCATGCTGTAATTCTTTACTGTAGCTCCGGTCTTCATTCCTTTTGTCTCAAGTTTCAGTCCGACAGAGGTTCCCCATTTCTTCGAGTTTCCCCACCAATGAGTCACAGTACCCTCCAAAGTTCCGTTCAGCAACGGATTATAATTATCTATGGAACGTATTTCTACAGGCAAAGGCAACGGAGAAGCACCCCCGATATTCATGCCGGCCTTCAGTTCATATTCCCATCCATTTTTTTCGGAAGATACCAAAGCGGCTGTTCTGTCATCCTGGGCATACAGGAAACCGGCACACAAAAAGAAACAAAATATAGTAATTGCTATTTTTTTCATCATCTTAATCATTTATCAGATTCATAGAATAACCGCATTTCGTCCACATAAAGCGTACTTCCGACTGCCCCGTTGAAAACGGCGCCATCGATGCTGGAAGACATGACAATCGCGATGTTATACTGCCCGTTTTTCAATTTTACGGGATCAATGCTCTTTCCGTCTTTTAAGACGAAAGGTATGGCAAAACGTGTCCACACGTTTGTCTCTTTCTTATCCGTCAGGCGTGCAATTGACACAATCCGGTCACTGGTCAAGGAATTTGTTCCATCCAAATATTGCACATCCTTGGTCACCTCATAAAAGACTGCATAGATATCAAATTCATCCTTTTTCCCTGCCACTTCTTTATTGGAAGCATCCGTGTACTTGTCACCGGCTTTATACTTGTAATAGCCCACCAACCCTTTGGGTTCATAAGTGAAAGGCGCACCGAAATGAGTGGACTTTGCCATATTCGTCATATTCACTTCGAAAATTCCTATGAACAGATTACCGGCTGCTATGGGAGCTCTGAACGCCACGCCAAAAGGTCCCGTGCTGCGAGTCGTGAGTTTCACACACTTCCCTTTATAACCATCAGCGGCCTGGCAAGTGGGATAATCTGTTGCAGGGGCAGAACTGTTTGTAATCATGAAGCCTGCATTTCCGCTTCCCCATTCCATATCGTTGCCATCCACACGCTTGTTGTAGAAAATTTGGTAGAATTGTTTTTCCTGACCGCTTTCTTCGTCTTTATAGGAATAATACTTTACGTTCTCAAAATGATATTCGGTAAGCAGTTCGTTGAACAGATATTCCACAGTATATGTCTTTTTCCACTTTCCGTCCTGCGAAGTAACCGTATAAGTCTGCGGCGTAGAGAAATCCCTTGCCGTGCCGCTGGCAGGAGATATAGTTGCTCCTTCGGTTAGACTAAATTCGGGAGCTTGGGACGTTACGTCCACCCAATCCTTCACATAGAATGTCACTCTCTCATTGGTAATTATCGGAGAACGCAACAAAATATCGGAAGATGTTTTGCAAGCTGTTATATCAGCCTCTGCATTGGGTGCCTCATCTTTGATGCACGAAGTAAATGAGACCATAAGTGACATAAATAACAGCCAAGAAGTTTTTATTAGTTTCATATCAAAAGAAAATTTATTCGTCAGACAAAGTTACCAAAAATGTTCTATAACAGTACAGAAAATAAACATTTAGAACATTTTTTATGAAATAGTGAATAATATTTTGTTCAAATTGAAATTTATTTATACTTTTGAAAAATAGTTAAACAGAGTGAATTATATGAAGATTTTAATTCTATCAAGTATGAAGAATAGAACGTTTAGAAGAGCTGTCGAACTCTGCTTAGGGATTACGTTCGGCACATCCCTATCCTGTTGTACCAACAGTGATTTCGATTTATCCAACATTGATTCAACCATCGGCATAGGAGGAGAATCCCTTTCGCTGCCAAGTAACAACTCTACAGAAAAAATAAAGCTGGACAATGTCCTTAAACTGGACAACAGCGACTGCGTGAAAATTCTGGAGAACGGTGACTATGCTTTCGTCAAATCCGATGATAACGTATCACCTGCACATCCCTTTGTGGACAAGGTGAAAGTATCTAGCGGGAAAACCACTCCTATCATCTATAACCTTTTCAATCAGACAAGAGCTTTGGCCCAGACACGGGCGACAAGCATGTCCCTGGATTTCGCAGGATCTATCGTGGCTTTCGACTACAAATATTCCAGCGTGCCTTCGGAAATCCTGGAAATGCAGCAAGCGGATGCCAACTCCCAATTCACTCTGACCATCAACTTTTCGGATGAAATCAAAAAAAATATTTCCACTTTCAAAACCCTCAGCCTCGCTTTTCCGCAATTCCTGCAGATAGCCTCAATCACGTCAAACGGTGCTCCTGTAGCTTTCCCCGGTAACAAAGTCTCCTTGTCCAACATCAGTACAGGCAACAGCCTTACCATCATCATCCAGGTGAAAGGCTTGGACTTCACCGCTGCCGAAACCACCAACAAGAACAACGTACTGAAGTTTACGAAGAACACCAGCATCTCCGTGCAGGGTTATGTGGACATCAGCGGAACATTCGACGTGGAAACGGCCAACCTGCTCACCGTCAACAAAAACAACTGCTATATCAATGCCAATATGGCCATGACCGATTTTACCATAACGGGAGCCACCGGCAAGTTCAATCCTTCCATCAGCTTCAGCAATATCGGCAATGTCACACTGAATAATATTCCGGATTTCCTGAGTGACAAGGATGTAAACATAGACCTCTACAATCCGCAAATCGATTTGAACCTTACCTCGGACCTTCCTCTGAAAGGGCTTGTGAGCGGTACCTTGGTATCGAAATACGATAATGGGAAATCCGATGTATCCGTCACCATTCCTCAGTTCTCTGTGAAAGCCAATGATTCTGGCAGCACTTCCACCACTACCAAGGTTTGCATCTGCAAGAACAAAGCCGATTTCATTGCAAAGAATCCAAACACTTACGGTAATTATGAGATTGTGGAAGTTCCGAATCTTTCGGACATCGTCAAGGTAATCCCCAAGAGTATCACCTTTAATGCCACAGCCAAAGCCGATGAAACGGAGACATCTTCCATCGCCCTTGGCAAGCAATATACCATCCAGCCTCAATATTCCATGCACGCTCCACTTGCCTTTACGGAAAAAGCGAGTATCGTGTACCGCGACACCCTCGACGGATGGAATGACGACTTGAAGAAACTAAGTCTCTCCGAAGGAGGATACATACAGGTTAGCGCTTCGGCCGTGAATCAGGTACCCGTCTATCTCACTCTGAGCGCATACGCCATCGATACCAACGGAATCCAGATTTCTTCCGGTGAAATCACTATCGACGTAGACAAGACCATCGCAGCATCATCCAACGGTACGGCAGCTGCCACTACGGCAGTCACCATCAAAATTACCCCGAAGAACACTTCCGTATTCAAGAAGCTGAACGGTATCGTATTCAAGGCAGTCGGTGCAGCTTCGGACGGCAAATCACCCGTATCGGGCATCACCATCAATGCCTACAACCAAACTCTGACCTTCAATAATGTCAAGGCACAAATTGTAGGCAAGATTATCGGAGACTTCAATTAATTCTTCATCTGCAAAAAACTCTACATTATGAAAAGAGCATATAAATATATATTGGCAGCCGTACTGATTGCTTTTTCAACAACTGCCTACACCCAGAGCCTCAATTCGGGTTATTTTACCGAAGGACTTACCAATCGTCATGACTTGAATCCCGCTTTCGGAAATGACAAATCCTACTTTTCCATACCCTTACTTGGGAATGTGAATGTAAAGATGATGGGTAACTTCGGATATCAGGACATCGTCCTTGACAACCCTCTCTATCCGGCAAGCAGCAGCAAGAAAAAGACCACATTCATGAACCCTTACATCACTGACGGCCTCAGCGGATTCAATACAGGAATAAACAAAGTGAACGGGCAGGTTCTCATGAGCATTCTGTCCATGGGATTCAAGGGCAAGAAAAGTTACACCACTTTAGAGCTGAACACCCGCGTCCTGACGGATGCCAAACTGCCTTACGAACTCTTCGAATTTGCCAAAAACACCGGTAACAAATCTTACGATATAGGTGACATCAACCTTCGGGTACAAAGTTTTGCCGAACTGGCCTTCGGACAATCCCGCCAGATTAACAGCCAACTGCGTATAGGCGCCAAAGCCAAACTGCTATTGGGAATCATGAACGGCACTTTCGAGTTCAAAAACGTGAAGGCGGATCTTTCGGGCGAAAACCAATGGACAGTGTCGGGTGATGCCACTGCCGATATTTCCATGAAGGATTTCAAGTACAAGACAGAAACCAAAGAATATAACAATAAATACACCGGGCACGAGAGCTACAACCGCATCAACGATGTGGACCTTGGCAAACCTCTCGGTGGTTTTGGTCTCGGCATCGATTTGGGTGCAGAGTATAAGGTGAATAAAGACCTCAGTGTGAGTGCAGCCCTGCTCGACCTCGGCTTCATCCACTGGAGCAACGATATGCAAGCCAAAAACAACAGTAAGAGTTTCACCTTCGGGGGCTTTCATGACACGTCCGTCACATCCGATGGAGGCAATACTTTCGACAACCAGACCGACAGCTACAAGGACCAGATAAGTGATTTCATCAATCTGCAGGACCAGGGCGACAAAGGAGGAAAGACCACCACATTGGGTGCCACAGTCAATCTCGGTGCGCAATACACTCTTCCTGCCTATCGGAAACTTTCCTTCGGGTTGCTGAGCAGCACCCGGCTTGTGAGTAACTACACTTGGACGGAATGCCGCCTAAGCGCCAATATTGCTCCTGTGAAATGGTTCGACGGAGGCATCAGTGTAGCAATGAATAGTTTTGCGCCAAGCATAGGGTGGATAGCCAATTTCCATCCCAAAGGATTCAATCTCTTTGTAGGCATGGACCATCTCATAGGACAGCTCAGCAAGGAATATATCCCGCTGACATCCAATGCCAGTGTGTCTTTGGGCATGAATATCGCCTGGTAATTTTCAAGATACCGCCCCGAAGGGATGGAGACGAACTCATCCTCTTCTCCACCCCTTGAAAGGTAGCCGTGGAAACAATTTGCGAAAACGGATGAGATGGGCTGTGATGCTGCCTCCTGCAATAACCAGAGTTACTGCCAGAATAATCAGAACCAAGCCGATACTTTCGCGGAAAGTAAGGTCTTCACCGAACATGGCCACACCTATGAACACTGCCGTCACAGGCTCCAAAGCCCCGAGAATAGCGGTAGGCGTGGAACCCACATAATGAACGGCACTCGTGGTGCAAAGGAAGGAAATCACAGTAGGGAATACAGCCAGAGCAAGCAGATTGGCCCACAAATACCATTCATGAGGATATGCCAGGGAACGTCCGAAATCCAACCGGAACAGGAACAGGGTAAACCCGAAAAACAATACATAAAAAGTCATTTTGAGCGTAGGCATTTCCTTCAGTCGCGACTGATTGATGCCAACCAGAAAAATGGCATAAGACAAAGCCGAAACAAAAACCCAAGCCGAACCTGTCAGACTAAGCGTGGCCCCGCTCCCTGTCTTGTAAAGGAGTCCGATACCTCCTAAAGCAAGGATGATGCACAAAAGAATCCGCATCGAAAGTTTTTCCTTGAAAACCAGACACATGATGAGCGCCACCATGATAGGATAGACAAACAACAAGGTAGAAGCTACTCCCACATCCATAAAGTTATAGCTCTCGAACAGAGCCAGAGAAGAAAGTGCCATAAGCAGACCCATCACCAGCAGCCACGGAATCTCTTTTTGCACAATCTTGAAATCGCGTCCCCGGGCTTTGAGCATGATTCCCACCAACGGAATAGCAAACAGATACCGAAAAAACAAAACGGAATCTGTGTCCAGTCCCGCCTTGTACAACGGCAGGGCAAACAAGGGGTTCATCCCATAACTGGCTGCAGCTATTGCCCCCAAAACATATCCTTTGAATTGATTCCTCATTTTATTCTTTCTTTTCAGTCATCCTGTCTGCAAAATTACGGATATTATTTTTAAACCACAAACATAACATGATATCCCGATGACTTCTACATGGTAAAAAGACGTAGGTACCCGTTGGAAAAACTGTAGGTAGCGTTTTTAAAAATGTAGTTACCGTTTGAAAAAACGTAACCAGCGGAGGAAAAAAACAAAAGCATCGGTCCCTCCTCGGCTGGTTACGTTTTTTTCTCAGCTGGTTACGTTTTCTTGAGGGTGTACTAATTGTCTGCAAATACATAATCTTTCCGAGTAAGATTGATAGTATATCTTACATGGATTGATGGTCTTTCCGACAGGGGGTCACTTGCATCAGCTAACTACGTTGATTAACATAGCTAACTACGTAAAGTACGCAGGCCAACTACGACAATTCCTAAAGCCAACCTCAGATCTTCTTTTTTCAAGTACAAAAGGTTTGCCTCATGCTCCCGTCACCAGAACATTCTGATTATCAAGTGACACTGGTGACAGGACGAAAATTCGAGGTAAAAAAATGAATTTTACAACGCTATCATGCTCATAATCAATTTATTTATTTCTCGTTTTTCGTTTCATAGCTCTTTTTTTTTCGTCCCGTCACCGGAACTTTTTGATAAACAACTCATTATGGTGACAGGAGCTCAAGGCAAACTTTTTGTATTTAAAACCTTTAAAAGAACAAACTATAAATTATTTTCATTAAATTTGTATTTCAAACGAATAAGAAAAGCAATATGATCTATCCTATCGGCATACAGAATTTCGAGAAACTTCGCAACGAAGGTTATGTTTATGTGGATAAAACCGCATTGATTTACCAGCTGGCCACAACCGGAAGTTACTATTTTCTGAGCCGCCCCCGCCGCTTTGGAAAAAGTCTGCTCATCTCTACCATGGAGGCTTACTTCAGCGGAAAGAAAGAGCTGTTTGCCGGACTTGCTTTGGAACAACTAGAACAGAAATGGGCCAGACATCCTATTCTGCATCTGGACTTGAATACGGCCAACTATGCAGAAAAAGACAGTTTGGAGAAAGTTCTCGATGATGCCTTGGGTAAATGGGAGGTGCTCTATGGAACTTTCCCCACAGAGACGACTCTTGCACTGAAATTCAAAGGTATCGTACAACGTGCCTGTGAAAAGACTGGCCAGCGCGTGGTGATTCTGGTGGATGAATATGACAAGCCACTCCTGCAAACCATCGGGAATGAAGATCTTCAACAAAAATACCGCGATACTCTGAAAGCCTTCTACTCCGTACTGAAGACTCAGGACCAATACATCAAGTTTGCCTTTCTCACAGGAGTTACCAAGTTTGGGAAAGTCAGTGTCTTCAGTGACCTGAATAACCTGAAAGATATTTCCATGGACGAACGATTTATTGAAGTTTGCGGCATCACGGAAAAAGAAATCCATGACAACTTCGATGATGAAGTAAGCATATTGGCCGACAGATGCCGTATCAGTAAAGAAGAATGCTACCTGCTTCTGAAAGAAAACTTCGACGGATACCATTTCGAAACGGATACAATCGGAATGTACAATCCGTTCAGTCTCCTCAACACGCTCGACAAGAAGAAATTCGGCGACTACTGGTTCGAAACGGGAACACCGTCTTTTCTGGTAAAACTGCTGAAACAATCAGACTATAACCTGAATGACTTGCAGGAGGAACAGGTGTCGGGAGATGTTCTCAACAGCATTGACTCTCTGTCACTCAACCCAATCCCTGTGATTTACCAAAGCGGATATCTCACCATCAAAGGATATGACGAACGTTTCAAGATGTACCATCTGGGCTTCCCCAATAAAGAGGTAGAAAACGGATTCTTCAAATATCTGTTGCCCTTCTATACCCCTGTGGAAGAAAACAAAACAGAATTCTTCATTGCCAATTTCATTGATGATATAGAACAAGGCAATCCCGAAGGTTTCATGACCCGTCTGCAAACCATGTTTGCAGATACCGACTATCAGATAACCGGCAAGATGGAGAAATACTTTCAAAATGCCATGTACCTTATCTTCAAGATGATGGGCTTTTACGTGGAAGTGGAACGCACCACCAGTCGCGGCCGCATAGATGTAGTGCTGAAAACAAAGGGCTACATCTATGTGATTGAAATAAAGCTGGACGGAAGTACGAAGGATGCCCTGCAACAGATTGAAGACAAAGGCTACGCGGAACCGTTCAAAAACGATCCGCGCAAACTGTTTCGCATCGGGGTGAACTTCTCTTCCGAAATCAGAGGAGTGGAAGATTGGGAAATCTATTATCGGTAATGGAAATAATCGATATCTACATAGCCGTTTTCCTGCTTGTCATTGAAGCAGTAAATGCCAATGCGATCACCCCGATAGTATCCCCAAACCAACTGATAAGGCTCTCCAAAAGGAATGAAATTATCGCCATCCACGCTGTAATAGAATTGCGCCACACCGTCCAATCCCCACTTTGATTCCAGCCATACGAAAGGCCCTGTGAAGTTTGCACCTCTCGTCACACGATCATTCTTCCGATACTCAAAGTAGAGATTATCCCCGTCTTTCACGACACCCAAAGCCGCATGTTGAATGGAAAAATGGCAAAGTCCGCATTTCTGTCCATCGGTCATCCCCGCAACATCCATTTTGATGATGACATCATTTTCGGTTTTTCTGAAACTGCGCTGGGTAAGCGTGTTTCCCGCATACATCAATTTGTCTGTTTGCAAGGGGCAAAACGCCTTCAACCGTAGCCAACCGGGACGTTCCGATAAAGAGAACATCTCCATCCGAGGCTGATAATTCCACTGCCACTGAAGTGAAAGACTTACCGCATCAAAATCATCACTTCGCTTCAGATACAAATTCCGGCCTTCCGAAGAAGGCATCTGTCCGCTCCAAGCCATGGTACCTATACCCTCGGGAAGAACTTCCCCAATGATAGGCCAACCATCTTTCCAAGTGACAGGAAGCAGACTTGCCACACGTCCGCTCCAATCACCAGTACCATGATGAGTCAAGAAATACCAGCGGCCATCCTTTCCTTGGACGATACCACCCTGATTGGGTTCCAAAGCATCACGTGAAGCCAAAGCCAACTGTTTCTCCTCTTTGTAGGGTCCCATCATCTTACGGGAGCGTTTGGCTACCACATACCTGCCTATGCCGGGTTTATGTTCACTGAAAACGAGATAATACCAATTACCCACGCGAATCAGTTTATTGGCCTCACGACCGTTACCTTGATTGACCAGCACTGCCGATTTCCTGTCAATTTGCTTTCCGTCGGCAGACATTTTGAACAAATAAGTTTTATAACCGGTAGCGAAGCATGTACCTACAAAAAAAGCCTTTCCATCGGCATCCCACATAACCGAACAATCATCCCAACCTGCCTCTTTAAGCAAAGGAGTCAGCGGTTCCCAAGGTCCTTCCGCATGAGGCGCAGACGTCATGAAATACCCCTCATCGGGAGTACCGAAAAACAAATAAAACCGATTATTGTGATATCTCAGCGTACCTGCCCAAACGCCTCTTCCATAGCGGTTCATGTGTTTCCAGCTCAGACTATCGCCAATCTGTATCAGGTCGGTTATAGCATGTCCGCAGAATTCCCAGTCCACGAGATTCCGTGAATGCAGCAGAGTCATTCCCGGAGAAAACTGAAAGGTGGACGATATGGCATAATAATCATCGCCAACTCGGATACAATCAATATCACTGTAATCAGCCGGGATAATGGGATTGAGATAGGTGCCATCGCTTTGCGCACCCCACTTCTCCCAATCACCCCATTTGCGGGTCTGCTGGGCACAGACACTTATCGCAACCAACAGGCTGCAAAAGATAAATAATAATGACTTTTTCATAATTTCTTTATTAATTCTAATAAACATTCCATTCCCAAATGCCGGAGATACCTTGCAGGAATTTTATGCGCAGATAGCGATAGCTACCGTCTGTATTGTCCACATGAGGTGAACATATCACAACATTTTCGCTTCCACCACACTTCTGCCACGACATTCCGTCAAGAGAACCTTCAAGAATATAAGCATGCCCAGCCGTTGGTCTTACGAAATAGACTTCACTTCTAATATTCTCTCTGACTTTTCCCAAATCGATTTCAAACCAAGCCTCTTTATCGGTTCTAGCTGCCATCCATCGGGAACCATTGGCACCATCAATAGCAAATAAAGGAGTGAAATACTCTGTACGTCTAAACAAGGAATCTTTTATGGGTTTGATATCCAAAGGATCCATCACACTCGATGCGTAAACTTGCTTTACATGTATTTTTGACTCTCTTGAAACTTTTCTTAAAGCTCCAACTCCATCCATTGTCAACCTCACAGGAATTATCGTTCCATCTTTTCTAAAATGCAACTGGTTTACATACGTCTGTCTGTTCGTACTTCGTCTTCCGAATTCCAAAAAGGTGAAATAATAACGGTCTGTACCGTTCAAATTAAATACGCAGCCATGACCAGGGCCATAAACACCCATAGAATAATCAGTTGTGGAAATGATATCCTCCTTAGGAAATTCATAAGGTCCTACAGGAGAAATCTTACTCATCACATAGGCATACTGATATTTTTCATCGCCTTCAATGGTGTAAAGATAGTAATAAATTCCTTTCCTTTTGAAAAAAATAGGACCTTCTGAGTATTTTTTTGTTGGAGTCGGTATAATATGCACGACAGAATCTACCGTTACCATGTCTTTACCAAGTTTTGCCATTCTTTTTCGTCCCCAAAACAAGTAAGCCTGTTTATCATCATCAATAAAGACTTCAGCATCTATTCCCTCTGGGTCCTTTCCCTGTAACAGAGTAGAGGCCGTATAAGGAAGTTGGAATTGATCTCTGCCTTTAGCCAATTTAAAAGGTCCGTCAGGGCTATCAGCAACAGCAGGATACATGTATCCGTTGATTGTAGGATATATGAAGTATTTACCATTTGCATATACTGCCTTACTAGGTGCCCAATATTTCTGCTTCACTGCAGAAGGAAAATAAGTACCACTAAAGCTCCAATGCACAAAGTCTTTGGATTTCCAAACGACCGGAGGGCCGGATGTTTCAAGCCCTCGATCATAACCATCCGTAGTTGCATAACAATAGAACATACCATTTATTTCCTGTATGCTCGCATCTGCAATCATATCGGGAATCAAAGCATGTCCAAAAGAATTCTTTTGCGCATTAAGACCTATAACATGTAAAAGTAAAATGACTGTAAGTAATTTATATTTAATCATAATCTATCTATATTAAAAGAAGAAAGGGAACAACCGCAGAAGTATATCCTACAGCTATTCCCTATTCATCAAAGTTTCTAAAAAGGATTCTGTTTTACCCTCTTCTTTACAATGTTAATATCCTGGATTCTGTGTCAGGTTCTTATTATTCTGCATCTCAACTTGTGGTATTGGCCACAACCAACCCTTCGCAGAATCGAACTGACGTGTTTCTTTCTTTACTTGTTCAAATACCCATGTAGAAGGACTTGCCGGATTGGATAACTTTGCGATAGCATATCCATAGACATCATGTACCAATGATTGGTCTTTCCATCTCAACATATCGTTGTACCGAGTTCCTTCCAAGCAGAATTCAACCCTCCTTTCATGACGAAGAATGCTTCTCAACTGTTCCTTCGACAAGCCTGTCCCTTCAACAGATTCAATTTTCGGCATATTGACTCTCGCTCTTACCTGATCAATCAAATCGTAGACTTCCTGTCCTGTGTTTCCGGATTCGATAAGAGCCTCAGCACGCATCAAAAGAATATCAGCATAACGTAGCACTATCGTGTTAATCGAATAATTATCAGGATCAGAACTGCCAATATCTGCATATTTGCGGGGACGTGCTCCACAAGGCACTTGATCTGTTGCCGGAATATAAGTCACGCTCCCCATCTTGGAGCCCGGAAGAATGACTGTAGCAGCTAATCTGGGATCTCTGTTAACAAAAGGATTCTGATCGTTATAACCGGATGTATTATCAGTGATAGGAAGACCGTTTGTCATATAATAAGAATTTATCAGATCGGCAGTTACGTTTGGTGTCGGCCAGTTTGTAAAAGATATGCATGCAGATGGCCAAGGTTGATGTTGCAAGGTCTTAATATACTGGATATCAAAAATGACCTCTGAATTGTTTTCATTTGCCTCTTCGAATAAACCCGCATAATCTTTAAATAAGCTGTATGCACCCAAATCCATCACTTGTTTTGCAACGGTAGCGGCGTCGCTCCATTTCTCATTGTAGAGTAAAGTTTTTGCCTTTACTGCCAAAGCCGCACCCTTCGTTGCTCTTCCGACATCACCACCTGAATATTTCTGAGGAAGAACGGCTGCAGCCTCATCCAAATCTTTGATAACTGCATCAAGTACCGTACTTTTAGCTGTTCTGGAAACAAGAGCACCTTCCATGGTCTGTGGTTCAAGAATCAATGGCACATCACCATAGAATGATATCAAATCGGCATAACTGAATGCTCTTAAAAACTTTGCCTCGGCAATCATCTGTGTCTTTACAGACCCATCCACTGTGGCATTATTCATATTATCAATAAAAGTATTCACCCTGACTATTGTACGATAATCTTGTGTCCATCTAGCGGAAGCTGCCCAACTTGAAGAGTTCTGTACCCATTCACCGAACTCTTTTGAGCCCTGCCAAGAATCCTGGCAATAATTATTATCGGACATAAAGTCCAATTGATACCAGAAATTGGGTGTCGCGATGGGTTGAAGGGAAGAATAGATACCCATAAGTCCCATCTTACATTCGGATTCATTTCCATAAAAAGTACCAGGAGATAAGGAATCAAGAGGACTCCGATCAAGCAAGTCACTGGTACAACTGCATATCAGACTAGCTAAAATAGCTGAAAATATATATTTACTTATCTTTATCATGATTGTTCCTATTAAAAATTAACATTTACGCCAACCGTATAAACTCTAACTTGAGGGAAAGCCTCTGCTCTTGTTTGTCCTACTTCCTGTTCAGGATCGAAACCCTTAAAGTTTGTGATAGTCAAAGCATTCTGGATATTTCCATAGACTCTGATTTTGCACTCGCCCAAAGCTGGGATAATCTTTTTATCGAAAGTATAACCCAATTCGATATTCTTCAGACGAAGATAAGATGCATCTTCCATATAGAATGAAGAATGAATATTATTCCTCACCCCATCCAATCCTACTTTAGGATATTTGTTACCCGGATTTTCAGGAGTCCATCTATCAAGCCACCATGAACCTAAGTTAGCAAAACCACTGAAGCAGGTTGCAATTTCATAATATGTATATCCTTCTACTCCCGTAACTCCCTGCCAAAACATACCGAAATCGAAATTTTTCCATTCCAAGTTCATCTGCCATGCATAAGACAAATCAGGGAACTGCTTTCCAAGCACCTTTCTATCCTTATCCATCGTCACTTTCCCATCTCCATCAAGATCTTTATACTTGATATCTCCCGGGGTCGCCGTAAAGTTTGCAACAGAAACCACGTCAGATTTCAAAGTATATTTTCTCTCATCATAAGGAATATTAGGATCACTATTATTTTGCCAAGTAAAGTCAGAAATCTGATAAACGCCATCCATCTGATAACCATAGAAAGAGTTGATAGCATAGCCTTCAACCAAAGCTTTTGAATCATTGATAATTGGACTAGCCCCATTCAAATCTGTGATTTTATTGACTATATGAGATAAATTGACTGTTGTTCTCAATTTTAATCCATTCGAGAATGCTTTTCTGTATGCAAAAGATGCTTCAATACCGGTATTTCTTACTTTTCCCGCATTAACATAAGGAGCACTCAAATTTCCCATAGTTAAAGGAATTGGAGTCTGCATAAGAATATCTTTCGTATTCTTGACAAAAAAATCAGCGGTCATACTGAAACCATTTTTCAAAGCTAAATCAAATCCGACATTGGCTTGTTCTGTCGTTTCCCATGTAGTTGATTTGTTAATCATACTGGTAACAGCAACTCCGGGCTGCAAAGTTCCGTTCAAGGAATAATTCTGTCCTGTTGAAAGGACATCACTTCCTACATAATAGGAATTTATATTCTGGTTACCCAACTTTCCCCAAGAAGCGCGAAGTTTAAACATATCCAACCAACTGTCATACTTTTTCATGAAGTTTTCTTCTGACATAATCCAACCTGCTGAAAACGAAGGGAAATTACCCCACTTATTACCTTCAGCAAAACGGGAAGATCCATCTCTTCTTATATTGGCTTCGAAAAGATATTTTCCATCAAAAGAATAATTAATTCTTCCAAAATAAGATTTCAACCCTAAATCATATTCTCCTGAATTATTTGTCATGGTCGAAGCATCACCTAAATTGAGTAGTCTCTGACTGTTATTGATAAAATTTGAACGATAGCCACTATTCCATTTCCATCTGAAATATTCCTCTGAATAACCAATCATAGCTCCTACAGAATGTTTACCGAACTTTTTATCATATTTCAACAAAGAAGTAAGCATGGTTTGGTAATTGGTCGAGTTGGTTTCGGTCAAATCCGACATCAATTTCTTTGTACTTCCGTCATTATTGGCTAGAAGAACATTGGCATGGAATGCATTTTTGTTCCCACTTTCCAGATTATATCCATAAGTCATTTGCAGACTTAAACCATCAATAATCTTATATTCACCCTCTACCTGGCCATTGAAATTATAGCGACGATCCTTTGTAGTACTACCTTCCTGAATTTCTCCGTAGTAGTTTCTTTCTCCATTTACACTAACCCACTGCCCTGATTCATTCTTCATAGGGAATATAGGAGCAAGTGTAGCATACCATTCGGCATTCCACAAATCTGTAGGTTGCCATTTAGTCCCAAGGTTTCCAGACAATCTGGTGGTAAATCTCAACTTTTTATTCAAGAAATAGGAATCAATATTAGTTCTGAAATCGGTCTTTCTATAGTTAGTACCGACAAGAATACCATCCTGATCAAGATATCCCATCATAAAGGCAAACTGTAAATTGTCTGTTCCACCAGTTACATTAATTCTATGATTCTGCATATTTGCCTTTCCATAATATACCTTGAAATAATCAACGCTCGGATACATGATATCAGTACCGTCTTTGTATTTCTGAATCTGTTCTGCAGAATACTTTTCCTGCATTCCGGTATTTACACATGCTTCATTGTACAATGTTGTATAATCGTATGAATTTAATACATGAGGTAATGCTGTAGCATTCTGCACACCATAATAGCCGGAATAGGATACATTCATTTTTCCTGCCGCACCTTTCTTGGTTGTAATGAGAACAACTCCATTGGCAGCTCTATTTCCATAAATGGAAGAAGATGCTGCATCCTTCAATACTGAGATTGTATTTATATCATTGGCATTTACATCAGACATTTTCCCAGGAAAGCCATCGATAAGAACCAAGGGATCACTGTTGTTTAAAGTACCGACTCCACGAATATTAATCACAGCACCATCTTCACCGGGTTGTCCTGATTTCTGTAAGGCATATACTCCGGATACGGTCCCTTGAAGAGCTGTACTGGAGTTGGTGAGTGGACGATCACTCAAGTCGTTCATTGAAACACTGGAAACAGCTCCGGTCAAATTGGCCTTCTTCTGAGTTCCATAACCCACTACCACTACTTCTTCCAATGTTTTGGTATCTTCAAGTAATTGGACCTTGACAGCCGATTTGCCGCTAATAGCAATATTTTGTGACACATAACCTACATAACTAATGACCAACGTTGCATTGTTAGGAGCGTCCATCAAAACAAAATGTCCATCAACATCGGTAATTGTTCCATTAGTAGTACCTTTTACTACCACACTGGCACCGATAATAGGTTCGCCGGATTTATCCACTACGCTACCTGTAATTTTCTTCCCTCTATTTTGTTGTTCAGTTATTTGTGTCAGCGCAGATTTTTTTGTCAAAATCACATAATCATTTTCGAAAGCATATTTTATATCAGACCTATTGAAAGCTTCTTGTAAACACTCTGCTACTGATTTCTTACCGGATCTCACCGAGAGAGATTCGTTCGTATTGACTTCATTCTTACTATATACGAACAAGTAATTGGTTTGTTTCTCTACTTGATTGATAAAAGAGCCAACCGTTAGTTTGTTTCCGTTGATATTTACTTTGGCTGTTTGTGAATTCATAGTTCCTGCATAAGAGGAAAATACACAAACGAAAAGTAAAAAAGCTGAAATTCTCATAATTATTAGAATTTTTGGTTTTTTTGCCATAACTTTGCTTTGTTAATTGTTAATACTTTTGTAATAAATGTGTTAGCGCGTTACAGAACCGATGGATGTTGCCGCATCTGTCGGTTTTTTTACGCCCTTTTTTCATAGTGATGATTTTCTCATAGGCATAAAGATTTTAAGGTTTAACAAAATTTCATGTTTCTTATTTCTTATTCTATCATTATCCGATTCAATTTATCATCTTTGCTATAAGCAAACGGATGTACCTTCTGCATAATTCTCAAGATGCTCTCCACTCCGTCTATCTGACGGAACTTTCCGCTAAACTTATAAACATTCAGCCTCGGGTTCTTCACCATAATCTTTATATCATAGTAAATCTCAAGTTTTTTTACAATTTCGCCAAAAGGCATGTCATCGAAAGAATAAAGACCGTCTTTCCATAACAAAAAATCGGAACTGGAAAGACTATGCTTCACCAAATGACCCTCTTGAAGCTCTACTTCTTCATTGGGTTTCATATAGATGGAATGAGCTTCGTCAGAAGGATTATAGAGTTTTACGGAACCTTCCAACAAAGAGGTGCAAAACTCTCGACAACCTTTATATGCAAACACATTGAACTTGGTTCCGAGAACCTTTATGTCCGCCTTATCAGTTGATACCACAAAGGGACATTCCTTGTTCTTGGCCACCTCGAAATAGGCTTCTCCGTCAAGTTCCACCTTACGCTCTGCTTTGGCAAAGCGACTTGGATAACGCAGATGAGAACTTGCATTTAGCCAAATAACAGTGCCATCGTGCAGTTTGACCTGTGCGCGTTGTCCTGAAGGGACATAGAGTTCTTCATAACTTACAATAGAGTCTTCTGTTGCAACATAAAATTTTCGGATAACAACCACACTACAAAATATTGCTACACAAGCCACAGCTACATATCTCATGAAGCGCATAACACGGTATTTATTGCTATGATGCTTTTTGAAAGTCATCAACTTGCCTATACCTTCGGATAGGTCATCATCGGCAGGGAGCCAACTGGAATAAGCGCGAAGATTCACAGCGGACAGGAATTCTTTCCGCACATCTTCATCGGACTCCAAAAGGGAAAACAGTTGTAGCTTTTCCTTTTCGGAAATTTCTCCGGCAATATATTTGACGATTAATTCATTCATTTCTCTTCGCGTTTTAATAAAGAGCGATTGAAAAATGTTTTTCCTCTAAAGGACCTATGAGAAATAAACATTATTTAACATCCAAGAAAAAAGACAAGCAGAGGAAGACAGTCTTTAAGATCTTCTCTAAGTCGCTTCAAGGCTATGCTCATTTGGGTTTCGACAGTGGATTCAGACAAATCAAGTTCGGCTGCTATTTCACGGTATTTTTTCCCATGGAACCGGTTTTTGATAAAGATTTCACGACATTTTTCAGGTAGTCGTTGTATAGCTTCACGAATAAGACGTTCTACATCGGAATCGGAATTTACAACTTCATTTAGTTGTTCCAACGCAGAGAGCTTGAGTGCCTGCTCCTTCTTATAATTTTCGGCAACAGACTGATGACGAAGATAATCGAGACAACGATTCTTGGTAAGGTTGAACAAATAGGCTGTAAGACTAGACCTGATAATGATGGAAGTACGATTTTCCCACAACATGGTAAAGATATCCTGAACCACATTCTCGGCGTCTTCCCGAGATAAAATATATTCCTCTGCAAATCGACGCATACGGGAAAAATAGAGAACATAAATTCTGTCGAAATCCCGAAATAAATCGAGTTCGGCCTCAACGGTTCTTGCTTCTTTATGTTCTTCCATTAGCATGAATAGTTTTCAAGGTTTTTTCTTTACGGAGCCAAAATTATAGTTTTTGAAGGATATTTCAAAATTTTAATTGATTTTGTTGCAACATTATAGCATGTGGCAGTATAAAAAAGGCTTTATGGAAATTCCACAAAGCCTTTTTTATTTAAGAATTTATCAAAGCGCACTTTCCAAAATACAACGAGCCATAGCTCCATCCACATTTTCGTTTTCTCCAAACTTTACGCCACGTTCATTAAATCTCTTTTCGATTTCGGCAATGCTTTCCTGACCTATATTCTCCTCGTGCAAACGAGTGGTAAGTCCTAATGAGCGGAAGAATTCCTCGGTCTTGGCAATGGCCGCATCAATGCGTTCTTCGCGAGTTCCGGACACGATACCGAAAACTCTTTCTCCATACTGAATGAGCTTGTCACCTTTCTGCTCACGAAGCACACGCAGAATGGCAGGATATACGATGGCAAGAGTATGCCCGTGAGTCAAACCATGCAAAGCCGTTAGTTCATGACCTATCATGTGGGTTGCCCAATCCTGAGTCACTCCCATGGCGATGAAGCCATTGAGCGCCATAGTGGCTGAAAGCATAAAATCCGACATGAGGGAATAATCGTGACTGTTCTCTTTGATTTTCGGAGCTATCTCTACCAATGTCTGAAGAATACCTTCTGCCCACCGATCCATTACACGGCTCTGACCCGGAATGGTCATGTACTGTTCTACAGTATGCACAAAAGTATCTGCCAATCCGCATGCTATCTGATAAGGAGGCAATGAATAAGTAACCTCCGGATCGAGGATAGAAAACAAAGGGAATGCACCGAAGAACGCAAACTTTTCCTTGGTCTCATGACGTGAAATTACTGCACCGTTGTTCATTTCGGAACCCGTTGCAGGAATAGTAAGCACCGTAGCTAATGGCACAGTACCGTTTGCCGGTTCTCCTGCTAAAACCATATCCCAAGCATCACCATCATATAGCAATCCGGCAGAAATAAGTTTCGTGCCGTCAATGACAGATCCACCGCCAACGGCAAGCAGAAAGTCAACTTTGTTCTCTTTACCCAACGCGATAGCCTTGCGCAAGGTTTCGATAGAAGGATTGGATTCGATACCCCAGAATTCCACTGTGTTGTGGTTCTTCAATGCTTCTTTCACTTGATCATACACGCCGTTTCTCTTTACGCTACCCCCACCAAAGGTAATCATGATTCGTTTGTCCATCGGGATTTCCTTAGAAAGAGAAGCTATCATACCACGTCCCATGATGAGTTTCACGGGATTCTGAAAAATAAAATTCTCCATACTGTTTTTAATCTTTTTCTATGTTATATATTTAGATTTATAAATTCAAGGGATGTATAAACAAAAACCGTGCCCCTTTTGTGTAAGTTGTATCAAGCGTCACCTCTCCATGCAACAAATCGGCAATGGAACGACAAATATTCAATCCTAGTCCCGTACCTTGTTTAAATTGATCGAGCTTCTCGAAACGATCGAAAATGCGCTCTGCATTCTCAGGATCAATACCAGTCCCTGTATCTGTTACAGAGAAAATCACTTGAGTGTCGTTAACTTCAAATGCCAGCATGATGCTTCCCTTTTCTGTATACTTGCAGGCATTCGTGAGAAAATTAATGAGCAATTGCTGCACACGCAAAGGGTCTGTCTTTATTTCAATATCTTTTTCATAAGGTACAAAAATCATTTGTACTCCCTGTGGCACTCTTTCGCGAACTGATGCCAATGCCTTGCGGCAGATAGAAACAACGCTGTCATTCGAAAGACGAAGTTCATAGTTCCCGCTTTCTAGCTTGGATATATCCAGTATGTCATTGATGAGATTCGTAAGCAAGCTACCGTTATCCTGCACCAACTTGGAAAATTCTGTTTTTTCATCAGCCCCAAGTTCAATGGAAGGATCACTCAGTACATTCGAAAAACCTACGATGGCATTCAAAGGAGTTCGGATTTCATGACTCATGTTCTGAAGAAAAAGAGACTTCATCTTATTGGCATTTTCGGCTTCCCTACGTGCCTTCTCCGCTTCTATTCTAGACTCTTCGGCCTCGTTTCGGGCCTTGGTAGTACGAAGCACCTCCTTTTGCAGGCGACGCGCTGCACGATGACGTTGAAAGGCATACGTAAACAGACCTAAAGAGATGAGTAACAGAAGCATCGTGACAGTCCAGTTGAATACTTTCTCAGAATGCGCCTGACGTTGGGCACTGAGTTTTAAGGCTATTTGTTTGTTAGCCTCCGCCCGTTGCCTGTTTACCTCTGCTTGCTGACGGTCCAAGGCCAAATTTTTGTTATTCAATTCCAACCGCGTATTATTCAAAGCCAGCAAGTTTTTTTCCTTGTCAGCGGCCAGGAGCCGTTCTTTCGTATTCAATTGTTCCAGCTGCAAACGGGCATTTTTCAAGGACAAGACGTTTTTCTCATTCTCAAGACGTGCATTATCAAATTTTGCAACATTCTTTGCCAATATTTGCTGCTGTTCTTCATTGATTTGCTTCATTCTGTAATCGTAATACAATACGCTATTACGATAAGCACTGTCAATCTTTCCGCTCGACTCAAAAATCTTGATTTTTGTCAGATACTTATTCATTGGAGAAAGAGTCTCACAGTATGTCAGAGCCTTGTCGTATTCTTTTTCATGACAATACCATCTGGCATAAAAACGATTTTCTTTTTCTTTGGTAAGAAAAGACAATTTGTATTTTTGTTTCCATTTATTGAGGAGTGCAATATACTTCTGGGTTTCTTCAATATTATTGGTATCAAGATAAAGACTCGCCAGAACAATATAATAAGGACCCTTGAAAGATTCTACAGGAGCATTACCAAGTGCCTGCAGATAATACTGCTTGGCCAGTTCAAGTTTGTTCATATTCAGATAGCAGTTCCCTATGTAAGAATAAAAGTTGAAGATTTCTTCTTTTTTACCCGTCCTCTCGTAATAATCCAAGCCCTTGAGTAGTTCCTTCAAGGCCAAATCTCCCTGCCCGTTAAGAGTATAGATATCCGAAAATTTCTTGTAAGAGTTTCCTATCCCATAGGCATTATTCAACCGGATAGCTTCTCGTTGGTATTTTTGAATTTCCTGTAAAGCCTCATCCCTCATATCATGGGTAGTATAATAGCTGATAACCCTATTCCATGGTGAAAAAACATACTGTTGAAAAGGGGTTTTCACGGCAAAAGATATAATATTGTCCTTTTCTTTAAGAAGATTCTTGATGTCACCGGCAAAGAAATAATAATCTCCTTTGAGATTTTTTGCAAGGCACTGTGCTTTTACATCATTCTTCCTTTTTGCCATATTAAATAAGGTATCAGCCATGGCCAAAACCTTCCTGTCTTTAATGGAAACTTCACAGCGTTGATAATAGCTGTAAAGGTCATTATCGATTTTGAAAGGGTTGTCTTGTGCTTTCAGCTTTCCCAAGAAAAATCCAAGAATCAGACAAAAAATCATTAAGATATGCAGTAGTCTTCTCATCTCTCGTCACATTTCATTCTTGCAAAAATAGATTTCTTTCTTTGAAAACAAAAATAAAAGCGTATTTTTTTACAAAATGAAAAAGATGACTATATTTTCTTCATCACACTATTGACCACACGAACAGAAGAAACAAGCTTGTTGGTAGAGGTAAAGACATCCACATTCCACACATGTGAGGAGCGACCTTTATGCACAATGGTTCCTACCGCACGCACGGTATCACCCTCATGAGCCGAAGAAATATGATTACCACTCACTTGCATGCCCACAACTATTTCATCGGGTTTGCAGAGAATCATGGATCCCAACCCTGCAACAGTTTCTGCAAGTGCCAGCGTAGCCCCTCCATGAAGAATGCCAAAAGGTTGACGGGTTCGTTCATCGACAGGCATAGTTGCCTCCACCCTATCCTCAGAAGCGTATGTGTACTGAATACCCAAATTACCCATCAAAGCATGGCGAGCTTGTGCATTAAGTTGGTCAAGAGGTATCTTGGTAGAGCGGATTTCTTCTATAACGATTTTTTCAACAGCCTGTGCTACCCCGTCTTCGTCAGATGATGCAGTGACATAATCGGCACACACTTTTACGGAATCTTGTGAATGTCCCATGGCTATGCCAAGTCCTGCCATTTGTATCATAGTAACATCGCAAGCACCGTCGCCTATGGCTATCACTTCCTCTCGTTTCATGCCGAGATGTTCGAGCAAAACTCCCAAAGTATTAGCTTTGTCAATGCCGCAAGGAACCACTTCAAGAAAATAAGGCTCAGAACGGAAAACATCGAGATTACCGTTCAATCTTTTCTTCCAGTGGTCCTCAAGACCTTTCAGAGCCTCCTCATTATCACTCACAAGCATACATTTGCATGGAGCGAAATCGATACCTATGGAAAACTCTTCTTCTGCAATAATCCGCAAGCCGTTCAGTTCTGCTTCCGCTTTTACATGCACATTTTCCGGACTGTCGGTAAGGAGTGTATCATTATGATAAGTGAATATGGCAAAACCGTTCTTGCGTGCTTTCTTTTCCAGATAAGGAATCATTTCGGGATTGATTCTGCGCTCAAAAAGCAAGCCTCCATCCTTCATATCGATGAGTTTGCAGCCATTATGGCAAAGGATGAAACCTCCGTAATTCTGAAGTTCAAGGGCTTTGGCCAAAGGCAAAAGGCCATTGGTAGGCCTACCCGAAGCCAGCACAATGCGAAGACCCATCTGCTGAGCCTTGAGCAAGGCTGCAAGATTGCGTTTGCTGATTTCGTTGTTGCTGTTTAATAATGTTCCGTCAACGTCCAGAACCAATAATTTGTATTTCATGGTTATCCTCCGTTTGTTTTTTAGCAAAGATATGAATTTAGATGAAATACAAAAACATTTTACCTAAAAATCATCATATTTAACCTGCTTTATTCAAACCATTATCGAGATCTCCTCCACATTCCTTTAAAAGGATACCTTTCAAGTATTCCACCTTTTGAGGATTTTGACGGGAAAGGTCTTTGCTTTCTTTCAGATCGACAGGCAGATAAAAGAGCTCCCAACTTTTCGTGGCACGGTAATAACGCAGTTTCCATCCTTCAGAAGTAACAATTCCGGGCCCCGTATTGGAACCGAATACCACATACTTCTGTGAAGAGAGTTTACGCCCGTAAAGTAAAGATTCCAAATAGGAAGTCCCGTCTTTCTTCACTCCGAGAGGCACTCGCAGCCAGCTGGCCATCGTCGGCAGAAAATCATAGTTAGACACCAGTTCGCGGCATACTTTTCCGGAAGGAATGATTCCGGGACCATAAAATACAAGCGGAATGTGAACTCCTCCTTCCAGATTACTTCGTTTCAAGCCTGCCATTCCGGCATTACCATCGAAAATATCACCGCCGAGACTACTATAATACTTATCACCGAAATCATCAAACAGATTACCTGTCTGCAGATTCCGATAAGGCTTTTCACAACGTCCCTTTTGGGAATAGTAGATTTCATGACCATTATCGGCTGCAAAAACGATGACTGTTCGATCCGCGATACCCAGATTCTGCAGTTCGGAAAGAATCACACCTATATTATTGTCGAGTAGTTTTACCATGGAAGCATATTCCTTTTCAATGGTAGTGAGATGCGGATTTGCAGCTATTTCAGGATCAATTGCTGGAACAGCCACAGGACCGTGAGGTAATTGGGTAGGATGAAACAAAAAGAATGGCTTGTCCTTGTGATCACGAAGGAAGTGAATGATTTTCTCTAGAAAAATATCTTGTGAATAAACTTCCTTTCCTTTGCGATTCCATCTCTCTGCCAATGTGCTATCAGTCTCCTGTTCAATACTTTTACCTCCATTGACTAGAGTGTTTCCACTGATAATGTCTATTTTCCCATTATCGAAAAGAAAAGGAGGATAATACCCATGACAACGCACATGATCCAAATATCCGTAGTAATAATCCCAACCGTGACGCTTCATTTGAGAACGGGTGGCCGTAAAGCCCCATTCCAGTTTGCCAATCTGTGCGGTTACATAACCCGCCTGTTTGAAAACCTGAGGAAGATACATGTCCTGCGGCTTCAAATAAACATCCTGACTATCCAAATCCCGTTCTGCTTCAACGATTTTTGCAGAATCCTTCGGTTCGTACAAGTATCTGGCGCCAGGAGAGATGTGCCATTTTTCACTGCCATGACAGTCATGATAACCGGTAAGCAAGGATGCACGGGCCGGTGCGGAAAGCATACAGCCGTAGGCTCTGTCGAAAGATGTACCCTGACTGACAAGCCTATCAATATTAGGTGTAGAAAACTGTTTTTGCCCGTAAGCGGAAACCATTCCTTTACCCATATCGTCAGCATAAATAAATATAACATTCGGATGATTAATCTGATAAGCCTTCATGGAAACCGGAACAGCCAGAAATCCGGTGGCAATGATAAGAGTTTGGCGTGAAGTGAGATAATTTTTCATTCTATTCAAGGTTAATGTTCGCAGCAAATGTACACTTTTTTCTTTTACGACACACGAGGCTATAGACATTTTTAAGAAATCGCTATAAGCTGATTATGAGAGATTCAGATTTTTGCAAACGTTTGCAATTAAACAGAAGGGGTTTTTAAGCATTGAAATGAATAACATAATAAAAATAGAATACCTTTGCGTGTAGTGAAACTTTGTATACCACATAATAGTATGAAAATAAAGCAACTTATGCAAACCGGGATCCTAATGACGGCGTTGAACGGCACGTTCGTACAAGCACAGGAAGTCAACGTGTACAACAACATTCCTTCACTCCATGAAAGTTGGGATGAATGCCGATTTACTATGCAAAAGACCGATTTCTCGCTATGGGCTCCCGAAGCATCCAAAGTGAAGCTCACGGTATATAATTACGGAAAAGGTAACGAGGTATACATGTCCAAGCTGATGAAGCCAGAGAAAAACGGAATGTGGAAGACTTCCGTAAAAGAAAACATCCAAAATAAATTCTATACCTTTAATGTTGAAGTCGATGGTAAATGGCTCGGAGAAAACCCGGGAATCAAAGCCTTGGCAGTCAATGTAAACGGCACACGTGGGGCTATCATCGACCTTGCAGCAACAAATCCCCGAGGATGGGAAAACGATCCGAGACCTGCTTTGAAAAGTTTTGCTGACATAATAATATACGAAATGCACCATCGTGACTTTTCCATCAGTGCTTCTTCGGGAATAAATCATAAAGGCAAATTTCTGGCATTGACAGAGACAGGTACTAAAAATTCGGAAGGACGTGCCACGGGTATTGACCATCTGAAAGAACTAGGTATCACACATGTTCATATTCTTCCTTCATACGATTATGCTTCAATCGATGAGACCCACCTGGAACAAAACAAATACAATTGGGGATATGATCCTTTGAATTACAATGTACCCGACGGTTCATACTCCACCGACCCCTATACACCACAAACCCGTATCCGCGAATTCAAGGAAATGGTTCAAGCTTTACACAAAGCGGGAATTCGAGTGGTTCTTGACGTTGTTTACAACCATACATTTAATATCGAAGGGAGTAATTTCCAGCGTACCGCTCCAGATTATTTCTTCAGGAAACGTCCTGACGGAACTTATGGAAACGGATCTGGATGCAACAATGAAACAGCTTCTGAACGACCCATGATGCGTCGCTTCATGATTGAATCCGTACTCTATTGGGCAAAAGAATATCATTTGGACGGCTTTCGATTCGATCTCATGGGTGTACATGATATCGAAACAATGAATGAAATACGCAACACCCTTAATAAATTGGATCCTTCCATCTTCATATATGGAGAGGGATGGGCTGCTGAACATCCGCAACTTCCGGATTCACTTCTGGCCATGAAGGCAAATACGCAGAAGATGCCAGGCATTGCAGCTTTCGGTGATGAACTGAGAGATGCCATACGTGGGCCTTTCAATGATGACCACAAGCCTGCTTTTCTGGCAGGACTTCCAGGGAATGTCATGAGCATCAAATTTGGCATTGTGGGAGCCATCAGCCATCCGCAAGTAATTAACGACTCGGTGAATTACAGTAAAGCCCCTTGGGCGTTGCAACCCACACAAGCTATCAGTTATGTGTCCTGTCACGATGACATGTGTCTGGCCGACCGATTGAAAGCATCTCTTCCGGAATCCACCGAAAGGGAAAGACTGGCTCTTGACAAATTGGCACAAACCATTGTGTTTACTTCTCAGGGAGTACCTTTCATGCTTAGCGGAGAAGAACTCTTCCGCGACAAGAAAGGAGTGCACAACAGCTTTGAAAGCCCCGACAGCATCAATGCCCTCAACTGGGATAACAAGTCACAGTACAAAGACCTGTTCAGTTATTATAAACAACTCATCGGCTTACGCAAGGCCCATCCGGCATTCCGCATGGGTAATGCAGAGCAAATCAGACAACATTTGGTTTTTCTGCCGACGGAATCAGACAAGGTCATCGCCTACACTTTGAATAACCATGCCAATGAGGATGAGGCTGAACAAATTGTGGTAATTTTCAATGCCGGCAAGAATAATGCTGCACTAAAGATTGACTCAGGGAACTACAAGATTTTATGTGTCAACGGTGAAATAAGCACTGCCGGATTTGGATATATGGAAGGTGGAAATATCACAGTATCCGGCCAGTCGGCATTAATATTATGTAAATGATTAAATCTAATGATATGAAAATATTCTTTCAAATTGAATATCACACCGTTTGGGGTGAAGAAGTTCGAATACAGCTTTGTCAGGACGGGAAGGAGAACAAATATATTGCCCTTTCCACCACTGACGGAATCAATTGGAAAAAAGAAGTGGATGTAAAAGGTGATTTTACATACACTTACTACATATTCCGTAATGGAGAACCTGCCCGCAAGGAATGGAACATCAATCCCAGAACAGTGCAATCTGACGGGGAAAGACGAACCTTCATCATGAATGATGCGTGGAGAGATGTCCCCGGACAGTCCTATTATTTCAGCTCCGCATTTACCGAATGTGTAATGAAAATAAAAGGGAAGAAATATCCCAAAGAAAACTTTTTCTCTAAAAATATCCGAATCATTGCAACTGCTCCTCAATTGGAAAACGGGCAATCCCTGGCTGTGTGCGGTAACCAAAAAGAACTTGGGAACTGGAATACGAAGAAACCCGTACTCATGCGCGAGAAAGGTATCCATCAGTGGTCTCTGGACCTGGATGCATCACAGATTTCTTTCCCCTTGGAATACAAATTTATTGCCTACGATGAAAAACATCGGAAAGTTCTGGATTGGGAAACCAACAATAACCGCTTCATGGACAGCATCTTTGTTCATGAGAACGAAAGCGTTCAGCTATCGGATATAGAAGTGAACTTCAACCGTCCCAGCTGGAAGGGTGCCGGAACGGCCATCCCGGTGTTCTCCCTGCGAAGCAACGAAAGTTTTGGAGTAGGTGATTTCGGCGATTTGAAGAAACTCATAGACTGGGCCAGCTTCACCCATCAGAAACTTGTTCAGATTTTACCTATCAATGACACGATCATCACTCATACTTGGATGGATTCCTATCCCTATAACAGTATTTCCATCTATGCCTTCCACCCGATGTACTTGGATGTAAAGGCTATGGGAACATTGAAAGACACAGATAAAACTGAAATATTTGCGAAAAAGCAGAAAGAACTGAATACCCTTCCTCAAATAGATTATGAGGCTGTGAACAATGTCAAAGCTGAATATGTGAAATTGCTATTCGAACAAGAAGGGAAGAAAGTGCTGGCCTCAGCCGGATTCAAAAAATTCTTTGCCGAAAACAAGCATTGGCTTCTGCCTTATGCCGCCTTCAGCTATCTTCGTGACGAAAACGGGACTCCTGATTTCAGAAAATGGAAATCATATCAGACATTCAAGCAAGAAGAGATTGAAGCGCTTTGTGCCTCCGGCAAGCCCTGCCACAAAGATATTTCTTTAATATACTATATCCAGTACAACCTCCATATCCAGCTGCTTGAAGCCAGCAAGTATGCACGGTCTAAAGGAATAATCCTGAAAGGCGACATACCTATAGGCATCAGCCGCAACAGCGTAGAGGCCTGGATTGAGCCATACTACTTCAATATGAATGGACAGGCCGGTGCACCGCCCGATGATTTCTCGGTGAACGGCCAGAATTGGGGATTCCCCACCTACAATTGGGACGTCATGGAGAAAGACGGATACCAGTGGTGGGTGCGCCGGTTTAAAAAAATGGCAGAATATTTCGATGCTTACCGCATTGATCACATTCTAGGCTTCTTCCGTATCTGGGAAGTGCCTTTGAACGCAGTTCACGGTCTGCTGGGACAGTTCGTGCCATCCCTGCCCTTGAATGTTGATGAAATACAGAGTTACGGTCTGGGATTCCGAAAGGAATCCTTCACACGTCCTTTCATCAACGATCATGTTTTGGAAAGAATATTTGGTCCGCATACTGAATATGTAAAGAACACATTTATCCAGCCTCTGCAATATGATCTTTATGAAATGAAAACAGAGTTCGACACCCAAAGAAAAGTGGAAGCTTATTTCGAAGGGAAAAAAGACGACACCAGTATCTGGATACGCGACGGGCTCTATTCATTGATAAGCGATGTTCTGTTTGTGGAAGACCGCACACAGAAAGGGATGTACCATCCTCGCATTGCCGTTCAGCACGACTTCGTTTACGAAGCTTTAAGCTGGCAGGAAAAGGAAGCTTTCAACCATCTGTATGATGATTATTACTACCGGCGCCACAACCAGTTCTGGTACAACGAAGCCATGAAGAAACTGCCGATTCTGACACAAGCTACAAGAATGCTTGTATGCGGTGAAGATCTAGGCATGATTCCGAATTGCGTACCTGCCGTTATGAAACAGCTGCAAATCCTGAGCTTGGAGATACAACGTATGCCTAAGAACCCAGACGACACATTCGGACACGTGCATAATTATCCTTATCGTTCCGTATGCACTATTTCATCCCATGACACATCTACCTTGAGAGGATGGTGGGAAGAAGACTACGGACGCACCAATTTCTATTTTCATGAAGAATTGAGACAGTGGGGAGAAGCTCCGGCTACTGCTGCAGGATGGATTTGCGAAGAAATCATAACCCGCCACCTCTATTGTCCCTCCATGCTTTGCATCCTGACCTTGCAGGACTGGATGTCCATGGATGAAAAAGTGAGATATCCGGACGCTCAGGCCGAACGCATCAACGTACCGGCCAATCCACGACATTACTGGCGATACCGGATGCATCTTTCTTTGGAAGACCTGATGGAATGCAATGATTTGAACAGCAAGATACGTTCACTTATTGATAACAGCGGAAGAAATCAAGAATAACCATTTTATTAAATATGAAGAAGATACTTTTAGCTTTTGTTTGGGGCATCTGCCCTTTTCTCTTGGCCGCACAGAGCGTGAAATCTCCGGACGGTAATATCACAGTAAGCTTTAGCACGGACAACGGCGTACCTACTTATCAAATGAGCTATAAGGGAAAACCGGTTATAAAGAAAAGCTCTCTCGGTTTCCAACTTATGGACGGCAAGGATCTTATGAACGGATTTGAGCAGAAAGACGTTAAGACCTCTGCTTTCGACGAGACCTGGAAACCTGTATGGGGCGAAGAAAAGGAAATACGAAATCATTACAATGAGATGGCTGTTACCCTTGACCAGACGACTTCCGACAGACAGATGATTATCCGTTTCCGCGTATATGATGACGGCATGGGACTTCGCTATGAATTTCCACAACAAAAGAACCTGATTTATTTCGTTATTAAGGAAGAAAAGACCCAATTTGCCATGGCTGGCAATCACAAGGCCTATTGGATTCCAGGTGACTATGACACTCAGGAATATGACTACACAACGTCTCGTCTGACAGAAATCAGAGGTTTGATGCAGAAAGCCATAACCCCGAATTCCTCACAGACAGAATTTTCCCCGACCGGTGTGCAGACTGCTCTACAGATGAAGACAGACGACGGTCTTTACATCAATATTCATGAAGCAGCACTAGTAGACTATTCCTGCATGAACCTAAACTTAGACGATAAGAATCTCATTTTCGAATCCTGGCTCACTCCGGACGCACAAGGTACTAAAGGCTATATGCAAGCACCTTGCCATACGCCCTGGAGAACGGTTATGGTAAGCGATGATGCAAGAAAGATTCTGGCGTCGCATCTCACTCTGAATTTAAACGAGCCTTGTAAACTTGCTGACACATCTTGGATAAAACCTGTAAAATATGTAGGTGTATGGTGGGAAATGATTACAGGAAAAGGCTCCTGGGCCTATACTGACCTTCCTTCCGTAAAACTGGGTGAAACAGACTACAGCAAATGTATTCCTAACGGCAAACATACAGCCAATAATGACACAGTACGCCGGTACATAGACTTTGCCGCCCAACACGGTTTCGACCAAGTACTGGTGGAAGGATGGAATCAAGGATGGGAAGACTGGTTCGGAAAATCCAAAGACTATGTATTTGACTTTGTAACCCCTTATCCGGATTTTGACATTCAGGCACTCAATGATTATGCCCACAGCAAGAATGTACGTCTGATGATGCACCATGAAACTTCTGCTTCCGTGCGCAACTACGAGCGTCACATGGATGAAGCTTACAAACTGATGAACAAATACGGATATAATGCTGTAAAAAGTGGATATGTAGGCAATATAATACCTCGTGGAGAACATCATTACGGACAATGGATGGTAAACCATTATCTTTATGCCGTAAAGAAAGCTGCCGACTACCATATTATGGTCAACGGACACGAAGCCGTACGTCCGACAGGCCTCTGCCGTACCTATCCGAATCTTATCGGCAACGAATCCGCACGAGGAACAGAATATGAAGCATTTGGCGGAAGTCATCCTGACCATACCACTATTTTGCCTTTTACCCGCCTGATGGGAGGCCCGATGGACTATACACCAGGAATACTCGAGACTCAAATCTACAAATTTGTACCTGGGGGTTCTTATGTACGCAGTACACTGGTCCGCCAACTGGCTCTCTACGTCACCATGTACAGCCCGTTGCAAATGGCAGCCGACCTGCCTCAAAACTATGAGCGCTTTATGGACGCATTCCAATTCATCAAGGATGTAGCGGTAGATTGGGACAAGAGTATTTATCTGGAAGCAGAACCGGGTGATTATATCACGGTAGCGCGTAAAGCCAAAGGGACAAACAATTGGTTCATCGGCAATACAAGTGATGAAAACGGACATGCATCGACTTTGAAACTCGACTTCCTCGACAAAGGAAAGAAATACACGGCTACCATCTATGCTGATGCAAAAAATGCCCACTTCAAAGACAATCCGAAAGCTTATACCATCACAAAGAAAACCGTGGATGCCAAGAGTGTACTTAAATTGAAAGCAGCTCCGGGCGGAGGATTTGCCATCAGTATTTTTGAAAAGAAATAACTAAATATACCCCTATGAAGAAATTTCTAATAGCTGCCGGTCTTGCACTGACTTCGATGACAATGCACGGCATAAACGTTAACAAGATTGACCCGGCATTCTGGTTTACAGGAATGAAAAATACAGAACTGCAACTTATGATATACGGTCAAAATATAGGAAACAGCGAGTTGACAGTGGATTATCCCGGAGTGAAAATTGAAAGGGTTATTCCTTTGGAAAGCAAGAACTATATGCTGGTGTACTTGAATTTGTCTTCTGATGTGAAACCCGGCAAAATGAAACTGACGTTCAAGGAAGGACACAAAAAGCTCACTAAAGAATATGTATTGTGTGAGAAGAGCCGCGTATCGCATACGGGTTTTGATGCTTCAGACGTACTTTACATGCTGATGCCCGACCGCTTTGCTAACGGTAATCCGGCCAATGACCAAATCAAAGGAATGTATCCTTACACCATGAACCGCAAAGAACCGAGTTTGCGTCATGGAGGTGACCTGGCCGGTATAAAGAATCATTTGGACTATTTCAATGAGCTGGGAGTAACAGCCTTATGGTTCACTCCCGTATTGGAAAACAATACGCCGGATAATCCGGAATACAAAAGCAGTACTTATCATGGTTACGAAACTACCGACTATTACAAAGTTGATCCCAGGTTCGGCACGAATGAAGAATACCGCCAGCTTATTTCCGATTGCCATCAGAGAGGATTGAAGGTTGTCATGGATATGATTTTCAATCACTGCGGAGGCAAGCATCCTTGGATTCTGGACCGTCCTGCAAAAGACTGGTTCAACTATCCGGCCGGAGAAAGCAATTTCATGCAGACATCCTACAAACTCACCCCGCAAGTGGATCTTTACGCATCCGACTGGGATTACAAAGAAATGGGTGACGGATGGTTCGTACGTACCATGCCCGATTTGAACCAAAAGAATGAACATGTAGCCAAGTATCTGATACAAAACAGCCTTTGGTGGATAGAATATGGAGGCATCGACGGCATCAGAATGGATACCTACCCTTATGCCGACTATGACATGATGTCTGAATGGCTTAAAGAACTTTTTGCAGAATATCCTGACTTCAATGTGGTAGGCGAAACATGGAATACCGAAACAGCCTATACCGCATCCTGGCAAGCAGGCAGCAAACTACCGCCTCATGGGAAAGACAGTCATTTGAAAACTGTCATGGATTTCAGTTTCTTCGACAAGATGAACCAGGCAAAGAAAGAAGATACTGATGCATGGTGGAATGGGCTGAACAGAATCTACGGCAATTTTGTTTATGATTATCTCTATCCGGATCCTCTTCACGTCATGGCTTTCCTTGAAAATCATGATACAGACCGTTTCCTGGGCAACAGTCAGGATGTACCTGCCCTGAAACAAGCACTTGCTCTCCTGCTCACGACTCGTCGTATTCCACAGCTATACTACGGAACTGAAGTCCTCATGAACGGAACAAAAGAAAAGACTGACGGCGATGTCCGCAAAGACTTTCCCGGAGGATGGAAAGAAGATGCACAAAATGCTTTCACAAAAGAAGGACGTACAGCCGTGCAAAATGATATGTTTGATTTTTGCAGCAAACTCCTACACTGGAGAAAAGGTAATGACATAATAGCAAAAGGCGATATGAAGCAATTTATTCCATTCAACGGCGTTTATGTTTACTCAAGAAACTATCAGGGGAAAGAAGTAGTAATCATCCTGAACGGGACAAACAAAAGTGCCGAAATACCTATGAACCGTTACGCAGAAATCTTTAACAGCAGCAAGCAAGGCAAAGATATCATTAGCGGTAAAACCGTAGACTTCAGCAAAGAAACGCTGAAACTACAGCCTAAAGAATCACTGATTCTGGAAATGTAAAAAAACATCCTTCCTGATAAAAAAAGCAGAAATTTAGTCACATTTCGGCTTTTTTTGTAATTATTTCTGTAATAAAATTCCATATAGAATAGATTCTTGTTCCTTTAAACCTTTTCGGTTATTCTCCAACTTTGTATGTTTACACTCGAATTTAAAAAAGTCTTAAGGAGAAGTATAAATGGAAAGAAACAAACAATTCATATGGATTATCTCAGCAAGTTCCATATTCATCGGCGTCATTATCATTACCATCATCATCGGCTTACTTAAAAAGGACGAACCGGAACCGATTGAAGGGCAAGTGGAACTGACTGATTACCGCATTTCGAGCAAACTGCCAAGCAGAGTAAAAAAGTTTTATGTAAACGAAGGCGAAAAGGTTCATAAGGGCGATACTCTCGTCATCATGGAGTCTCCGGAGATATACGCCAAACTCAATCAAGCCGAATCGGCACGTTCGGCAGCACAGGCCATTGAGCAGAAAGCTCAGAATGGCACCCGTGAAGAACAAAAAAGGGGCGCTTTCGAAATGTGGCAAAAGGCTAAAGCCGCACTCGAAATAGCGGAGAAATCCTATCGAAGAATTCAAAACCTTTGCGAAGAAGGGGTCGTTTCCTTGCAAAAACGTGATGAAGTTCTGGCTCAGTACCACGCAGCCCAAGCCGCAGTGGCAGCAGCCAAATCACAGTATGACATGGCTGTGAACGGAGCACGTATAGAAGATAAGGAAGCAGCGACTGCAGTGGTTCATCAGGCACAAGGTGCCGTATCCGAAGTGCAGTCCTATGTGAACGAAACAGTTTTTACCTCTCCCGTCGACGGATATGTCACTGAAATATTTCCTGAAATTGGAGAACTGGTTGGTACAGGCTCACCAATCATGAACATAAATGACCAGAACGATGCCTGGTTTACTTTCAATATCCGGGAAGATAAACTACCCGGCATCTTCGTTAACGAAAGAATGTACGTATTCATTGAAGCATTAAACCGCACCATACCGGTAAGAATCAGTCTGATGAAGGATGTTGGAAGTTTTGCCGTATGGAAAGCGACAAAATCGACCGGACAGTTCGACCTGAAGACATTTGAAGTGCAAGCCCGTCCTTTCAGCCATATCGATAACATACAAGTGGGTATGACAGCAATATTGAGGAGAAAGTGATTATGACAGAAACAATCAGACGAATCCTTGCTATTTCCCGACGGGAACTAGGTATATTTGCCCACCGCCCCCTGTTCCTTTTTACAATGGTCATAGCACCCATCATCATCATTATCTATTTCACTACTCTGATGGGCACCGGACTGCCAACCGACTTACCTGTAGGCCTGGTAGATATGGACAACACTCATGTGACCCGTATGGTAGGAAGAATTGTCGATTCCTTTGAAGAAACAAAGATAGTGGCACATTATCCTACTTTCACAGAAGCGAGAAAAGCCATGCAAAGGGGTGAAATCTATGCTATTCTCTACATTCCCAAGAATACCACTGACGACGCCCTTGCCAACAGGCAGCCGAGACTGTCTTTTTATACCAACGAGACCTATTTCGTCCCGGGTACTTTACTTATGAAAGATTTGAAAACGGCATCAGTGCTCTCCGGTCTTGCCTTGACAAGGGAAACTCTTTATGCTAAAGGAGCAAACGAACGAACTGCAATGGGTATCATTCGTCCACTGGTGACAGAAAATCACCCTCTCAACAATCCCACGTTGAATTATTCCGTATATTTAAGTAATATTCTGCTCCCGGGAATTCTCATTCTGCTCATTTTGCTCAGCACCACCTACACCATAGGTATTGAATGGAAGAGGAACACCCAGAAAAAATGGTTCGAGATGGCCGATTTCTCTGTTCCCACCGCGCTTACAGGAAAACTGTTGCCCCAAACCATACTGTTCTCCATCATTTTCATCTTCTATGATGTCTATTTCTATAAGTTTCTCCAATTTCCTTGCAATTGCGGAATCTTCAAAATGATGGTTATCGGAATACTTACAGTTTTATCCTCCCAATCGTTCGGGATCTTTCTGTTCGGTCTTTTCAGCGGCTTTCTTCGCTTGGCTATGTGCTTATGCTCCTTATGGGGTATTTTATCCTTCTCCGTTGCAGGTTTCACTTATCCAACCACCGCTATGGATCCTGTGCTTAGAGTGTTGGCCTATCTTTTCCCGCTCAGGCATTACTATCTGATCTACGTGAACCAGGCATTGGACGGATTCTCCATTGCCTACGTATGGTCATCTGTAGTAGCCCTGCTGGTCTTCATTCTTCTTCCATTTACTGTCATGCACAGATACCGCATAGCTTTTGACCGTTATCAATACATTCCATAAACAGAACAATCATGAAAGTTTTTCATAATATACTTCAAATCTGGTACGAAGAGTTTGTCGATGTCTTCAAGGATCGCGGAGTCCTGATTTTCATCCTTTTCGTACCCTTATGCTATCCGCTGCTTTATTCGTATGTCTATACGAATGAAGTAGTAAGAGAAGTTCCCACAGTCGTCATCGATGAAAGTAACAGTGAGTTAAGCCGGAAGTTCATTCGGAAAGTCGATGCAAGTCCGGATGTAAAGATCATAGCCCACTGTTACAATCTGGAAGAAGCCAGAGAACTGATTAAGAGACAAAAAGCATACGGCATCATCCGGATTCCACATTCTTTGGAAAAAGATATGCTTCATGGCGACGAAAGCAACATCGCCGTATATTGTGACATGAGCAGTATGCTTTACTATAAAGCTATCGTCCTCACGACAACCAATGTTTCATTGGATATGAATGAAGACATCAAAGTAGATAATTATCTCCACTCGACCATTCAAAGAGAGAAAGATATAAAAAAGATGCCTATAGAATACAGTTATATCCCCTATTTCAATACCCAGAGCGGATTTGCCAGCTTCCTGATTCCTCCGGTACTGATGCTTATCATCCAGCAGACTCTGCTCCTTGGCATCGGCATGTCAATGGGCCGGGTAAGGGAACGCAACAAAGGCAACAGTTTTCCGCTCAGACGTCCCTATAAGAACGCCATACAAATAGTTTTCGGCAAAATGTTATTCTATTTTCTCATTTATATCATCATGGCCGTATATATGTTCACTTATGTAAATAAAGCTTTTGCCTTGCCATCCTTAGGAGATTACGGCACTTTCATCGCTTTCGTCATTCCGTATATATTGTCGTGTATTTTCTTTGCCATGGTATTGTCGGTTTTCGTATACAGGCGGGAAGACTGCATCATGCTGTTCGTTTTCATCTCCGTTCCTTTGCTGTTCATGTCAGGTATTTCATGGCCGGGAACGGCAATCCCCAGATTCTGGAAAATTATATCTTATGCCTTCCCTTCCACTTTCGGAATGAATGGCTATGTGAGAATCAGCAGTATGGGAGCCTCACTCAACGATGTAGCTTTCGAATACCATTCTTTATGGTTACAAATAGGAATCTATTTCCTGCTGGCCTGTCTTCTTTACAAAGTAAGGATGGCAAAAGTTGTTCATCGAAAAGTTTGAGCCCATTTCATATATTATAAAAAGGAACGCCCCCAAGAATCAGATGTCTGACTATCGGGGGCGTTCAATTATATAGTTTTCTTTTAGAATGCCAGAGTATTCAAATTCTTGTCAACCAGCATTCCGTCTTTTATCTTCAAATCGAATTTGACTCTCTTCTTTGCCTTAAATTTCAAGATACACAGATCCGAAGTTCCGTTCAGGACTTCCTTGTCACCCACATTCACAAAAGTAGGATACAAAGCCTTCTGCCCTGAAGTATGAAGTCTGTCATACGTCATGTTCTCCATGTCTTTCAGTCCTATGGCCTGTACACCTTCGAATTCATAATCCTGCAAAGAATAAGGCAATGCAAAACTGAAAGCATTGACCGAGCGAAGATTATTGCCTTTTACGGTAACTTCTATTTCATCACCTGCATTATACTGCGACTTGGCAACCGAAAGAGATATGGTTCCGGCAAGTTTCTCCATTTGTACTCCGGACACTCCATCTTCCAACTGAGTAGCTACATTTGAAATGTCATAAGCATCAATCAACTTGTTGCCATTAATATCTCCCTTACTGATATATCCGTCGAAATCGGCATCACCCTGACGAAGACCGGTATAATTCGTATAGGAAGTAAAGTCATTGCCGTCAATCTTTCCGTCGCTGTTCACATCTCCCGGCAAGAAACTGTCGGTACCAGGTACCTTGAACACATACAATTCACGGCCAGAGCCATAATTGTTCACGCCTTCAGCTACAGATATTTTTATATAGCGGGCTACAGGATGGTTTTCGAAGCGGAACTCCTTGGTATCACCATTTCGTTCCCACTGGAATTCACCGGCCTCAACCCAGTTTATCTTGTCCTTGCTATAAAATACTTTTCCTTTCAGCAGAGTGCCATTTCCTGCATCCTGACGAGGCAGATACCAGAATTTATCCAATTGGTTGACACTACGCAAATCAACAGTCATATCAAAAGGCAAGGCATTTGCCCGATATTTTGTGTGCCAGATATCACCCGATTCCGAGAAATTGAACAGATGGGATACTTCAAAGTCAGCCTGATCCTGACAAGACACTTCACCTTTTATTCCACGAATGGCAAACTCCAACGGATTATTTTTTGTCTTTGCAGCAAACTTACCCCAATCGGAAACACCATCCTTATTGACTGAACGTATTTTGAATGAATAATCCGTCTCAGGAGAAAGCCTGTCGAACAACAGTTCCGTATCCTTGATTGTAGAATAAAGCATGCCGTTGAATTCTATCTCATAATAATCGGCATTAGCCACTTTTTCCCAAGTCGGCTTCAAGGTGTAGGCTTCTGTATTGCTCTCTGTAATTTGTGCAACAGGAGCCTTGAGCGCACCGGTCGAAACGAGTTGTTTCTCTGCCGGTGCAAAACGATAACCCTCTACCTTCACTATTACATCATTGGCTGTAACATCCGTTTTTCCAGTCTTTATCATCAACACAGGATTCTTTGCGATAACCAATTCGGCAAATTTTGTTCCTGGAGTAGAGTAACGATTCAGGTTTGGATTCGGAATATAAATATAAACATTATCGCCCATGAAATAATCTTTCATTGATGCAGCTTCGGTCAGCTTTATCTTCTTGCCTCCAACCAGAGCATACACCTTCTTGGGCTTTTCCGTCACGTTAATATTCAGCACAGTAGTTTTTTCCTTCACATACCCCTTATAATCACCCTTGGACGGATGAATGGTAACAGTCAGTTTCTGCTGTTCATCAACTTCGGTCTCTATCAAGGTAGTCACAGATTTACCTTCTTTATATTCAAGGCTCACTCCATCGTCGTCGTATTCCTCCATCTGCGATTTACCCGACGGATAGAGTTCATAGGCTCTCAAAGTCTTGTCCACCTCTCCGATATGATTATTAGGAGTCGTCATCGGAACGATGGCACCGGCTTTCACGAAAAGAGGCAGTTTCCAGATAGGAGCTGCGAAATTGTTGATTATACGGTTGCCTTCGTATTTGTCTCCGGTAAAATAATCGTACCAAACTCCTTCCGGCAAATAAATGCCGTTGCGGATGTCATTACCTTCGCTATCGGCTTTGGTATTCTGATAAATAGGTGCAACGAGGAAATAAGGTCCAAACATATACTGATACTGGGTGGCAGTGCCCAAAGTATATTCATTGGGATAGTCGAGAAACATGGCACGGATGAGCGGTTTCCCGTCAATGGCCTGGTGTGCGAAAGTATAAGTATAAGGCAGCAATGCCGACTTTCCTTTCAGATAAGTACGGTTGATGGATGTGGCAGGCTCTCCAAGTGCATGAGGATATTTTTCATTGGCCCCCCAGCCATCCATGTTCAGCTGCATAAGAGAGAATGCCTTCCACTGGAAATCACGGATATTGATAATCGGTTTTTTCCCACCGAAGATTCCATCCATATCCGAGGTTATATTAGGTTGTCCGGACAAGCCAGAACCGATATAAGTCGGTATGTGAAAACGAATATATTCCCATTCACCACCGGTCTGGTCTCCAGACCATACGGTAGCATAACGTTGGGTTCCGGCCCAACCATCCAAAGAAATAATGAAAGGACGGGCATCACTACCGTAATAAGGCATGATGTGAGCCACATCGGCCACGCCGTTGAGGCCGAAAGAATAACCGTCGCCCACCCAAGCCACATCTGTCTTGAGCACACGCACGCCGGCATCTCTAACTTCCTTTACGATATCCCTCTGAAGCAGCGGACTTACTCCCGCCTTAGGATGCAAATCCGATTGGGTCCAAAGGCCTATTTCCACTCCATTCTTACGCGCATAATCGCCAAAATCCTTCAAATTCTGAATGTTGCCGTCAAGGGATTCCGTCTGACCATATCCTGCTCCATAGCCATCATTAGGCAGAATCCATCCCAAAGGCATATCATGATTCCGGTAACGGTCCACCACTGCACGTGCAGAGAACTGATAATTGTTTTTTTCACCATTGAGTGATTCCTTGGTTCCTCCGTTGTCCTTCTGACTTTCTTTGTATTTTTTGCCATCCTCGAAAGGAATACCGTTAGGATCTTCCTTCCAAAAGTCACGGTTATAAGCATTCAAGTGACCTTCATAGAATCCGAATTTTGGAAGGAACACAGGGTTGCCGGTGAGTTGATAGAAATCGTTGAGCAATGCCACAGCTCCTTCGTTCACCATGAAAAAGACATCCAGATAAGGAGTTTCATGAAAAAGCTTGACCGTTCCTTTTTGTTCGGCGCCAAAGTCATATTTCCCCTTCTTGAAAGTGTACCACATCAAGCCGTAGCCCTCTGTTGACCAATAGAAAGGAGCCGGAGATGCCACACCTCCATCCGTCCAGCTGTTCTGATTCTCTATAGCGATGACTTTTCCCTTGTGAGAGAATCGACCGTTCTGAACACCTCCCCCGAAGAAATATTCCGAAGGTTGTTCGTTCAACATCAAGGTCACCCTGTTTTTCTCGTAAGAAACGGGATGGGTTTCCTGTATCACATTTTTGCCTGTGAGCAAGTTGGTTACCGAGAAGAGACCGCTCTGACGGTTCAGTTCTATTTTGACTTTTGCCGTTGACATACTGATGGTCTTGTCATTCTCTTCCAAGCGCAGATCATTTACAGCCTTACGCGGTGAATTCACAAGAATTTGAGCTTCAGGTTTAGCTTCGGGATCACGGATAATTCCGCCCGAATTGTCCTGGAAAACCCGAAAGATGTTATCGCCATAGAAGTCGAATGTCATCCGCTGGTTTCCTGCGAATCTGACCTCCACGGTCGTAGGATTGATTTTCTGTGCGCCCTCTATTCTATTGCCTTCCTGGGTTACGGCAAAGGACACTGCAGAATGAACGGAAAGGAACAGCAAGGCACATACAGCCGCTTTCCCCCGTAAAGAAATTGATACAGGTAGTCTCATTTCACTATTTTATTAAGGTTTTAGAAATGGCAAAGATATGAATTATTTTTCTGATAAGTCTTGATTTTTAAAGATTTCGGGTATTTTTGCATATCTTTCGAATTATACTGATAAATTGAAGACTCATGAAAATTATACATAACCGCTACATTCCCTTTAAAGGCTTCGATGCCGTCAATCTGTTGGGTATACTTTTTGTCCGCAAAGGTTTGTCCGTGGATGAAATTATCTTGAATCATGAAAAGATTCACTCTGCCCAAATGAAAGAACTTCTGCTCGTCGGCTTCTACATGGCCTATGTCTTTGAATTCTTCTTCCGCTTGCTGCAATGCCTGTTTCAAGACAAATCCAAGCATAAAGGAATTTCTTTATGGAACAGAGCCTACAGGCTTATTTCCTTTGAGAAGGAATCTTATGGTCATGAGAAGGATTTGGAATACCTCAGGAAGAGGAAACAATATGCCATGTGGAGAGAATAATCTTTGAAGGTCCTGAACATTTAACTTTTTTATAGGCCGCTTGTAACATAAGTGACGATTCTTGCAGTTGCCGTACGCTACCTTTGCATCCGGTTAAACAACGATTAAAAAGTTATTAAGATGGATTCAAATGTTATTAAAAGAATGAATGTAGGCGAAATTGTAACAAACGATTTCACCGCTACCCGAGTATTCAAACGTTATGGAATAGACTTCTGCTGTCACGGTGACACTAGTCTGGAAGTTGCCTGCAAGAAGCAGAATATCGATGTAGATAATGTAATCAAAGCTTTGGAGGAGCCAAATGCTCAAAGTAACGCCAACATACCTTTCGCCTTATGGCCACTCGACCTTCTGCTGGACTATGTATTGAAGATACACCACAGAGGTATCCGGAAGAATGGACCCGAACTGCTGAAACTCATTGCAAAGGTAAAATCGGTACATGGTGAACGTCATCCTGAACTGAACGAGATAGAATCACTGGTCACCGAATCACTGGAAGAACTCGAGATGCATTTGCAGAAAGAAGAGAACGTCTTGTTCCCCTACCTTTATGAATTGTTCGAAGCCGATGAAGAAGGACATGCCATCGAACAAATGCATTGCGGAACTATCAGCAATCCCATAAAAGTGATGCGTATGGAACATGAAAATGAAGGTGTGCGCTATCTGCACATTCGCGAAATCACAAATCATTTCACCACCCCTGCAGACGGCTGCGCCAGCTACCGAATGATGATGGAAGAACTGGAAGCGTTCGTTGATGCCCTCTTCGAGCATATACATATAGAAAACAATATTCTGTTTCCTCGCTTTGAAGAGTTGGAAAACAAAACTGTCATCAACAGAAATTGGTAAAAACTAATATGCCGTATAGCCGGCGTTTCACAACGACTGGCTATATGGCATATCTTGTCTTCATAAAAAGATGTCAGTATATATCTAAATAAAGCCTAGTTCTTGAATTTAGACAATCCGAAAGCCAAAATGACAATAAAGCAGATAAGAGGAACGATAAATCCAACGGACATTGAAAAATTATCTGCTATATATCCCATGAACATTGGCATCAAAGCACCTCCCACCACACACATCACAAGTATGGAAGACGCCCGTTCCCGATTATGCCCCATATCACTTACCCCCAAAGCGAATATTGTTGGAAACATGATGGACATGAACAGATAAGAACAAAAAAGGCAAACAATGGAAGCCATACCCAATCCCATTATAACAAATCCCATAAGCAGGACATTTATAGCAGCAGCCAAAGACAAAATCAGTCTAGGTTTGATTGTCTTCATTATATAACTACCTAACATTCGTCCCAACATAAACATACCCATTCCACCAATAGCCAGTATTTGTGAAGCCTCCAAATGATTGATGTCCGGTCTTACCTCCACTACATAATTAATGAAAAAACTTCCGATTCCTGTTTGTCCGGCCACATAAAAGAACTGGGCTACAACTGCAAAGACAAAGAGTTTATGATGCAGAAGTTCCTTGTAAGTTCCTTCAATAGGTTCGCCCGCATCAGAAACATTGTTTTCTTCTGAAATGACAGGCAATGGAGTTCTTATAAAAAAGACAGCCATCAGCAAAACTATTATTCCGATAATCGTATAAGGTATAGACATTACTCCAAACGGGTCTCCACCGGAGAATATAAACATTCCCCCAAAAAGCGGTCCCAATACCCAGCCCAACCCATTGAACGACTGTGCAAGATTAATTCGTCTTGCAGCAGCATCCTTTGGTCCTAACACCGTTGTATATGGATTAGCGGAAGTTTCCAAGAATGTCAGCCCGCATGCTATTACAAAAAGGGCAAACAAGAAAGGAGGGAAAGTTCGGATTAGCGTTGCCGGGTAAAATAAAAAGGCACCAATGCTGAACAAAACCAGTCCCATGATAATTCCCTTTTTGTATCCGCATCTCTTAATAAACAAACCGGCAGGAATACCCATGACAAAATATCCCCCGTACAAAGACATCTGGACAAATCCGGATTTTGCCTTTGATATATTCAGAATTTCCTGAAAATGCGAATTCAGCACATCCAGCAAAGAATGGGCAAATCCCCACATAAAGAACAGACATGTAACAAGGATGAACGGAAGCAAATAGTTCTCTCCGTTCTTTCCGGAAAACATTGATTTAGAATTATTACTCATTTTGTTGTTTTAATATTTTATCTTATTAACAGTATATCAATAGTTATTCAGTTAACTCCACAATCGGTTATCTTCATATTAGAATAAATTCTTTGATTTCATCTTTATCTTTAATATCCCTGCAACTTATTGCTTGTACCAAGATATTTCCTATAGCTGTGGCTTCAAAAGGTCCTGCTAAAACAGGAATACCCAATGCTTCAGATGTTAGTTGGTTAAGCAAACGGTTTCTTGCGCCTCCCCCGACAATATTCAATTGTTCAATAGGCTCCGGTAAAAAGGTATTCAACCGGGTTACTGCTTTTCTATATCTGAGAGCCAATGATTGCAACACGCATCGCACAAAATCTCCTTTTGAAACCGGAGTCGGACTTCCATTTTCCCAACAACAAGCAGAAATTTCATTTTCCATATTTCCGGGATTCTGAAAACGCTTATCATCCACATCTATCAATGAAGAAATACTCGAGAGTTCGGCCTCTGCTATCAGTTCCTCATACTCCACGACTTCTCCTCTTTCTTTCCATTGTGCCATCAATTTTTGTAACATCCACAAACCTGTGATATTCTGTAGAAAACGGATTTTTCCTCCTACTCCTCCTTCGTTAGTAAAGCCAGCCTTCCGAGCCTCTTCCGTTAGAATTGGTTTATCAAGTTCAACCCCAAGCAAGGACCATGTTCCAGAACTCAAGAATCCAGTTCTCTTCTTGGTAGATGGGATGGCAAAAACGGCACTTGCCGTATCATGTGACCCGACAGCAAGTACTTGCGTACCTTTTAACAATCCAGTTTCTTCACAGATGGAAGATTTGACTTCGCCTCGAACACATCCAGGCATCACTATCTCGCCAAAGAGATGACGAGGCAATCCCATTTTTCCAATCAATTCATCATTCCATGTTTGCCTACGTGCATCAAGGAGTTCGGAGGTTGAAGCAATACAATACTCGTTATTTGAAACCCCTGTCAGAAAGAAACTGAATAAATCCGGCATAAACAGCAATCGGGTCGCCGCAGACAATGCAGAATCGCCATTTCTTTGCATTCCGTAAAGCTGAAACAAAGTATTGATAGGCATCACCTGAATTCCGGCAACAGCATAATGCTCTATTATAGATTTATCGTCAAAAAACATTCCGGGTAACCCATCTGTGAAAGTATCCCTATAACATATAGGGTTCCCGAGCAGATTACCTTTCTCATCAATCAATCCAAAATCCACACCCCAAGTGTCTATTCCAATGGTTCTGACAAAATAGCCTTTCTGCACGGCTTTCTTCAGTCCTTGTTTCATTTCATCGAATAAGGCAAGAAAATCCCAATACAAATGATTTCCCAACCAGACTTGCCGATTCGGAAAACGATGAACTTCTTCCATACGCAACATACTTCCATGTATGGAAGCAGCCATCACCCGGCCGCTTCCACCTCCAAAATCCACCGCAATATACGCATTCGTCATTTCGTTTGTTTTCCTAGAATATAAGTATCCAAATCCTCTATCTCTTTGGTAGTAAACACTTCATACTGCCCACCAGTACGGATAATTATTTTACATGCCATTTCGAAAAACATAGCTCTTTCAAAAGCCTCATCAAAATCTTTTCCACAAACCACTTGCCCGTGTTTCAGGAGCAAAGCAGAATCATGATTTTTCAAAGCCGTAATAACAGCAGCTGCGAGTTCTTTGGAACCCGGGCGATAATAAGGAATAACAGGAATCTCTCGTCCTACGTGACATGGGATTTCCGCCGTTACATTAAAATTCTCGGGGATTTTTTTCATACAAGCCACAGCAGTAGCGTATGGCGATTGAAAATGCAAAACGACATGTGCATCCGGTCTTTCACGCAACACTCCAAAATGAAAAACGCTCTCCATGGAAGGTTTCACTCCATTCAGTATTTCACCTGTAGAAAGACGGCAAACAGACACCTTTTCCTTCACGAGAGAAGGGACCCAAGAACCTGTTCCCGATATCAAGACCTCATCGTCGATACGCCAAGATAAATTACCACTGCTACATATAGTCAGTCCGGCTTCACCTATACGATGTGCCTGCTTCAAAAATATTTCTATTTGTTCATTTGTTATCATAAAGCTTTCATATATAGTTCATAAATAATTTCTTTAGATACTTCTCGGGGATTTCCCGGAGTACAAACATCCGCCCATGCAGCTTCCGACAAACGTTCCAGATCAGTTTCCTTTATCCCTAATTCGGACAAATGCTGAGGTATGCCTACACGCACAGCCAATGACCTGACAGCCTCTACTGCAGCAGAAGCCGCATCGTCCTTACTCATACCCGATACATATACATTCATAGCTTTTGCAATATCCACATATTTATCAAGAGCAGCAGGAGCATTGAATTCCATGATAATTGGTAACAGTAACGCATTGGCTACACCGTGGGGAATATCAAAAATAGCACCTAGCGGATGAGCCATCCCATGCACCACTCCCAAACCGACATTTGAAAAAGCCATTCCGGCAATATACTGAGCAACAGCCATTCCATTACGTACGTCTGCATTTGATGGTTCTTCGACAGCCGTTTCCAAATATCTAGATATCATTTCTATTGCCTTTATTTCGAACATATCGCTCATCTCCCATGCCTCTTTGGTTATCAAGCCCTCAATGGCATGAGTCAAAGCATCCAAGCCTGTAGAAGCCGTCAGACTTTTAGGCAACGAATACATCAGTTCGGCATCTACAATAGCTATTGCGGGAATATCATTCGGGTCCACACAGACCATCTTTTTTTCATTAACTTCATCCGTTATCACATAATTAATTGTAACTTCGGCGGCAGTCCCTGCTGTTGTAGGAAGTGCAATAACGGGAACTGATTTTCTTTTGGTATCTGCTACACCTTCTAAAGATACCACATCACTGAATTCCGGATTATTAGTTATGATTCCTATCGCTTTTGCCGTATCCATGGAAGAACCCCCTCCTATCGCCAATATAAAATCGGCCCCCGATTCCGCAAAAGCCTTCACGCCCAACTTAACATTAGAAACTGTGGGATTAGGTTTTATTTCAGTGAAAATATCATAAGGTATTCCAGCTGATTTAAGAACCTCAAGCACCTTTTGGGCTACTCCATACTTTACCAAATCCTTATCTGTTGCCACGAAAGCCTTATGCAATCCCAGACGATTGATTTCTTTAGGGAGCACTTTACGTGCTCCCGGTCCAAAGTAGGACACTTCATTTAAAACAAAACGGTTTATCATTTCTATACTACTAATTTAAAATACAAATAGTTTACCTTAGGTACCCTACACCACAACTTGTTCATTTCCAAAGCTTGATGGTGTAGGGAGCGAATTTTATGACTGGACTCTCTTCAATTTAGCCCTATAATAAGCCTCAACTTCCTTCCAATTATAATACGGAGCCATATTACTCTTTAAAGGCAAACGAGTCTCTTTTTCGTTCAGCAAGACTTTTACTAAAACCTCATCACTGTTTTTCTTGCGATAAAAAACAAACTGGATATTACATGCCATAGGGAAAATGCGATAATTTCGCCAATGATTTGCCAATTTTTCATAATCAGTCGTTACATAGGCACAGCTATCCAGTTCCATGAGACAAGCCAATGGAAGGACACACGATTCATGCCCAAAACGGAGAGTTGCACCATTTCCCTTACCGGCAATACATGAATCTGCCGTATTCAGAATGTTCTCCAGCAAGTTGGATTCTAAATAAGGCATTCTTCCGTTTGTAAGCGGGGCCGGACCATAAGAGACATACCAATCCCAATTGCTCAGGAGCCACATTTCATAACATTCTTCTTTTGTGAAAAGAGAATAAAGTTCCATTCCGGTATCATGGCTTTGCATATTGGTTGCCAATTCGAACAAATAGCTCATGAGCATATCGGCATCAACTTTCCACCTCACATAGTTTTCATCGGTGAAAAGGACTTTCATCAACCTCTGTGAATGCAAATGTTTCTTTCTAAAATCTGTCTTGGCAGCAAGCACCGCTTCACTTTTGCGTTCTTTTGCAAAAGACTCATCATTATAATTCATATAATACATATCGGCAAAACTTGCATCATTTTTGAAATCCAGTTTAGGGTTCAGGGCTTGCAGCGCTTCGCACTCTGCCATCATGGACAAGATACATCGGATAACCACGGTTGAGCGCGCATCTACCTTAGCCTTTCCCTGAAAGACTTCCGGAAAATTACGGAACATCCGTTGCGCAATACCCTTATGCTGGCGAACACCAAGCGGCGTAAGTTCACCATATCTATCTTGAGCCATTCTAGACAGGCTGTCCACAATCTTGAAGGTTTTCTTACCCAATTCTGTAAGCACGCCATCCTTCTTTGCCTCTTTCAGTATAGCACGAGGTTTCTTGTAATCATCAGGATTCACACGATAACGCGAACCATGTCGTGCATAATGACTCAGATAAAAAGGCATGAAACCGGCAGGCGGTGCCGTCTGCTTGAAATCAGGTTCGGGGTAAGCTCTATGATTGGCAGCCGAAAGACGTACATCGGCATATATTTCATCCTTTGCCGTCTGGGCACTTATTACAAGAGCCAGACAACAAAAGACGAGAAGACACATTTTGCGTTTCATATCATTCACTCATATATGGGCCAAATTTCTTAACGATAGTCAGATTCGACTTTCTGGAATCCAAAACATAAACATCATAATGACCATCGGGATAAACTCTAAGAACAATGTGCCCTTCCTTGGCCATAATGCCTCTGGAGAACCAAGGTCCAATGCCTATACCCGTTTCATTATGATAATAAGTCATGAATACGTCCCTTTTTTGAGTTCCGATATTTTTCGACAACAATCTTTGCCCTACTTCCGGCCCCGGATGATCAGGACTCCAGGATTGAGCAACAACCACCCTAGGATCGAGCACATCAAGAAAGTTTCTGTTTGTTGCATCCCTGTTGCTGTGATGATCCAGAGTAACAGCCGATACCTTACCAACAACCGCAGCCATCGGAGTCTCTATGTCATACCACTCTGCATGATCCTGATCTACCAGACCCGAATTATCCCCTCCGGCAAAATACTTGAATTTGCCGTAAGTAACCACAAGAGCAGTCGACATCTGATTGTCATTGAATTTTCCATCTTTAGCCAAGAGGTCCTGCACGGTAAATAAAGGCCGTGTAACCTTTCCTTTGCCTGTCCACAACAGATTATTCGATTTGATATTTCTCACTTCAAAACTTGGAAAGGCTTTCGGATCCTTTTTCAACACAAATTGCTTGTTGGAACCCACTTCAAACTTTTCCAATTTCATGCTGTTATGTTCCTTCTGATAATCAAGAAATTTCAGAAGGTTCAGGAATGTAGGTAGTTCAACTCCTCCATTACTGGTTTTATTAGTTCTCAAATCAATCGGGTAGTTGTAGTCAGGATAATCCCTATCCACGTAAGTACGTATAGGAATGATATCCCCCACCTCAGTAAGCCCCGTCAACCGATATCCTTTATCGGAAGTAGCCGTTGCTTCCCTGATACTTCCGTAATGATCGGAATGAAAATGAGTCAGAAGAAAATAATCTATCTGCGGTTTTTCCCTTCCAAGTAAATTAGTCAGGTAATTCACAATGGAAGTGCCGGCTGTGTAACTGCTATTAGGAAAAACCTGCGGAGAAAACATCGGCGCATATCTTTCGTCAAAAGCTTCGTTATCAAAATCTCCCGCATCAATCATCATATTTGTTCCATCAGGAAAAATAAAGAAAGCACAGCTTCCCCTTCCCGTATTGATGTTATGAATATCGAGATAACCCTTTTCCCATTTGGGAAGTTGATTCTGGGCATTTAGAGTTAATACACAAAATGCCCATACTATAAATAAAACTGTCTTGTTCATATTATTTATTATAAATTATAGACTCTGATTTTAATTTAAAAAAAGCCCGCTATCCATATTCAACAACGGGCTTTTAAATAGAAAACAATCTTTCAAATAATTCTAACCTAAAAAGACTGAGAGTTCTTGTATATATATCATTGTTTATTTATGTAAGCCTTTTTCTTTCAAATATTTAATGATTTTAATCTATTAAAGTGATGTAAACCTCCTTTCTTATATTAATACTATAAATGTCGAGATTATCTTTTTTCTCATTTGAAATGTTAACTCTGAGTATTTAAAATTAATGTACAAAATCCATATAATAAAATTCGTTCATATGTTAATATTTTATATGCTTACATTATTTTCTATCTACTAAAAGACTATTTATGGATTGTCAAAAGACCATAACTTATTTTTTCCACCTGTGGGGCTCTGAATCACTGGTGCTAAATCAGAAAAAGATGCATTTTGAATCACCATGTAAAACATTTACTAATTGCTATATAGAATTTTGAGTCGTGGCCGAAGAATATTACACAATACTAACACATTCATCTATTGATGCATTTTGTACAATCATAAATTTCTTAATTTATAAATTTAGGATGCAGTAATAATCTCGAAAATAGCAATGACTATGATTTAACATTGAGAATTCCCAATATTATAAATCCAATAAATAAGAAAATTGACTTTCTCATACAAGTATTTATTTTTGTTATTAATACCCATTATTTTGTACCATTTTTTCTGGAGCGGCGTCTATCTGACTTTGTGGAATAGGATATACAAGCTGATAGGATTGTACAGTAAAGTCTCCGTTTGCAGAAACATTCATTATTTCTTGAGCCTTTCCAGTTCTTAAAAGGTCAAACCAACGATGATTTTCAAAAGCAAGTTCGAATCTTCTTTCTTTCCACACTGCTTCACGGAATGATTCTTTATTAGATAGATTATCAGAAGAATAAATCTTTAATCCAGCCCTTTTCCTAATTAAATTTAAATAATTAAAAGCCTCGCCATTAGTAATATAACTTTCTTCATTCAATGCCTCTGCATACATTAATAAGACATCTGCATATCGTATTACTATAAAATTAGCATCTGATTGATTAGGTAAAACAGGCGCTACGACAAATTTTTTACAGTACATTCGCCCATCTGATATTTTACCTATTGAAATATCGCGTCTCAAATCGCCCGATTCATATTTTTTATATAAATCATCGGTCGGTGTATTGTCACCTAAAGCTGTACCAACTCCTCCTGTTATTTCTGTACTAGCTTTGGGTGCAAAAATATTAGCAAAACGACTACCTTGATCTACAACGTCTTTGTTGTATTGTATTTCAAATATACTTTCTGCGCTATTTTTATTTAATACATTAAAAACATCGGCATAACTAGTTAATAACTTGTAAACATTGCTATCAATAACCTTTTTCAAGACATCTTTAGCCTTAGTATATTCCTTTAATGTCAAATATACTTCCCCTAACAATGCATTAGCCGCGCCTGAAGTTACAGCTCCTAATCTTGCTTTAGCAACTTTCAGTGGTAACATACTTGCTGCATTAGTTAAATCTTCTATGATTTGTTTATAAACGTCAGAAGTAGGAGTACGGGTAAAGTTAAAAGCTTCGAAAGGATCTTTTACTTCTTTTGTAACCAATGGAACATCACCCCACAATCTCACTAAATTAAAATATGTAAGTGCCCTTATAAATAAGACTTCTCCTTTATATTGTTGTTTAAGATCATCTGACATTGAAACATTATCAATATTATTTAAAATAATATTGCAACGTTGAATTCCCTCATAGCAACCAGCCCATGTCATATCAAGAATTGTATTAGTGGAAACCGTTCTAAACAAATCAAAGTCACCATAAATTCCACCACTGGTTGTATAACTTTCTGTATAAGTATTATCAGAGCGCACTTCCATAAAATACACAAAATTAGCACCATATTGTTTATAGGATTGTAAAGAACTATATGCCCCTACTACACCTTGTTCAATGTCAGCTTGAGTTTTATAAAAAGTATCTACACTACTATTAGATATTGGTTCTTGATTTAAAAAATCACTACATGAGGAGCAAAAGAGAACTATTATCCCCAACATGTAACTTATTTTATAATTTTTCATATGGCATACTTTTTAAAAATTAATATTAAGTCCAAAAGCAATAGATTTGTTAGTAGGATAGGCTCCATAATCAACACCTGGGGTCAAAGCATCTGAATTTGTGCTTACTTCTGGATTGTATCCCGAATATTTGGTTATAGTAAAAGGATTTTGAGCCGTTACATAAAGTCTCAATCCTTTTATAGACGCTTTAGAAATCAGTTTTGAGGAGAAATTATAACCAATTGTGATATTATTAAATCTAATAAAAGAACCATTTTCCACCATATAATTGGACTTTTCATATAACTTATCAGCTGTAGATACCGATGGAAGAGCATATTTTCCATTAGGATTAGTCTCACTAAAAAAGTTTCTATAAAGATCCTTAGTTCCGTTACCCCAGCCTTCCTCATTTAATAAGAAAACTTTCGAAGAATTAAAAATTTCAGATCCTTCCACTGCTTGAATCATAAAACTAATATCGAAATTCTTATAATTAATAGAATTAAAAAAGCCTATTGTATAATCAGGATTATAATTTCCTAATATTTTTCTATCTGCATCAGTAATTTTACCATCAGGTATTCCATCTGCTCCACTTATATCCTCATAAATATACGTTCCAATTTTAGCGGTGCTTAAATGGGGATATTTATTTAAATCTTCCTGAGACTTATATACACCTAAAATATTATAGCCATAAAAATTACCAATAGGCTCTCCTATCATAGTAATATGGTTTCCACTAATTATCTGCTTTTGATTGGGTCCTAATTCTTTAACTTTGTTTCTGTTTAAAGAAAAACTTAAAGATGAATTCCATTTGAATCCACTGAAATCAAAATTTCCTTTCAATGAAAATTCCATACCCAAGTTCTGTAATTTTCCTATATTTTGCAATGTTGTCGTAAATCCTGAAGAAGCAGGAACTGGAACATCTAACAACAGGCCGTTTGTCAAAGATTTGTAAACATCTGCACTAAAAGCTAATTGATTATTAAAGAAAGCCAAGTCAAGACCTGCATTCCACTGATCCGTTTTTTCCCATGAAATATTTGGATTAGGAGAACTTGCAGGAACTAACCCATTTACCAAAGACCCATTAAATAAATAATTACTGGCTTGCAATAAAGAGTAAGATCCGTAATCCTTAATTTGGAAATTGCCTGTTTTACCATAACTTACTCTTAATTTTAAATCACTTATTGCTTTAATATCCTTCATCCATTTTTCTTCTTTTATTCTCCATCCTAAGGATATAGCAGGGAAACAACCATATTTGCTATTCTTTCCAAATCTTGAAGACCCGTCCCATCGTATTGAAAAATTCAACAAATATTTATTCTGATAGAAATAATTGATTCGACCAAAATATGACAACAAAGTCCATGCACTTTCAGTTGTTGAACCATCATTTACAACACCCGCATTTAATGTGGTCACATTATCATTAGGGAAATTGGCTGCTGACATTGATGCTACTTTATAATTTTGCTTTTGAGCACTGATACCAGCTAATAAATCTATATGGTGTATTCCAAAATCTTTTGCATAATCTAAAGTATTCTCATTTACCCAATTTGTAGTTTCCGCATTCCAATATTTTCCTGTTGCTAAAGTTGGAGCTTGTGTACTATAATTGCCTAGATATGATGGACGAAAATAATCTTCTCTTTGGTTAGAATATTCCATCCCGACATGAGATTTAAACTTCATTCCACTTATAATCTTTATCGTAAGATTAGCATTTCCTAGCATTCGAAAGCTCGTTATATCGTCTTTAATACTTTTTGCAATAGCTAAAGGACTTTCAATCACGCTTGTACCCCAGGCATTACCAAGCTGAATCTGATCGCCATACATAATTGTTCCATCATCATTATATGCTTTCGCCGCAGGATTTGCTATTGTAGTTAATAAAACGACTCCATCTTGCTTATGATTTCCTTCTGAAATTTTTTTCATTTTTGAATATGAAGGAGCTAAACTTATATCCAAAGTGACTCGTTTATTAATAATTGATTGAATATTTGAACGTACAGAAAAACGTTTAAAATCTGAATTTCTTATAATTCCATCTTGACTAACATAACTCGCAGATGTATAATGTGATAATTTACCATTTCCTCCTGAAACAGAAATATCATACTGCTGTATCGATGCCTTCTGAAAAATTTCATCTTGCCAATCTGTATTTACCAAACCTGACTCCTTATTTAAATATGGAACAATATAATCTGGAATACGAGCTTTTTTGGTCCTTACACTATTAGCATCTGTTACTTTATTTACTTTTGGATTCAAGCTTACCCAAAAATTATTTCTCGCCGTAGCCATAAAATCTGCATACTCATAGGCATCCATCATATCAACTTTTTTGGAGACAGTTTGCACACCAAAATAAGCTTTTGTATTAATATTAGTTTTACCCTCTTTTCCTTTCTTAGTAGTAACCACAATTACTCCATTTGCACCACGTGAACCATATATCGCAGCTGAAGAAGCATCTTTTAATACTTCGATAGATTCAATATCCTCCGGATTTAATAATGTCGCAGTGTTACTTGTCGTTATTGGAAAACCATCAATAACAAGGAGTGGATTAGTTCCAGCAGTAATAGAGGAAGAACCACGAACCTTTATTGAATTTCCACTACCTGGAGTTCCACTTTGTTGCATAACTTGAACACCGGGCATTTGTCCTGCGATAGCTTGTTCAAAACTCGTTACAGGCATATCTTTTATTTTATCACTTTTTAAACTTGTAATAGACCCAGTAACCCTAGCCTTTGACTGTGTTCCATAACCAACAACTACTACCTCATCCAATTGTTTGGAGTCTTCTTGAAGTGTTATCTTCAACGCATTTTTGTCTTTCAAAGAAGTTTCAAAATTACGATAACCAACATAAGACACAATAATGGTAGCATTAGAAGGTACATTATTTAACAAGAACTTTCCGTCTATATCGGTGATGGTTCCATCGGAGGTTCCTTTCACCTGAACTGTAGCACCAATGATTGCTTCCCCTTTTTCGTCGACAATCTTGCCTGTCACCTGCTTATGAGGTCCCTGATTGCTCTGACGTGCTTGTTTTTTGGAAATAAGAATCATCTTGTTCTGGACTGTAAAATCCAGACTTGAATCAAGAAGTTCCGATAACACTTTTGCTATCGGAGTATTTCGGAATGTCTTGGTAACCTTTTGGTTTTCGTTCACATCTTCAATCTTGTAATTGATGGATAGACCGGTTTGTTGCTCTATCTCATTGAATACCTGTTTCAAAGGCTCTGCCTTAAATTCTTTAGTGACTGTCTGTGCACTCGCCATACCGCAAAGAAGACACACGACTGCCAGCATAAATAACCGACAAATTTTTCTGTGGATGTTTACCATAGCTTTAAAGTTAAAATTAATACTAACAACGACTTTGCATTAGAATTCAGGTCATGACTCCAAAAACCTAACACGATGAAAACGAAACATGTTTGTTATTCTCGGATATATATATTCTTTCCTTTTCTTTCCATGGTGAACGGCTGCAGCTTCTGCAAAGCAGTCATCACCTCGCCAATCGTCTCTTTATTAAGCAATGACAAGCGGAATGCCTTCCGGCCCAATGAAGGTGACTGTATCTCTATATTGACATTATACTGACGGGAAAGCTTTACTGCAAGATCGTTCAAGGTAATGTAATTGAACACCATCCGCCCTTCCGACCACGCTTTCGATTGAGTGGCATCAACATTCTCTCTACGGAATTTTCCCGATGAGCGATTTAATGAAAGAGCTTCTCCCGGATGCATCTTCACCGTCCAATCATTATGCTGGAGTTCTACCCGTCCTTCAATCAATGTCGTCGTGATAAAGGCATCGTCGCTATAAGCAGAAACATTGAACTTTGTTCCTTTCACTACAACATTGTAGCCGGAAGTCTCTACGGTGAAAAGCTTTCCGCCCCTCTTCGTTACCTCAAAATAACCTTCTCCATTGAGTTTCACCTTTCGGTTACGGTCATTGAAGCGATTGGAATATTGCAAGGTGGAACCGGCATTGAGCCATACCACCGTTCCATCGGCCAAAAGCACTTTGCTACGTTGCCCGTAGGGCGCTTCGAAGGTAAAATAACCTTCGGGACTCGATTCTTCAAAAGAGGTCCAAATGCCCAATGTGGCACCTATAGTGAAAATTACGATGGCAGCCACGGCCGCTACTCTTCTCCATAGAACTCTCTTATGCAGGGTCAGCATGGATTGAAGGGTTTCACGAATGCGCATCTTGTTCTGCATATTGCCCCATTCTTTTTCCACAGACTCATCGGTGTCGGGCAGGCGAAGCCATTCGCGTTCCCAGGATTTGAATTGTGCATAGTTTTCTTTGCTCGCTTTCATGAACTGATACAAACGAGTTTCGTCCGATCTTTCTATCCGTCCTTCGAAATAACGAACGGCCAATGAATGCATGTCCAAATTTTCTTTCATATTTTTCCCTTTCTATTAGATATAACGATTCTGTTTTTATTTACCCAACCTCCTTTAAACAAAAAAAAGCAGAAAACTCTCATTTTCTGCTCGCTTTTGTTCTTCCGTTGATTTATTTACCCGAAAGGACCCAAGCCAATATGGCAATATAAACCTCAATCGGATATTTGTCTTTGAAGTATTTGGCAAAGATTCCCAAAGCCTTGGCTATCTGCTTTTCCACTGCGGTGGTGGATATCTGCAGCTTTTCGGCAATCTCCCTGTTCTTTAATCCTTTGAAGCGGCTCATGACGAACACCTCGCGACAGCGTTTGGGCATACTGTCTATCACAATCTTTATTTGCTGCTGTAATTCATTATAGAGAAGCCCGTATTCGGCATCGAGGGCGAAATCGGCAGAATAGAGCCGTTCCTCGCCGTCTTGATTGGCCAGATATTCCACATGATACTGTTCCACGATAGCCTGATGTTTCAAATAATCGAGGCAACTGTTGCGCACCATGGCAAACAGCAGCGAGGTAACAGATACGGAGGATATCAAATCTCTCTTCTCCCAAAACTTCAGAAAACATTCTTGTACGATATCCTTCACCGTTTCCTCATCTTGCACAAATCTAGATGCATATCCCTGCAGACGGCGAGAATATTTCTTGAACAGAAATCCGAAGGCATCTTTGTTATCCGCCTTGATTTCCGCCAGCAGCACGGTTTCATCTGACAAATCTATCATGATATTTTAAGTATTAGAACGCAAAATTAAGGCATTTCGTTTACAGGGACATCTCTATTATGTTACAAAGTAATGAAATTTTATCATTAATTTGAGAAAGCAATATTCGATATATTTTAAGAAATATACAAATCAGCATCAAAACATTAACAAAATTTTATATTCCCGCTATTGCTTCCGCTTATGTTACGGACTATAAGACGATTAATAGAAATATATTCAAATTCAGACACCCGAAAGGCCAAAGGCAGATAATACCAAACAGAGACGTGCCATTGAACAAACTTATTCCTCCCCCAAAGTATAAACGCCTAAATTCCGATGGCCATTGCGGACAAGTTTCCCGGTATCCACAAGGTTGTTAAGGGCCATGATGGCTTGGTGACGTGAATATCCGGTGAGCCGCTGCAGTGCTTCACGAGTGATGTAGTGGTTCTGACGGAGATATCCGGCGATTTTTTCTTCCAGTTCCGCTTCAGGCAGCGTAGAGAATTTCTTCACATGAACACGCTCGAAGTTGAGGGCTCCAAGCTTTCTTGCCACATTCCGCTCCTGACGGAACTTGATTTCCTTGAACTCCAATGACCCGCTACGATCGGTTGCCTTGGGTGAATCCTTACGACTTTTGCACGACAGGGAGAGATAACCCAAACCATTCAGGTGAACATACTTGCCCTGACTCAGGGCTTTCATTACGTGGGACAGAAGAAGTTCCCAATTGGACTTCAACAAAAGGGCTTGCTGACTGTTGCCGCCCGAATACATCTTGACCAGATAATCAATATCGGCTTTGTCGAAATCTTTATCATACACTACCCGTGGACTGAGTTTCTCCTCACCTTTGCTGGTCAAATCGGGTTCTTTGAAAAAATCATACTTTAATGACATCTCTTTTTCTTTGTTTGGTTAAAGTGTGCTTCCCTATAAACTAAAGGCGGCAGCACGGGTAAATAACTTCTTTTCCATGCAACATTTATGCGTCGGACTGCAGACCGACGCGCGTCATACTGCAAGCCGACGTGTTGCCGACTGCAGTCCGACGCGCGTCGGCTTGCAGAGCAACGACTTAAATTGCCTTACAAAGATAGTTAATCTCCAGCAGATATACAATTAATCTAGCTGTCCAATACCACTAATTGATTGACAAAGTCCTTGACCGCGTTCCGATAGGTATTGCCAACGGGGACTGTCCGGTCATTCACTTGAATGTTTTCGGGACTGATTTCGGTAATGGCCTTTTTCTGCACAATGAAGGAGCGGTGCACGCGCATGAACTCCGCTTCGGGAAGCATCTGCTCCATGTCCGATATTTTGAGAAGACTCAGCAGGGGTTTGGACAGTCCGGAGATAAATATCTTTACATAATCGCCCAGCGCTTCTACCAGATAGAGGTCGCTGATGTTGATCCGGTAAAGCTGATACTCGGACTTGATGCAGATGAAATCCACTGTTTCCGTATCACCATGCACAGGTTCCGCAAGGTTCACCATTGCGCTACTGTTCTTAAAGCGGAATACTTTGATAATGGCCGACATGAACACGGCAAAGGTGGACTGCGTGAGCAGATAATCCACAGCATCGAGTTTATAGCTGTCAATGGCCCATCGGTCGGTGTCGGAAATGAAGATGATGGATGGCACCGGATTCAAGACTTTCAGCAACTGATAAGTGGACATGCCCTTTTCTATGTTGATAAAAAAAAGCTGAATCTTATTCTTGTAATACAATTGCAAGGCCGATTCCACGGAAGCACAACTTCCTTCGTAAGAGAGGTTAGGCACGCGATGAATGAATTCTTCAAATTTCCGCCGCACGGAGTCGTCGGAAACAATCATGGCACATTTTATCGGTTCTATCTCCATAGTGTTATTCTATATTTCCTTTAAATATTTTTTCTCTGAAATTAATCCCGAAGTTGAAGGAAAAACGATTTTCCTTCATCAGCATACTGCTGTTGTTCAGCTGGTTTTTCCACGTGAAGCCGAATGACAGCATGGTTCCTTTGAAAGGGGCCGTCACTCCGATGCTCAAACCGAGATTCTTCATGGTTTGCTTCTTGATGACAACGTAGGAATTGGAAAGCTCGGCTCCTGCCATAAATTCCACACTTTGAGGATTGCGGTCCTTCACTTTATAAATGGTACCAATGCCTATTTTCTGCTGGTCCTTATAGGAAACGGTGCTCAGGGATGACTTAGTGATGCTCCAGTCTTGCCAGGAATAGTCGGCAAGAAAAGTCCAGTGCGGAGTTTGATAACCCATGCCCAACCGGGCAAGCTGGGGAACATACTTCACCTCGTCAGTGAAATCGTCCTCATAATCATCCGAACCCGAAGTATTGGAATAGGTGAGCGTGTTGTCCTGACTGAGCAGAAGACGGGGCATATAGGTAGCTCCGAATGTGAAGCTGCGCCCCTTCCGCAGAGGAAGAATGTAATGAAGTCCGCCTTCGGCATAAAGACTGCTCTTCATGGACTCGCGGTTCACCGAAGCCGATTCCTGCGATTCCGACTGATAGACGGTGCCGTGAAGATAACCTACACTCACACCCAAAGAGAGGTTGCGGGTCAGTTTGAAGGCATTGGTCAGGTACAACCGATACAATCCTCCGGAACCTTCGTAGGTGGAAGTGATGCTGCTGGACGACTGTCCCTCCACCTGAGAGCTCTCCTGAATGGAATAACCTACACTGCTGAAGGGAGCCAGCCCGAGAATGGCAAACCATCGGGGTGTGAGCCTGACTGCGGCCGTGAGGCGGCTGAGTGTTCCCGTGAAACTGTTACTCCGCGCACCATAGAGAGAATAACTGGTGTAGGACATGATGGAGCCTACGTTGTATCTGAAATACACGGAATCCATCTGCGTGATGGCTGCAGGATTCAATATATTGACATTGTTGTTGATATTGAGGGCCACACCGGTATTGCCTATTCCCGAATACTGTCCGCCGTCCGAAGTCGAAAGCTCGCCTATGCCATACATGGAAGTGGGCAATGTGGTAGTTTCTTGTGCTACAAGCAGGGATATGCTGCACGGGAGGTTCACTATTACTAATGCTGCAAGGATTCTATGTTTCATTCTTTTGAGTATATTTTTAAGCGCAAGGCCAGTTTGGTGTACCAGGATTCCTGATTGGAATTATTTTCGAAAATCACCTGCCGGAAAGTACGGGTGAAATCATCGTTGCTCATATTCAGATAAAGCTTGTCGCGCGAGGTGCCCCACTTCCCTATATTGCTCTGAAGGAAAGAGGTGATATCGAATTTATAGTAGGTTCCCCTTTCGGAAGAATCATCGGTCTGGAGATTTCCCGTCTGCAAGGTGGTCCCGTCGGAATCATAGATACCGTCCTGCGTCACGTTGTTGTCACTGAGGGTATAGAGTTGGAGGGTGGAAGGCAACTGGTTATCCTTTCCGTATGTTCCCGCCACAGGACACAGAATCAGTTCCGCCGATTCCACTGTGACATAATCTCCCAAATAAAGCATGTCATTCAAATAAGGAAAATCCACCAGATTGTAGAAACCGGTGAGTCCCTGCATGTAGGACCTGTTGTTCAGTTTGGACGACGGAACGGCATTGATGAGATCGCCCTTGATATCGGCAATGGGAGTGGAAGTGCGGTCGTGCATCACCTGGGTAAAGGCATAGTCCTGATTCACTTTATAAACGAGAGTCTGCTGGTCGTAGTCGTTTCCCACCTTATGATAATAGATGGAAAAGACCATGGAGGAGTCACTGACCTCGAATCCTGAGATGCAGGAATTCATGGAGGAAGACTTGAATGCCAATCCCGGGAAATATTCACGGAAATAGCTCTGATCATTGAAATAATCCTTTTCATCAAGAATATCCTGAAATATCTGTTTGCCGAACGAATCCGGCAGACGGGCTTCGACCACTTCCTTACGGCCCGGACGGGGAAGGAAAGAAAACGAAGCGAAAGAGGTGGGACTCACAGCCACTTGAGTGTGATTGTAAAGGGATTTGTTCTCATCAATGGTGATAGGTTCGGTAAGCCTGTAAACATCTATCTTCTGGGTAGCGAGCGTATCGCCCCAGTATTCACCTGAAGGAGTCATCCGGATGGTCACGGAATCGAACTCATAGCTATAGTTGTCATCGGGAGAAAAGGTGCTTTTGGAAAATTCGGCTATATAGGAAGAACGGATCTTTCCCCACGTGGCATCGGCGTGATAGCCTATCTGACAGCAGCTGTCGCCCAAAGTTTCCAGCGAGTCCGCAAAGACCGTGCTTATATTTACCGCACACGTATCGGTATATACATTTTTAAAGGAAGAGCTGACCCAATCTTCTCCCAAGTCGTATCCCGACTGGCAGGACGTAAAAGCCTCGGCAAAAGAGAAAATAAAAGCCAGGGTGAATAAAAAATGTTTCATAACTCATATTTTTCGGCAAAATAAAAGAAAAAGATAGAAACAGTGTGTCTCTCTTCGACATACGGCTTGAAACAATCGGCAATAAAGGGCTTTTCGCCGTTAAAACCGTTCAACGATAAATTTTTCTGTTTTGTCGATTATATTTTGTACACAGGGTTAGAGGAAATACTTTTGCCGCAAATTTAAATTATTATGGATATGAAAATGAACAAAATCACTACGTTGCTCTTTGTCCCTTTGCTTCTACTATGCGGATGCACTGCCGATGATGACTACACCCAAGGAGTCTGGAAGGAGAAATCGGATTTCGACGGACTGGCTCGCGGATACGCCTGTAGTTTCACTATCGGGGATATGGGTTACGTGTGCTGCGGCTACACCGGGAAAAAATATTTAAAGGATATTTGGATTTACAATGTGGAGAAGGACTATTGGACACAAGGCGCCGATATGCCCGATGCCGCTCCGGCCAGAATGAAAGCCATGGCTTTCGCCGTGAATGGCAAGGGCTATGTACTGACGGGATCCATCAAGGAAAGTCCGTACTACTTGTCGGACACCTGGGAATACAATCCCGACACGAATGCCTGGACACAGAAGGATGATTACAAAGGCGGTGCCCGGATGGGCGGTCTGGCCTTCGCCATCAACGGTTACGGATATGCCGGCATGGGATATAATGACAATTATCTGAAAGATGTCTACAGATTTGATCCCTCGGCTGCCAGCGGAAGCCAGTGGACCATCGTGAGCGGATATGGAGGTTCCAAACGCCGGTTCGGCTCCGTTTTCGTCATCAATGACGAGGCATACATCTGCTGCGGAGAAAACAACGGTACCTATGTGGATGATTTCTGGAAGTTCAACGGAACCACCTGGACCCAACTCCGCGACATTGCCAATAACGATGATGACAATGATTACGACGATGATTACAACATCGTGAGATACTCCGCTCCGGCTTTCGTCATCGACGGAAAGGGCTATCTGGTGGGAGGTGCACAAGGAAGCATGCTGTCCGACTATTGGATTTATGACCCTTCGACCGACTTGTGGTATGGAGACAGTGATGACAACTACACGACATTCCAGGGAAGTACGCGTCTGGGAGCAGTTTCCATATCGACAGGAACGCGTGGTTTTGTAGTGACAGGAATGAGCGGAAGCAGCGATGCGTTTGACGATACGTGGGAATTATTACCTTATGAAAAAGATTACGATGATTAAATTATTTATACCTTTTGTCCTTTTTATTGCAGTAGCTATCTCGGGATGCAGGGGAGGCCATACCTCTTCCGCATCCCCTCTGGAATGCACCACTTACCCCGTGGAAGGAGGATATGGATACGTTATTCTGCAGCACAAGGACACCGTGATAAAACAACCGTTCATCCCGGCCGTGAAAGGGCACAAAGCTTTCCTCACATCCGAAGATGCCCGAAAAACGGGTGAATGCGTCATCTCCAAACTATTGAAAGGAGAATCGCCCGTCATCGAAATAGAAGAGCTGGAGAAGCTGGGGGTAAAGAAATAATCTTTACCCTTCTTCTTTCGGCATCATGACCACTCCCAGTTTCTTTTTTCCATCCATCTTGATGACCAACGGTACATCGAAACGGACATGACGGAGGTATTCCGTCTCTTCCACTGCCGGCTGGGCATCGAGAAATTCCTGATTATAAACACCGTCATTACGGAAAGCGTTGATGGTGAAATAGCCCACTCCGAACGATGTCAGATTCTGGAAGAAATGGGTTCCCTGACTGGGATCTACGCGGTAATTGGTGAGTCCTGCTTCCACAATGACGCGGGCGGCCGATATATGGGGCCACTTCACAGGTATTCCCAACCAGGTATCACTACTGCCCCAGCGACCGGGGCCTACAAGAATATAGTTTTTACCGCTGTTGAGAAACTCGCGGTTCCATTTGTCTATTTCATCGGCGATGCGCTGGTTGTTGGAAGCTGTGTAGTTTTTGGTTTTCACATACACCACATCCTGGATATCATTCATCAGTCCGTGTCCCAATGAATTATTGGAGCGAAGCAACGTCTCTTCATCCTTTATCTTGGACAAGTCTTCATCGAGCATTTCCTTGCTGTCCACAATAGGCCGTATCTGGAGAAGATAGAACGTTCCGGTTCTATCGGGATTAAGATTTACGGCAAATTCTATTTCAACCGGTCGCCGCATCTCTCCTTGGCCATATTTCTGCACCATTTGCAGAATTTCGGCAAGCGGGAACACATCGTTCTGGAGAATATTGGAGAAAGTGATGACTTTGCGGCTCTTGCCCGGATAGAATCCGTCGCGAAGCACTTGGTCATAAGGGTCATAAGTGGAGCAGACATATTGCAGAGATCCGTCGTCTTCAGCATCGCGCACGGAAACTTTCTTGATATTGAAGCCGTCGTCCACAGAAAAGGTATCGCCCATATTCTCCATGTCGAGCGCATAGAACATGGTCTGCGTTTCGCGCAAAGCCATGTCGAGTTCGCTGGTTTGCAACACTTGCTTGGGATGATACGGACACATGCGAAGGGTGAGTCCTCCATCTACAATGTATTTACCAAGGCCCAGAGCCAAAGACACGATTCCTTCCTCTGCTGTTTCATCGCCGATGGGATAGTAATTCAAGGAACGTGCCACTCCCGAAATAGTGGGATAGAAACGGTCGCCGTACTGGGTTCCCACTACCTGCTGGATGATAACGGCCATCTTTTCCTGATCGATGACATTGCTGGTAGCCTGCATGTAAGCCTTACTGTCACGATAATAGACGGAAGCATAGACTCCCTTGATGGCGTTGACCAGCATTCGGAGCATCTCATACTTGTCATCCAGATACGGTATCATATAGGTGGAATAAATTCCGGCAAAAGGCTGATAGTGTGAATCTTCCAACAGACTGGACGAGCGGATGGCTATCGGGGAATGAACGACTTCGAAGAACGTGAAGAAATCTTCCATCAGACGGTCGGGCAACTGCGCACGGAGAAAATGCTTCAAAATTTCATTGTCATCGGCATCGCTCAAAGCTATCTGATAGAGATTGTTGGTATCCATGAATTCATCAAAGATATCGGTACAAAGCACTACAGTCTTGGGGATAGCAACCGATGCATTCTCGAATTCCTCGAACTCGGGATGTTTCTTGATGACATAATTGATGAATGCCAGACCACGGCCTTTTCCTCCCAAGGACCCGTCGCCTATTCGCGCAAAATTGGAATAGCGGTCGAAACGGTCACGCTTGAAGATGGCGACTACTCCCTGATTCTTCATGATGCGGTATTTGACAATGGCATCGAAGATAATCTGACGGTGCGCATCTACATCCTGCAAGGAATGCCACGTAATCTGCTTCAGGAAATTGGCAATAGGGAACATGGCACGCGAACAAAGCCAACGTGACACATGATTATGACTGATGTGATAGAGCATGGACTCTTTGGGAATGGAGAAAATATTGTTCTGCAATTCCTGAAGGTTGTGTATGCGGGCCACCTCTTGCATGGTAGCAGGATCACGGAAGATAAAATCGCCAAAGCCGAAATTAGCCGAGACAGCCTCGCGAAGGTCAATGTTCATCTTTTTTGAATTCTTGTCGATAAAGCTTGCCTCAAGCTCATCCATATATTGGCGGTTGCTTTCTTCATTGGACTGGAGAATAAGCGGGATGAATTCATCACGGGAGCGGATTTCCCTCAAAAGGCCAATCCCTGCCAAAGGGTCTATAGTGCCGTTATGGGGAAAACGGGCATCGGAAATAACCCCAAGCGTATTGTTAGGATATTTATTATAAAGTCCGATGGCCTCCTCATAATTGCGGGCAAGAACAATCTTGGGCCGCCCGCGCATGCGCAGGGTACTTTGATGGGCGTTAAGGGCCTCGGTAGCAAACTCCATACTCTGCTTGAGCACGAATTTATAAAGATTAGGCAAGATGGATGAATAGAAACGGATGGAATCTTCGACCAACAGGATCATCTGCACTCCTACCTCTTCTATATCATGCTCCAGATTCATCTTATCCTCGATGAGCTTGATGATGGAAAGCAGAAGGTCTGTATTGCCCAGCCAGCAGAACACATATTCGAACATGCTCAGGTCTTCATTCTCCATACGGCGGGTAATTCCGTGCGAAAACGGAGTAAGTACCACCAAAGGTATGTCATTATAACGTTCCTTGATGCTTCTTCCTATGTCAAAAGCATCACTGTTATCCGTAGCCGGCATACAAATCACAAGGTCGAAAGAGGTATTTTCCAACTCGGCATCAACTTCTTCCTTGGTGGATACCTGCGTGAACCGCGGGGGATACCGGAGACTGAGACTCATATATTCATTGAAGATTTTCTCATCAATGCGGCCGTCGTCCTCCAGCATGAAGGCATCATAAGGGTTAGCTACAAGAAGCACATTAAAGATACGACGGGTCATCAGGTTGGCAAAAGAAGTATCTTTGAAATAAAGTTGGTTTAAATTCTGTTTGGTAAGCATTTCGTTTCTAATTTCTCATTCCAGAAACAAAATTCGCTATAAATATCGATTCGTGCAACTATTTGCAAGAAAAGGTGAAAGGAAGAAGTTATGTTAGAGAACATAGAATATGACATTTTATTACTTTTTCTGTAAATTTTTGGCAAAAATATTTTTTTAGTAGATTAAAAAACCTATATTTGCCGAAACAAAGTTTACATTTTATCACAAACTACATAAAGTTTAAAGCTATGAATATACAAAACATCATGGCCTCTCTAGAGGCAAAGCATCCCGGAGAATTGGAATATCTGCAAGCAGTGAAAGAAGTTCTTCTTTCCATTGAAGACGTTTACAACCAGCATCCTGAATTCGAAAAAGCATCTATCATCGAAAGATTGGTAGAGCCAGACCGTATCATCACATTCCGTGTTACATGGGTGGACGACAAAGGTAAAGTTCAGACAAACCTGGGCTACAGAGTTCAGTTCAACAATGCAATCGGCCCTTACAAAGGCGGTCTCCGTTTCCATGCTTCAGTAAATCTTTCTATTTTGAAGTTCCTGGGATTTGAACAGACTTTCAAAAATGCACTGACAACATTGCCTATGGGTGGTGGCAAGGGCGGTTCTGATTTCTCTCCTCGCGGCAAGAGCGAAGCTGAAATCATGCGTTTCTGCCAGGCATTCATGCTGGAACTGTATCGTCACGTAGGTCCTGACATGGATGTTCCTGCTGGTGATATCGGTGTAGGCGGCCGTGAAGTGGGTTATCTGTTCGGCATGTACAAAAAGCTGACTCGTGAGTTCCATGGAATGCTGACTGGTAAAGGATTGGAATTCGGCGGCTCACTGATACGTCCGGAAGCTACCGGTTTCGGTGGTTTGTATTTCGTAAACCAGATGCTTCAGACAAAAGGTATCGACATCAAAGACAAGACCGTAGCTGTTTCCGGTTTCGGAAATGTGGCTTGGGGTGCTGTTACCAAGGCTAACCAATTGGGTGCCAAAGTTGTTACTATCTCCGGTCCTGACGGTTATATCTATGACCCGGATGGTATCAGCGGTGACAAGATTGATTATATGCTTGAACTTCGTGCAACAGGCAATGATATCGTTGCTCCTTATGCAGAAAAATATCCGAACGCACAGTTCGTTGCAGGCCGTCGTCCATGGGAAGTTAAGGCAGATATTGCACTGCCTTGCGCCACTCAAAATGAATTAAATGGCGAAGATGCTTGTAATCTCATAAAAAATAACGTTATTTGCATAGGCGAAATCTCCAACATGGGTTGTACACCTGAAGCTATCGATGCCTTCATCGAACATAAGATGATGTATGCACCGGGAAAAGCTGTAAACGCCGGTGGTGTAGCAACATCAGGTCTGGAAATGAGTCAGAATGCAATGCACCTGAGCTGGAGTGCAGAAGAAGTGGACAGAAGACTCCACGAAATTATGCACGCTATCCACGCACAATGTGTGAAGTACGGTACGGAACCGGACGGATACATCAACTACGTGAAAGGTGCCAACGTTGCGGGCTTCATGAAAGTTGCGCACGCCATGATGGCTCAAGGAATTGTTTAATTTTTATGAATAAATCTCGTTTAGTTGTATTTGTATTTTGTATTGTAACATGCGTTGCTCATCTTCTGGGACAGAAGGTGGGTAACGCTACTTTTTACTCCAAACGTGCTCATGGCACAAGAATGGCGAGTGGAGTACGCTATCACAAGGATAGCATGTTCTGCGCCCATAAGACCTATCCTTTCGGCACCCTGCTGAAAGTCAGAAATCTGAAGAATGACAGAATCGTAATTGTAAAAGTGACCGACCGCGGGCCACATTCTCGTAACAGGATTATAGATCTTTCCTATGCAGCAGCCAAAGAACTGGACATGATCCGCTTTGGTTCTGTACCCGTAGAAATAACAGAATATGAAGATATTGTAGTTCCTTACAGACCGGCTTCGGTTGTCCCTAACCTGGAACTGGAAATGGCTGAAGAAGAGGAATTCATTCCGGGAACAGCCAGAAGAAACCTGCCCCCAAAATAGAAAAGAACTTTTCACAAGATATATTTAATAAAATAGAATATTCTTCGTATTTTTGCATTCAATTTGTAAGAATATCAACGTTTTATTAAGCATAATCATTAATGGAAAAGAAATTGAAGCCGGGAACGATATGCGTTCAAGTCGGCTGGAACCCTAAAAAAGGCGAACCCAGAGTTCTGCCAATCTACCAAAGTACAACTTTTAAATACGAAACAAGCGAGCAGATGGCCCGTCTTTTCGATTTGGAAGAGGACGGTTATTTTTATACCCGCCTGCAAAACCCTACCAATGATGCCGTAGCAAGAAAGATTGCAGCGCTTGAAGGCGGCGTAGGAGCCATGCTCACTTCGTCGGGACAAGCTGCCAACTTTTATGCTGTATTCAATATCTGTGAAGCAGGAGATCATTTTGTATGTTCCTCGACTATTTATGGAGGCACATTCAACCTCTTTGGCGTTACAATGAAAAAGCTGGGAATAGACGTTACTTTTGTTGACGCCGATGCCAGCGAAGAAGAAATCGGCAAGGCCTTCCGTCCTAATACAAAAGCCCTCTTCGGAGAAACAATATCCAATCCCGGCTGCAATGTTCTCGACATAGAGAAATTCGCAAGGATAGCTCATTCCCACGGTGTTCCATTGATCGTGGACAATACATTTGCCACTCCTATCAACTGCCGTCCCTTTGAATGGGGAGCCGACATTGTAACTCACTCAACTACAAAATACATGGATGGTCATGCCACGTGTGTGGGCGGTGCCGTTGTCGACAGCGGTAACTTCGATTGGGATGCACATGCTGAAAAATTCCCCGGACTAACTACTCCTGACGAATCATATCATGGGCTCACTTATACAAAGAAATTCGGGAAAATGGCCTACATGACCAAAGCTACTGCTCAACTTATGCGCGATTTGGGCTCTATTCAAGCTCCGGAGAATGCTTTTCTGCTTAATCTAGGCTTGGAAACGCTTCATCTGCGTATGGCGCAACATTGCAAAAATGCTTCGAAAGTGGCTCAATTCCTGAAGGACAATGACAAAGTAGCCTGGGTACACTATTGCAGTCTTCCGGGCGATAAGTATTATGAACTGGCACAGAAGTATCTGCCAAACGGCTCTTGCGGTGTAATAGCTTTCGGATTAAAGGGAAACCGCGAAGAAGCTATCAAATTCATGGATAACCTGAAACTTGCCTGCATCGTGACTCATGTAGCCGATGCTCGCACATGCGTGTTACATCCTGCCAGCCATACTCACCGCCAGTTAACCGATGAACAACTGATTGAAGCAGGTGTTGCTCCCGATCTGATTCGCTTGTCAGTCGGCATTGAGAATGTGGATGATATAATTGATGATTTGAAACAGGCAATGGGTGAATAATAATTCATAGCCTCAATATAACAAACAAGCCGTTTTAGTTCAGGAATATGAAACTAAAACGGCTTTTGTTTTATCTGAAAGTTTATACTTTTACAGAGATTTAATTTGCTACAACTTCTTTATGCTGTAATATGAATTCCACAAGGAACGTGTTCTCTTCTATGCTTCAAAAACAAAGAACTTGTCACGGCTGAATTGGAATTGAGAATTCACGGACATTGCTCACTTTACCGTTTTTCTCGACTGCATATACTCGAAAAACAGCTTTTCCATCCCTTACCTTGTTATCAGAATGAATAAAGGCCGTATAGCGAATGCCGTCATGAGCGTCAATCTGCTCTACCCCCGCGGATGGTGAAATATAAATATGTTTTTGTCCGGAAATTTCTTCAACCATGGGCGTAACATTCAGAACTGGAGTATCTGTGTCATTTATAACTTCAAAAATAATCTTGCATTCTTCGTTGGAATTGATGGTCTGATCCCTTCCGTCATCAATGAAGCGAATGTTCTGCACTTCTAGTGCAGATTGCTTGGATGAAGGTATATAAGTGCCTGTTTCTCTCGATGAATTAGTGGAAGGAGCAACTGCTACATTATCAACAATAACCTCGTTATTTTGCTTTTTAGGAGTAGAAATTGCATTACCGATAGCGGCTCCCGCTATTGTTCCAATAAGTGAGCCCCACATTTGACCTCTGTAATCACCGTATCTACCTCCGCTGTCTCCTATGATGGAACCAAGAATACCTCCTGCCTGAGCACCTGCCATAATGACTCCGGGATTTCCTTCTACTCCATTAGGACCGCAACTTACCAACATAGAAACGGCAGCGAGCATGACTAACACCTTTTTCATAATTGTATGTTTTAAAGATTCTTTTCAGCAAAAATAAGCATAATTTGAATGCATTAGACCAACAAAGACCCGAAAAAAGATAAAAGGTTATAATAAAAGGACGAAAAGGCATTTTATTACAATAAAAAAGGTCGTCCTTTAAAGAACGACCTTTCATATATGATGGTGTAAGAATTACTCTGCTTTTGGAGTTTCTTCAGCCGGTGCTTCAGCTACCGGAGCTTCAGCTTTTACCTCTTCTGCTGCAGGAACTTCTTCAGCCTTAGGAGCTACTTTCTTAGAACGACGTGTACGTGTTGCCTTCTTGGCAGCGTTCTTAGCCATGTTCTCATTGTAATCAACTAATTCAATGAAACACATCTCAGCATTGTCACCCAAACGATTACCAGTCTTGATAATTCTAGTATAACCACCCGGACGATCTGCTATTTTCACTGAGACTTCCTTGAAAAGCTCTGTTACAGCAAATTTATCCTTTAAATTTCTGAATACAACACGGCGTGAATTGGTTGTATCTTCTTTTGATTTTGTAAGTAAAGGCTCAACAAACTTTTTCAAAGCTTTAGCCTTTGCGACAGTCGTAGTGATTCTTTTGTGCTTAATCAAAGAGACTGCCATATTTGACAACATAGCGCCTCTGTGAGAAGCAGTACGACCCAAATGATTGAATTTTTTATTATGTCTCATTTTTTATTCTTTATCTAATTTATATTTAGAAATATCTGTTCCAAACGACAGATTCAGACTCTCGAGCAAATCATCAAGCTCCGTGAGCGATTTCTTACCAAAGTTTCTGAACTTCAACAAATCCGTCTTGTTGTATTGAACCAAATCGCCTAATGTTTCTACGTCGGCTGCTTTCAAGCAATTGAGAGCACGTACAGAAAGATTCATATCAACGAGTTTAGTTTTCAACAGCTGACGCATGTGAAGAACTTCTTCATCAAATTCTTCATTACCATCTACATCTGCATTCTCAAGAGTGATCTTCTCATCAGAGAACAACATGAAGTGATAAATCAAAATTTTTGCAGCTTCTTTCAAAGCTTCCTTCGGGTGAATGGAACCATCGGTTGTGATTTCAAGAATTAACTTCTCATAATCGGTTTTTTGTTCTACACGATAATCTTCAGTATAATACTTGACATTACGGATCGGTGTGTAAATGGAATCGATAGGAATAACGTTAACGTCGGTACAGTATTCGCGATTTTCATCAGCGGGAACATAACCTCTGCCTTTGTTTATTGTGATATCGATTTGCATTGTTGCTTTAGAATCTAAATGGCAAATAACCAATTCAGGATTTAACACTTCAAATCCGGTCAAATACTTACCTATATCACCTGCTTTAAATTCAGTAGAATTCTCTACAGTAATACTAACTTTCTCGTTTTCGAACTCCTCTACAATTTGTTTGAATCTTACTTGCTTCAGATTCAAGATGATGTTGGTAACATCTTCCTTTACACCCGGTACAGAAGAAAACTCGTGCTCTACACCTTCAATACGAATGGTGTTAATTGCGAAGCCTTCAAGGGATGAAAGAAGGATGCGGCGCAAAGCATTACCTATCGTAATACCAAAACCTGGCTCAAGCGGACGGAATTCGAATTTTCCGAATTTTGAGTCAGCCTCCAACATCAATACTTTATCAGGTTTTTGAAATGCTAATATCGCCATGAACTAATTATTATTTAGAATACAATTCGACAATCAAATGCTCTTTAATATTTTCAGGGATATCTGCTCTTTCAGGAACATGCAAAAGCTTACCTGTTTTTGAAGAGTCATCCCATTCCAACCATGGGTATTTGCTATGGTTGAATCCTGCAAGAGAATCAGCTATAACTTCCAATGATTTAGATCTTTCACGAACACCGACAATCATACCCGGTTTAACAGAGAAAGAAGCAATTCCTACTACGGTTCCGTCTACTGTAATGTGCTTATGGTTTACCAACTGGCGAGCAGCGGCACGCGTAGGAGCAATTCCTAAACGAAAAACAACATTATCCAAACGAGCTTCCAAATTCTGTAATAAGATCTCACCGGTAATACCGTTAGCATTCGCTGCTTTAACAAACATATTACGGAATTGTTTTTCCAATACTCCGTAAGTATATTTAGCTTTCTGCTTCTCTGCTAACATCACGCCATATTCTGAAGTTTTTCTTCTTCTAGAATTTCCATGCTGTCCAGGAGGGTAATTCCTCTTAGACAAAACTTTATCAGCACCAAAAATTGCCTCTCCGAATTTACGTGCAATTCTTGTTTTTGGTCCAGTATATCTTGCCATTTTTTTTAAATTTAAAATTTGAATGAACTTAAATCGTTACAGCCGCGACTACAGAAAGGAAATGTAATCCATAAACTGATTCAAGTATCATTTGTGATTGAAAAACAAATTAAACTCTTCTTCTCTTAGGAGGACGACATCCATTGTGTGGAAGCGGAGTTACATCAACAATTTCAGTAACTTCTATGCCTGCTCCATGTACAGTACGGATAGCAGACTCACGTCCGTTGCCCGGTCCCTTAACATAGGCTTTTACCTTTCTTAGACCGAGATCAAAGGCTACTTTTGCGCAATCCTGCGCTGCCATTTGGGCTGCATACGGAGTGTTCTTCTTGGAACCTCTGAAACCCATTTTACCTGCAGAAGACCATGATATAATTTGACCTTCACTATTAGCAAGAGAAACAATAATATTATTGAAAGATGAATGAACATGCAATTGTCCATTTGCATCAACTTTCACATTTCTCTTTTTTGCTGCGACTGTTTTTTTTGCCATATCAACAATTATTATTTAGTAGCTTTTTTCTTATTTGCAACAGTTTTCTTCTTACCCTTACGAGTACGAGCGTTATTCTTTGTGCTCTGACCTCTCACAGGCAAACCGATACGATGACGAACACCACGATAGCAACCGACATCCATCAGACGCTTAATGTTCATTTGAACTTCTGAACGAAGATCTCCTTCAACTTTAAATTCAGCACCGATAATTTCACGAATCTTAGCGGCCTGGTCGTCTGTCCAGTCTTTAACTTTTATGTCTCTGTCGACGCCAGCCTTGTCCAAAATTTTAGCTGAACTACTGCGACCTATACCGTAAACATAGGTCAACGCTACCTCACCTCTCTTATTCTGAGGTAAATCTACACCAACTATTCTTATAGCCATATACTAAATTATTTCTTTTGCAAAAATAATAAAATTATCCTTGACGTTGTTTATACTTAGGATTTTTCTTGTTAATTACATATAAACGGCCATTACGTCTGACGATCTTGCACTCAGGCGTACGTTTTTTTAATGATGCTCTTACTTTCATATCTTTCTGTATTATTTATATCTAAAACTGATTCTTCCTTTAGATAAATCGTATGGAGACATCTCCACGCGAACTTTATCACCGGGCAATATTTTAATATAGTGCATTCTCATTTTACCAGAGATATGCGCCGTTATTTCATGTCCGTTTTCCAGCTCTACTCGAAACATTGCATTTGACAATGCCTCTACAATTACTCCATCTTGTTCTATTGCAGCTTGTTTTGCCATATTAGATCTTTTTATCTCCTAAAACTTCTTCTAAATATTCAAATGATGATAAGATATCTGCTTTCCCTTGTCGAACTGCCACTGTATGTTCATAGTGTGCAGCCCACTTGCCGTCCTTGGTTCTTACTGTCCAGCCATCTTTCTCCATAACCAATTGGCGATTGCCTAATGTTATCATGGGCTCAATAGCTATACACATTCCACTCTTGAGCATGATTCCCGTTCCACGTTTCCCATAATTGGGAACTGGAGGATCTTCATGCATTTCTTTTCCAATTCCATGACCGACAAACTCACGAACAACACCATAATTCTGTGCTTCGCAATGTTCCTCAACCGCACTTCCTATATCACCAAGGCGCTTCCCTTGTACAGCATTCTCAATTCCTTTATAAAGTGCTTCTTTTGTGGTCTTCAGTAAATCCAGAATCTCTTTTTTTACTTCCCCTACACAAAAAGTATAGGCAGAATCACCGCAAAAGCCATTTAACAATGTTCCACAGTCTACTGAAACTATATCTCCTTCTTCCAAAGGACGATCAGTGGGTATTCCATGAACGACTTCATCATTTACGGAAGTGCATATCGAACTTGGATAGGGACCTCCGTATGGATTCGGGAAACCTTTAAAGGTTGGAATTGCACCGTTGTCTCTGATAAATTCGTCAGCCAACTTATCCAACTCTTTTGTGGTTACGCCAGGTTTTATTATTTTAGCTACTTCTGCCAAAGTTTTACCTACCAAAAGGTTACTTTGGCGAAGTAACTCTATCTCATCATCAGTCTTAAGAAATATCATAAGACTTAAATATTAATAAGCCGAAATGTTTCCAGAACGTCCTTTAATACGTCCTGAACTCATTAAGCCATCGTAATGTCTCATCAGCAAATGACTTTCTACCTGCTGTAAAGTATCCAATACGACACCAACAATAATCAGCAAAGATGTTCCACCAAAGAACTGGGTGAACTCTGCCTGAACACCGAAGTATCCTGCAAAAGCCGGAAGAATAGCGATAATAGCCAAAAAGATAGAACCAGGGAATGTAATTCTTGACATGATTACGTCAATGTATTCCACTGTGCTCTTTCCGGGCTTAATACCAGGAATAAATCCGTTATTACGTTTCATATCTTCTGCCATTTGAGAAGGATTGATTGTGATTGCCGTATAGAAATAAGTGAAAATTATAATCAATGCAGCAAAAATCACATTGTATTCCCAACTTGTATGTGTCATAAGTGAACGTACAAATGAACTGGCATTTTGAGCGGACGAGAATCCGACCAAGGTAAGAGGTATAAACATAATTGCCTGAGCAAAAATGATAGGCATCACATTGGCAGCATTAACCTTCAATGGTATATACTGACGTGCACCTCCGTATTGCTTATTACCTACAATCTTCTTGGCATATTGTACCGGTACTTTACGCGTTCCCTGAACCAACAAAATGGCTGCACCGATAACGAGTAACAGGAATACAATTTCTAGCAAGAACATTACAAGACCTCCAGCTCCAGGAGAAGCTAACCTTGACACAACTTCTTGAGAGAAGGAGTGTGGCAAACGAGCGATAATACCTATCAAGATTATGAAAGATATACCGTTTCCTATACCTTTATCGGTTATTCTTTCTCCTAACCAAAGGATAAACATACTTCCGGCTGCCAAAATAATTGTAGAAGTTATCATAAACAAAGACCAGTTTATGCTTCCATTCAATGAAGGACCGGCTTGCATTTTCAGGTTAACCAAATAAGATGGCGCCTGAAAGAGAAGAATGAAAATCGTCAGATAACGTGTATACTGATTGATCTTCCTTCTGCCACTTTCTCCATCCCTTTGCATTTTCTGGAAATATGGAACAGCTACGGCCAACAACTGAAGGACAATGGATGCTGAAATGTAAGGCATTATACCTAACGCAAAGATTGATGCATTTGAAAATGCACCACCTGAGAACATATTCAACAATGACATCAGACCTTCGCTTGTCTGCTGATGCAACTTTTCCAAAGCATTCGGATTAATGCCTGGAAGCACTACGAATGATCCAAAACGATAAATTGCAATAAACAATACGGTAATGAGGATTCGTTGTCTCAAATCCTCAATTTTCCATATGTTTTTCAATGTTTCGATAGATTTTCTCATTGAATCAGAGTTTTACTGCATTTCCACCATTAGCTGCGATAGCTTCTTCTGCACTCTTGGAAAAGGCATTTGCCTCAATATCCAATTTAAGCGTAAGCTTACCGTTACCTAATACTTTTACTAATTCTTTTGAAGAAATAAAGCCTGCTGCTACTAAATCGGCTACACCAACCTTTGTCAAATTTTTAGCTTCCGCTAATTTCTGAATAGTATCAAGGTTTATTGCCTTGTACTCTACACGATTAATGTTTTTAAAACCGAATTTAGGAACACGACGTTGTAAAGGCATCTGTCCGCCTTCGAATCCGATTTTTGCTGAATAACCGGATCTAGACTTCGCGCCTTTGTGTCCTCTTGTTGAAGTTCCACCTAAACCAGAACCACTACCGCGGCCAATTCTTTTTCCTGTTCTAGTAGAACCTTCAGCAGAATGTAAGTTATGTAATTTCATATCGAATTAAGTTTTATTATTCAACAACTGCAACTAAGTGTTTAACTTTAGCTATCATTCCTAAAGTAGAAGGAGTAGCTTCAAGTTCAACCACATGATTCATTTTGTGAAGGCCAAGAGAATCCAATGTTCTTTTCTGATTAATTGGCGCTCCGATTCTGCTCTTTATCTGTTTGATTTTGATTGTTGCCATTTCTAATCCTCCTTATCCTTTGAATACTCTCTCCATACTGATACCTCTATTCTGTGCTATGGTCTTAGCATCTCTCATCTCACCTAAAGCCAAGATTGTAGCCTTAACCAAATTGTGAGGGTTAGAAGATCCTTTTGACTTAGCAAGAACATCGGTAATTCCAACACTCTCCAAAACAGCGCGCATGGCACCACCTGCTACTACACCTGTACCTTGAGATGCAGGTTTAATAAATACTTCAGCACCACCGAATTTTGCAGTTTGTTCATGTGGAACAGTACCTTTCAAAACGGGAACCTTTGTAAGATTCTTTTTTGCCGATTCAACTCCTTTTGCGATAGCTGCAGTAACTTCACCTGCTTTACCTAAGCCCCATCCAATAATGCCGTCTTCATTACCAACGACAACAATGGCTGAGAAACTAAAGGTTCTACCACCCTTTGTAACCTTAGTAACTCGATTAATAGCAACAAGTCTATCTTTTAATTCGACATCACTATTTATTCTTACTTTATTTACTGCCATAATCTTTAAAATTTAAGTCCACCGTTACGAGCAGCATCAGCTACCTCTTTTACTCTCCCATGATACAAGTATCCATTACGGTCAAAAACGACAGTAGTGATTCCAGCCTCTTGAGCTTTTTTAGCTATTATCTCTCCCACCTTTGCGGCTTGTTCTTTCTTAGGCATAGTCTCCATCCCTAAAGAAGAAGCTGCTGCCAAAGTCTTACCGCTCAAATCATCGATAAGCTGAACATAAACTTGCTTGTTACTTCTGAATACGCTCATACGCGGACGATCATTAGTTCCGGAAATTTTATTGCGTACTCTGTATTTGATCTTAATACGTCTTTCTATTTTTGTTGTCATAATCTTTCTAATTATAAAGTAAATTACTTAGCGCTAGCTGTCTTACCAGACTTTCTGCGAATTTCTTCACCGACAAACTTAATACCTTTACCTTTATACGGTTCCGGCATACGGAAAGAACGAATCTTCGAACAAACCTGACCAAGCAACTGCTTGTCACAAGACTCCAATATAATAAGAGGGTTCTTATTTCTTTCAGTTTTAGTTTCAACCTTTACTTCAGAAGGCAATTGCAAAAATATCGGGTGAGTGTAGCCTAAAGCAAACTCAATGATATTTCCCTGATTGGAAGCACGATAACCGACACCTACCAATTCAAGTTCTTTCTTATAGCCTTCAGAAACACCGATAATCATATTATTGACTAACGCACGGTAAAGACCATGATATGCATGTCTTTGTTTAGGAGCGTCGACCAATTTCTCGGTATTTTCTGCGAAACTAATATGACCATCTTCGATAGTAACATTAATAGCCGGATTAATACTCTGACTCATTTCACCTTTAGGTCCCTTTACGGAAACCACATCATCCTTGAAAGTAACTGTTACTCCTGCAGGAATCTTAATGGGTAATTTTCCAATTCTAGACATTGATAATCCTCCTATTAATATACATAGCAAAGAACTTCACCACCAATTTTGAGATCGCTGGCTTCTTTGTCTGTCATTACACCTTTGGATGTCGATATAATTGCTATACCTAATCCGTTGATAACTCTCGGCATATCTTTGTATCCAGTATATTTTCTCATACCTGGAGTAGATATCCTTTCTAATTTCTTAATTGCATTGGTCTTGTTGACTGAATCATACTTCAAAGCTACTTTAATAGTACCTTGAGGTCCATCTTCAACAAACTTGTAATTAAGAATGTAACCTTTGTCAAAAAGGATCTTTGTGATCTCTTTCTTCAAATTTGAGGCAGGAACTTCTACAGTTCTGTGCTTTGCACTGATTGCATTTCTCAACCTCGTTAAATAATCTGCTATTGGATCTGTCATAAAAAATAATTTAAATTAATCAGGACTATCCTGACAATATTTAATTAATAACTATTTTACCAGCTTGCTTTTCTAACGCCTGGAATAAGACCGTTGGAAGCCATCTCACGGAACTGAATTCTGGAGATTCCGAACTGACGGATATAACCTTTTGGTCTTCCAGTCAACTTACATCTGTTATGCAAGCGAATCGGGTTGGCATTCCGAGGTATTGCCTGAAGCTTTTGTGCTGCTTCGAAAGCGTCCTCAGGGCTACCTGTTCTCACTGTTTTTTTCAATTGCGCACGCTTCTCAGCATATTTGGCTACAAGTTTGGCTCTCTTTACTTCACGAGCCTTCATTGATTCTTTTGCCATATTGATTAATCTTTTTTAGCGTTTTTAAAAGGTAAACCAAATTCTTTCAGAAGAGCATAACCTTCTTCATCAGTTTTGGCTGTAGTTACGAAAGTAATATTCATACCTAAAATTTTAGTAATCGTATCAATATTGATTTCAGGGAAAATAATCTGTTCCTGAATACCTAATGTATAATTACCTCTACCGTCAAATTTACTTTCTATACCATTGAAGTCACGGATACGAGGCAAAGCCACGCGAACCAATTTCTCCAAGAACTCATACATTCTTTCGCGTCTTAAAGTTACCATAACGCCGATAGGCATTTTCTTACGTAACTTGAAGTTCGCGATATCCTTCTTAGATATAGTAGCAACTGCTTTTTGACCGGTTATAGCTGTTATTTCATTGATAGCTACATCAATAATTTTTTTGTCAGCTACGGCAGCACCCAAACCCTGATTGATAACAATCTTCTTGAGTACTGGGATTTGCATACTAGAACTATATTGGAACTGTTTCATCAATGCCGGAGCAATGCGCTCAGCATAATCTTTCTTTAGGCTAGCAGTATTCATCATTTAATCTCCTCTCCTGATTTTTTTGAATAACGAACAAAAGTTCTACCATCAGAACTTTCTCTTCTTCCCACACGTGCCGGTTTGCCAGTCTTTGGATCAACAACATTCAAGTTAGAGACCTGTATAGGAGCTTCTTTCTTAACTATACCACCCTGAGGGTTCTTTGCACTCGGCTTAGTATTTTTTGATACCATGTTTACACCTTCAACGATTGCACGTCCTTCACTAACGAGGACTTTCAGCACTCTACCGGTCTTTCCTTTGTTCTCACCGGCATTCACGTAAACTGTATCGCCTTTTTTAATATGTAATTTGCTCATTATTTAAACTTTTTACAACATTAAAGAACTTCAGGTGCTAATGAAACGACCTTCATGTTTGCGGCACGAAGTTCTCTTGCAACAGGACCAAAAATACGACTACCTCTCAACTCACCTGCATTACTTAAAAGCACACAAGCATTATCATCAAAACGAATATAAGAACCGTCAGCACGACGAATTTCTTTCTTGGTACGTACAATTAAAGCCTTTGACACTGCACCTTTTTTAATATCACTTGAAGGGATGACGCTCTTTATAGAAACGACGATCACATCCCCTACAGTTGCATAGCGTTTGCTTGTTCCACCCAAAACACGGATGCACAAAGCTTCGCGCGCGCCACTGTTATCACATACTGTAAGTCTGGATTCTGCTTGTATCATAATTACTTAGCTCTTTCGATTATTTCTACTAATCTCCATCTCTTAGTTTTGCTCAAAGGACGAGTCTCCATGATACGAACTGTATCACCCGGATTGCACTCATTCTTTTCATCATGAGCATGGTATTTTTTCGTCTTACTTACGAATTTACCATAAATAGGGTGTTTCTCCTTAAATTTGGCAGCAATAACAATGGTTTTGTCCATTTTGTTACTAACTACAACACCCATTCTTTCTTTTCTTAAATTTCTAGCTTCCATCAGGGTCATTTTTATTTGTTAAGCTCTCTTTGACGCAATTCTGTCTTCATTCTTGCGATTGTACGTCGCAAACTTTTGATCTGAGCAGGATTCTCCATAGGAGAGATTTTATGATTCAAAACCATCTGACGATAATTGTTGGACTCCGCTTCCATGCGTTCTGCCAACTCAGCTGTACCTAATTCTCTAATTTCTTTAATTTTCATAATTAAGCATTTTGATTTTGAACATCGTAATCACGTCTTACTATAAACTTGGTAGTAACAGGAAGTTTCTGAGCTGCCAGACGCAAAGCCTCTTTTGCAATCTCAAATGAAACACCTTCTACCTCAATGATGACACGTCCCGGTGTAACAGGAGCAACAAATCCTTCTGGATTTCCTTTTCCTTTACCCATACGTACGTCAGCCGGTTTTCTTGTAATAGGTTTGTCCGGGAAGATACGGATCCAAATCTGACCTTGACGTTGCATATATCTTGTAACTGCGATACGTGCAGCTTCAATTTGTCTTCCTGTAACCCATTTTGTTTGCAAAGACTTAATGCCGAAAGAACCGAAAGCCAACTGTGTACCTCTATGAGCGTTACCTTTCTGGCTACCTTTCTGCTGTCTTCTGAATTTTGTCTTTTTCGGTTGTAACATAATTCCTAAAATTCAAATTCGTTAGCGATTGTTTTTCTTTCTTTTGAAGTTCTTTCCTCCATTGCCGCTATTTCCACCACGGTTGTTATCCTTTGTCTGGGCAAAATTAGGAGCCAAGTCCTTCTTTCCAAAAACCTCACCACGACAAATCCATACTTTAATGCCCAAAAGACCAACCTTTGTCAAGGCTTCTGCCTGACAGTAATCAATATCTGCTCTAAAAGTATGCAACGGAGTTCTTCCTTCCTTATACATTTCAGAACGAGCCATTTCAGCTCCATTCAATCGTCCTGAAATCAACACTTTAATGCCTTCTGCTCCCATGCGCATCGTATTGGCAATAGCCATCTTAATAGCGCGGCGGTAAGCAATTTTACCTTCAACCTGACGTGCAATATTGTTTGCTACAATAACTGCATCCAACTCAGGTCTTTTAACTTCAAAAATATTAATCTGGATATCTTTGTCAGTAATTTTCTTCAACTCTTCTTTCAACTTATCTACTTCCTGACCACCTTTACCGATGATAATACCCGGACGTGCTGTACAAACAGTTATTGTTACCAGCTTCAATGTACGTTCAATAACAATACGTGATACACTAGCTTTGGCAAGTCTTGCTTCCAAATATTTACGGATTTTGCTATCTTCTAACAATGAATCTCCAAAATCCTTGCCACCATACCAGTTAGAATCCCATCCTCTGATAATTCCAAGTCTGTTACTTATTGGATTTACTTTCTGTCCCATAGATTCCTTTTAATTTTGATTGTCATTTGTTGTACTCTTTGAATCAACGAACAAAGTCACATGGTTTGAACGTTTGCGAATTCTATATCCTCTTCCCTGTGGAGCGGGTCTCATTCTTTTTAGGGTTGCACCGCCATCAACAAATACTTTAGATACAAACAATTCGCCACTTTCAGCTTTACGTTCGTTTTTTTGCTCCCAATTAGCAATAGCAGAGCGCAATAGTTTCTCCACTTTTGCCGAAGCTTCTTTTGAAGAAAACTTCAAAACGCCAAGTGCTCTGTTCACTTCCATACCTCTTATCATATCAACCACCAAACGCATCTTACGAGGGGAAGTAGGAACATTTTGCAATTTTGCAAAATACATGGTTTTTAAGGCCTCTTTTCTTTTATCAGCCGAAATCTTTTTTCTTGCTCCCATTATTATTTTACTTTTATTTCACGATATTAACCTGCTATTATCTATTACCTGCATGGCCACGGAATGTACGAGTAGGTGCGAACTCACCCAACTTGTGTCCAACCATGTTTTCTGTAATATAAACAGGAATAAACTTATTTCCATTATGAACTGCAACTGTATGCCCTACAAAATCAGGGGAAATCATTGAAGCTCTAGCCCAAGTCTTAACGACAGTTTTCTTCCCGCTTTCGTTCATAGCAAGAATTCTATCTTCAAGTCTTACATTAATATATGGACCTTTTTTTAGTGAACGACTCATAATTTACTCAATTAATCTTATTACTTCTTGTTAGCTCTTTCTATAATATACTTAGAAGACTGCTTCTTTGGAGCTCTAGTCTTCAAGCCCTTAGCATACAAACCTTTGCGTGATCTAGGATGACCTCCAGACTGACGTCCTTCACCACCACCCATCGGGTGATCAACAGGGTTCATTACAACACCACGGTTGTGAGGGCGACGTCCTTGCCAGCGAGAACGTCCTGCTTTACCAGAACTTTCCAACGCATGATCAGAATTACCTACACTACCAATAGTAGCCTTACAAGCACTAAGAATCTTTCGTAATTCTCCAGAAGGCAATTTGATAACGCAATAGTCACCTTCACGAGAAGTCAACTGAGCAAAATTACCGGCTGATCTTACTAAAGCTGCACCTTGTCCTGGACGCAATTCAATATTATGAATTACTGTACCAACTGGGATATCATGAAGGAAAAGAGTATTACCAATCTCTGGCGCTGCCTTCTCACCTGACATCAAAGTGCTGCCTACTTGCAATCCATTAGGAGCAATGATATATCGTTTTTCTCCATCTGCGTAATACAACAAAGCAATACGAGCCGAACGATTCGGATCGTATTCTATTGTTTTTACTACTGCAGGAACACCGTCCTTATTTCTCTTGAAATCAACTAGTCTGAACTTTCTTTTGTGTCCGCCGCCTGTATAGCGCATTGTCATTTTACCGACATTGTTGCGTCCACCTGTAGACCTCTTGCCGAAAACAAGAGATTTTTCTGGTACCGATGCAGTAATTTCCTCAAAAGTACCAATAATCTTGTGTCTTTGCCCCGGTGTAGTGGGCATAAATTTACGTACTGCCATCTTTTATCAAATATTGCTATAAAAATCAATAGTATCTCCCTTTTTAAGAGTGACAAATGCTTTCTTATAAGCATTCGTACGGCCTCTTAAAATGCCTGCCTTTGTATAACGGCTCTTATTCTTTCCAGAATATCTTGCTGTATTTACTGCAACGACAGTAACGTTATACGTAGCTTCTATTTCTTTCTTAATCTCCAATTTGTTAGCATCCGGTGACACAATAAATCCGAAATGATTCAACTTCTCGGATATCGCGTTCATCTTCTCTGTTACTAACGGTTTAATAATAATTCCCATTATCTAAGCCTCCTTACTTTACTAAGACATTATCAATAGCTTTGAGCGAGCTTTCTGTAATCACAAGCTTGTCAGCAGCCATAACTTTGTAAGTATTAAGAGCTGAGGCAATTACCAATTCTGCACGCTGAACGTTACGAGCCGACAAATATACGTTTTTATTAGCTTCAGGCAAAACCAAAAGTAACTTTCTGTCAGAAACTTTAAGTTTTTTTGTCATTTCAACGAATTCTTTAGTTTTTGGAGCTTCAAAATTGAAATCTTCAATTACTACAATAGCGTCTTCCTGAGCCTTGTATGTCAAAGCTGACTTACGAGCCAAAACCTTTACCTTCTTGTTCAATTTGAATCCATAGTCGCGTGGCTTTGGACCAAAAACACGTGCTCCACCAACCAAAACCGGAGAATTGATGTCACCTCTACGGGCGCCACCACCACCTTTTTGACGGCCAAGCTTACGAGTGGAACCGCTGATTTCACTTCTTTCTTTAGACTTATGAGTACCCTGACGCTGATTAGCCATAAACTGTTTAACATCCAAGTAAATAGCGTGATCGTTGGGTTCAATTCCGAAGACAGATTCGTTTAACGTTATCTTTCTTCCGGTCTCCTGACCATTAATATCATATACGTTAAGTTCCATTATTTCTCAATTAAAACGATTGAACCTTTGTAACCCGGTACTGAACCCTTCAAAAGAAGGAGATTGTGATCCGGAATCACCTTTAATACTTGCAAATTGTGTGTTGTCACACGATTGCCACCCATTTGGCCACCCATGCGCATACCCTTGAATACTTTTGCTGGGTAAGAACATGCACCAATAGAACCCGGTTTACGGGCACGGTTATGCTGGCCGTGTGTAATCTGACCTACACCACCAAATCCGTGTCTTTTAACTACTCCCTGGAAACCATGACCTTTAGATGTTCCTACTACATCGACAAATGTAGATCCGTCAAAAATTTCAACGGTAATTGCATCACCTAAATTTAATTCGTTTCCAAAATTCTTGAACTCGGCCAAGTGTCTCTTTGGAGTTACTCCGGCTTTTTTAAAGTGTCCCATCATAGGTTTTGTAGTATGCTTCTCCTTGTTTTCCTGGAAACCAAGCTGAATAGCTGCATAACCGTCTTTTTCAACACTTTTAATCTGAGTAACTACACAAGGACCTGCTTCGATGACAGTGCATGGTACATTTTTACCATCAGCACTGAATACGGATGTCATTCCGATTTTCTTTCCTAATAATCCTGGCATTTCAGTTAATTTTTAATTAATAAACTACACTTTAATTTCTACTTCTACTCCACTCGGCAACTCAAGTTTCATCAATGCGTCAACAGTCTTTGCTGTAGAGCTGTAGATGTCTATCAATCTTTTGTAAGAAGAAAGTTCGAATTGTTCACGAGACTTCTTATTTACGAAAGTTGAACGGTTCACTGTAAAGATTCTACGATGAGTTGGCAATGGTATAGGACCACTGACAATTGCACCTGTTGTCTTCACTGTCTTAACAATCTTCTCGGCTGACTTGTCAACCAAATTGTGATCGTAAGATTTTAATTTAATTCTAATTTTCTGACTCATATAAGTATTTAATTAATATATAAATATTTAAAGTGCCTGTTAAGAGTCATTCGCTAACAGGACACTTCTAAATTTTACACTAAATCAACCCGACCTTTGACTTCTTCAAGCACTGCCTTGGCAATTGAGCTGGATACTTGTGCATGATGATCGTAGGTCATAGAAGAGGTTGCACGACCAGAAGTGATAGTACGTAACGCGGTTACGTAACCAAACATTTCTGCCAATGGCACCATTGCTTTAACGATCCGGGCTCCAGAACGGCTTGTCTCCATTCCTTCAACCTGGCCACGACGTTTGTTCAAGTCGCCGATAACATCTCCCATATTTTCTTCCGGAGTTACCACTTCCAATTTCATGATTGGCTCCATCAATACTGGACCTGCTTTTACACAAGCATTCTTATATGCCTGAATAGCGCATATTTCGAAAGATAACTGGTCGGAGTCCACAGGGTGGAAAGAACCATCTGTCAAAGTAACTTTCAAAGAATCGAGCGGGAAGCCTGCCAACACACCATTCTTCATAGCTGTTGTAAAACCTTTCTGAACTGAAGGAATAAATTCTTTTGGAATATTACCACCCTTCACTTCATCAACAAACTGTAAGCCACCTTGAGTGAAATCTGCATCAACCGGTCCAACATTTACTATAATATCAGCAAACTTACCACGACCTCCAGATTGCTTCTTATAAAGTTCGCGCAAATTAACCGTTTTGGTAATTGCCTCTTTATAATTTACCTGAGGACGACCTTGATTACATTCTACTTTGAACTCTCTTCTCAAACGGTCGATAATGATATCCAAATGGAGTTCACCCATACCGGAGATGATTGTCTGACCTGTCTGCTCATCACTTCTGACAGTAAATGTAGGATCCTCTTCAGCCAACTTAGCCAAGCCAACAGAAAGTTTATCCAAATCCTTCTGAGTCTTTGGTTCTACAGCAATACCGATAACAGGATCCGGGAAATCCATGCTCTCCAATACGATTGGAGCATCTTCTTCGCAAAGAGTATCACCTGTACGAATATCCTTAAAACCGACTCCTGCACCTATATCACCTGCACCAATTACTTCAACAGGATTCTGCTTGTTAGAGAACATCTGGAACAAACGGGATACACGTTCTTTTTTACCCGAACGAGTATTGTAAATATATGAACCTGCTTCTATCTTACCTGAATAAACACGGAAAAATGTCAAACGACCTACATAAGGATCGGTTGCAATCTTGAAAGCCAAAGCTGATGTCTTATCATCTTCTGAAGGCTTTCTGTCTTCTTCTTCACCAGTAGAAGGATTTTTACCTACAACGTTAGGAGTATCTACCGGTGAAGGCAGGAAAGCACAAGTATAGTCCAACAAGGTTTGAACTCCCTTATTCTTGAATGAAGAACCGCACAACATCGGAACGAGCTCCATCTTCAAAGTACCTATGCGAATTGCTCTCAGAATCTCATCTTCAGTAATGGTAGAAGGATCATCAAAGAATTTTTCCATTAATTCGTCATCAAATTCAGCTGCTTTCTCAAGCATCTTGTTTCTCCATTCTTCTGCCTCGTCAATCAAGTCAGCAGGAATTTCGTCAACTTCATAATCAGCACCCATTGTCTCATCATGCCAATAAATTGCCTTCATACGAATCAAATCTACCAAGCCCTTGAAAGTTTCTTCGACACCAATAGGTATTACGATTGCACAAGGATTTGCTCCCAATACATCTTTCATTTGGCGAAGTACTTCATAGAAATCAGCTCCCGAGCGGTCCATCTTGTTAACATAACCGATACGAGGAACATTATATTTATCAGCCTGACGCCAAACTGTTTCGGATTGCGGCTCAACACCACCTACTGCACAGTAAGTCGCTACTGCACCATCAAGTACACGCAAAGAGCGTTCTACCTCTGCAGTAAAGTCAACGTGTCCCGGAGTATCAATCAAATTAATTTTATAAGTATTATCATGCCAATTCCAATGCGTAGTGGTTGCAGCAGACGTAATAGTGATACCACGTTCCTGCTCCTGTACCATCCAGTCCATAGTAGCGGCACCGTCATGAACTTCGCCGATCTTATGAGTCAAACCTGTATAGTACAATATACGCTCAGAAGTTGTCGTCTTACCGGCATCAATGTGAGCCATGATACCAATATTTCGAGTCAAATGTAAATCCTGTTTTGCCATTCTATATTACCCTTATAATTAATTTTGATTAGAATCTGAAATGAGCGAATGCACGGTTTGCTTCAGCCATACGGTGCATATCTTCCTTGCGCTTGAATGCTCCACCCTGTTCATTGAATGCATCCATAATCTCTGCAGCCAACTTGTCAGCCATAGATTTACCACCACGTTTACGTGCGAAAGCAATCATATTCTTCATAGAAATTGACTCTTTACGGTCAGGACGGATTTCTGTAGGAACTTGGAATGTTGCACCACCGATGCGGCGAGATTTAACTTCAACTTGAGGAGTGATATTATCCAATGCTTGTTTCCATATTTCCAACGGTGTTTTTTCTTCGTTGGCCATTTTGTTTTTTACTGCCTCCAATGCATTGTAGAAGATTTCATAAGAAGTATTCTTTTTGCCATCATACATCAGATGGTTTACGAACTTGGAGACCTTTTGGTCATTAAATACGGGATCTGGAAGGATCACACGTTTTTTTGGTTTTGCTTTTCTCATTTGTTTGAAAAATAATGTTTTGTTTGGGTTGCATCTTTGTTTACTTCAACGTCTCCTCCGAGACATTTACTCAACCTTTTCTAGCTTTAATCCAACAAACCAAAACTTAATTAATAATTTTTTTTGTAATCAATCACTTGATTATTTACTTTTTCACAGCTCCTGCTTTAGGACGCTTAGCTCCATATTTGGAACGGCGCTGCGTACGATTTGCCACACCGGCAGTATCCAAAGTACCGCGAACAATGTGATAACGAACACCTGGGAGGTCCTTTACACGACCACCACGTACCAAAACGATAGAGTGCTCTTGCAAGTTATGACCTTCTCCTGGAATGTAAGAGTTTACTTCCTTGGAATTAGTCAGACGTACACGGGCGACTTTACGCATTGCAGAGTTAGGTTTCTTTGGGGTTGTAGTGTAAACTCTCACGCATACGCCACGTCTCTGAGGACATGAATCCAATGCTGGAGATTTACTCTTGTCAACCAAGACCTCTCTGCCTTTTCTTACTAACTGTTGAATAGTAGGCATTTTTTTGTTTTTTAAATTATTATATTATTGTTTTATAAATATCTATACTAAACTCAAAATTATACATTTTGGGCTGCAAAGTTACTAATAACATTTTAATAAACAATACTTTTTGAAAATAAAAATGGCTCGAAAGACTTTTTTTTTCATTTTGTCCTTCGAGCCGTTCTATTTTTTCTTCTTAAATCTATGCTTCGCCTTTCGTCGGCATCACAAACGGTGATATGGTCTGATCGGGTATTTGTATAGAGCCAAAGACACTTTCATATTTTCCGATATTTTCTTGCAATGCCAAAAGCAAACGCTTTGCGTGCTCCGGCGACAAAATTATTCTGGACTTGACTTCTGCTTTGGGCATTCCGGGCAGCATCCTTACGAAATCAACAATAAATTCCGAGCTTGAGTGACTGATTATAGCCAAATTAGCATATATTCCCTGAGCCACATCTTCTTTCAATTCAATCTGTAATTGGTTTTTATCTTCCATACCTTTTAATATTTACATGACAAAGTTAATCAGATTTTGACATATATCAATTAATTGCGTGGTTTAGTTACATTTTTTTGCAAATAATAGGTAAATCATTAACTTTGGGCATGATTTAAACCCAAATTTATCAATAACTATGAAAAAGATCATTATGTTATGTTCCTTTCTTTCTGCCGGCTTTTTGAGCACGAACGCACAAAATGTCAAGCCGGCAATTCCGTCTGATCCCCGGATCGAGGCTCAGGTGGAAGCCACTCTGAACAGAATGTCTCTTGATGAAAAAATCGGTCAGATGTGCGAAATTACCGTTGATGTCATAACCGATGTCCCCGGAAGCAAGAGCGGTTTCAAGATTAGCGATGAGAAACTGAACGAAGTCATCGGGAAATACAAGGTAGGTTCCATCTTAAATGTTCCATTAAGCATCGCACAGACCCCGGAGGTTTGGGCAAAAAGCATCTGCCAGATTAACAAGAAATCCATGGAAACGATGAAGATACCTGATATATATGGTGTCGATCAGATGCATGGAACCACTTACACAATGGGAGGAACCTTGTTTCCTCAGGAAATAAACCAAGCATCTTCTTTCAATCGCCATATTCCTTTCCGCGTTTCAGAAATATGCGCTTATGAAACCAAAGCCGGGCTCATCCCTTGGGTCTATGCACCTGTCATGGACCTCGGTCGACAGCCGGCATGGAGTCGAATGTGGGAAAGCTATGGCGAGGATTGCTACTTGAATTCCGAAATGGCTCAACAAGCAGTCCGAGGTTTTCAAGGTACGAACCCGAACAATATAGGTCCCTATAATGTTGCTGCGTGCTTGAAACACTATATGGCATACGGAGTTCCTACCAGCGGTAAGGACCGTACGCCATCTTCCATAACCGATCGCGAAATGCGCGAGAAATTTTTCATGCCTTTCATGAATGCAATCAAAGCGGGAGCCCTCTCCCTAATGGTTAATTCCAGCATTAATGACGGTATCCCTTTCCATGCGAATAAAAAATTTCTCACTGATTGGCTGAAGGAAGGACTCAACTGGGACGGAATGATTGTTACCGATTGGGCCGACATCAACAATCTTTGTGTACGTGACCACATTGCAAAGACCAAAAAGGATGCCATCGAAATGGCTATTAATGCCGGCATAGATATGTCTATGGTACCTTACGAACTGACATTCTGCGATGACTTGAAAGCGTTAGTGCAAGAAGGGAAAGTACCTATGAGCCGTATTGACGATGCAGTAAGACGTATTCTGCGATTGAAATATCGCTGCAATTTGTTCGACTCAAAAACTTGGGATAATCCTAAGAAACTGGCCAAGAATTACCCTGATTTTGCAAGTACAAAATTTACTTCCGAAGCATTAAAATTCGCGGAAGAGTCCGAAATTCTTTTGAAAAACACAGACAATATATTGCCTCTTGCCAAAGGGAAAAGAATACTTCTGACTGGACCGAATGCCAATACGATGAGAGGACTTTTGGGGGGGTGGAGCTACAGTTGGCAAGGAGACAAAGCCGAAGAAAGTGCTTCCCAATACAACACAATCTACGAAGCTCTCTGTAACAAATATGGCAAAGATTTCGTAACCCTATCGGAAGGAGTAACTTATAAAAAAGGTGGAAATTGGGAAGAAGAAGATGCCTCACATACAGATGAAGCAATAAAAGCTGCAGCCAACTGTGATGTGATTGTAGCTTGTATCGGTGAAAATTCTTATGCCGAAACTCCCGGAAATTTGACAGACCTCACCCTCAGCAAGAATCAAAGGGAACTAGTGAAAGCTTTGGCTCAGACAAACAAGCCGATAATTCTAATTCTCAACGAAGGACGTCCGCGTATTATAGAAGACATCGAACCGCTGTCAAAAGCTGTAATAGACATCATGCTCCCCGGAAATTACGGAGGTGACGCTTTAGCCAATCTAATGGCAGGAGATGTAAACTTCAGCGCAAAACTCCCCTTCACCTATCCACACAAAATCAATGCTATTGCAACCTATGATTATAAGCCCTGCGAAAACATGGGACAAATGGATGGGAACTACAATTATGATTCCGTAATGGACGTACAATGGATGTTCGGCCATGGACTGAGCTATACCACTTTTAAATATAGCAATTTAAAAGTAAGCAAGACGGATTTCTCTTCAGATGACGAGCTCTCATTCTCGGTTGATGTAACCAATACAGGAAAAGTCGCTGGGAAAGAAGCTGTTCTGCTATATATCGGTGATGCTGTCGCCAGCATCACTCCAGACAATACTCGTCTGCGCGGATTTGAAAAGGTAGATCTTTTGCCTGGTGAAACTAAAACTGTTACCATCAAAATCAAATGTAGTGACCTCGCTTTTGTAGGAGCAGACGGTAAATGGATTCTGGAAGAAGGAGAATTCCGAGTTAAATGCGGAGACCAGCATCTAAGCATCAACTGCACGGACACTCACAAATGGGAAAGCCAAAATATAGAATAAAATATTGCCTCCTGCTTGATAAAGACCGCTTTTTGAAAAAGAGCGGTCTTTTATTTTATTCAAGGTTTTACTCAAAAGTCCGATAATCAAACCAATCGACATCAGTATAAGCCGATGTTTTTTTGTCAGTCTGTGCAAACAGGCCTAAATATACACCAGTGAAACCACCTATTGTCTCAGTACTCAAGTATCTGTATTCCATTTTGCCCAAGAGTGTGAAGATTTTGTTATCAAGTGAAAAAGACAAATAATAATACTCTTTGTCCGATTCTATTCTGACATAAACGACAGGCTTATCCAAAGCCACCTCTCTCTCAACATGTTTCATCTGTCCTATTCTTATGCTCCCTTGAACATAAGATCGGCCTTCTTTACGAATAATCTTTACATCATAATGGTTTAAGCGGGCGGCATACGCCGTAATCCCTACTTCGGTCCCATTCTGCAAATGGCTCACGTCTATGGAAGCAGTGGCAGAAAATTTCAGTTCAGTCTGCCTGCGGCCAATGAAGGTGGGACTTCCTAAATGGTCAATCGTTATGGCAGAAGGTATCATTCTGAGATAGCCTTTCCGAACATCTAAAGAATAGTTTTTAATCTTCGGTACACAAATATAATTCCACTGCCAACCCAGTTTTCTTTTATCGAAATCATCCCTTCCCGATTCTTCAACCATTTCTATTTGTGGCAATGTTCTACACTTCATATCCAGTTGAAGAGTTCCATTGCCATTGACCACAGGCCAAGCATTCTTGTCCCATTCCACTGGGGCCAGAAAAGTTTCACGTCCAATAACATGCTGCAGATAGCCACTTGTTCTATAACCCAAGCAAATCATCCACCATGATCCGTCTTTCGCTTGTACCAAATCGGCATGTCCAAGTCCCTGGATCGGGCTATTTTGCATTTCATTGTTAAAATGAGAAAGTATCGGGTTGAAAGGACACGGTTCATAAGGTCCTTCTAGGTATCGACTTCTAGCGATTGTAATGTGATGCCCATGTTCTGTTCCCCCTTCCGCAATCAGCAAGTAATAATAACCATCTTTCTTATAGAGGTGAGGTCCCTCAGGGTAACGACCTCCCATGCCAGACCACAACCGTTTTATCGGTGACATTTGCCGTCCCGATTTTACATCGATCTCACAAATTTTTATATATACATCCTTCCATAAGAAATAACATTTCCCTTCATCAAAGAATAATGTGGGATCACAACTCCCCGTTGTAAAATCTATGAACACAGGATCAGACCAAGGTCCTGACGGATCTTTCGCATATACATAAAAATGCTTTCGCGAAGGATACTGTGTTGTCACCATATAGAATATACCGTCATGATATCTGATTGTGGGTGCATATATTCCACTGTTTCCGTCTGCATTATCGAGATTCACTTGTGAAGGGCGAGTCAGACATGCTCCAATTTGTTCCCAATGTATCAAATCTTTGCTATGGAAAATGGGGACTGCAGGAAAGTATTGGAAAGTACTGTTTACCAAATAAAAGTCATCATTGACCCGACAGACACTAGGATCAGAATGGAATCCAGGCAGAACGGGATTCTTATATCCTTGCGAATATAAGGCTGAAGTATGCAAAAAACTTAAGGCAACAAGAAGTATCAATGTGTTTCTCATATCATTTGTTTTGAGCGCAAAATTATCCATAAAACACGAGAAGCACAAATGTAGATGTTTCACATTCATTATTCTATGTTACATGCTTACAGTACCAAAAGGACTCATCCAACTTTTGACAAGGACAAACGGTTTATCTTCAATTTGGGTGGATAAATATATTCTCAGACAAAAGAGAAGCATAGAAAGAGCTGAAGAAAAAATCTCGGTACATGAAAAACTCGTTTTCATAAATCCATGCAGCAATTAAAGATTCAGAGCTTTGTAAATAAAGCGTGTTGTATATGAAGATATCCATAGAGGTATAATGAAAAAATTTCTTTTTACTCATTAATCTTTTGATATAATCCGAATATTCTTTTGGCTATACCCGAAAAAGAATTCGGATTAAGTCGTATTTGTTTTTGGCTTATACCAAATCTTTGCCTTTCCTATATCTCTTGATAAAGGACGGAGCTTAAGTGGAAGTAAAAAAAACATACTTCCACTCATACTTCCACACATAACATATTTATTCACTGCGAATTACAAGCTAGTGGAAGCATGGAAGCATAAAATATAAAAAATTATGCTATGGTAGAACTATTTTAATTAATAAAAAAAGGATGCGCTAAAAAAACGCATCCTTTCTTCTATTTAATCAAATGATTGTTATTTAACTTCACTGTAATCAAGAACATTCTTACGATTAGCAAGAATACGGTCATATTCTTCTTTTGAACCGACAACAATCTTTTCAAATTCTCGCTGTCCTGTTCCGGCAGGAATCAAATGTCCGCAAATGACATTTTCCTTCATGCCTTCCAATTTATCAACCTTACCATTAATTGCAGCTTCGTTGAGTACTTTTGTAGTTTCCTGGAATGAAGCAGCCGACATAAAGCTTGATGTTCCCAATGCTGCACGCGTGATACCCTGAAGAATTTGAGTAGACGTTGCGGGCACTGCATCACGAACCTGAACAAGTTTCAGGTCTCTGCGCTTCAAAACACTGTTCTCGTCACGCAACTTGCGGGCGGTTACTATTTGACCAGCCATCAAACTGTCTGAATCTCCGGCATCAACTACGACCTTCTTACCCCAGATACGATCATTTTCATCCATGAATTCAAGCTTGTCTACGATCTGTTGCTCCAAGAAACGAGTATCACCCGGTTCATCAATTTCAACTTTACGCATCATCTGGCGGACGATTATTTCAAAATGCTTATCATTAATCTTCACACCCTGCAAACGGTAAACGTCCTGAACTTCATTGACAATATATTCTTGCACGGCGGTCGGTCCTTTAATAGCCAAAATGTCTGCAGGTGTAATTGCTCCATCTGACAAAGGCGTTCCGGCACGTACATAGTCATTTTCCTGAACAAGAATTTGTTTGGAAAGAGCAACCAGATATTTCTTGACCTCACCGGTTTTAGATGTAACGATAATCTCACGGTTACCACGTTTCACTTTACCCATGGTGATTTCACCATCAATTTCAGAAACGACTGCAGGATTGGACGGATTACGTGCCTCAAACAATTCAGTGACACGAGGAAGTCCACCGGTGATATCACCAGCCTTACCTACTGCACGAGGTATCTTAACCAATATATCCCCAGCCTTCAGATCTTGTCCGTCTTCTACAACGACATGACCTCCTACCGGCAAGTTATATGTACGAAGAATGTTTCCATCACTTCCAACGATGTCTGCGGAAGGAACTTTATTCTTATCCTTGGTCTCAATAATAATGATTTCGCGCAAGCCGGTAGCTTCATCAGATTCTACCTTATAGGTAATATTTTCTATGACATTGTCAAATTTAACCTTACCTACAGCTTCTGTAATAATGACTGCATTGAACGGATCCCACTTAGCGATAAGCTTATCTTTTGCTACGACTTCACCCTCTTTTGCGTATAATTTTGAGCCATAAGGAACATTGTGCGTTGAAAGAACGATTCCTGTATTTACGTCTACAAAACGAACCTCAGCCAAACGGCCAACCACGATTCTTACAGCTTCTCCATTATCTTCAACAGCATCTACAGTTCTCAACTCTTCAAATTCCAGACGGGCATCATGTTTAGCAACAATGGTTGCATTAGCAGCAATGTTGGCTGCAGTACCTCCAGCGTGGAATGTACGAAGTGTCAACTGCGTACCCGGCTCACCAATAGATTGTGCGGCAATTACTCCGACAGCTTCACCTTTATGAACCATTCGACTGGTTGCCAAATTACGACCATAACATTTTGCGCAAACTCCTTTTTTCGATTCACATGTCAAAACCGAACGAATTTCAATGCTTTCAATTGGAGAATCTTCTATCTTCTGTGCTATATCTTCAGTGATTTCCTCACCACCTGCAACAATCAATTCACCTGTAGTTGGGTGAATGATATCATGAACTGAAACACGTCCCAAGATTCGCTCATACAATGTAGAAATAACTTCATCGTTATTCTTCAATGCAGTACAAACCAATCCACGAAGAGTTCCACAGTCTTCTTCGGTAATGATGACATCATGAGAAACATCGACAAGACGGCGAGTCAAATATCCTGCGTCTGCAGTCTTCAATGCAGTATCGGCCAAACCTTTACGAGCACCGTGAGTTGAAATAAAGTATTCCAACACTGACAAACCTTCCTTAAAGTTTGAAAGAATCGGGTTCTCGATAATCTGAGCACCCTCGGCACCAGCCTTTTGCGGCTTCGCCATCAATCCACGCATTCCTGACAACTGACGAATCTGCTCCTTTGAACCACGGGCTCCCGAATCAAGCATCATGTATACTGAATTGAATCCTTGATCGTCTGCTGAAATAGTTTTCATCAAAATGTTCGACAAATCAGAATTAACGTGTGTCCATGTATCGATAACCTGATTATAACGTTCGTTATCTGTAATGAAACCCATGTTATAGTTCATCATGATTTGTTCTATTTCCTCATTACCACGACGTACAAGTTCTTCCTTTTCCTTCGGAATAATGATATCGCCCAAGTTGAACGACAAGCCACCTTTGAAGGCCATGTGATATCCGAGGTTTTTGATTCCGTCCAAGAAGTTAACAGCCCGTGCAACTCCGACTTTCTTAATAACCTCACTGATGATATCTCGCAAAGATTTTTTGGAAATGATTGTATTAATAAAGCCAACTTCTTCAGGAACTATTTCATTGAAGATTACTCGTCCGACTGACGTCTCACGCATAATGTTTGCTATATTCTTATTTTCATCCAAGTCCTTTACAATAACCTTTATAGGTGCATGGATATCTACTTTACCTTCATTATACGCAATCAAAGCCTCTTCAGGTCCGTAAAATATCAAACCTTCACCTTTAGCGCCTTTACGCAATTTAGTAATATAGTACAAACCCAAGACCATATCCTGCGAAGGTACAGTGATAGGAGCACCATTGGCAGGATTCAAGATATTATGAGATTCAAGCATCAAAGTCTGAGCCTCCAGCACTGCCTCATTACTCAAAGGTAAATGAACAGCCATCTGGTCACCATCGAAGTCGGCGTTGAATGCCGTACATGCCAATGGATGCAACTGAATAGCCTTTCCCTCAATCATCTTCGGCTGGAAAGCCTGAATACCCAAACGGTGCAATGTAGGTGCACGGTTAAGCAATACCGGATGCCCCTTCATTACATATTCTAAGATATCCCAAATAACAGGATCTTTTCTATCAACTATTTTCTTGGCAGATTTCACGGTTTTAACAATACCACGTTCAATCAATTTTCTGATTATAAATGGTTTGTAAAGTTCTGCTGCCATCAATTTAGGAATACCGCATTCGCCCATCTTCAATTCCGGGCCTACAACGATAACCGAACGAGCTGAATAGTCAACACGCTTTCCCAGCAAGTTCTGACGAAAACGTCCTTGCTTACCTTTCAAACTATCTGACAAAGATTTCAAAGGCCGGTTAGCATCACTCTTGACAGCACTTGACTTACGTGAATTATCAAACAAAGAATCTACAGCTTCCTGCAGCATACGCTTCTCATTTCGCAAAATAACTTCAGGGGCTTTGATTTCTACAAGTCTCTTCAGACGATTATTGCGAATGATTACACGACGATACAAATCATTCAAATCAGAAGTTGCAAAACGTCCTCCGTCCAATGGAACCAATGGTCTCAATTCTGGCGGAATTACAGGAACATTCCTAATAATCATCCATTCCGGTTTGTTACGACCGCGAGATGCACGGAATGATTCAACAACTTGCAAACGTTTCAAAGCTTCATTCTTGCGCTGCTGTGAACCATCCTGGCTTGCACGGTCACGCAATTCGTATGATAATTTATCCAAATCAAGACGAACGAGCATATCATAGATAGCTTCTGCACCCATCTTTGCAATAAATTTATTAGGGTCAGAATCCTCCAACATCTGATTTTCCTTAGGAAGAGAATCCATGATTTCCACATACTCTTCTTCAGTAAGGAGTTGATCAGCCGCAAATCCATCATCCGTTTTAATACCCGGTTGAATAATGATATAACGTTCATAATAAATAACAGCGTCCAATTTTTTTGTCGGGAGTCCCAACAAATAGCCGATTTTATTAGGAAGAGTACGGAAATACCATATGTGAGCAACAGGCACCACAAGCTGAATATGTCCCATTCTTTCGCGACGAACTTTTTTTTCTGTAACCTCAACTCCACAACGGTCACAAACAATACCTTTATATCGGATACGTTTGTACTTACCGCAATGGCACTCATAATCTTTTATTGGTCCGAAAATTCTTTCACAGAACAGACCGTCACGCTCAGGTTTATATGTACGATAATTGATGGTTTCCGGTTTTAGAACCTCACCACTCGAATTTTCCAAGATTTCTTCTGGAGAAGCCAATCCGATGGAAATTTTCGTAAAATTACTCTTTATCTTAGTATCTTTTCTAAAAGCCATATTCTATAATTATAATGTAAAGAGTTTATTATTATTCAAGATTGATGCTCAAGCCAAGACCTCTTAACTCATGCAACAAGACATTGAGTGACTCAGGAATACCAGGAGTTGGCATTGGTTCACCCTTTACGATTGCTTCATAAGCTTTCGAGCGACCCACAACATCATCTGATTTGATTGTAAGGATTTCCTGCAAGACATGGGCAGCACCGAATGCTTCAAGTGCCCAAACCTCCATTTCTCCAAAACGCTGTCCACCGAATTGTGCTTTACCACCTAACGGTTGCTGGGTAATCAAAGAGTACGGACCGATAGAACGCGCATGCATCTTGTCTTCAACCATGTGGCCTAACTTTAACATATAGGTAACGCCCACCGTTGCTGGTTGGTCAAATTGTTCTCCAGTTCCTCCATCATACAAATAAGTTTTGCAATAACGGGGCAAGCCTGCTTTATCTGTCCATTCATTCAAATCATCCATTGTTGCGCCATCAAAAATTGGTGTTGCGAATTTAACACCTAATTGTTTTCCGGCACGACCAAGTACAGCTTCAAATATCTGACCAATGTTCATACGGGAAGGCACACCAAGCGGATTCATAACTATATCTACCGGGGTTCCATCTGCCAAGAAAGGCATATCCTCTTGACGAACAACTCTCGAAACAATACCCTTATTACCGTGGCGTCCTGCCATTTTATCTCCAACACCAATCTTACGTTTCTTAGCAATATAAACCTTGGCTGTCTGAATAATTCCAGCAGGAAGATCATCACCAATAGTAATTGCAAATTTCTTACGTTTGAGCTCTGCATCCAATTCCTTGTATTTCTTCAAGAAATTAATGATTAGCCTACTAATCAACTCATTGTTATGAGCATCAGAAGTCCATTTACTTAACTGTATTGCTGTGAAATCCAATCCTTCCAAGTCATGCTTTGAAAATTTTGATCCCTTCGCAATGACCTCTGTTCCTATATAGTCTTTTACTCCCTGGGAAGTTTTGCCTTCAGTAAGAACTAAAAGTTTGTCAATCAATATTGACTTCAAATCGGCAACCTTGCCTTGAAATTCTTCATCAATTTTCGGCAAAAGGGCTTTATCAGCCATTTTACTGCTTCTGCTCTTAACGGCACGAGAGAAAAGTTTCTTTCCGATAACGACACCATGCAAAGACGGCCTTGCCTTCAACGAAGCATCCTTTACATCACCAGCTTTGTCGCCGAAGATTGCACGTAGAAGCTTTTCCTCCGGTGAAGGATCTGATTCTCCCTTCGGAGTAATCTTACCAATCAATATATCTCCCGGCTGGATTCTTGCTCCCACTCTAACAATTCCATTTTCATCAAGATCCTTTGTCGCTTCTTCACTAACATTGGGAATATCTGAAGTCAATTCTTCCATTCCTCGCTTGGTTTCGCGAACTTCTAGAATGAACTCCTCAACATGAACAGAAGTCAAAATATCTTCACGAACCATTCGTTCGTTCAAAACGATTGCATCCTCATAATTATAACCTTTCCACGGCACATAAGCAACCAAAAGGTTACGTCCTAGTGCTAACTCACCTCCTGCCGTAGAATACCCTTCGGTTAATATATCACCTTTCTTGACGCGTTGTCCTTTATCACAAATCGGTCGAAGGTCTATAGTCATATTTTGGTTGGTCCGCCTGAATTTAGGAATAGAATACTCAGTCAAAGCTGGCTCGAAACTAACGAACTCTTCATCTTCCGTTCTATCATACATAATACGTATCGTAGTTGCATCAACAAATTCAACTACTCCGTCACCTTCAGCTACAATCTGAGTACGAGAATCCTCGCAAACCTGCTTTTCTATGCCCGTACCTACAATAGGAGCTTCCGTTCTCATCAACGGTACTGCTTGACGCATCATGTTTGAACCCATCAATGCACGGTTCGCATCATCATGCTCCAAGAAAGGAATAAGACAAGCTGCAATGGAAGCAATTTGCTGTGGAGAAATATCCATTAATTCCACGTTATCTGGTTCAACAACCGGATAATCTGCATCTTGACGGGACTTAACCTTATTACGGATAAACTTACCATTGTCATCCAATGGAGCATTTCCTTGAGCTATAATCTTGTTTTCCTCCTCTTCGGCAGTCATGTAAATAATATTGTCATTCGACAAATCAACTTTACCTTCCTTTACCTTACGATATGGAGTCTCTATAAATCCAAGATTATTTATTTTTGCATATACACACAAAGAAGAAATCAAACCAATGTTCGGACCTTCAGGAGTTTCAATTGGACACAAACGACCATAATGTGTATAGTGCACATCTCGAACCTCGAATCCGGCACGTTCACGAGACAAACCGCCAGGACCCAATGCCGACAAACGTCTTTTATGAGTAATTTCAGCCAATGGATTAGTCTGGTCCATAAATTGCGACAAGGCATTAGTTCCAAAGAAGGAGTTTATGACAGACGAAATCGTCTTGGCATTAATTAAATCTGTAGGAGTAAAGACCTCATTGTCGCGAACATTCATGCGCTCACGAATGGTACGAGACATACGTGCCAAACCGATGGCAAACTGATTTGACAGTTGCTCACCTACCGTACGTACACGACGGTTACTCAAGTGGTCAATATCATCCACTACCGCTTTAGAGTTTACCAGTTCAATAAGATACTTGATAATCTCTATAATATCTTCTTTTGTTAGGACTCTGACATCCATATCAGTAGTCAGTCCTAATTTTTTATTGATTCTATAGCGACCTACATCACCTAAATCATATCTTTTTTCCGAAAAGAATAAGTTGTTGATAACTTCACGCGCACTTGCATCATCAGCTGGATCAGCGTTACGCAATTGGCGATATATATATAAAACTGCTTCTTTCTCAGAGTTACTTGGGTCTTTCTGAAGTGTATTGAAAATAATAGAATAATCCGATTGATTGGCTTCTTCGTGGTGAATCAATACATTTTGAGCACCCGACTCTATTATTTCGTCAATATGTTGTTCTTCAAGAACCGTTTCGCGGTCAATAACGACCTCATTTCTTTCAATTGAAACTACTTCGCCCGTATCTTCGTCCACAAAGTCTTCTACCCATGTTTTCAAAACACGTGCAGCAAGCTTTCTACCCAAATATTTTTTGAGGTTAGTCTTGTTTACTTTGACTTCTTCCGCAAGATTAAAGATTTCAAGAATGTCTTTATCTGTTTCAAAACCGATCGCGCGCAACAAGGTGGTTACCGGCAATTTCTTTTTACGGTCAATATATGCATACATAACATTATTGATATCCGTAGCGAATTCAATCCAAGAACCTTTAAATGGAATTATTCGAGCCGAATAAAGAGGCGTACCGTTAGCATGCACGCTTTGCCCAAAAAAGACACCAGGCGATCTATGTAACTGAGAAACAATAACACGCTCAGCACCATTTATCACAAAAGTACCCTTTTCAGTCATATATGGTATTGAGCCCAAGAATACATCTTGGATTACCGTATCAAAATCCTCATGCTCGGGATCAGTACAATATAATTTTAATTTAGCCTTCAGGGGGACGCTATAGGTAAGCCCGCGTTCCAAGCATTCCTCTATGGAATAGCGAGGAGGATCGATATAATAGTCAAGAAACTCTAAAACAAAATTGTTCCTTGTATCTGCAATTGGGAAATTTTCTGCGAACACCTTATATAACCCATCATTTTTTCTTTTTTCTGGTGGTGTGTCTAATTGTAGAAAGTCTTGGAATGACTTCAATTGTACTTCCAAGAAATCCGGATACTTCATCGGACTCTTTGTAGAAGCGAAGTTGATTCTATTATTTACAGTATTTGAAGACATCGTTGAGTGAATTAGTGGAACTTAATTTTAAATATATGCACAAAAAGGTTAAGAGCCCTCCTAGAGAGGGTTCTTAACCGAATTTCCTGATTTACAGGATAATATTATTTAAGTTCAACTTCAGCTCCTACTTCTTCCAAAGTTTTCTTTATGGATTCAGCTTCGTCTTTTGCCAAACCTTCTTTGATTGTGCTAGGAGCACCATCAACTAAATCTTTAGCCTCTTTCAAACCAAGACCACAAGCTTCCTTAACGGCCTTTACTACCTGTAATTTAGTAGCACCTGCACTCTTCAATACTACATCAAAAGATGTTTTTTCTTCTGCTTCAGGAGCAGCAGCGGCTGGACCAGCTGCAACTGCAACTGCTGCAGCAGCAGGTTCAATACCATATTCATCCTTCAAGATTGTTGCGAGCTCATTAACTTCCTTTACTGTCAAGTTAACTAATTGTTCTGCTAAAGCTTTCAAATCTGCCATTTTTGTATAATTTAAATTGTTTAAATACTAAGTTGTTAATTATTTTCTTTCTTCCAGAGTCTTCAATACTCCGTGAATGGTGTTTCCACCAGATTGTAAAGCTGAAATAACGTTCTTGGCCGGTGATTGCAACAAAGCAATAACCTCTGCAATAACTTCATTTTTGCTCTTAATATTAGTCAAAGCATCAAGCTGATTTGCTCCTACATAGAAGCTTTCCTCAGCATAAGCAGCCTTCAAACCAGGTATTCCATCTTTGGATACTTTTTTGATAAGCTTTGCGGGTGCATTGGCTGTATTACAGAATAAAATAGCTGTCGTTCCCTTCAAACTATCATATAAGGGAGAATAATCTGTTTCAAGACTTTCAAATGCTTTATGTAGCAAAGAGTTCTTTACTAATACCATTTTAATGTCTGACTTGAAACATTCTCCTCTCAACGCACTTGTAGCCACAGAATTCATAGCTGTCACATCTATCAAATAGAAATGTGAATACGTACTCAGCTGACTTCCAAGTTTCTCTATAATTGCACTTTTATCTTCCTTTCTCATGATACTTTCTTTTAGATTTCGTCGATAGTCTTCAAATCAATCTTGATACCAGCACTCATTGTACTTGAAAGATAGATACTCTTTATATATGTGCCTTTTGCCGTTGAAGGTTTCAACTTAATAATGGTTGCAATAAACTCCTTAGCATTATCACGTATCTGATCAGCAGCAAAAGAAACTTTTCCGATTGATGTATGAACAATACCGCTCTTATCAACCTTGAAATCAATCTTTCCTTGCTTTACTTCTTTAACAGCCTTTGCAACATCCATAGTAACAGTTCCACTCTTGGGGTTTGGCATTAATCCACGAGGACCAAGAACACGACCAAGAGCACCGATCTTACCCATAATAGATGGCATAGTGATTATCACATCAATATCTGTCCATCCACCTTTGATCTTTTCGATATATTCATCAAGACCAACATAATCAGCACCAGCCTCCTTTGCAGCAGCTTCGTTATCCGGTGTACACAATGCCAATACTCTCGTAACCTTACCAGTTCCATGAGGTAATGAAACCACACCTCTTACCATCTGGTTTGATTTACGAGGATCTATGCCTAAACGTACATCGATATCCAAAGAAGCATCGAACTTGGTATAAGTCAATTCTTTTACCAATTCTGAAGCTTCCTTTAAGGAATAACTTTTACCTGCTTCAATCTTAGCTGCAGCTAACTTTTGATTTTTTGTCAGTTTACCCATTCTAATTGAAGATTTTTAATTATTACCTGGGAATTCACCTTTTACTGTGATACCCATACTTCTGGCCGTCCCAGCCACCATTGTCATAGCAGCCTCAACAGTAAAACAGTTTAAGTCAACCAACTTGTCTTGAGCAATGGTACGAACCTGATCCCAAGTTAATTGAGCAACTTTCGTACGATTAGGCTCAGCAGAACCACTTTTAACCTTTGTCGCCTCCAATATTTGGATAGCAACAGGAGGGGTCTTAATGACAAAATCGAAAGACTTGTCTGTATAATAAGTAATGATTACAGGTAAAATCTTACCTCCCTTGTCTTGGGTTCTGGCATTGAATTGCTTGCAAAACTCCATAATGTTGATTCCCTTTGAACCCAAAGCAGGTCCAACGGGAGGTGATGGGTTTGCCGCTCCTCCTTTAATCTGTAACTTGATTTGTCCAGCAACTTCCTTAGCCATTTGTTTAAAATTTTATATTTATTTATAAAGACAGAACGATAACGCGTAACAACGTATCATTCTTTTTCAACTTGCATAAAGCCTAATTCGAGCGGGGTCTTCCGGCCAAATATTTTGACCATAACTTTCAGTTTCTTTTTTTCGCTATTGATTTCTTCAATAATTCCGCTGAAACCACTAAAAGGTCCAAACGTTACTTTTACGCTGTCGCCGACGATATAGGGAACAGAGACTTCCTCTATGGCCTCCTGCATCTCATCAACAGTTCCAAGTAAACGATTCACTTCCACTTGTCTCAACGGGGTTGGATGATCCAAACCTCCTAAAAAGCCAATGACATTGGGTGTATTTCTCAATCGATGAGTTACCTCACCAACCAAGATCGCTTCAACTAAAACGTAACCAGGAAGGAATATTTTTTCTTTCAAAACTTTTTTCCCATTTCTAGCCTGATATACCTTTTCAGTTGGAATCAATACCTGAAAAACATACTCACCAAGATCACTGTTCTTGATATCTGCATCCAAGTACTCTTTGACCTTGTTTTCTTTTCCACTAACGGCACGTAGAACGTACCACTTTTTTTCAGTCCCAGACATTTCACTTAAATTTAATTCGGATAGATAGTTTCCATTAATTTCTGGAAAACAGAATCCATAGCAAATACTACCAATGCAATAAGTAGGGAAGCATATAATACAGCTACTGCACTGTTAGTAAGTTCTGAACGTGTAGGCCATGTAACTTTATGGACAAGTTCATCGTAAGATTCCTTACAATAGTTTATGATTTTCTTAAACATATTACAATTATTAATAGCACGGGAAGAGAGGCTCGAACTCCCGACACCTGGTTTTGGAGACCAGTGCTCTACCAACTGAGCTATTCCCGTATATATCGGTCCAAGATAAACAAGAACCGATAAATATTATTAATTAGTCAATGATAGCAGTAATCTGACCAGCACCTACTGTACGTCCACCTTCACGGATAGCGAAACGTAAACCTTCATTCAATGCTACTGGGTAAATTAATTCTACTGTTATTGTTACGTTATCACCTGGCATAACCATTTCAGTTCCCTCTGGCAAAGTAATTTCACCTGTACAGTCCATTGTACGAAGGTAGAACTGAGGACGATAATGATTATGGAATGGAGTGTGACGTCCACCTTCTTCTTTCTTCAAGATATAAACCTCTGCCTTGAATTTAGAGTGAGGCTTAATCTGTCCCGGATGGCAAAGTACCATACCACGCTTGATTTCAGCTTTGTCAATACCACGTAGCAATAAACCTACGTTATCACCAGCTTCACCACGATCAAGAATCTTACGGAACATTTCGACACCAGTTACAACTGATTTTTTATCTTCACCCAAACCAAGAATTTCGATTTCATCACCAACCTTTACAACACCTGTTTCAATACGACCTGTAGCAACAGTTCCACGTCCTGTAATAGAGAAGACGTCTTCAACTGGCATCAAGAAAGGTTTATCGATATCACGCGGTGGAAGTGGAATCCATTCATCAACAGCGTCCATCAATTCCATGACTTTATCTTCCCATTCTTTAACGCCATTCAATGCGCCAAGAGCAGAACCACGGACAATAGGAGTATTATCACCGTCAAAATCATAGAATGAAAGCAATTCACGCATTTCCATTTCTACCAATTCCAACATTTCAGGATCATCTACCATATCGCACTTGTTCAAGAAAACGACCAAACGAGGTACATTTACCTGACGAGCCAACAAAATATGTTCACGAGTTTGAGGCATAGGACCGTCAGTTGCAGCAACTACGATAATAGCACCATCCATCTGAGCAGCACCTGTTACCATGTTCTTTACATAGTCAGCATGTCCCGGGCAATCAACGTGCGCATAATGGCGTTTTGCAGTCTCATACTCAACATGAGCTGTGTTGATAGTTATACCACGCTCTTTCTCTTCAGGAGCATTATCAATCTGATCGAAAGACTTGATTTCATCTGATTTTGTAAATCCTCTTTCAGCCAATACTTTTGTAATAGCAGCTGTCAAAGTTGTCTTTCCGTGATCGACGTGACCAATTGTACCAATGTTAACGTGCGGTTTCGTACGTTCGAATTTCTCTTTAGCCATAGCTTTACTTATTTTAATTTATATGATGAATAATCAATTTCAATATTTTATGAGCTGTTACCGAGGATTGAACTCGGGACCTCTTCCTTACCAAGGAAGTGCTCTACCGCTGAGCTATAACAGCAAAATCAGAGCGGAAGACGGGACTCAAACCCGCGACCCTCAGCTTGGAAGGCTAATGCTCTATCAACTGAGCTACTTCCGCAAATTCTGAGTGGGTGGTGATGGATTCGAACCACCGAAGTCGAAAGACAACTGAGTTACAGTCAGTCCCATTTGGCCACTCTGGTAACCACCCAATTTCACATTCCTTTTCTGCTTGAGCCTCTTGTCGGATTCGAACCAACGACCCCGAGATTACAAATCACGTGCTCTGGCCAACTGAGCTAAAGAGGCATTCTAAAAAAATGCAGCCGCTACATGGGATGCGAAACGGCTGCAAATTTAGACATTTATTTTTAATCTCAAAAATATTTATGGATTTTTTTATTTCTTAGATTGCTTTTCCTTGTATTTCAGTAGTTGTTTCTCCAAAGCGGACACACATTCATCAACAGCTTCTTCAAATGTATTACAAATTTTTTCAGCATACATATCACTGTTTGGAACAAAAACTTTTATCAATACGTCCTTATTCAATGCTGTTTCCGGCTTTACTACCTTCAATGACACCTCTACTTTCCTTATTTCTTCACAATATTTAGATAACTTGCCTGCTTTCTTATCAATAAAAGCTTGCAACTGCTCTGAAGCATCAAAGTGAATTGATTGAATTTTAATTTCCATAATGACCTCCTTTTAGTTATGCCCTTGGATGGGCTTGTTTATAAACTTTTTTCAACTTTTCAAAAGTCGTATTTGTATAAATAGTCGTTGTAGAAAGACTCTTATGTCCTAAAAGCTCTTTTATAGCGACCAATTCTGCCTGATTATTCAACATTGCAGTAGCAAAAGTATGCCTCAAGACATGAGGGCTACATTTTTTTAATGTTACGACCTTTGACAGTTCTCTCTTTACAATAGTATAAACATCGTTGGCTGATATTCTTTTCCCTTTCTTGTTAACAAAGAAAGATTCACAATCATCCCCCAAGGTTTCATTTCTTACGTCAAGATACTCATTAATTTCCTCATAAAGTTCGGATCCAAAAGGAATAATACGCTGTTTATTTCGTTTTCCAATTACCTTAATATTTTTAAGGTCTAAATCCACATCCATATCATTTAGTGAAATTAATTCCGCTCTTCTTATTCCGGTCTCATAAAACATCTCAATAATCAGTTTATTGCGTATGCCCATGAAATCTTTTCCGAAATCAGATTTATTCAAAAGATCTTCCATTTGGCTTTCTTTAACGAAAACCGGTAACACTTTGTTTTTTTTAGGTCCCCTGATTTTACGCATTGGATCCACTAGTACAACATCTCTGGAAAGGAGGAATTTATAAAAAGTTCGAAGAGTACTCAGTTTTCTATTTACAGAAGCCGGTTTGCAATTTTGGGGAGGCGACATAAGCTCCACCGCCCATTGACGAACAATATCTGCATCAACGGTTTCCCATTTACAATCCAGGTCCTCGTCTTTAAAAAAAGCTTCAAACTCTTCTAAATCTTTTTTGTAGTTCACTATTGTCTTTTCAGAATAGTTACGTTCCAATAAAAGATATTCCAAAAAAGTATCAACTAACATAAGAATCGCTGCTATATTTCTGCAACGAATATAGGAAATTAAATTAATACTTCAAAAAATATTGTGCTAAATTATTCTTCTACTTGTTGAAGTTTCTGAACGTAGACAGCACGTTCTTGCTTAAGTCTCTTTATTACAGACGGTTTATCATATTGCTGTCTTGAACGCAATTCTTTAACTACACCAGTCTTCTCAAATTTTCTCTTAAACTTTTTCAGCGCTTTTTCAATGTTTTCGCCTTCTTTTACAGGTACTACAATCATTTTTTTTAATTTAATATTATTAATTGTTATTTGCGAGGTATTTCGCGGCGCAAAATTACACATACTTTCTTTCATACCAAAACTTTTCCGCTTTTTTTTGATAATTAGCCACTTTTCTTTATTTTTGCATATCTCTTTAAACAATATAGAATATGCAGAAAGAAGAAATATCCGAAAGAGTCAGTAATTTACGAATGTGGATGAAAGAACATTCTTTGGATGCATTCGTTTTTCCAACGACAGACCCACACTTCGGAGAATACACTCCCAAGCATTGGGAAACGAGAAAATGGATTTCAGGTTTTACAGGATCAGCAGGAATCGCTGTTATAACTGGTTCAAAAGCTGCACTTTGGACGGATTCCAGATATTTTTTACAAGCAGAAAAACAAATAGCAGGAACTCCTTTTGTCTTGATGAAAGAGCGTATGCCTGAAACACCTTCTCCACAAGAATGGTTATCAGAGAATTTACTCGCAGAAATGACCGTAGGAATTGACGGTTGGGTAAATAGTATTAATGGAGCTGAAAATATGGAAAACTACTTGGCAGACTATTCCATAAAAACAGAAACTGCCTATGATCCGGCACAAATATTGTGGAATAATCGTCCAAACATCCCTGAAGATAAAGTGTTCATACACCCTATTGAATACTCAGGCATTGATACTACAGAAAAAATAAAACAAATTCGATCGTTTTTGGAAAAGAACAATGCTGAGGGAATTTTTATTTCCACTCTCGATGACATAGCCTGGACCTTGAATTTAAGAGGCTCAGACACCCATTGCAACCCTGTTTTTGTAAGTTATTTATTGATATCTCTGAAAGAAATTGTATTGTATATAAATAAGGTGAAACTTACAAATGAAGCTATCTGCTATCTCACTGAAAAGAATATTATCATCAAAGAATATAGCGAGGTAGCAAATGACTTAAAGAACCTATATTTATCTTCAATAGTTTTAGACAGTAACCTTACAAGTATTTCCATCAAAAAAACAATTCCTTCCCATTGTAAGATTATAAATATGAGTTCACCTGTCCCATACTTCAAAGCGATAAAAAACGAACAGGAAATAAAAGGTTTCCATTCTGCTATGATAAAAGACGGAGTTGCCATGGTTCGATTTCTAATTTGGCTAGAACAAAATGCTAAATCCGGACATATATCTGAAATTGACATAGACAAAAAGCTGTTAGAACTTCGTTCTGAGCAGAATCTATTTTGCGATATCAGTTTTGATACAATTGCGGCCTATAAGTCACACGCCGCAATTGTGCATTATGAAGCATCATCTGAAAGTAACGTTTTTCTGAAACCTCAAGGAATGTTATTATTAGATAGCGGAGCACAATATAAAGATGGAACCACCGACATTACAAGGACCATTGCATTGGGTAGCTTGTCCGAAGAAGAAAAGAGGGACTACACACTAGTTCTAAAAGGACATATTAGTCTATCAAGCGCTGTTTTCCCCGAAGGAACGTGTGGAACACAACTAGATATTCTCGCGCGTTCCGAGATGTGGAAAGAAGGCATCAACTATGGTCACGGAACAGGGCATGGAGTTGGTTCATATCTATGTGTTCATGAAGGCCCACATCAAATACGAATGAACAATATTCCTGCTGCACTGCAACCTGGGATGACCGTAACCGATGAACCGGGAATTTATAAAGAAGGACGTTATGGCATAAGAATAGAAAACACATTATTGATTGTTCCATACAAGACTACAGAGTTTGGTAATTTCTATCAATTTGAGCCGTTAACTCTATGCCCTATAGATACTAAGCCTATCCTTGTCGACAGACTTACAGATATAGAGAAACTTTGGTTGAATGAATACCACCGTAATGTCTTTACTAAACTGAGTCCTTATTTAAAGAAAAAAGAAATAGAATGGCTTCAAGAAGCCACAAAACCAATTAATTAAAATAATAAAATGGCTTTAATAAAATCAGTAAGGGGGTTTACTCCTGAAATTGGAGAGAATTGTTTTCTAGCTGATAATGCGACAGTTATCGGCGATGTAAAAATGGGAAAAGATTGCAGTATTTGGTTCAATGCAGTTCTACGAGGTGATGTCAACAGCATTCGAATAGGTAACAATGTAAACATACAAGATGGAAGTGTCCTGCATACTTTATATGAAAAATCCACAATAACAATAGGAGATAATGTCTCCATTGGACACAATGTAACCATTCACGGAGCCGACGTTAATGACGGAGCTTTAGTAGGTATGGGTGCAACCGTACTTGACCATGCAGTAATAGGTGAAGGCGCTATAGTTGCAGCAAACGCTCTTGTTCTTAGTGGCACGATTGTCGAGCCGGGCACATTATGGGCGGGAGTTCCTGCAAAATTCATAAAGAAAGTCGATCCTAAACAATCAAAAGAATTGAATCAGAAAATTGCAAACAACTATATGATGTATGCCAGTTGGTATAAAGAATAAATTACAAACTAATTTGTCTGAGAATTTTTTCTACTGCGCCGGAGTTCACCTTGATGTAATCTCCGGCCTTTTTTCCGATTTCTTCTAAATAATCCTTGTCTGAAAAGAATTTATTTAATAATGACTGGCAGTCTTCAAATGATTGTATTTCAAAACCACAACCCAAATTTTTAAGATCTTGAGCTTCACGAAATTTTTTATTATTTGGGCCAAAAATTACGGGCATACCATATACCGCCGCTTCAGGTACATTATGTATACTTACTCCAAATCCTCCCCCAATATATGCAACTTGTCCATATCTATAAATAGAAGACAACAAGCCAAAACAGTCAATAATTAGGCAATCAATAGTTCTGACATTTTCGAGCGTTGCCTCAGAATATTTTAAAAAAGGACGTTTTAATTTTGTACAGATTTCAGTCAAATGATTTTCATCAATCACATGAGGAGCCATCACTAGTTTTATTTCGGGATGTTCGTTAAAATAACGAATAAAAATATCCTCATCGGGTGCCCAAGAACTTCCTGCCACCAGAATTTTACGTTCAGACAAATTTTCGGATTGAGCAGTTACGAAAGATTCTATCAAAGGCAAATCAGCGGCTTGATGACAAATAGTTAGTACTCGATCAAAACGAGTATCCCCAATAATTGACACATTTTGAATACGCAACTTAGATAAAAGTTCTTTTGAACTTTCATTTTGGACAAACAGATAGGTAAAACGAGTCAGAACCTTATAATATGTCCCCCCATACCAACGAAAAAATACTTGATTTTTTCTAAAAATAGAAGAAATACTATAAGTAGGAACATTCAATTTCTGGAGACCTTTCAAATAATTCTGCCAAAACTCATATTTTATAAAAAAGGCCATATAAGGATGGGCTAGTTTAACAAATCTACGAGCATTAAATGGAGTATCAAAAGGCAAATAGCAAATAACATCAGCTCCTTTATAATTCTTTTGAACTTCATAACCTGACGGTGAAAAGAATGTCAACAATATTTTATATTGGGGATATTCTTTCTTAATGTGTTCCATCAACGGGCGTCCTTGTTCAAATTCACCCAAAGACGCTGCATGAAACCATAAATATTTTTCATTTCTATCAATCCGTTCTCGAAGAATTCCAAAGACTTCAGAATGTCCTTTTACCATTAATCTTGCCTTATGGTTAAATAATGCAGCGATTTTGACGGCCAACAGATAAACAAAGATTACAAAGCTATACATAATCTATTTTAATACTTCAACAGCTCGTCGAATACGTCTCAAAGTTTCATCCTTTCCTAAGAAAGCAGAAATGTCAAACATGTGAGGGCCCTTGCCTTCTCCTACCAAAGTCAATCGGAAAGCATTCATAACAAGTCCCATATTATAACCATTTTCTTCTATCCACTTTGTCACAACAGCCTCCTGATTTACTAATGAAAAGTCATTTAGCGAATCCAATACTTCAGCCAGTTTCAACATTGTTTCAGCAGAATCCTCTTTCCAGCGTTTTTTTACTGTTTTCTCATCATATTCCTTCGGGGCAATAAAAAAGAAACTACAAGTATCCCATAATTCTTTTATGAAATTTACTCTGCCTTTCATTAATCCGACAACAACTTTTATTCTTTCAATCGGTTCGTTTATGCCATGTTGCTCAAGAATTGGCTTAAACAAAAGTGCCACATCAGAATCACTCATATTCAGAATATACTCATGATTGAACCATATTCCTTTGACAAAATCAAATTTAGCTCCTGCTTTGCTGCAATGGTTTATATTGAATTGTCTTACCATTTCATCCAATGACATTATCTCCTGATCATTGCCAGGATTCCAACCAAGAAGAGCCAAAAAGTTAAGTACTGCCTGCGGCAAATATCCTGATTCACGAAATCCAGAGGATATTTCACCGGTCTTAGGATCATGCCATTCCAAAGGGAACACAGGGAATCCTAAACGATCTCCGTCTCGTTTACTCAGTTTCCCTTTGCCGTCGGGCTTTAAAAGTAATGGAAGATGTGCAAATTGAGGCATAGTATCTTCCCAATTAAAAGCTCTGTACAACAAGACATGAAGTGGAGCCGATGGAAGCCATTCTTCACCTCTGATAACATGAGATATTTCCATCAGGTGGTCATCAACAATATTTGCCAAATGATAAGTTGGCAAACCGTCCGCAGACTTATATAGAACTTTATCATCAAGGACCGAAGAATTTATTACTACATCACCTCGAATCAAATCATTGACATGAATTTCTTCTCCCGGCTGAATTTTAAATCTCACGACATATTGTTTGCCTTGCGCTATTAAATCGGCAACCTCCTCATCCGACAATACAAGGGAATTCCTCATATCCATACGAGTGTGAGCGTCATACTGAAAATTCGGTATTTCAGCTCTTTTTGCTTCAAGTTCCTCAGGCGTATCAAAAGCCAGATATGCTTTTTCTTCATCCAATAGAATCTTTACATACCTTTTATAGATATCACGACGTTCTGACTGGCGATAAGGTCCGTACTTGCCTCCGAAACTGACTCCCTCGTTGAATTTGATGCCTAACCACTTAAAAGATTCAATGATATATTCTTCCGCGCCGGGAACAAAACGATTCGAATCCGTGTCTTCTATTCGAAAGACCAAGTCACCGTCATGCTGACGGGCAAACAAATAATTATACAAAGCGGTACGAACGCCACCAATATGCAATGCACCGGTAGGACTTGGGGCAAAGCGCACTCTTACTCTTCTTTCCGACATAAATTGTATATTAAAACATACTACGATTTGCAAAATTACAATTTTTTTTAATAACCACCCAATAATTAGGCAACGTATCGTATTTTTTGTTATTTTCGCCCCGAATGAAAAAGATAAAATGAAATATTATCAAAACATATTGTTCAAAATAGCGGTGTTTGTAACCGCTGTAATTATTATAGTAATCTTTCTTCCTAGTGAGAAACGATTCAACTATCAGTTTGATTTAAACCGTCCATGGCAGTATGGGCAACTCATCGCAACCTTTGATTTTCCTATATATAAGGGAGAAGATGTCATAAAAAAAGAGCAAGACAGCCTAATGACTTTATATAAGCCATATTACCAAAAGAATAATGAAATAAAGATAAATCAAATCAGAAATCTTTCCCTTTTCCTTAACAAAGAAAAAGAAATAAGTAATAGTTATAAAAAATATCTGATACAGACCCTTGAAAATATATATGAAAAAGGGATTATTTCAAATATTGATTTGGAACAAATGAACGAAGACAGTATAAAAAGCATATTGGTTATCAATAATAATCAAGCCATTTCATGCTCTGTTAATGATTTTTTCACTGTAAAGGAAGCATATGAATATTTAATTAATGCAGACTCCACACGCTTTGACAAAGGCATACTCCAACAATACAACTTAAATAACTACATCAATCCCAATATGGTATTGGATGAAAAGAAATCGGATGCCTCACAAAAAGAATTACTATCAAATATTACATGGGCAAAGGGCATGGTTCTCAGCGGACAGAAAATTATTGACCGAGGAGAACTTGTTGATGCAGGAAAGTTCAGTGTCTTGAAATCATACAACAAAGAATCTATTAAAAGGAATAATTCTCTGCAACAAAGAAGAGTTGAGATTACAGGAGAAGTACTATTCACATCTTTTTTACTACTTGGATTTATGCTTTATCTCCATTTATTCAGAATAGACTATTTCGATAGAAAGCGTACCATCCTTCTTCTCTTTGGAGTAATCGTATTCTTTTCGATTATAACATCTCTGATGGTAGGACATAATTTGTTCAGTGTCTACATGCTGCCATTCGCAATGGTACCAATGATTACCAGGGTTTTCATGGACTCTCGTACCGCATTTATGACAAATTGCATTTTGATTGTGATTTGTTCTATTCCACTTCACTACCCATACGAATTTATTATCCTGCAATTTGCAGCAGGACTGGCTGCAATCTATAGCCTGCGAGAACTTTCACAACGTTCACAACTGATTCGTTCGGCCATAATAATAGTTATCACCTATTCTCTTTTTTATTTCTCATATGAATTAATAAAGGTCAACGACTTGACAAAAATAGACTATAGCATGTTCAATTATTTCATTATTAACGGTATATTTTTGTTATTTGTCTATCCCCTCCTGTTTATTTTAGAAAAAGCATTTGGGTTTACATCTAATGTCACTTTGGTTGAACTATCAAATATCAATAATCCACTTCTCAGAGAGATGTCCGAGGTAGCCCCAGGAACTTTCCAGCATTCCATGCAGGTAGCCAATATAGCAGCGGAAGCTGCTAATCGTATTGGAGCAAAGAGTCAACTTGTCAGAACAGGTGCCCTTTACCATGATATCGGCAAAATGGAAAATGCTGTTTTTTTTACAGAAAATCAAGCAGGCGTAAATCCTCACGAGAATTTGAGCTATACCCAAAGTGCACAAGTCATCATCAATCACGTCATCAATGGCTTAAAACTTGCTGACAAATACAACCTACCGGATGTAATCAAACAATTCATTGCAACTCACCACGGCAAGGGAAAAACCAAATATTTTTATATATCATATAAGAACGAGCATCCTAACGAACAGGTAGATGACAAATTATTCACTTATCCCGGTCCAAATCCTTTTACCAAGGAACAAGCTATTCTCATGATGACTGATACGGTAGAAGCTGTATCCAGAAGTATGAAAGAATACACTGAAGAGAGTATTTCCACCATGGTTGACAAGGCTATTGATGCGCAAGTACAGGAAGGTTTTTTCCAAGACTGCCCTATTACATTTAAAGATATACAGATTTGCAAAACCGTACTCAAAGAAAAACTCAGGACCATATATCACACCCGTATCAGTTATCCCGAATTAAAAGGTACTCAAACAGGATCTACATCAAAATAAATCAATGCCGACCTGTATCTTGCATCTTTTAATAAATCAGATTTCTCTTTAGCAAGAATATCACGAACCGCTTTCATAGAAACATTTATTTCTATCTTGAGCACTATTTTTCGAATATACAACATTTGTATTCTTGCAATAGGTGGACGGTCTGGCCCTAGGATCCTATTACCGAATATTTTTCTAAGTCTTTCTGCAAAAGTATAAGATAAAGAATCGAGAATATCATCTTCATGATGCTTTATAAAAATATAAACCAGCCGGTAAAATGGTGGATATTGAAATAATTGGCGTTCGGATAACTGCCAATCGTAAAATTTAGGGAAATCGTTTGTCTCTACAAGTTTGATAAGAGGAGAATCCGCATCTTTGGTCTGCAGTACAACAATGCCCTGTTTATTTTTTCTACCAGCCCTTCCCGAGACTTGGACCATTAATTGAAAAGCTTTTTCATACGAACGGAAGTCAGGATAATTCATCATGGAATCTGCATTTAGTATACCAACAACATGCACACGATCAAAATCCAAACCTTTTGCTACCATCTGAGTCCCAATCAAGACATCTACCTTACCCTCAGAAAAATCAGAAATTATTTGTTCGTAGCTATTTCTAGATCGGGTGGTATCTAAATCCATGCGCGCAATATGAGCTTCTGGAAATATTTCTGAAACATAATCCTCTATCCTCTCAGTTCCAAACCCACATTTATCAAATTCGACACCTTCACAAGACGGACACTTGTCCGGCAGACGATAGGTATACCCACAATAATGGCACGTCAGTTGGTTTAGTCCTTTGTGATAGGTAAGACTGACATCACAATTCTTGCATTTTGGAACCCATCCGCATGTTTTGCATTCAACAAAAGGAGCATATCCACGACGATTTTGAAACAGAATAACTTGCTCCTTATTAACCAACGCCTCTTTTATTTTCTCAATCAAAACCGGCGATAGAGGACCTTTCATATACTTTTTCCTCTTGAGTTCTTTACAATCAACAATTTCTACCCGAGGAAGCCGTATTTCCTGAAAACGTTCAGTCAATGTTACTAATCCATATTTGCCGATCTGAGTATTATAATAACTTTCTATACTTGGTGTTGCTGTTCCTAATAAGACTTTTGCATGATATTGCATGGCAAGTACAATAGCAGCATTGCGGGCATTATAACGCGGTGCCGGATCCTGCTGTTTATAACTTCCGTCATGTTCCTCATCAACGATAACAAGTCCTAGCTTTTTGAAAGGTAAAAAGATGGAAGAACGAACCCCGACAATAATATCATAGGGCGTACTGCTTAACTGCTTTTGCCATATTTCCACCCTCTCCGCATCCGAAAATTTAGAATGATATATACCAAGTTTATTACCAAAGACTAGTCGCAACCGATGGGTTATCTGTGTGGTCAAAGCAATCTCCGGCAAAAGGAATAACACCTGTTTTCGTTGAGAGACAATTTGCTGCATCAGATGAATATATATTTCTGTTTTTCCACAAGAAGTTACCCCATAAAGCAAACACACATTAAACGATTGAAATACATTCCTTATTTCCTCATATGCTATATTCTGGGACAAATTAAGGGCATGAGCTTCCTTTGTTTCTATTTCATCTTTATTCAGTCGGCCAATCTCAAGAGAATAAGTCTCCAACACACCTTTATTCTTTAAAGCAACGAACGAAGAAGAACTTATTTCATTTTCAAACAACGTTTTTTTCAAAAGACCCGGCCTCTCTCCCAAACCAGTATATCCGGAAAGATCCAAAAACGAAATAAGAAAAGATAATTGCTTGGGTGCACGCTTCAAGTCATTCAAAAGGATATTTAAAGTTTCCTCATTATTATATGGTTTCGCCAATCTAACATAAGTTTCTGTCTTTGGCTTATAATTATTTCTCAGACCTTCCTTAATAAATAGTGCTCCTTTCCTCAGAAGAGAATTAATAACTGGCATAATATTTTTTATGCCACTGTCCTTTTCCAACTTGGTTATTTTCTGTTCCTTATTGTCTGAAAGTAAATCCAACAAGAGTTGTTCTTTAGGAAGAAGTTGTGAACTCGCCTCATAATTGACATTATATTCAACAGAAGTTTCACTCTCGAGTTTCATGCCACTAGGCAAAGCCGCCTTATAGATTTCACCCAAAGTACATAAATAATAATCTGCTATCCAATTCCAAAAGGTCAATTGCTCAGATATAATAACAGGTTCCTTATCTAAAACATCAAGGACCTCTTTAACTTGATATCCGACAGGTTCATTTACATGAGTTGCTACAACTATGGCCGTATAATATTTCTTTGCTCCAAAGGGAACAATCACACGGCAGCCCGGTTTCACTTGCTCCAAAATATCAGGCAATAAATATGTATAGCGGGCGGCTAAAGGCAACGGTAATATAACATCAATAAAATTATTCATGATTGAGTGCAAAAATACAAAAAAAGGTGTCTATTCGATAAAGAATAAACACCTTTTGATATTTTTTCTAAATATAATCAGAAAATATAAGCCAAGGAAAATTGCCATGTCTTTGCTTTTACAGTAGCATATTTTGATCCATTAGACGCTTTCGCATTTTTACTTACTGGAAAATTATAATTTAATCCTAACTGTAAATGATTCATTAACTTAAGACCAGCCCCTATGTTTCCGCTCATCGTAGATTTTTTAAAAAAATCACCATCCGTAGCCTCATCAAGAACATCTTTGGCATCCTTGTTGTCAATATTGAATCCAAATTGTGGACCGGCAGCAAAATAAAGTCCAACCATATCACCTAATCCAATGGTATACTTTATATTAATGGGAACTTGCAAAGTTTTTTCCTTTACTGTATTATCTGTATTGTTCCCTTTCAGATTTACTCCTAATTGATTATACAAGAGAGCTACATCTGCCCCGATTCCAACAATCGGTATATTTGCATCTATCATCGGTCCTATGAAAAAGCCGGTTTGATTGCTTGACTTGAAATTATCAAACAAAGAACCCGACAAGGACATTTCCGAAAGATTCAGTCCGCCCTTGACTCCTAGTTTCAACTGTGCACTTGCAGGCAATATACAAAATATAGCCAGCACCACCAATCCAACAAACTTTTTCTTCATAAAGCAGTATTTTTAATATTCTTCTTCATTAAAAAAGAAATCATCCTTACTTGGATAGTCCGGCCAAATATCTTCAATACTTTCATATACTTCACCTTCATCTTCCATTTCCTGAAGATTCTCGATTACTTCCAATGGTGCACCGGAACGAATAGCATAATCAATTAATTCATCTTTGGTTGCCGGCCATGGCGCATCTTCTAATTTTGACGCTAATTCTAAAGTCCAATACATAGTCTTGTTACTTATAAATATTACTAATTATTAATTGATGCGCAAAAGTATATTATTTTTTTTCATTTACAACTTCTTTGCCAATAAATTTCTTCAACATTATATAAAAAGTTTAATTTTCTAGCTAAAACGAATAAATAGTCAGATAATCTGTTGATGTATTTCAACAAGTTCGGGTCGATTTCAAAATCTTCAGCTAGAGCAATAATTCTTCGCTCCGCTCTTCTACAAACTGTCCTGCATATATGACATTGAGCAGAAGCAGGACATCCTCCCGGTAAAATAAATAGTTTCAGAGATGGCAGTTGTTCTTCCAATTCATCGATGGAATGCTCCAGTTCTTCAGAATCTTTCTCAGTCAAAATACTTTGCTTTTTTAAAGTCACCTTTGACTGATCTGTTGCCAGATAAGAAGCTACAGAAAATAATTTGTTCTGAATTTCAAATACCTGTTCCTTGTTCTTGTCTTTTAAATAAGTCAGCAACAGTCCCAAATGCGAATTCAACTCATCAAGAGTCCCATATGCTTCTAATCGAGGATTCGTTTTGCTGACCCTCACTCCACCAACCAAACTGGTCATTCCGGTATCGCCAGTCCGTGTATATATATTAAATTTCTTTCCCATTTCCTTTTAATTAAAAATTTACAATATAATTTTGTTTGATTCTATCTTTCCTAAGTAAAACAATTCCCACTTCATACAAATCAAAAGTGATTCTTACACGCTTATCAGAAAGTATTTTCTTCCACGATTCTCGTCTTTCCGAAGAAGCATGAATATCATAAAAAACACAAATTGCATTATCGGACAACAATTCGTACATTTCTTCGAACAAAGAATAAAAGCTGTCAAAACATTCCGAGTAAAGGAAATCAATTTTAGAGGTCAGTACATTTGCTTTTGATTCCCTAGGGAACAATGACACATTGTCCGGCGAAACAAAATTCCGATACTCTAAACTTTGAATATCCTTTTCAGAACAAGAAGAAAAAATCCGGGCATTCCTACTCGCACAAGACATTGCATACTGACAATAATTTGGCTCATTTTCAAAATTAGCAATAACTCTTGGCTGATAAAAATTCACTAGGCGAAACAATAGCCTTTCTATTTTTTCGTTTCCTTGTTGTCCCTTAAGAGCCTGCACCTCTTTGTGTTTTTCATGTATAGACGCGTAAGCATAAAAAGGCAAACGTTCATATATGACTTGTGTTACTAAATAAAAATCTGAAGGGGAATGAATTCCAAACCCACATCTATTCTTGATTCTTTTACACCAGACATATATACGCAAAATGATATTCATTCTATCTAAATATTTATTTATGAGCAAAGATAATGCAAGTTGAGGGCAGAACAAAATGAACTTATTCATTTTTATACTAAAACACTGCTTATCTTCGATTTTTAATCAAAAGTCAAACAAAACTTTTCAAAAAGATAGTTGGCTGTGTTTTTATTATTTGCTACTTTTGCTCCATAACCTAAATAAATGAACTTAAATGACCCAAAATGACAATAGCGCATCAAAATATCTCATCATCAACGAAAGAGATACAATGTTCGGGCTTTATGTAAACACAGTAGGTTCCCAAGACATTAAAGCTGGAGCCCAATATCCTCCGCGTAACCACCCCTTAGGCTATTTTTTCAGTGCCCAAGAAGGCCGGGTCCTTCACGAGTATCAGTTAGTATACATTACTAAAGGGCAGGGTACATTCTCTAATAAGAATGAAAAGCCCACAGATATTCATTCTGGGATGATTCTTTTTCTGCAGCCTGGAATTTGGCATACTTATAGCCCCTTAAGTAAAACCGGTTGGAAGGAATATTTCATCGGATTCAATGGAGATATTGCAGACAAACTCGTAAAAAACAGTTTTTTTGAAAAAGGTAATCACGTGATTGATATAGGTCTCAATGAAGAAGTCGTAACTCTATATACAAAAGCTATAGAAGTAGCTAAAGCCGATAAAACAGCTGTTCAGCAACAGCTGGCAGGAATCGCATTCCATCTCATTGGGCTCTTGCTGTCCATTACTAAGAATAAAATATATGAATCTGATAATTGGGGACAAAAAATAGAACGTTCAAAAATATGGATGCAGGAAAACATTGCTTCCGAAATAGATCTGGAAAAGCTTGCATCTGAATTGAATACAAGCTATTCCTGGTTCCGTAAAATTTTTAAAGACTATACAGGATACGCTCCCGCCAAATATTATCAGGAATTGAAGCTAAGAAAAGCAAAGGAATGGCTCGCTGAAACGAATTCATCTATCAAAGAGATTGCTTACAATCTGGGGTTTGCAAACTCCGAACATTTCTTTACCGTTTTTAAAAAGAATACAGGACTGACTCCCACCGAATTCAGAAACTCAAGTAGGAATTCACACATAAAATGATTTAAAAACAATGAAAAAGCCTGTCGATTTTTCTTTCATATTGATTTTGGATTTATCTTTGAAAAAAAATAAAAGATAGTTACTTTTGTAAAAACTAAAATCAAGATGAAGAAGACACTACTTTCCGTTTCTTTTGCATTTGCAGTTTCAGCAGCCTTTGCACAATGGCCAGCCGAAAATATTGAATTCCGCCCTGGTACCCGTTGGTGGTGGCTTGGCAGTGCCGTCGATAGCATCAATCTTAATTATAATTTAAGCGAATATGCTAAAGCGGGAATTGGCTCCGTCGAAATCACACCTATATATGGAGTGAAAGGAAATGACAAAAATGAGATTTCTTTTCTTTCACCTAAATGGATGGACATGCTCTCCTATACCGAACAAACTACAAGGAAGCTGAGTATGTTTACAGACATGAACACTGGTACCGGATGGCCCTTTGGGGGTCCAGAAATCTCAATTGAAGATGCTGCATGCAAACTTATTGTACAAAAATATACATTGAATGGTGGTGAACTACTCAAGGAAAAAGTTCTAGTCAACGACAAAAGCCAACAGCCTTTTGCCTATTTGAGCAGACTAATGGCGATTAGTGATGACGGGAAACAGAGACTGGACATCACTTCCGATGTCGACACGGACGGAACACTTTTTTGGGGTGCACCCGGAACCGGAAAATGGAATCTTATAGCACTGTTCGTAGGACGTACCCTGCAAAAAGTCAAAAGAGCGGCACCCGGAGGAGAAGGATTTGTAATGGATCATTTTTCCGCCAATGCAGTGAAATGTTATCTGAATAAGTTTGACCGCGCCTTCGCACGCATGAATACTCTGATTCCGCATAATTTCTTTAATGATTCGTATGAAGTCTATGGTGCGGACTGGACTCCCAATCTGCTGGAAGAATTCGCCAAAAGGCGAGGATACAAACTCGAGAACTACTTACCCGAGTTCCTTGACGAAAACAGACCAGAAATAACCCGCCGTATCATGAGTGACTATAGAGAGACTCTGTCAGATCTTTTGCTCGATAACTTTACAAGTCAATGGACAGCATGGGCACACAGACACGGGAGCAAGACAAGAAATCAGGCACATGGTTCCCCCGGAAATCTGATTGATTTGTACGCATGCGTTGACGTGCCTGAATGCGAAGGGTTCGGTTTATCTGATTTCAATATTACCGGACTTCGAAAAGACTCTTTAGTCAGAAAAAATGATTCGGAACTCAGTATGTTGAAGTATGCATCCTCTGCAGCTCACATCACGGGGAAGCCCCTTACCTCCTCAGAAACATTCACGTGGTTGACTGAGCATTTTAGAACATCCCTATCCCAATGCAAACCGGATCTGGACTTATTCTTCGTCTCCGGAATCAATCATGTATTCTTTCATGGAAGTGCATACAGCCCCCAAAATGATCCGTGGCCAGGATGGAAATTCTATGCCTCCATTGACATGAGTCCGACAAATACCATTTGGAAAGATGCTCCAGCCTTCTTTAAATATATCACCAGATGTCAGTCTTTCCTTCAAATGGGAAAACCCGACAATGATTTTCTCGTGTATCTGCCTATATATGATATGTGGTATGATGCCCCCGGAAGGCTTCTTCAGTTTGCCATCAATGACATGGAGAAACGTGCCCCACAATTTATTAAGACCATACATACAATCAATTCCTGTGGATATGATGTAGATTATATTTCTGACAAATATATCTGCAGTACCATTTGTATTGATCATTTACTGAAAACCACAGGAGGAACACAATATAAAGCCATTATTGTCCCATCAGTTCGCTTTATGCCTCAAAAGGTTCTTCGCCATTTATTTGATTTGGCCAATGAAGGAGCAACAGTCATCTTTACAGGCAACTATCCGGAAAGCGAACCGGGATTCCAAGAATTTTCCACCCGTACAGCAGTCTATCGCCAGCTCATTGATCAAATGCCTCAAACAGACTTTAAGAAGGTAACTGTCACTGTAGTCGGGAAAGGACAAATCATCACAGGCAGCGATTATGTAAAAACTCTGGCAGCGACCGGTGTACACAACGAACCCATGAAATCACAATTTGGATTACAATGCATTCGTCGCACCAACGACAGTGGATACCATTATTTCATATCTTGTCTGCAAGGGAAAAACATTGATGGGTGGATACCTTTGAGCATCAAGGCACAAAGCATTCAGATATTCAATCCTTTAAATGGCGAATCGGGAAAAGCCTTGGTCCGGTATAACCCTGCGACAAAAAGAAGCGAAGTCAGACTTCAATTGCAATCAGGAGAAAGTTGTATTTTAAAGACTTATTCTTCAAAAGAAATTAATGATAAACCCTGGCACTATTTGACTCCAAACGGAAAACCAATCAAGCTCAATAAGTGGACAGTACAGTTCATAGACAGCGAGCCCTCCATCGAAGGATCTTTTACAATGAAAGAACTTAAGTCATGGACAGAATTACCAATTGCAGATGCCAAAGTAAATAAAGGAACTGCTCTCTATAAAACCACAGTAAAAATACCCGGAAAAGGCTGCGAATGGAATCTTAGTTTAGGAGATGTGCGTGAAAGTGCTAAAATTCGCATTAATGGACAAGATGCAGGTACTTTATTTTCTGTTCCTTTCTCGACAAAAGTAACGAAATTCTTGAAACCGGGGAAAAATACCATTGAGATAGAAGTAACTAACCTTCCTGCCAATCGTATTGCCGATTATGACAGGAAAGGGATTCAATGGCGGAAATTCAAAGAAATAAATATCGTAAACATTAAATACCAACCATCTGATTACAGCACATGGCAAACAGTTCCAAGTGGATTGCTAGGTCCTGTTATATTACAACCGTCAAAATAAACCCTAAAAGAAACCTATGAAAAATTTTATTCTATCAACTTTGACTGTTGCCATTTTAATCAGCACAAGCTGTTCCGGATCAATCAACAGAGAAGCTCTTTTAAAACGCAACAGCCCTATTGTCACAACATTTGACTCTCTGGCTTCCCTCTCTGTAGGAAACGGAGGATTTGCTTTCACAGTAGATGCCAGCGGACTTCAAACATTCCCTGAATTCTACAAATCGGGTGTCCCATTGGGAACACAATCTCAGTGGGGATGGCATAATTTCCCAAATCCCCAAAGCTACAAAGCCGACGAAGTTTTGAAAGAATATAATTTCGGTCATGGTCATAAAGAACTCTATGCCACTCAATTTAAAGAAGGCAGACAAAAAGCGGCTTCGGACTGGCTGAGAGCCAACCCTCACCGCCTTCATCTGGGCACTATAGGTCTGGAAATGGAAGGAGCTCCTTTAAAAAAAGAACAATTTAAAAACATCCATCAAGAACTGGATTTATATACTGGAGAAATTACCAGTCGCTATGACCTGAACGGCAAACTGACACAAGTTCAAACCGTTTGCCATTCCAGTAAAGATCTCATAGCATCACATATCATCTCTGAAATGCGTCCAAGTATAGGGTTCCGTTTTGCCTATCCTTCGGGAGGACATAGTGACGATGCATGCAACTGGAATTCTGACAACAAGCATTCAACTGTCATTGTCAGTCAAGATACTCACTCAGCATTGCTAAAACGAACTATCGACCAGACTGTCTACTACGTGAAAATTCAATGGGACGGAAATGCACGTTTTTCCATGATTAAAAAGAATCATTTCATTCTTACCCCGCTTACCGACGATTATTCGTTCAGTTGCGAGTTTCTGCAGGAAAAAAGTAACGAAACCTTACCCGGATTTCTGGAAACCGAAGCAGACGCATTAGCTTCCTGGCAGCGTTATTGGAACGAGGGAGCGGCCGTTGACTTTTCCAAATGCAAAGACCCAAGAGCCAAAGAATTGGAACGAAGAGTGGTCCTCTCCCAATACCTTCTTGCCATCCAATGCGCAGGAACCAACCCTCCTCAGGAAACAGGACTTACCTACAATTCATGGTTCGGACGCCCACATTTGGAAATGATCTGGTGGCATCAGGCTCAGTTTGCTCTATGGGGGCATCCGGAATTACTTGCAAAAACTCTGAAATGGTATGAGACCGCCTATCCTAAAGCAAAAGAAATTGCTAAACGACAAGGATTCAAGGGCGTAAGATGGATGAAGATGACTGACCCATGGGCCAATGAAGCCCCATCCAATGTCGGTTCTTTTCTGATTTGGCAACAACCTCATCTCATCTATCTGGCAGAACTGCTTTATCGCTGTAATCCTTCAACAAATCTGTTAAAGCAATATGGTACCTTGATTGACGAGACTGCTGAATTTATGGCTGATTTTGTAACTTTCGACAAAGCAAATAACAGATACATTCTTAAAGGATGCATCCCGGCTCAAGAAACGCTGAAAGCAGACTCTACAATCAATCCGCCTTTCGAGCTTTCATATTGGCACTTTGCCCTCGAAACAGCTCAAAAATGGAGAGAAAGAGAGGGTAAACCCAGAAATGCCCAATGGGACAAAGTCATCGAAGGACTGTCTCCCCTGGCTTCGAATGATAAGGGACTCTATCTTGCAGCAGAATCAGCGACCAATACTTATACAGATAGACGATTTACATCCGATCACATGGCCGTACTAGGAGCAGAAGGCATTGTGCCCGCTTGCAAACTCGTCAAAGAAGATCTTATGAAAAACACCTTAAATTGGGTATGGACAAATTGGAACTGGGATAAGACCTGGGGTTGGGATTATCCTATGACAGCCATGTGTGCTACTCGACTTGGCGAACCTGAAAAAGCTATTGACGCGCTCCTGATGAACAAGAGAACCAATACATATCTGGTAAATGGTCATAACTATCAAGATGATCGCCTGAGAATTTATCTTCCGGGTAATGGAGGACTTCTCACCGCCATGGCTCTTATGTGTGCCGGATGGGACGGATGTGACAAAAAGAATCCGGGATTTCCTGATAATGGTCAATGGGACATTAAATGGGAAGGACTGAAGCCACTACCATAGAACCCGTTACAAAATTCGGAAAAGGAACATAACATCTATGCTCCTTTTCCTTATTATATGTATAACATAATTAGTTAAAGAATGAAAACACTTTTTACCTGCACTTTTTTATTTCTTGCTTCCCTATCTATGCAAGGGCAAGACTACATTGAATCCACATCTCACAACGACGCAGTCAGAGGAACCACACGCCAATTGCAATACCATCCTGAGGGAAATGAGTTTGTTTGCATTAACGGGAAAAACAAATATACCCGCGCCCTATACGGCAGCCATAGCGCATTCAGGTTGGAAACCAGTGATTTCCCCGTATTTGCGGCCTATGACAAGACCAACAGCAAAAACATCAGTTTTCGACTGAATATTGCACTCGATTCCGTTGCCCATTGTGAATCAAGATATTCAGCAGGGAAAAGGACCTATCTTCTTAAAGATCCTTCTTGGGGAAAGGGTGAAGTACACATCATCGTTTATGCCCTTCCGGACGAAAATGAAGAAGGTGCGATATGGATGTTCGAAACCAAAGGAATGCCTCAATATAAAGAACTTAAATGCAAGGTGAGTGACATCAAGCAACCCAATCTCTTAAGAAACGGAGACATGGGGGTTGATCCTCCCGACTGTTTCGACGCAGCCTCGTCTCCCAAGAACTCAGAAACCTTCATACTCAAATTCAAAGGAAGACCAGCCTATTTCCTCGTTAAGTCACAACACGGATCAATTGCAAAAACCACAAAAGAGGCTGAAGTCATATTTCACAAAGCCGAAAAGGCTGCTTTGGAACTCAACAATAGAATAATCATAAATACCCCCGATGCATATCTCAATACGCTGGGAGGTGCCCTGACTGCCGCAGCCGATGGAACATGGGACGGCCAAACTTGGCTTCATGGTGCCATTGGATGGAGAATGCCTTTGAATGGATGGCGTGCCGGCTATATCGGAGACTTTCTTGGCTGGCATGACAGAGCCCGAATACATTTCGATGCGTATGCCGCATCTCAAGTCAAAAACATACCTCCCATCTATCAACAACCGGCACAAGATACCTTGATGAATCTAGCCCGTTCCGAAAAGAAATGGGGAACTCCGATGTATAGCAACGGATATATCTGCTGCACGCCCGGAAAGACAGGAAGAATGAACCATTACGACATGAATCTTTGCTATATCGACGAGTTGCTTTGGCATCTGAACTGGACAGGAGACACTGCCTACGCACATAAAATATGGCCTGTGCTTACAAGTCATCTGGCATGGGAAAAGAGGAACTTCGATGCTGACGGGGATGGGCTTTATGATGCGTACTGCTGCATTTGGGCCAGCGATGCCCTCTATTATAACAGCGGAGGAGTTACACATTCATCGGCTTACAATTATAGAGCAAACAAAATGGCAGCATTGATTGCAAGAATCATCCATGAAGATCCGGCTCCATACGAACAAGAAGCCGACAGAATTCTCAAAGCAATCAACACCCAACTGTGGATGAAAGAGAAAGGTGTATGGGCAGAATTCAAGGACTTTATGGGGCTAAAACGATTGCATCCGAACCCTGCTTTATGGACCATTTATCACTCTATAGACAGTGATATCGCCTCTCCCGAGCAAGCCTACACGGCAACTCGGTACATAGATGAAAAGATTCCTCATATACCTGTCGTGGCAAAAGGGCTGGAATCTGGGAAGTATCACATCATCAGTACCACCAACTGGTTACCTTATGCCTGGAGTATAAATAATGTGGCTTCAGCCGAAGTGATGCACACGGCCTTGGCTTATTGGCAGGCCGGACGCTACGAAGAAGCCGTCAAGCTATTCAAAAGTTCTGTTTTAGATGGGATGTATCTGGGAAACAGCCCCGGTAATGTGGGGCAAATCAGTTTTTACGATGCCGCCAGGGGAGAATGCTACAGAGATTTCGGTGACCCTGCCGGAGTCATGTCGAGAGCAATCGTCCAAGGTTTGTTCGGCATCACTCCGGACGCTTTGAACAACCGTCTATTGTTACGCCCGGGTTTCCCTTCCTCATGGAAATACGCTTCCATCCATACTCCTGACATTGACTTCAGTTACCGACGTGAAAACGACAAAGAAACTTACTCTGTAAACAGCAGACTGGAAAAAGCATGCAACATAGAACTTCTGATACCTGCCTGGAAAGATAAAATCAGCACCATTCAGTCAAATGGGAAAGCTCTGAAATGGGAAAACGAAAAGCACTTCATCGGAAGACCTTTCATCCGTATTTTTTATACATCAACAAAAAACAAGCAGCAAGTCATTGAAATTGAATGGAAAGGCAACGCACCGGTAATAAAAGAACCGGACATCGAAACAAATACTTTGAATACGGAAAGTAACATTACCTTTAAACCCGTCAATCAAGGCATGTTGTCATGGATGGAGCCGATTGAACAACAAGTGAAAAACGAAACCTTTAGCGGAGGGCTCAAACTTCTGGGCGGAAAGACATCCCACTTCATTCCGATTGATATCTCTAACAGTTTCAATGCCTGCGTCACCGATATTTTCCGTAATAAATATCTTTCACCACGTTCTCCATACACAACACTGCAGATTCCCACACAAGGCATGGGTGAATGGTGCCATCCTCAGGAATGCGACAGCATTTGCGATGAAGGAATTCGCAAAACTATCAACAACGGGACACTGATTATGGATATAGAAGGCAAAAAAATCCCGTTTTTCTCTACATGTGAAGGGAAAAACATTCTGTTTACTTCCTTATGGAATAATTATCCGGCAAAGGCCGAAATACCTCTGAAAGGGAAAGCCGACGGATTGTACCTGATGATGGCAGGCAGTACCAATCATATGCAATGCTATATGGAAAATGCCCGAATCACAGTTGACTACAAAGATGGAACCCGATCGGTTCTACCTCTCATTTCACCCACAAACTGGTGCCCTATCGAACAGGACTATTATGTCGACGGACTAGCTTTCAAATTAGAAACTCCCCGTCCCTATCGCTTCTGCCTGCAAAACGGAATTGTCAGCAACGATTTGGGAAATGTACTGAAGTTAAAAGGGCCTATGGAAAGAAAGATAAAAGGAGGCGCAGGTATCATTCTTTGCATGCCCCTCGACAAGACAAAGGAATTATCTTCACTTCAATTGGAGACCCTTTCTAATGATGTTGTTATCGGACTGATGGGTGCAACTCTGGTGACCGAATAATAACAAAAAAGGCAACTGAAAATCAGTTGCCTTTTTTGTAAGTCGGAAAGAGGCGACTCGAACGCCCGACCCCTACGTCCCGAACGTAGTACGCTACCAACTGCGCTACTTTCCGCTCAATTGCGAGTGCAAAGGTAAATCATTTTTTCAAACAGAACAATATTTTTATAAGAAATCTTTCAAAAATACTTGCAAAATAAGAAATATTACTTACCTTTGCACTCGCAAAATAAAAAGGTGCCTTAGCTCAGGTGGTAGAGCATCGGACTGAAAATCCGTGTGTCCTTGGTTCAACTCCAAGAGGCACCACTTTAAAAGAAACGCTGATTACTGATAATAAGTAATTAGCGTTTCTTATTAAACAAATCAACATATTACCGACCTTGTAAATCACTGTGAATACAAACAGAACATTTCATTACAAAAAGTTTGCCCGATGCTCCTGTCACCACAAGACGTTGATTATTAATAAAGACTGGTGACGGGATGTAATTTTTCAAAGCCAAATTCGATTTTTCATTCACCTGACGGCCACGTGTAATAATAGTCTTTTTCAACAGCTAGTACACAAAAGGAAAAAATAAAGAAATTTTAATGGAACGCAGAATAATCAATAAATTAACATGGTTTAAAAGATGTGATTTGCATTTGTTGTCATAAATTTTGTATTATTGCATGTTCTTAAGTAGAAATTCTTGTTTATGAAACAAGTATAGTTACGACAATCTAATAACACCGAAAAGGCAATGAATGATTTTACAAATGAAAAATATCTACTGGAACAAATAAAATCAGGCAACCACAAGGCTTTTGAATATTTGTTTAACGTCTATCGGCCACGATTGTATGGTTATGCCATTCGTTTTATCGACGATACTGAAATGGCAAATGACATCATTCAGGAATGCTATCTTAATCTGTGGGAAAAGAGAAAAAACCTTGAACAGACTTCCCTGACCTCGTTCCTATTCACGATGGTGCGCAATGCCTGTCTCAATTATCTGAAGCACAAATCAATCGTGGAAAATTATCAGATAGAGTACCTTGCCAATATAGAAGGAGAAGAAAAACTCTACTATACAGATTTCATGATGAACAGTGAATACAAACTGCTTTATAATGAATTGCAAGAGCAAATCAAACAAGTACTAGACAAACTGCCGGAACGTTCCCGTGAAATTTTTCTGATGAGCCGTTTTCAAGGCTTGAAGAATCGTGAAATTTCAGAAAAACTTCAAATATCCACAACTGCTGTAGAAAAACATTTATCAAAAGCAATGGCCATCTTCTCGGAAAATTTCAAGAAATGTTACAACGGTGACCTTTACATTCTAGCTCTTCTTTTTCTGCTATCCAAATAATTTTTTACTTTTTCTATAAAAAAGTTTCCTTAAAGGGTTGGGTAAATTCGATTCTGAATTGTTATATCATTATAACACCCAAATTATGGAAATAAATCAAGACATCAAACAGCTGGCGTTCCAGTACTTTAGGGGCAAAATCTCTCCTAAGGACGAATCTCGTTTGTATGAATTCGTCAAAGAGAATGACCTGAACGAAAAGAAATTCAGGGAATGGGAACAGGAATGGATCAAGGAAGAATCCTCCAACCTGTCCAAAGATGAATGGAACAGCGTCGAACGTCATTTGTTTGTATCCGGAACCATACAAAACAACAAAATGACCCTAAGCAAGAAAAAACCGCTTTGGATCATACCGGCGGCAGCTGCTGTTGCCATACTGCTCATCTGCAGCATAATTACAGTAAAATACTTTGCAAAGCCTCAACCTACATATTTCACAACCGAAGCTCCTAAAGGAGAACGAAGCAGGCTGGTTCTCCCCGACGGCACACGCGTTCTGCTGAATTCAGGTTCAAAACTGAAATATTCCAACGATTTCAGCAACAACAATAGAAATGTGGAACTGATAGGCGAAGGATATTTCGAAGTAAGCAAAAAGGACAACAACACGTTCATCGTACATACAAGAGCTTACGATGTAGTTGTGAGAGGAACAAAATTCAACATAGCCGCTTATCCGGAAGATTCCTTAATTACCACTACCCTCATGGAAGGCAAGGTAGAACTGAACTACCAGAATGAAATTATTACCATGCATCCGGGACAGACTCTTGCTCTGAATGTCAAAACGAACAAAATAAACTCTCTATCAAAAAGAGTTTCACAAGCCAGCGCTTGGATTGATAATCGGATTGAATACGATGACATCACCCTGAGACAACTGGTTTCCATTCTGTCAATGCAATATGATGTAAACATCACGATCAAAAATAAGAAATTGGAAGAAAAGACCTTCAGCATTTCACTACGCAACAACGAAAGTATCCAGCAAATCATGGATGGAATAAGCGGTTTGGTAAATGCCAAGGTAATCTACAATAAAAATGAGATAATCTTAAAGTAAATAATAATATTAACCTTAAAAACTTTGAATGAAGAGATGAAAAAAATCGCTTTAATTATTTCCGCACTTTGCCTCACGGCCCTTATGTTGCCTGTACAGAAGGCTTCAGCGCAATTTAACTGGCCCTATAAGGTAGACAATGGCACCATTGTAACAAATGTTCCCGAACGCGAAGCAGGACAGACGGATGTACTGAATCTGGTAACTCCCAAACTGAAAACTGTCCGTGTGGCCTTTGTCGGTCTTGGCATGCGCGGCCCCGGAGCTGTTTCCCGTTGGACACACATCAACGGAATACAGATTATGGCTCTTTGCGACTACGTAAAGGAACGTGCAGAGGCTTGCCAAAACATTCTTAAAAAGGCAAGCATGCCCGCTGCCGATATTTATTACGGCGAAGATGGGTACAAGCAGCTCTGCCAGCGCAAGGATATCGATTTGGTATACATTGCAACAGACTGGAGCCATCATTTTCCCGTTGCCAAATGTGCCATGGAAAACGGCAAGCATGTAGCCATTGAAGTACCTTCAGCCATGAATCTGAATGAAATTTGGTCACTGGTCAATATGTCGGAAAAATTCCGTCTTCACTGCATGATCCTGGAAAACTGCTGCTATGACTTCTTCGAGCTTAACACTCTGAACATGGCACAGCACGGAGTCTTCGGCGAAGTGGTTCGCACTCAGGGAGCCTACATTCACAATCTCGATGAATTCTGGGGAGCTTATTGGAAAAAAGATGCCAATGACAAACTAGGATGGAGACTGGAGTACAACAAGAATTATCGTGGTGATGTATATCCGACTCACGGACTTGGCCCTGTAGCCCAGGTGCTCAACATCCATCGCGGTGACCGCATGAAAACTTTGGTTGCCATGGATACCAATCCCGTGAACGGTCCGGCAAAGGTAGAAAGTGTAACAGGAGAGAAATGCAATGATTTCAAAAACGGCGACCATACCACAACCTTGATTCGCACAGAAAACGGGAAAGTCATTGAAATACAGCATGACGTACTTACTCCTCAACCTTACAACCGCTTATATCAGGTAACAGGAACAAAAGGTTTTGCCAACAAATATCCTATCGAAGGCTATGCTCTGGGTAAAGATGAATTAAGTGCTTCAGGAGTGAAACCGGAAGTGGAGAACTTGAGTGCACATACCTTCCTTCCTCAAAAAGAAATGAGCGCATTCGTAGAGAAATACACCAGTCCGATAGTAAAGAAATATGGTGACGAAGCCAAGGAAGTAGGCGGTCACGGCGGTATGGACTTTATAATGGACAGTCGTCTGGTATATTGCCTGCAGAACGGTTTGCCATTGGATATGGATGTTTATGACCTTGCTGAATGGTGTTGTCTGGCTGAACTCGGTTCCTTGTCAATGAACCATGGAAATGCACCGGTTGCCATCCCGGATTTCACAAGAGGCCACTGGAACCAGATAAAAGGCTTTTCACATGCATTTGCCGCTCCCGAAGATGAAGCTGCTACAGCCAAAGATGCAGAACTATTTACCCAACAGCTCAAAATAAAAGGACAAAAATATTGGGAAAAAGCAGACAAAAAGAATAGCAAAAACAAAAAATAAAGAATTCATTTAATAACCTTAATTTAAATTTTATGAGAAAGAATAACGCCTTACGAAGACTGTTGTTCGTTACTTTATTGTGTCTGGTCACAACAGCCGTTGTGCATGCACAGACTGTAACCAAGGATTTCAGAAACGTACCTCTGAAATCGGCCTTGAAAGTAGTGGAACAACAAACAGGACTGTCTATTATCTATGAAACAGAAGAAGTGAACGACAACCAAACGGTCACCGCTTCCTTCAAAAAAACGCCTGTATCTGAAGCCTTGAGCAAAATCTTGACCGACGGACTGAAATTCCGCATCCAGAACAAGATGATCGTTATCTATAAGGGAACGCTTCAGCAAAACGGAAGCAGAACGGAAAGAACCGTCAACGGTACGGTAACCGATGCTATCGGCGAGCCCATCATCGGTGCCAACGTCATGGTCAAGGACGCTTCGGGTGTAGGAACCATCACCGACCTCGACGGACATTTTACTTTGAAAGTGCCGGCAGGAAAGAATTTCCTGGCAGTTTCATACGTCGGATATGCATCACAGGATGTGGTTCTTGGCAACAAGACAAACCTGACAATCAAACTGACCGAAAACTCGAAGTTGATGGATGAAGTTGTAGTAGTAGGCTATAGCACCCAGAAGAGAGAAAGCCTGACCGGTTCCTTACAGAACCTGAAGGAAGACAAGTTGAAGGATATCACTTCACCCACCGTGGAAAATATCCTGAACGGCAAAGCCCCCGGAGTGTATGTAGCACCAGGTAGCGGACAGCCCGGTACGAACGGAGCCATCATCATCCGCGGTAAATCAACCATCAATGAAAGCACCAGCCCTCTTTGGGTTATCGACGGCGTAATCGTTGGTCCCTCTGCAGGTGACTTGAATCCGAACGACATCGACAACGTAACCATTTTGAAAGACGCTGCCTCTACAGCCATCTATGGTTCACAAGGAGCAAACGGCGTTATCGTTGTAACGACCAAGAATGCCAAAGCCGAGAAGATGAAACTGAATATATCCACACGTGTGGGCTTCACCAATCTCGTAAAAGGCAACATGCACGTAATGAACGGAGCCGAATTGTATGACTATTACAAGTCTTTCTCCAATGCAGAACAAATCAGTTTCCCACGCTGGAACGAAGAACTGCGCAACAGCAACTTCGATTGGTGGAAACTCGCTACTCACACAGGTATTGCACAAGACTACAACGTGAGCTTGAGCGGTGGCGGTGAAAGCCTGAAATCACTCCTCTCCCTTGGCTTCTACAAAGAAAACGGAGCAGTGAAAGGTTATGATTACAAGCGCTACAACTTCCGTTACAAATCAGACTACAAACCATTCAAGTGGCTCACTATCAAACCTTCTATGTCAGGATCAAGAAGTGACGTGGACGACAAGCAGTACGACGTAAGTTCTATATATTCCAATCTGCCTTGGGACAGCCCTTATGATAAAGACGGAAACATCGTAGGCAATTATTCGGATACTTGGGTAAACAGTAACAGCACCAACTACCTGTATGAACTGCAATGGAATCACGGAAACACTACCACCTATGAATTCATGGGGAACCTGGACTTCGATGTTCGCTTTACAGACTGGTTGACTTTCTCTTCAGTGAATAACTACCGCTGGCAAGGCTATAGTTCAAGTTACTATACCGACCCACGTACTTCAGGAGCTGAAGATATAGGCCGCGTGGAAGAAAGCACATCCAACATGAAACGCCGTTACACCAACCAGAAGTTGATGTTCAACAAACTCTTCGGCAAACATTCCGTGAACGCCCTGTTGGCCTATGAATTCAATGACTACTGGTTCAAGAACGTAGGCGCAAAAGGAACCGGTATTGTTCCCGGATTCGAAGTACTCGATGTAACTACTACACCGGAAGCAGTATCCGGAGGTATCCAGGAATGGGCCGTACAGTCCTATTTCTTCAACGGGAATTATGCTTACGACAATAAATACCTAGTTCAATTCTCATTCCGTCGTGACGGTGCATCCAACTTTGGAGACAATGCCAAGTATGGTAACTTCTTCTCCATCAGCGGTGGCTGGAACATCAACAAGGAATCCTGGTTCAAATACAAATGGGTTGACGTTTTGAAACTGAGAGCCTCCTATGGTTCTGTAGGAAACCGCCCGGGTGCTCTTTATCCTCAATACAGCTTATACTCTGTATCCAAGTCGGCAAGCTACAACAAGAATCCGGGTGCTTTACTGGCACAGATCGGTAACAAGGATTTGACTTGGGAAAAGACCTATACCACAGGCATCGGATTGGATTTGAGTATTTTCAACCGTTTCCGTCTGACATTCGATTATTACAACAAGAACACCAGCAATCTGCTTTACAATGTTCCCGTTTCAGGACTTACCGGTGTAACCGGCATCTACAGAAACATCGGCAAGCTCAACAACAAAGGTTTCGAGCTCTCTGTCGGAGCGGACATTATCCAGACAAAAGACTGGCATTGGAGTATCGATGCCAACCTCGGACATAACAAGAATGAAATCAAGGAACTCTATGGCGGCAAAGCTCAAATCATCATTGGTGATGGTATTGGTATTGCAGGCGCAGCAGGCCGACTCTTGAAACCGGGTTTGGACAGCGATTCTTGGTATATCCGCGAATGGGCAGGAGTAAATCCTGACAACGGAGCCCCGATGTGGTACAAGACTGTTACTAATACCGACGGAACCACATCCCGCGAAACCACTTCCAAATATGCAGAAGCTGACGAAGTAGTATGCGGAGCATACACTCCTGATTTCTTCGGAGGATTCTCTACGAACCTCAGCTACAAGAATCTTTCTCTGGAAGCTGTCTTCGGTTATTCAGTCGGCGGAAAGATTTATAACTATACTCGTTCCGAATATGACTCCGACGGTGCTTATACAGACCGTAACCAGCTCAAGTTGCTCGGCAAATGGAAACGTTGGGAGAAGCAAGGTGACATTGCAACACATCCGGTTGCCAGCTACAACAACAGAACAAACTCCAACAAGGCATCTTCAAGATACCTGGAAGATGGAGATTTTCTGAAGCTGAGAAGTCTTACCTTAAGCTATAACCTGCAATTACCGAAATATTACATTCAGAACATGCGTTTGTTCCTCACAGGTGAAAACTTGTTCTGCCTCACCGGTTATTCAGGTGTAGACCCCGAACTTCCTTCTTATCAGAGCCAGAGTGGTTCTATCAATGTAGTAGGCGTTACCAGCACGGTATATCCTTCTGCCCGCAAGTTCGTTCTCGGTTGTAATTTAACATTTTAATTAAAGACTACTTCTATGAAAAAAATAAAAGGTTTAATATTCATGCTTGGTGCTGCCATTACTTTCACAGCATGCGAAATTGAGAGATTGCCACAAGGGTCAATGAGCGAAGACCAAATCATACAAAATCCTCAAACGAATCTTAATTCATTGATAAACGGTTGTTACGGACAGATGAAAGCTTGGTCGGACGTCATGCATCGTTGCGGCGAATATGCCGGTGACAACATCATGATTCGCGGTACATCCACCGACTCTTTCTATGAATTCATTTCATATTCCCGTACACCAAACAACAATCGTTTGAAGACATTCTGGAACAACAGTTACAAGATTATTGCACAGTCTTCCAACATTTTGAAAATGGTTCCTCAAGGCCAGAGCACTGACATTGACAATCAGCTGGGTACTTGTTACTTCCTTCGCGGATTGATGTATTTCTACTTGTGCCGTGCCTACGGACGTCCTTATTATCAGAGTCCGGAAAAGAATCTGGGTGTACCTATCGTCAACGGTACTCCTTCGGACATGTTCAACCTGAGTTTGCCGGACAGATCCACCGTGAAAGATACCTACCGACAGGCTATCACTGACTTGAGAAGAGCAGAATCCCTGCTGACCAAAAACCAGGGAGCCGCTTATGCATCCAAAGAAGCAGCCCAAGCCATTTTGTCGAGAGTGTACCTGTATATGAGCGGAACGTATGAAAATCCTAACAAGCAGTATGCCGACTCTGCCGCTTACTATGCCACCCAGGTTATCAATTCGGGTACATACCAACTGTTGGACAGAGAGAAATTCATGAAGTACAACACCATCGTTCCTGATGATAACAAGGAATCCATCTTTGTTGTGAAACGTGTTGCTTCCGAATTCTCAGGCTATGACCATTACTACGGCATCGGCGGTATGTATTCCAATATCGGCGGTATGGGCTGGGGCGAAATGTACTCAAGTGCCAAATACCTTTCCTTGCTGGATGAAACAGGCCGCAATGACTGGAGACAAACTTCCAGAAAGATGGTTGACGCCCGTGCAGCTTTCATCGAACCGCAATATGTGGAAAATGGAAAAGAAGTTTTCAGATTCATCAAGAATGTATATAATGCATCCAAGGTACAAACCGGATACAATTATGTACAGGCTCCTACTACCCACAACGGTTCCACAATTACCTGCACTGAAGCCAATGTCACATATACTCTGACTCCGGTTGATGAAGCACAACAGATTTATACCATCAAGTATTCCGACGGCAATACTTACAAAGGTGTCATCGATAATCAGATGAAGCTGAACCGCGTGTTCCCGATGTTCTACATTGTGAAATGTTCTCGCGAAGGCGAAGAATCCCAACTCCACTCACCGATTATCAGCCGTTTGGGCGAAATCTATCTGAACAGAGCCGAGGCAAATGCCAAACTTGGGAAATATGCCGATGCACTTACCGACTTGAATAAGATTCGCGAACGTTCTATCCCGGGACAAGGCTATACCTCACTGGATGCTACAAATGCCAGCACCCGTATAGACAAAGAACGTCAGCTGGAATTGGCTTATCAGGCAGAACGCAGCTATGATGTTTACAGAAACGGTGGTTCTCTTTCCCGTCATTATCCTGGACCTCATGATTCGATGACAGACATTCTGCCTACGGATTACCGTGTTGTTTACTACATCCCGCAGGATGCAATCAACTCTTATCCGGGAACTCTGACTCAGAATCCAACGAAATAAGAATTGACAAACAAGAACTCGTTTTTTAGGTTAAAATAATTACTGTAAGTGTAGAACCCCGAAGCTCCAATGGACTTTGGGGTTCTATCATTATACAGAAAGGGCTCCCAAGTTCGCAATGACTTGGGAGCCCTTTTATCTATTGTGTCAGGCTTATTTCAGTTTCTTGAAACCATAAACAGCCTCATCACCCAATTCCTCCTCTATTCTGAGCAGTTGGTTGTACTTGGCAAGACGGTCGGTACGGCTCATGGAACCGGTCTTGATCTGTCCTGAATTGGTTGCTACAGCTATATCGGCAATCGTTGCATCTTCCGTTTCTCCGGAACGATGGGAAGTCACCGTATTATATCCGTGGCGATGTGCCATTTCGATAGCATCCAGAGTCTCGCTCAAAGAACCGATCTGGTTCACCTTGATAAGGATGGCGTTGGCGCAAGCCTCTTTGATTCCTCGTGAAAGGAATTCTACGTTGGTCACGAAAAGGTCATCACCCACTAGCTGGCAACGGTCACCCAGACGGTCGGTAAGTTTCTTCCAACCGTCCCAGTCGTTCTCGCTCATGCCGTCTTCAATGCTGTCGATAGGATATTTGGTAACCAGCTCTTCCAGATAAGCCACCTGTTCGTCGGAAGTACGCTTGCTGCCCTTTTCTCCTTCGAAGATGGTATAGTCATAGATTCCGTTCTTGTAATACTCGCTCGAAGCACAATCCATACCGATGGTTACGTCCGCTCCCGGTTTGTAGCCGGCAGCCTCCACAGCCTTCAAGATGCATTCGATGGCATCTTCCGTACCGTTCAAATTCGGAGCAAAGCCGCCCTCATCGCCAACTGCTGTACTGAGGTTGCGGTCCTTGAGAACCTTTTTCAATGCATGAAATACTTCGGCACCCATTCTCAGCCCCTCGCTGAATGACGATGCACCCACAGGGCGGATCATGAATTCCTGAAATGCGATAGGCGCATCACTGTGTGCACCGCCGTTGATGATGTTCATCATAGGCACCGGCAAGGTATAAGTATTGGTTCCCCCGATGTATCTGTACAACGGGATTCTCAGATAGTTGGCTGCCGCATGGGCTGCAGCCAGGGAAACTCCCAGAATGGCATTGGCTCCCAGATGGGATTTGGTTTTGGTACCGTCCAGCTTTATCATGGCAGCATCAATCTTTCTTTGTTCCAGTACCGACATGCCTTCTATGGCAGGAGCTATTATCTCGTTAATATTCTTAACTGCTTTCAGCACCCCTTTTCCGCAATAGCGTTGTTTGTCGCCATCGCGAAGTTCCAGAGCTTCGTTTTCACCTGTCGAAGCACCCGACGGAACGGATGCACGTCCCATAATACCACTCTTCAGAGTCACTTCCACTTCAACTGTAGGGTTACCTCTTGAATCGAGGATTTCCCTTCCATGAATCTTTTCAATAATCATAATCTTCTTTTTTTAATGGTAAAACAATCTTTATTTACTCGGTTATCCCCATACCGATCCATTCTTTCGTTTGGTTCGGGGGTACAAATATAATAAAAAAGATGATGGAATAATCATTAAAAACTAACAAAATGACAGAATATAACTTAACGGGTGAATTTATAATACGTATTTGTGTGCATCTTTTTCTTTAAAACGAGTTTTTTTGTATTTTTGTACAATATGTATTAAAAGACAATGCACAAATGAAAGAAATATACCTTGCCGGAGGATGCTTCTGGGGAACAGAGCACTTCCTGAAACTGATAGATGGAGTGGAGAACACTCAAGTGGGTTATGCCAACGGGAACAAAGCGAACCCTACCTACAAGGAAGTATGCAGCGGAGGCACTCACGCTGCGGAGACCGTGAAGGTAGAATATGATGCCGGGAAAGTGGACCTTCCGTTCCTCATCGACCTCTATTTCAAAATTATCGACCCCACCAGCGTGAACAGACAAGGGGAAGACGAAGGCGAGCAATACCGCACCGGCATCTATTTCACGGATGCGAATGACGAGCCCGTGATAAGACAGAACGTGGAGATGCTGGCAAAGAATTACTCAAAGCCGCTAGCCGTGGAAGTGCTGCCCCTGCAGAATTTCTATGATGCCGAAGAGTATCATCAGGACTATCTGGACAAGAACCCTCAAGGCTACTGCCATGTGCATCCCGAGCTCTTCGAACTGGCACGGAAAGCCAAAATGAAGAAATGATTCGAACCGCAGCCGGCCTTATTCAAGGTCGGCTGTTTTCTTGAAGTACAAACCCGAAGTCCGCCGTCCGGGCCTGTAAAGTTTCCCGTCCTTTTCCAGTTGCTGCAGCTTTCTGTTTGCCATGGCGAAAGAAAGGCCGCAAAGGCCGGCAAAGCCACGACGGTCGATGTAATTATGTCCGGAAGCAAAATACTTGTCGAGCTTTGCAAGAATTTCCTCATCGCTTATCTTTACCGAAGTACGCACATGAGTACGAACGAAATCCAAAGAGCCCAGTTTCCGGCCGAAGTCCTTGTCTTCACGAAAAATCAGTCCCTTATAGGAAACCGATTCCGAACGGATTTTCTGAGGGTCAGTCACCTTCCGGCTCTTGCAGGAAACATGAAAATATCCCAGCCCCTTCAGATGCACCGACTTGCCTTCTTGAAGACTCCTTCTGACGGCACTGAGCAAATCGCTCCATGAAGCCTCTATCTGGGCTTCCCTTCCACTGTAAGAACCGGCTGCTTTCTTCAGCAATTCCTCGAAATCCATACTTTCGATGTCGGCAACCCGGGCGGAATATTTTTCCTCGCCCTCATTAGTCAATGACGGCTCTTTGAACATATCGTATTTTACTGCCATGATATTTCCTTTTTTAATAGTAATAAATTAATGTTTAAACGGCGTATAATTAATGTTTTACCTTGCAAAAATTAATATTTTTCTGCAAGAGTTTTAGTTCTCGCATTGCAATGATAGAGTTATCGCATTGCAGTGCTATAGTTATCGCATTGCAATGCTATAGTTATCGCGTTGCATTGCGATAACTAATTATTGCGTACAAATATACTAAATATTAGGGAACAAAAGGTTAATTTCTCCGCATTTGTTCATTAATTCCTTACCATGCGGGTTCAAGAATTCGTAAAAGGCGGGATTTTCTTTTCAAAGAACAGAAAAAAATATCTTGGATTTGTTTTCATTTCAAAAGATTCAAGTATTTTTGTTCTATGAAGAGAATATGTACAAAAAACTGGATTGTAATACTAATACTATTACTCGGAATATGCTCTTGTAATCATCAATATGACAAACGTCTGTTACAAGCCGAGTCTTTGATGGACAGTTGTCCAGACAAAGCACTCCATCTTTTGTACAAAATAAAGAATGTGGAATCCCTGCCGCGTGCCGACCGAGCCTTCTATTTACTCGAACGGGCACGCGCATTCGACAAACTAGGAATAACGGCATCCAATGACAGTGCCATCAACGTGGCTGTGACATATTACGCCCGTCACGGAACAGACAAAGAACGTACTTTGGCTTTCTTCTATCAGGGACGGTTGCGTTCCGATCTAAATAAAAAGCCGCAAGCCGTTGAATCCTTTTTGAAAGCTCTGGCCTATGCCGATAAACTCAACATGCACAGATTGGTCAGTATCATCTATCAGAATCTGGGCGACTGCTATTATTTCCAGGACTTTTTCGGCAAAAGCATACAGATGTATCAGAAGGCCCTTACAAACAGTGAAAACGATTCTGCCATGATTGGAAACATATATGGTCTGATGGCATCGGCCTATACCATACAGAACCGGAATGACAGCGCCCGGAATTATCTTTTCAAATCCATTCAAATCAGCCGCTCGTTAAGCGATTCTTCAACTCTGTCCCTCCGGTTCATCGATTTGGCGAATGTATATTCCCGGGCCGGTCACAACAGTCTTGCCCTGCAATACCTGAATCAGGCATTACAATACGATCAAAGCAAAACCATCCCGACGTCCGTATCCTATGCCAAAGCCAAATTATTCAATGAAATGCATCAGAAAGATTCCGCCATTCACTATTTCCATCAAGTGCTGTTGTCTCCTAACATTTATGAGCGTTACTCCGCATACAAACAATTGTTCTGTTTGAAGAAAGAGACCAAGAAGCCGATAGAAGCATGTCAATTGGCCGATTCCTGTTTCTTCTATTCCGATTCCATTTCTTCCATGTTGCGCCATCAGGAAGTTGCCGAATTGACCCAACGCTACATGCAAGACTTCAGCGAACAGCGGCTTTCGGCCCAAAAACGGCAATATACTCTCTACCTTATTATTATCGTCGTCATCTCTCTATTGATTGCGGTATCCTTGTTTCTGCGTAACCGTCAGATCCGTCTGTCCTATCAGCAACGGTTCATAAAAATAAAGACGGATTATCTGATGCAGACAAACAAAGGCTCTTCACATGAAGACATGATAGAGAAGCAGTTGCAGCTTGCCCTTTGCATGTTTAAGAAAACAAGATGGTTCAAGCGCCTTTCTTCCATCGAATTATCGGGGAAAGGTACAAAGGAAGGTCTGTCCGGTCAGGAGCGCGAAGAACTGACGCAAACCATTCTTTCACTTTTTGCCGATTCCATGCTGGAAATAAAGTCGGAAGCTCCGCAACTGAATTATGATGATATCATCTACGCAATTCTGATATATATGGGATTCTCCAACCAAACCATTTCCCTATGCCTCTTTTTGTCAGTGAGCACACTCCGTTCACGCAAGACCCGAATCAAGACAAAGATGTCTCCCTCTCTTTTTGAATTATTCTTCAAGGCGACCAACAAAACGGACAATAAAAACGATTTTCATGATGATTTACAATGATTGCAGCGTTTTTGCAACGCTTTTTCTTAAGCATGTAATACGGAAAGCTTGTACTTTTATAGTATATAAAACAATATGGCAAATAAATTATTACACACAGTACTGACAATTCTTCTGGTGAGTATGGCATTCTGTTGCGCAGAAAAGAAGAAACCGAAAGATGTCCCCACAATTCCGCGGGCGCAAGATGTCCGTCTCCGGATATTCGGATGTTATGAAGTTGGATATGATCCTACATATACTAAAGACCAAAAGAAAATAAAAATATACAGACCAACAGATCTTTATTTTAAATTGGGAATTTCCAAGTCTGATATGAGACACTGTACTACTCTTTGCTCCAATGCTTATTCACTATATATGTATAATCTGGACAGGAGAGAACAGGAAAAGGTTTATAAGGAAAGCGGAAATGAAAAAGTAGGCGGTCTGTTCTATTTGATTCATAGAAAAGACACCATTCTTCTCTCTTCCAAGATAAATATTGGAATCTATAATTATGATAGCCAATTTGGCGTTTGGACAAATATGTATAGCTTGGAAAAATGGGATAAAAGACGGGGCAAAAAGACAGATTTAAAGTTCCCTGTACTACGTACCGAAAAAGAAGTACGCCAATATGAAGAATACATATATAATTATGTCAAGGAATGCCGAATATTTTTTGTCCCTAACATTCGGGAACAGTATAAAATCTGGAAGGCATCAAAACCCTATCCCAAAACAACATATATATTAGATACGCTGTGGGTGGATATGAAATTCCCCATAACAATCTGTTTATTAAATAATATAAATGTTGATCCCAGGTTTAAGGATAGGAACATACGCTATTATTTTAAAGACACGTTAGGGCTGGACAGCGCAATACGGGCAGATGAAAGGAAATATGAATTGAGAATAAAAGCAGAAGAAAGGGCCAATAAAAGATAATAATAGAGGGGGGAGTCACGACGGATTGTCATGACATCCTCATTTTGTTTAACCAAATAAATATGGCAAATAAATTATTACACACAGTACTGACAATTCTTCTGGTGAGTATGGCATTCTGTTGCGCAGAAAAGAAGAAACCGAAAGATGTCCCCACAATTCCGCGGGCGCAAGATGTCCGTCTCCGGATATTCGGATGTTATGAAGTTGGATATGATCCTACATATACTAAAGACCAAAAGAAAATAAAAATATACAGACCAACAGATCTTTATTTTAAATTGGGAATTTCCAAGTCTGATATGAGACACTGTACTACTCTTTGCTCCAATGCTTATTCACTATATATGTATAATCTGGACAGGAGAGAACAGGAAAAGGTTTATAAGGAAAGCGGAAATGAAAAAGTAGGCGGTCTGTTCTATTTGATTCATAGAAAAGACACCATTCTTCTCTCTTCCAAGATAAATATTGGAATCTATAATTATGATAGCCAATTTGGCGTTTGGACAAATATGTATAGCTTGGAAAAATGGGATAAAAGACGGGGCAAAAAGACAGATTTAAAGTTCCCTGTACTACGTACCGAAAAAGAAGTACGCCAATATGAAGAATACATATATAATTATGTCAAGGAATGCCGAATATTTTTTGTCCCTAACATTCGGGAACAGTATAAAATCTGGAAGGCATCAAAACCCTATCCCAAAACAACATATATATTAGATACGCTGTGGGTGGATATGAAATTCCCCATAACAATCTGTTTATTAAATAATATAAATGTTGATCCCAGGTTTAAGGATAGGAACATACGCTATTATTTTAAAGACACGTTAGGGCTGGACAGCGCAATACGGGCAGATGAAAGGAAATATGAATTGAGAATAAAAGCAGAAGAAAGGGCCAATAAAAGATAATAATAGAGGGGGGTGTCAGTTCTGCATCAATTCAAGTGGAATAATCTACTCTTTGGAAAATCCTTTAAAAATATACGTTCAAAAACAAATTCAGTTCATATCATAAGATTTGATTCAAAGCCATTGAAAATAGTTTTTTGTTTTCTATGCATTTTTTCTTATCTTTGCAAAAGTAATGGTTTTCAAGTCACGATTCAATGATGCGAAATCAAAAGGGAATGCCGTGAAAATCGGCAACAGAGCCCGCTGCTGTAAGTTCTTGTCTGATAAAGACACAAAGCCTTGATACTCTTAAGTCACTGATACAAGCGTCATCGGGAAGACATCAAGGAAGGAACAAGTCAGAAGACCTGCCATTCAATTAGTGACTGTTTCGGCTCGTGGACTAGAGAAACAGGACGAAATTTATTAACGAATTAAAAACAGTGAAAGGAAAGCCTATGAAAAAGGTATGTCCACGCTGTGGCGCTACGTTCGAATGCCGGCACGATGAGATTATTTCTTGTCAATGTGCCACAGTAAAACTGGATGCCGCACAACGTGAGTATTTAAAGGAAAACTATCATGACTGCTTATGCCATGACTGCCTGCTTGAAGTAAAATCAAGTTTTTATGCCTGTGAAGTTAATCCGATGTACAGGAAAAAAGGCGAGAAGGATTCCGAGAACGACAACACAAAATAATCCGGAAAAAGCATGGAACTTATCAGAAACCTGTTCGAAGGTTACCCCGGTCTTTGGGGAGGAGGGGTAGCTCATTCCGTATTGATTCTGTCATTGGCTATCTCCATCGGCATCGCCCTAGGAAAAATAAAAATTGCGGGAGTGTCACTGGGAGTCACCTGGATTCTATTTGTCGGAATCTTCTTCGGTCATTTCAATATGAACCTGGACGAACATCTTCTGCACTTTTTGAAGGAATTCGGACTGATTCTTTTTGTCTATTCCATCGGACTCCAAGTGGGACCGGGATTCATTTCGGCCTTCAAGAAAGGGGGACTAACTCTGAACATGCTGGCTGTGGGCACCATCTTCATAAGCGTGACGGTTACCATCCTCATTCATTATGCCACTGGAACACCCATGACCACTATGATAGGTATTCTTTCGGGTGCTGTAACGAACACACCGGGACTGGGTGCGGCCCAACAAGCCAACAGTGACATTAACGGTGTGGATGCGCCCGAAATAGCGATGGGATATGCCGTGGCTTACCCGCTGGGTGTGGTCGGTGCCATTCTTTCACTCATGGCTCTGAGATATCTCCTCAGGATAAACAGCAACCGCGAAGAAACCGATGCTGAAAAAGGAATCGACCATCTGCAAGAACTCACGGTGAGACCCGTCACACTGGAAATCAGGAACAATGCCGTAGACGGACGGAAAATAAAAGAAATAAAGCCTTGGGTGAACAGAAACTTTGTCGTTTCTCGCATCTGCCACCATGACGGGGAAAAAGAAACGGAACTGGTTGATTCGGAAACCGTGTTGCATCTGGGAGATAGAATTCTGGTTATTTCCACTCCCAAGGACATCGAAGCCATTACGATATTCTTCGGAAAAGAAGTCCAGATGGACTGGCAACAACAAAGTGCCGACCTCATATCACGACGCATCCTGATAACCAAGCCCAACCTGAACGGAAAGACTTTGGCGCAACTGAAGATACGAAATAACTTCGGTGCAAGCATCACTCGCATCAACCGGTCCGGAGTGGATCTAGTGGCCAGACCGAACCTGCAACTGCAGATGGGTGACCGTGTAACGGTTGTAGGCAACGAGCTTGCCGTAAGCCATGCAGAAAAAATTCTGGGCAATTCATTGAAGCGTCTGAACCATCCCAACCTCATCCCTATCTTTCTGGGCATTGCCTTGGGATGCATACTGGGAAGCATATCCTTCCATTTTCCCGGTTTCCCGCAACCCGTGAAACTAGGTTTGGCAGGAGGTCCGCTGATTGTAGCCATCCTCATCAGCAAATTCGGCCCACAATACAAAATGATTACCTATACCACCATGAGTGCCAATCTTATGGTTAGGGAAATAGGAATCTCTCTCTTTCTGGCATGTGTGGGACTAGGAGCCGGTGAAGGCTTCATCGACACCATCATCAACAAGGACGGCTACATCTGGATAGGCTATGGAGCTCTCATCACCATTGTGCCCCTACTCATCGGCGGTTTCATAGGAAAATATTATTGTAAGTTGAACTATTACACGTTAATAGGCGTCCTTTCGGGAGCAAACACGAACCCGCCGGCATTGGCCTATACAAACGAATTGACATCAAGCGATGCCCCTGCTGTAGGCTATGCCACGGTGTATCCTCTGGCTATGTTCCTGCGAGTGTTGTCGGCCGAATTGCTTGTCATCGCCTTTACCTGAAACAAGCGAGAAGAGAATATTGTTTCATTTATAACCATTTTGTTTGGAATTAATAAAATTATAACTATCTTTGCAGCCGCTTTGGTTTTCAAGCCGTGATTCAGCGACTTGGAATTAAAAGGGAATGCCGTGAGAATCGGCAACAGTTCCCGCTGCTGTAAGTTCCTATCGAAAAAAACGATAAAAGACCTTGGTATCCTTAAGTCACTGACTTCTTAGTAAGTCGGGAAGACATCAAGGTTGGAACGAGTCAGAAGACCTGCCATTGCGACAATCAGTTTTACAGTCTACGGGTGTATGGACTAAAAACGACAATGGCATTTATTTGCATTATCAGTATTTTCATGCATCTGCTACCGTAAGATTTGATTATAGTTGCTAACTATATGTTTAACTTAATCAAATAAGAAAAAATGAAAAGTGAAAACGTTTTAAAGTTTGGCGCTCTCGCCATTGTGATTCTCATGGCAGGTCTATGCCAGGTAGCTCCACATCCGTATGGATTTTCTCCTATTACAGCTTTAGCTCTCTTTGGAGCCGCTTATTACACCCGCAGGGAATTTATTTACATCGTTCCGCTTGCTACCATGTGGGCAAGTGACCTTTATCTTAACCATGCAATCTTATGGACAAACTATGTTGCCATTCTTCTGATTGCCTTTCTGGGGACCCTTCTTCTGAAGAAAATCACTCTGATGAAACTATTTGGAGTAACAGTGCTTTCTTCCGTTGTCTTTTTCCTGATAACCAATCCGGGAATCGGGTTTTACGCTAATGCCGGTAACTTCCCTACTACTCTGAAAGGATTGCTTCCATGCTATATTGCAAATCTGACCTCTCTCAGAAACATTCTTCTGGGCAACTACTTCTTTGTTTTCCTGTCTTTCGGATTTTATGAATTATTCGGGAAGCAGCTGCTCCATTATCTGAGAATACTTCTGATATCGGAAAAATATTAAGTTGTAAAGAAATACAGCACTTGTAATAAAAAAGGAAAGAACTTCAACTCAAAGAAGTTCTTTCCTTTTTTATTATTCTGAAGAAGCAATTCAGCCTACATCTTTCACCTCACTGATATCGACTAATTTATTGACTATGGCATAAATGGTGAGTCCCGCCGGAGAATGAATATCCAGTTTGCGGGCAATATTCCTCCGATGAGTTGTGACGGTATTGATTGAAATATAAAGCTGATCGGCGATCTCCTTGTTTGTCAAACCTTTCACGACCGCAACAATGATTTCCTTTTCGCGGTCACTCAGTACATCGGTAGCATCCTCGTCTTCCTTTCCATCCTCATCAGGATTTTTTTCGTTAGTCATCATTTTCTCCTCCAAAGCATGAACAACGGGAAGAAACAAAGATTCCTCCATACAATAATGGGTATATAAATCTTCTTCACAGAGAAAAATATCATAGAGAGCGGCATTCAGCAAGTTGTTATTGCTTGAAGCATCACAATATTTTATGATGATGTTTTTCAGTTCATGCAATCTTTGTTCCACTGGCTCCTGATGAAGCAAAGCCATTTCCACCGGTATCTGCTTGTCGACATGTCCTTGCAGCAATCTGTCCACATAAGTAAAGACCTTGGTATTTTCCTGACTCATGTGTTTCTGAACCTCAGACACATATTCGTCGAAGAACTTGATAATCAAGAAAGAAATATCGTTGCGCACCGAACAATCCATAGCCTCCAAAAGCTTTCTTCGGATATTGGGAAGTGAAAAACCCAGGAAATAGGAATGTGCCTGGCTCAGATAATTCGTAAGAGACTTCACGGAGACCTTGTCAATCCATGCATGTGAAACTTTCTCGCCGTACTTTGTGAAGTTAACGATGGCCAAGAATGTAGGACAATCCACTTGTTGTTCATTGCAAACTTCTTTTACTGTTTTTTCGCTAAAGCCTAGAGAGATACCAAAACGGCTGATCACTTGCAATAAACGGAAATCATCGCTTATCAAATCACTCATTTTGTCTGTTTCCAAATACTTATCTGCCATACTCATCATTTTAATTGTGCAAATAAACAAAAAATAATCGTATTGCACAATCCTCAAATGTGAGTATTTATGAATACATATTTTTGCCTATTTTAAAGTATTGCATGAAAAAAGCCGTAAAAGTAATTTTGCACTGAAAAAAATAGCTAAAATGAAAAAACAAAAATGGATGTTCCTTTTCTTTGTTTCTGCGCTGGCTTTGCCTGCGGAATCATTGACTTTGGACAATGACAGCCTCAAGAATGACAACCGCCTTCAAATAGGAGGATATGGTGAGGCTGTGATGACACGAAACTTCTATAGTGATGAATGGCAAAGATATACTCATGCCTCTGAATACAAAAATCCGTCCGGACATGGTCGTTTTGATATTCCCCATGTTGTCATCAACATAGGCTATAACTTTGGCAAAGGATGGACCATGGGATCTGAAATAGAGTTTGAACACGGCGGTACGGAAAGTGCCGTTGAAATGGAGGCTGAAGAGACGGGTGAATACGAGAAAGAGATAGAAAGAGGTGGAGAAGTGGCCATTGAGCAATTCTGGATTCAAAAGAGCTTTAATGCAGCATTGAATCTCAGAATGGGACATATAGTGGTTCCTGTAGGACTGACCAACGGTCATCATCTGCCTACGGAATTCTTCACAGTTTACAGACCTGAAGGCGAGAACACGATTATTCCTTGTACCTGGCACGAAACAGGTATCAGCCTTTGGGGAAGACTGAAAGAATGGCGCTATGAAATACAGTTTCTTCCGGGACTTGATTCCGATCGTTTCGGTTCGCAAGGTTTCATTCATGACGGATCCGGCAGTCCTTATGAGTTCAAAATAGCCAATGCTTATGCCGGAATGCTCAGAATTGACAACTATAGTTTTCCGGGACTAAGAATCGGAGTGAGCGGATATTATGGAAACAGTTTCAGCAACTCACTGACTAAAAACACCAAATACAAAGATTGCAGCGGTGCCGTTGCCATCGGTTCGATAGATTTCCACTATCAGGCACACAACTGGATTGTAAGAGGAAATTTTGACTGGGCGCACTTAAACGACTCGAAACAAATCACGGCATTCAATAAAAACAATATGAGTGCCACCTCACCATCTCCTAAAACAGTCGTGGCTTCTGACGCTATGGCAACAGGCATCGAAGCCGGATATGATATTTTTTCTCAGGTAAAGAAGAAAAAGAATGTTGAGAAACTTTATCTCTTCGGACGGTACGAATACTATGACTCGATGATGAAAGTGGAACAAGGCCTTTTGGATTATACTTGGTGCGGCAAGCACCGCATTGCCTTTGGATTGAATTATTACCCGATAAAGGACATCGTGCTGAAAGCCGAATACTCGAAAAGATTCTTCAAAAAAGAATATAATGATGAACCGTCAGTATCAATAGGTGTTGCCTACAGCGGTTTTTTTACGAAATAAAAACATCAATTTAATATATAACAGAAAATGAAAATCATGAGATTAACTTATGCTGCAATGGCTTTTGCGGCTTTACTTTCATTCAGTTCATGCAGTAAGGATGACAATGGGGACGATTCTCTTTCATCGAAAGAAAATGCTCTGCAAGAAGTAAATGTGAACTTCGTTGACAAGACTGTCATTCCCAATTATAAAACATTGGCTAACCAATCCATCGAACTGGAAAAAGCGATGGAAACCCTGCGGACAAACATGACTTCGGAAAATCTGGAGAAGGCCTGCACCCTTTGGCGCAGTGCAAGAAAATACTGGGAAACAAGCGAATCATTCCTTTTCGGAGCTGCTTCCAATTATTACATAGACCCACATATCGATACTTGGCCTCTTGATGTAACGGCTCTCCAGAATTTACTTGAAAGCCCTAAAATGATGGCAGACATCGACAACGTAGTTGGGAATCTGAACTATGGTTTGGTAGGTTTCCATGGCTTGGAATATATTATCTTCCGCAACGGGAACAATCGGCCGATTGCTGAAATAACCGAAAACGAGATGAATTATGGAGTAGCCGTTGCCAAAGACCTGGCGTTAAGCTGTTGCAGACTGGAAGCGGCTTGGGCTGGAATAGACAATGTTACAACAGAAAAGAAAAAAATCATCACGGATGCCGAGCTTGAACCGGCAGATAACTTCGGTGAAGAAATGAAAACATGCGGACAAGCCGGCAGCCGGTGGAAATCGATAACCGCAGGAAGTGAACAGATTCTTGAAGGTTGCAAGGACATTGTTGACGAAGTGGGTAACTCAAAAATTGGCAAACCTTACACCGGAGAGGATGTGAATTACATAGAATCACCTCACTCCTACAATTCCATCACTGATTTCTATGATAATATAGTTGGAGTCAGAAATGCTTATTTCGGATCTGAAGATGCAACATCAGCACAATCGGTATCCATCAGTGCCTACATCAGAAGTATAGACCAAACAGCTGATCAGGATGTCATTGATGGTATTGAGAACTGCTTGACAACAATAAATGCCATGCCTAGACCTTTTGTCAAGAATTTTAAGGATGCAAAAGTAAAGGAAGCGATAGACGCTTGCAATAGTTTATATAACAAACTGGAAGCAGCAAGAAAAGTTCTGGTAAACAAATAATGAGATTTATGAAGAAAAGTATTCTTATATTACTGGGAATTACAGCAACCTGCTTCTTGAGCAGTTGTAAAGATGATGATTCATCGGACACCGCCAAGACAGTAACGGTGGATGAAGAAGAGTGGTACTCGGGAGGAAAACTAGGTACTACATTCAATGCCACATCATTCGCTTACGAACAATCGACTCCCGCCGTTGACGAGAATGGATTATCACAGGCTTTCAAGAACGGCGAGCAATTGTTTGAACGGGATTTTAACGAGAATAAAACAGGAGCCTTTCACGGCCTCGGCCCTCTCATGGTTCGCAGGGGATGCTTCTATTGCCACCCCAACTATGGACATGGAAAACGTCAGACCCGTTACAGAGCGGATGACAGTGGAAATGGGTATCTTTTGGTAATAACAGATGAGACAGACACTTATCTGAGTTCGCTGACAGGAATGCCTCAGACTCTTGCATCAGCTCCATTCAAAGCTCCTGTCGATGAAACCCAAATAAAAATTGATTGGTTGAAATACACCGATGAATGGGGAAATAAATTCCCTGACGGAGAAACCTATGACTTGATTTACCCAGAAGTGACTATACCTGAGAGTGCATATTATGTTCCGCTTGAAGTAACAAAAAATGGTGTAACAAGTACGGTTCCTTATGCGAACATAAAAGTCAGACTGGAATCGACCATAGGCATTTATGGTACAGGTCTGTTAGATGCCATATCAGACGAGGACCTGAAATCCCAATATGCCAGTGAGGAAAAGGTGGGGGCAAAACTGAACCCTGCAATCTTTGCCAACGGCGAATGGGTGAAGACATACGGAAAGACCAAACATCCTCTGAGATTCACTTATGCACTTAGCCGGGGACCTTTGCAAGACGCCGCTGGTGCCAATGCGATATGGAACATCACAAACGTAACGCGCAGTGACAGACGATACAATTACATGACAGCCACTTACGCCCGAGTTGCATCGGAAGACAAAGAAGTACAAGACTTGTTCTACAAATATTTTCCAGAACAAAAAGTTACCGGGAATGTAAAAACGGACATCTACAATTTCCTGATGGCAAAAGATCTTACTCCGGAAATGAGCGATCAGGAATATATCGACTTTATGGTATGGCATAGAGGACTAGCTGTCCCAGCTGCCCGAGATCTGGACTTGGAGGAAGTTCAACGCGGAAAGAAACTCTTCACTGAGATAGGCTGTACGGCATGCCACAGACCATCATGGACAACGGGGGATGATAACTTTACTGATCCGAACGGATTATTCGCGGACGGCGATTCAAGACTGCCCCGATATCCTAATCAAAAAATATGGCCTTATACGGATATGGTACAACATCAGCTCTACATGCAAAATGACATTCGCACCGGATGGTGCCGCACAACTCCCTTGTGGGGCCGTGGGCTCAGTACTTTAGTCACAGGTGCCAGCGACCGCCTTCATGACTGCCGGGCCCGTAATGTAATAGAAGCTATCATGTGGCATGGAAATGCCCAAAGTGATGCCAGATTCTCAGTAAACAAATTCAGAGTATTGAATAAATCGGATAGAGATGCCATAGTTAAATTCATAGAATCTATTTAGATTGTTAGTTAGTATTAGTTCAGGAGAACCGAAGTTGTGAAGCTTCGGTTCTCCTTCCATTAAATAAAAACATAAATATATATGAGGAGAAAAGTTCCATTTCTTTTATTGGGCATCATTATCATTATTCTGATGGTCGCCACAGTCATTGAAAAGACAAAAGGTACCGAATTCGTTGACAAGGAAATCTATCATTCTTTCTTTTTCGTTTCGATATGGGGCCTATTGGCCGTAAGTGGCACAATATTACTCATCAAACAGAAAGTTTATTACAGGCTTTCAATCTTTTTCCTTCATCTTTCTTTCATTATTATTTTACTAGGAGCTTGTGTCACTTGGATATGGGGTGAACAGGGTACCATCCATTTGCGCCAAGGTGAGTGGAATTCTCATTTTATAAATAAAGAAGGCAAATCAATCCATTTTCCTTTTCAAATTAAACTTACAGACTTCCGGATTGCATACAACAACGGGGAGTTTGCTCCATCGGATTTTATCAGCCATGTTACTGTTAAAGATAAAAATGCCATAATAAACGGAAACATTTCCATGAATCACATTTTCTCTCTGAAAGACTATCGTTTATACCAATCTGGGTATGATGACGATTTGAAAGGAAGTACCTTGAGCGTAAGTCATGACAAATGGGGAATATCCGTTTCATATACGGGTTATGCACTGTTATTCCTGTCCATGCTTTCCGTTTTAATCAAGAAAAGGGAAAGCTGGAGAAAGCTGTTCAATCATCCCTTGTTGAAAAAGGCCACTCTCTGCCTGTTGCTCTTTTCTTTTGGACAATCCGGTTTTTCAGAAAATATTCCACGTACTCTACCGGTTGATGTTGCTGAAGAATTCGGCAATTTGTATGTTCAATACAACAGCCGCATCTGCCCACTACAAACTTTAGCCAAAGACTTCACGATGAAACTATATGGAAAAGCTCAATATAAAGGACTTTCACCCGAGCAAGTGCTGACCGGTTGGATATTTTTCTATACCGATTGGAAAGATGAGCCCATGATTAAAATAAAAGGCAGAAAGGCTCAAGATTTAATCGGGACTACCGACAAATACGTAAGCCTAAGTAAAATTCAAAAAGCGTATTCTCATCAAGGAGTGGAAGAAACGCTGTTATCCCTTCATAAAAAAAGCGACATCAACAATAAAGACCTTGAAGAGATGGAAGAAAAAATCAATATCATCTCGACACTCTATGCAGGTGAGTTCTTGAAAATCTTTCCAATTAAAGAGAAATCCTCAACGAAGATAAACTGGTATTCACAAGGAGAAGATCTTCCTGAGTCATTATCTGAAGAGCAATGGGTCTTTATCAGGAAATTCCCTGATTACCTCTATGAGAAAATTGCACAGAAAAGGTTCAAGGATACATCCCTTCTTTTCTTTAAATTAAGGGAATATCAAATGAAAGTAGCTGGAAAAAACCTGCCTGACAACAATCATTTCAAGGCTGAGAAACTATACAACAAACTGGATTACAGCCTTCGCATTGGCATCATTTCCATTTTAGCAGACATCGCATTGTTTTTATATCTGACTCATTGCTTGATTAAAAGGAAACAGTGCAAGAAATGGATTGTCTATTCATCAAACGCACTTCTGCTATTTTTCCTGACTTATATGATTTGCTGTCTGTGTCTCAGAGGCTATGTGAGTGGACATCTGCCGTTGGCAACAGGCTATGAAACCATGCAATTCCTTGCTTTATGTCTCTTTTTCCTGACTTTTCTTATGCAAAGAAAGTTTCAATTGATTCTCTCTTTTGGATTTCTGATGGGAGGACTGGCTTTAATTGTATCCCATTTGGGACAATCCAATCCTCAAATCACACCATTGATGCCGGTCCTTTTTTCACCGCTTTTAAGCTTTCACGTCGTTATCATCATGATAGCTTATTCTCTATTGAGTTTCCTGATGCTGAACGGGCTCACAGCCATAGGACTGAAGTTTTTCCAAAAAGACTGGCAAGATTCAGTAAAGAAACTATATCTGTTAAGCCTGATTATCTTATATCCTGCTATTTTCTGCCTCACCACTGGAATATTCATTGGTGCCATCTGGGCAAATATTACATGGGGAAGATATTGGGGCTGGGATCCCAAAGAAGTCTGGGCTTTAATTACTCTACTCGTATACACACTGGCTTTGCACAGAGACTCAATACCTCTTTTCCGACGGCCTGTTTTTTTTCATTTATATATGATTGCAGCCTTTACTTGCGTTCTAATTACATACTTTGGAGTTAATTTTATATTAGGAGGCATGCATAGTTATGCCAATTAATAAAATAAATTGTATATTTGTAACTTTCTTAAAAACTATTTAAATCAAATGGAGTATAAATCAAATTCAAACAACCAAATACTCATACAAACTTCCGAATTTTATCTAAAAGATAAATCATCGGAAATTTATGCCATTTTCCATGCGACTGAAAACAATAGTGACTTCCATCGGCAATTTTCACAAATAAATGATGCCTTTTATCATTACAACGCAGGTCTTCCGGCACATGTCAGACCGGTGATGGCCCGATATTTTTCATCGGATGTTGTCAATCAGGAAGATTATATCCTGAAAAATTCTTCACTGGACTGTCCTTTTTCCGTTGTTGGACAATCACCTCTGGACGGAAGTAAAGTTGCTCTGTGGGTATGGTTCAGCGGAGAAGGGAAGAATTACCGCTCCATACGCATAGCCAACAGGACTTCTGATGAGGCTGGAGCTTATCTGCAAACCATTGATTTACTGGAATCATACGAAGCGGAATTGGAAAAGTATGGAATGAACATTGCCGACCACTGTGTGAGGACATGGTTCTTCGTGCAAGATGTCGATACCAACTACGGACAGGTTGTGAAAGGAAGAAAAGAAAATTTCGTCCGCCAGAACCTGACAAAGGACACTCATTTCATTGCATCCACAGGGATAGAAGCTAAAAGCAGCGGAAAGCAATTGGTAAAGTTGGATGCTATAGCTCTTTATCCTTTGGAAAAAGAACAGATACAATATCTGTATGCACCCTCACATCTGAATCCGACTTACGAATATGGAGTGACGTTTGAAAGAGGCAGCGTTATAAGATACGGTGACCGACGACATGTCTTTATCAGTGGTACTGCCAGCATAAACAACAAGGGAGAAGTGCTTTTTCAAGGTGATATCGTAAGTCAGACCCACAGAGTATGGGAAAATGTAGAGACTCTCTTGAAAGAAGGAGGTGCTTCCTACAAGGACGTGAATTATTTCATTGTTTATCTGCGTGACATAGCCGATTTCAATACGGTAAATGATCTTTATGAAAAGAATTTTCCGGAAATACCCAGAGTCGTGGTTCTGGCTCCTGTCTGCCGCCCTGCCTGGTTGGTTGAAATGGAATGTATGGCGACTGTAGCAGATTGTAATTCTCGATTTGCCGACTTATAAACATAAAGAAAATCCCCTTATCTATTTCATAGACATGGGGATTCTTCCTTATATACTGCAAGCATTATCTGTTCAATATCTTATCCATCAGCAGATTGCCTTTTATCCTTATCACGGAAAAAGAGTATGGAGGCATTTCATAATCAAATTTGTTGCCCACCTCAAAAGCTGATTCGGAAGGAATGGCATCAGTATCTGTCGGATTACCCTTCAGCACATGCAATACCGCTTTCTTAGTCCCAATTACCAGTCCCTTTAAATCTACGACTGTAGTTGCAGACACAGGCAACAGATTGGCTAACTTGACAATGACATCACCGGAATGGCTGTCGCGAATGACTGATTGTCCCAGACGCTTAGATACGGCATCATTCTCATTCTCAATTTTCCAAGTACATGGAACATATTCATCGCCACCATTCGTCCCGTAAAGTTTCTGAACATAATAGTCAGTAGTTAATTTGATTTTCGTGTTATCAAAATAAATCATATCCGGACGCCACTGACAATGATTCTCCTTTCCAAAAAGAGGAGCATAACTGCTCATTTCGACTACATCGGCATTCCGCTCTACATCCGTAAGATAAAGAGCACATGATAATGCAGTCTCTATATTATTGGGCCTGCCAGGCAAGTGGGAAGCGTACTCTCCCAAATAAACATGCGGTTTGGAACGGTCGTAATTATCATAGAAATTGCGGTTATTGATAAACCAACCGGGAGAATTGTAATAATGTTCGTCAACAATGGGAACCTTAAGTTCGGTAGCCAACTTCCAGCCTTCTTCATAGTCTGAACCTTCATAGAACGGTCCCACCGTACCCACAATCTTGATTTTAGGATATTTGGCATGCACTGCTTCATAAATCATTTTGAAACGGTCCTTAAACACTTCCGAAATCAAATCTTCATTGCCTATACCCAACAGTTCCAATCCAAAAGGTTTAATATGCCCTGCTTCTGCACGAAGTCTACCCCAATATGAAGTCTTCGGATCTCCGTTTGCCCATTCAATCAGATCGAGTATTTCCTGAATATATGCCTTCATCTCATTCATAGGAATACCGCATTGCTGTCCGGCACCGCCATCTTGAGAATTCTGACAAGGGACTCCTGCAGCCAGTACAGGTAAAGGCTTAGCTCCAATATCTTCACAAAACTGGAAAAACTCATAATAACCAAGTCCTGCGGTCTGGTGATACCCCCATAAATTACGTTGGGGCACTCGTGATTCCAGAGGACCAATCGTATTCTTCCAGCGATAAATATTGCCTAATCCATCGCCATGTGCAACACAACCTCCGGGAAAACGCACAAAACGAGGATGAAGGTCTGCAAGTGTCTGAGCAAGATCTTTCCGCAAACCATTCGGACGGTTTTTAAAAGTATTGTGAGGAAACAAGGACACCATATCAAAAGCATAGCCGCCTGTTCCTGAAGGTATTATTTCCAACGTAGCCGCTTGAACTGTTGAAGACGCTATCATAGTTGATTTTACCTTCTTCCAGGACCCCGACGGAATACTGATTAATGACGATGCAACAACAGAACCCGAATTGTCGCGTAAAATGATGCTTACGGCAGATGAGGTTCCAGTCGTTCTTTTTCCAAATAGTGAAAAATCATATTTCTCGCCCTTCTGTAGAGCAATGCCGTCCCAACCCTCATTCACCAAAGCACTTCCAGGAGTTTTCACATTCAGTAAAGCATAATGAGGATTATGAATATGGATAGGCTGAACCGTATCAACAGTAAAAGTGAGTCCGTCACCTTTCACTTTCCAGGAATGCATAGCATTCCAATCAGGATCGGTGCCCAATTTATCATGTAGATTATATTCAAAATCCCTGTTTTGAATTAACTCCGCATACAATCCTCCGTCAGCTCCATAATTTATATCTTCGAAAAAGATTCCTATCAAGTCCTTGCTTATTCTCTTAATCGGACCAGGTTGCACCGTAAGTTGTGTTCTAACGGGAAGTAAACCTTTGAAACGTAAAGCATCATCCTTCATTTGTTCTGCATCAAGCTGACTACGATAAGCCTTCTGGTCATATCGCCCTATCAGATTGTCAACGAGTCGACTCTCTACTTTGTGTATTTGTCCGATCGCTTTTTCTCCATTGGAAAAATAAATGCTGTCTCGCCTTGCACTACGGTCTGGTCGCATTATAACGCTTTCTTTATAAAATTCCTGTGGCTTCCAAAGGAGCAAATCAAGAGATTGTGTCCGGGCTATGATTTTATCATTTTCATTTACCAGCCAAGAGCAAAACCATATACCATCAGCATTCCGCTCCAGAACAGGATCTATCATTCGTTTCTGTGTACTCCACGAACCATAATCGCATGTTAAAAAACCGTATTCGTTCCCTATTTTGGTCCAACGGCTACCATCAGCACTCCAAGCAAAATGAAGTCCATTGCGGCAACGGTTCTTAGTCGTCGAATACGAAAAAAGAAAAAGCGAATCGGGACGGTTGGGCAAACAATAGGCCAGGACATCAGCCCAGACCGACATTAGCAGGAAGCTAAATAGAAAAGTCTTCTTTACATTCATCACATTATTTATTATTTAAACCGGGTGTAAAGATAAAGAAAGATTCCAAGAAATGCAATAAATCAACAAAAAACGGATGCTGTTAACCAACAGCATCCGTTCACTATTTACGCCCTTACGGGATTTTCATTTGCTTTTAAAAATGTCAGACACCTGCGCCCAACATTACACTTTCTCCAAGACAAGTCAATGCTTCAATTGTTGCACTCTTCACTCTGTTCTTGAAATCAATCATTTTCTTTTTCATAATTTTGTTCTCCTTTCGAAACCTTCGGCGGTATTGCCGAAAGCTCATTTTTCTTTTTACCTTTAAATTAATCCTAAAAACTTTACTATCACCTTGAGGATAGCTCTTTTTACCTTAAATAATACCTATAAATAATCTCTTTGTTATCCTGTCTCTCTTTTTGATTGACACTGCAAAGATAAGCATAGAATAATATAAAATGCAAATATTTATGCTGTAAAACATGTTTTTGGACTGTTTTAATGATATAAGTCAAGAAAAATAGGCGTTTATTCCTTAAAAAAAGATTTTGGTATTAACTTTGTAAGGTACTACAATACATATATTATTCACTTAAAATGACTTTATATGAAAAGATATTCTTTATTATTACTGAGTTTGCTTATCTTTGCTATAAGCGGTCTGGCCCAGCAAGCCAAATATGTCTTCTATTTTATAGGAGACGGGATGGGTGTAAATCAAGTTCATGGAACAGAAATGTACTTAGGCGAGATACAAGGAAAAATAGGGATCTCACCCCTTCTTTTTACACAATTTCCTCATATGACAGTAGCAACGACATTTTCAACTTCATCAGGCATCACTGACTCTGCAGCCAGTGGAACTGCCCTTGCTACAGGTGTCAAAACACAGAATGGGACTTTAGGCCTGACCCCTGACTTAAAGACTCCGGTAAACAGTATTGCTGTATGGGCTAAAACTGCAGGAAAAAAAGTTGGTATCTGCACCAGTGTCGGTGTTGACAATGCTACTCCCGCTGCCTTTTACGCCCATCAAGCTAAAAGGGCCAGCTACTATAGTATAGGTATGGATCTCATCAAAGCCAAGTTTGATTATTACGGAGGTTCGGATTTCGTCCAACCTACCGATAAAGACAATCCGCAAGCGGAAAATCTTTATTCTTTGGCTACGAAAGCCGGCTTTACGATAGCACGAGGTTATAATCAGTATCTACAGAAATCAAAAAGTGCAAAAAACATGATACTTCTACAACCGGAAGAAGCCAAGGATATCAATGAGTTCCCATATGCGATAGACCGACAGTCTGGAGACATGACCTTGGAGGAGCAAACAAAAGCCGGTTTGGATTTTCTGATGAAGGACAATAAAAAAGGATTCTTCTTCATGGTAGAAGGAGGAAAGATAGACCATGCCTGCCATGGAAATGATGGTGCGACAATGGTACAAGAAATCATTGATTTTGATAATTCCATCCGCATTGCGTATGATTTCTACTTAAAACATCCCAAAGAAACTCTCATTGTTATTACAGCCGATCATGAAACAGGAGGATTCGTACTGGGAAATGGCGTTTACGCATTGAATCTGAAAGCTTTGGCTTCTCAAAAAGTAAGTCAAGTGAAATTTACTGAAATAATCAAGGATATGAGAAAAGAATCGAATAACAAAATTTCATGGGAAACAATGCAAGAAACCCTGAAAAAATATTTCGGATTTTGGGACACCATAACCTTGACACTTCAACAGCAAGCCGACTTGAAAAAAGCCTACGATGACAGTTTTGGATTCCAATCGGTTAAGATGGATGAAAACATGTACTCAAAAAATGAACCTATCGCAGCTGTTGCAAGAAAAATCATCAATGACATTGCCATGCTGAGCTGGGCCAGTTATGCCCATTCAGGCGGCTATGTTCCGGTATTTGCAATCGGTGCGGGCTCGAACCTGTTTGAAGCGAAAACGGACAATGCGGAAATTCCTATGAAGATTGCCGCAGCTGCAGGATACAAAGTGAAACGATAAGACACATGAAAAGGCCCGGACATCATTTAGTCAGGGCCTTTTCTATTATTTTAAACAGGCCTAGTTCATTGAGGAAAATCAAAGCTATGCCAATAGGTGCCACAAAACGAAGAATGAATATAAAGACTTTGAAGAAAGACCTGTGTAAATGTCCCTCGTTCATAATTTCACTCCATACTAACTTTTTGTCCAAATACCAGCCGACAAATATAGAAATAAACATACCACCCACAGGCAACATGATTTTTGTCGTAGCATAATCAAACAAATCAAAGATATTCAGACCAAAGACTTTGACATTATGCATAATTCCTAAAGACAAAGAACAGAATATCCCTAAAAAGATACATACCGAAGTAACCATGCACGCAGCTTTCTTTCGGGTAATGCCAAACTCTTCATGCAAATAAGCCGTAGCTACCTCATGCAGCGAAATGGTGGACGTAAGTGCAGCTATAGCCAAAAGCACATAAAACATCAAAGCAAAGATATAAGATAAAACAGGCAAACCGTGAAATGCTTGCTGGAATACATTCGGCAGAGTTATAAAGACCAAAGAAGCGCCTTTATCCGGTTCTATTCCTACGCTGAAAGCGGCAGGAAAAATAATCAATCCGGCTAAAATAGCGACTAATGTATCAATAGTCGCAACACTAAAAGCAGTCTTGGTCAGATTCGTTTCCGGAGTGAAATAGGAGGCATAAGTACAAAGGGCACCCATTCCAAGGCTCAAGGAAAAGAAAGCCTGCCCCATAGCTCCTAGGAAAACATCCGAATTTACTTTACTGAAATCGGGTTTTAACAGGAAGTCAAGTCCCTTCTCAGAATTATCCAGTGACAAAGAACAAAAGACCAATATGATAACTATCACAAACAATAAAGGCATCATAATCTTGGAAGAACGCTCTATTCCTTTATCAACGCCCTTCACCACAATATAATGAGTCAGCAAAAGGAAGACAATCATCCAAAGAACAGGCCGAAACGGATCTTGCGTAAACTCTGAAAAAGAACTCTCGAACTGAGCTGCTGTTTTGCCGGAAAAAGCATTTCCCAAAGCCTCAAAAATATACTCCAGTGTCCACCCGGCCACAACTGAATAATAACTTAAAATAAGAAAACCCGTCAGTACTCCAAGAAAGCCTACCCACTTCCAAGGGGTTCCAGGCGCGAGTTTCTTATAGGCACCCGCCGTATTGCAGTGCGTACTACGACCTATCACAAATTCGGACATCATAATAGGCACGCCGAAAAATATGATACATCCCAAATAGATAAGTATGAATGCCGCACCTCCATGCTGCCCTGTTTCGTATGGAAACCTCCAAACGTTACCCAACCCGACAGCGGAACCTGCCGAAGCAAGGACTGCTCCTAACTTACTACCAAATCCTATTCTTTCATTTTTCATTGTCTACCCTCATTTATATTGCATTTTGCATTGTCTTTTTGCAAAATTAGAAATTATTTTTCTACTTTTGTAGAAATGATGAAATTTTATGCTATGAAAAAATATATCAAGGATTATCCTTTGACATGGCTGGTAGTAACCATGATTCTTTTTCTATCTTTCTGTACCATACCGGAAACCCCGATGGATAATGTTCCATTGATTGACAAATGGGTTCATATATGCATGTATGCAGTTTTGAGTGGAACAATTTGGATAGAATATCTGAGAAGTCATTCCTTTTTCAACAAAAAACACGTCAGCATAGGAGCCATTTTGCTTCCTATTCTGATGAGCGGTATGATTGAACTCGGACAAGAGTTTCTCACCAATGGAAGAAGAAACGGAGATTGGCTGGACTTTACAGCTAACAGCATTGGAGTGATACTGGCATCACTTATAGGCTATTTTATTTTACGCCGTATAGTAAAAAACAAGAAAAACTGATTATATAATTATTGCCCGGACCATTTGGAATATGGATATTCCATCAGATGTGAATTATAATAACGGGGAATTCCGGTAACTTCCTGTCCTATAAAAGACGGTTTCAAGAATTCCTCATCGGGACTTTGCAATTCGACTTCGGCAACAATCAAGCCTTCATTGGCTCCATGAAATTCATCCACCTCAAAGGTATGTTGACCGCTTTTGACCAGATATCGGACTTTATCAATGACACCGGTCTTGCACAACTGCATTAATTCCTGAGCTTCGCACAAAGAAAGTTCTTTCTCCCATTCATATCGGCTCAACCCATTGTCTGTGGATGGTCCTTTAATGGTGATATATCCTTTGTCGTCTCTGATTCGAATTCTTACAGTATGTTCTTTGGTTGCACTGATATAACCCTGAACGATGTGTGTATGATTGCAGGCGGCTTGCTTAAAGTCGCCTGTAACCAAAAATTTTCTTTCTATTTCTTGAGCCACAACTAATTACATTGATTGTGACCAGTAGTAGATGCCGAGAATAGCAAGAATGGCAAGACACCAAACGATTATTTTAATAATCTTTGCACCTTGTTCTTGTTGTTTTTTCTCTCTGGCTTCGGCTTTTGCCTTTTTATCCATTGCACTCATAGTAATAATATTTAAAAGTTTCTTTTATCCCTCTTGTTCCGAACCTGAGAATTCCATCAAATAGGCTTTAATGAACCCATCGATTTTTCCATCCATCACGCCATTCACATCACTTGTCTGATAGTTGGTGCGATGATCCTTGACACGACGGTCATCGAAGACATAGCTTCGAATCTGTGATCCCCATTCAATTTTCTTCTTTCCGGCCTCTACCTTTGCCTGCTCTTCCATACGATGCTTCATCTCCTTGTCATACAGGATGGAACGTAAAAGCCTCATCGCATTATCTCTATTCTTTGGTTGGTCTCGCGTCTCTGTATTTTCAACCAGGATTTCTTCTTCAGCACCTGTATACGGATCTTTATACTGATAACGAAGACGAACTCCGGACTCCACTTTATTTACATTTTGACCTCCTGCGCCACCTGACCGGAAAGTATCCCATGAAATACGCGCCTGTTCGATGTTTACCTCAATTGTATCATCCACTAAAGGAGTTACGAAAACCGAAGCAAATGATGTCATACGCTTACCTTGAGCATTATAGGGCGATACACGAACCAGACGATGTACTCCGTTTTCTCCTTTCAGATAACCATAGGCATAATCTCCCTCAATGTTCATGGTAACGGACTTTATTCCAGCCTCATCACCTTCAAGCAAGTTCTCTACAGTCAGCTTATAGCCATTGGATTCAGCCCAACGCATGTACATTCGCATCAACATAGATGCCCAGTCCTGACTTTCAGTCCCCCCGGCGCCTGAATTTATCTTAAGTACACAATCCATCTGATCGGCCTCACTTCTCAGCATGTTCTTCAATTCCAAAGTCTCAACAGCTTCAGCTGCTTTGGAATAAGCCGCATCCACCTCATCTTCGGTCATCAATTCGTCCTTGAAGAAATCAAGAGAAAGAGATGCTTCATCAACCAGATTCTTGACTTCGTTGTATCCGTCAATCCAATTCTGGATGCTTTTAACCTTTCTCATTTGCACTTCAGCCTTTTTAGGGTCATCCCAAAAGCCGGGAACCTGGGTCCGCAGTTTTTCTTCCTCAACTTGAATCAACTTCGAGTCAATGTCCAGATATCTCTTCAAAGCGTCAGTACGCTCATTTATGTTCTTTAACTGTTCTACAGTAACCATTCAAAATCAAATTTAACCACAAAGATATATTAAATATTTTCAGCCGCAAAAACAAGGAAAACAATTTGAGCTATTCTTCATACATTTTATTTATTATATCAGCATAATGGGCATTTAGCACCGGTCTGCGAATCTTCAATGTATTTGTCAGTTCTCCGTTATCCATACTGAACGGTTCAGGAAGCAAAGTGAAACGCTTCACTTGTTCGTAATGTGCAAATTCCTGCTGCAAAGTGTCAATACGCTCTTTAAAAAGACTTATTATTTGAGGATTGACAAGCAAATCCGTTCTCGATGTGAAAGCGATTCCTTTTTCCTTGGCATATTTTTCCACAAGCCCATATTCCGGTATAATCAAAGCTGAAACGAATTTCCTTTGATCTGCAATGATTGCAATCTGATCTATAAAACGGTCAACGACCAGTTTGGATTCGATAATTTGCGGTGCTATGTATTTACCATTAGATGTTTTAAACAAATCCTTGATACGCTCAGTCAAAAACAGCTCTCCGTCTTTCATATATCCCGCATCCCCAGAGTGGAACCATCCTTCGGCATCTATAGCCTCATTCGTGGCATTCGGATTTCTATAATATCCTTTGGTTATTGTTTTTCCCTTCAGAAGGATTTCATTATTTTCTCCTATCTTTACCTGCAAATCCGGCATCGGACGTCCCACTGCACCTATCGTGTGAGTTGTAGTGAAATCATCGCAGGAAACCGTCGCCGTTGATTCGGTAAGACCATAGCCGACCATCATATTGATACCCACGGAAGATACGAACTTTTCTACTGCAGGCGGTACAGCAGCTCCGGCTGTAGGGAAGAAATTCCCTCTTTCTATTCCGATTGTCTTTTTCAGAAGTTTATAAATTGTTTTTTCATATAAGGCATATTTCAAACGCACTGATACAGGGGGCTCAATACCTCTGCGCAAGCATTCTATATTATGAATTCTCCCTATCCGAATGGCATCGATCATCATATTTCTCAGAATAGGACTTGATGAATTTATTTTTTCCTGCACACCTGCATATACCTTTTCCCAAAAACGGGGAACCGAACACATTACTGTCGGCCGGACTTCTTTAATGGTCTTCTGGATATCCTGCGGTACCAAGTTCACACAAATTTCACATCCCTTCATCAGACATACATAAACCCATCCGCGTTCAAAAATATGTGTCAACGGAAGAAAATTCATGGACACATCTTTGTCTGAAAGCGTCTTCAGACGAATATCGTGAGTTCGAAAAGCCTCCATATAACAAGAATGATGTAACATCACTCCTTTCGAATTTCCGGTAGTCCCACTTGTATATAAAATGTTGGCCAAATCATCTTCACTGGCAATCTTGGATAAAGCATCAACCTCAGACTGTCTCTGCAGTTTCTCACCCTTTTTAAGAAAATCCTCAAAATAGACTGACGTTTTATCCTCCGGTCTCAACTTTACCGAGCGATCAAAAATAATAAGTTGGTGCAAGCTCTTGCACAAAGGCATCACGCGATATGCCACATCATATTGGTATTGTTCGCCAACAAACAAAAAACGGATTTCGGCATCGGAAATAATATAGTGTACTTGTGCTTCCGAACTGGTTGCATAAAGCGGTATTGTTACAGCCCTGATGCCATATGCTCCGAAATCGGCATAAAGGCATTCCGGCTTGTTCTGAGAAAAAACGCCTAAATTTTCCTGCAATCCCACTCCCATTTCAAGCATTGCATTGGATACCATCTTGGTTTTTAATGAAAATTCATTCCACGAAATAGGAACCCATACTCCCTTTGAATAATTCCGATACCGTAGCGCTACACGGTCACCGTACTTTTTGGCTTGCTCATGAATTAATACAGACAAATGTGGATAAGTCATCTTACAAATGTTTTAAAATTACTGCAAAGATAATAGTTTTATTTAAAACTAATCGTATATTTGTAATCAAAATGATAGTTTATGTGCATTGAAGAATTAACTTCAGAGGCAATCGGATTGCTCAAAGGGCTTATTGGCATACCTTCCATCAGCAAAGAAGAAAAGAATGCCGCAGATTTTTTAGAGAGTTTCATTCGTAAATCGGATATCTTTCCGCATCGCGCAGGGAATAATCTCTGGTGCATCTGCAACAATTTTAACGGGGAGAAACCGACCATCCTCCTTAACTCTCACATTGACACAGTAAAACCTGCACATGATTGGACAAAAGATCCGTTTTCACCGATTGAGGAGAATGGCTGCATCTATGGTTTAGGAAGCAATGATGCAGGAGCCAGCCTTGTTTCTCTATTTGAAGTTTTCAAGGAACTGAATCATACCCAGCAGAACTATAATCTGATTTATCTTGCATCCTGCGAGGAAGAAATTTCGGGAAAAAACGGGATTTCCAGTGTTTTGAGCCTCCTTCCCAAAATAGATTTGGCGTTGGTTGGCGAACCAACCGGCATGCAACCGGCTATAGCCGAAAAAGGACTGATGGTACTTGACGTAACGACCTATGGCAAAGCAGGCCATGCAGCACGCAATGAAGGAGATAATTCCATTTATAAAGCACTTGGCGACATAGAATGGTTCAGAGATTATAAGTTCGAAAAGGATTCCCCCCTATTAGGCCCGGTAAAAATGACAGTCACACAAATAAACGCAGGCATTCAGCACAATATCATTCCGGATAGATGCAGTTTTGTGGTTGATGTACGCAGCAACGAATGCTATACCAATGAAGAAATCTTTGACATCATCCGGTCGTCCGTCAAAAGCGAAGTCGCAGCCCGTTCATTCCGTCTGAATTCATCTCGCATTGATTCGGGCCATCCTTTCATGAAAAGGACTCTCGAACTTGGAAGAACTCCCTTCGGATCACCAACTCTTTCCGACCAGGCACTCATGAAATGTCCTTCTCTGAAAATGGGTCCCGGAGAATCTTCGCGTTCACACACAGCCAATGAATATATAAAAGAAGAAGAAATCCGTCAGGCCATCACTCTTTATCTCAATATTCTTGACGGACTTACCCTTTGAATAACTGCCTGTCAAACTATCTCAACCAGGCTTCAGGATTCAGTTTGGAAGTTTCCTTGCGAAGCTGGAAATGAAGAATTGCGTTGCCGGAAGAATCCGTATGCACATTTCCTATCACTTGACGGGTATTAACATGCATTCCTTCGCGAACGAATACCGACGAAAGATTGCAATATACCGACATGTAGCTTCCATGACGTATAATTACATTATTCAATCCCCCGAACTGGAAAATTGCCGAGACTTCTCCATTAAAGATTGCTCTTGCCTGAGCTCCGGAGCGACCTTTGATGTCAATGCCCTTATTATCGAGTTTCACATTGGACAAACCGGCTACATTATACTGCCCATAATGACTGACAATCACATAAGATCCCGTAATAGGCATAGGCAAAGACCCTCTGTTACGTTCAAAAATACCGGAAAGTTTCCTGTCTTCTGAGTCGGTCGTATAGATTTCCATCGGGGCTTCTCTCTTTTTTGTGACAGCAACCAAAGGAGCTTCTGTTCTCTCACTTGTACTCTTTTTGCTGTTGTCTGAATTGTTATTAGCCATCTTTGCAGCCTCTTTTCTGGCTTCTGCAGCAGCAGCCGCTTCTGCAGCCTTACTACGAGCCTCTGCCTCCAGCCGAGCTTTTTCACGTCTTCTTGCCTCTTCTTCCGCTCTGCGTTTGGCCGCGGCTATCTCTATAGCAATCAGCCGATCGATTTTGGCATTCAATGCTGATGCTTCCGTGCGTTGCTTGGATATTTCATTCTGTATGCTTCTCTGTTTCTTTTTCAATTCGTTCAGCATACCCTGCTGTTCCTTTTCCTGAGATTCAAGCTTGATTTGAGCCTGTTGATGCTGTTTCAACAAGGAACCCTTTTCAGTAAGGACCATCTTCACTTCATTGCGTTTGTTCATGACCTGAAGTTCACGCTGTCTTATCTCTTCTCCTTGAACCCTCTGATAAGTGGCATACTCGTTCACATATCGCATTCTCCGATATATTTTCCCGAGGGAATGTGCCGAAAAGATAAAAATAAGTTTCTTCTGAATGGAGCGATGGCTGTACATATACTGTACAGAAGACTTGTATTTCACTTTTTTGTCTTCCAAATCTTTCTGGAGCAAATCTATCTGTCCCTGCAAAGAACCGATGTCCTTATCCAGGGATTTCATATCATTATCAATGGAGACAATATAATTTTTTCTCTCGTTGATTTGTCCTGAAATAAGGGCAAGATTACCCAACTGACTCTTCACATCTTTTTTTGTGGAACGCAAAAGCGATTCCTTCTCCTGAATTTTCTTCTGAAGAAATTCCCTTCTGCTCTGCAGGTTCTTTATTTTTTTCGACGTCTGTGCCTCCACAGGACAACACAAGACCAAAGCCAACATCAACGATAAGAAACAACGTATCATAATGACATCAAACGTTTCAAGATTACTTCCGGTGCAACTTCTTTATATCTCTTGGGAATAGACGTACGCGTCTCCCAATCCGAATCATAGTTCATATGGTTGAAACGGAACTCTACCGAAGCCTGTTTCTTGATTCCGTCGACCTGCATGCCCATGTATGCAGGAAAATCTTTCCCGGCAAATTTGTTAAACTCACCGTATGTCCAATGAAGTGTATACTTATTGTTTGCGTCCGAAATTCTGGTTTCCTGAATCAGCCCCGTAACCAGTGAAGTAAGAAACTGATAAGTCAGCTCTTTGGAATCCTTTACTTTCATCACAGCCAGCTCGTCATTGCTTTTCTTGATATCGAGTGCTTCTTCCGTTACTTTCTTGCCGGGAACAAAAACTTCATTCCAAAAAAGAGACTGCAATACATTGAAATCCAAATTGGCATCTTTCAAGAAAGAGACCTGCGAATAAGGAACGTACGTGTACTGATTGTTTATTCTGTCCAGGATCAACACCTTGTCCTTGGTAAATTCAAGACGTCCGCCCTCAATGATTCCAAAGCCTACCAAAGCCAACTGAATCACATCATCTCTTTTCATCTTCAGATTCCCTCCCACGGAAATCTTCTGATCTCCATAGTTCAGGGTCATTTTCATCTTTGCTGTTATGGCAGGAACATTCACTGCATTCGAGACTACATTGGTTAAAAATTTAGCTTCATCAAATGTATCTGCAGCCTGTGCCGGAACTGTTTTAGCCGGAGCCGCCACTTGCGAGGTTTTGCAGGACGACAAGGTCAGCACAAACAAACCACACAAGCATAAATAATAAGTGAACTTTTTCATAATCATTTTATTCCGCTATATATTCTTTTTTTGCTATTTTCTTTTTTAATGTCTTTGATTCGTTCTCCATTGCATCCGCCTGCTTCCAGTATTTCATGGCCGACTCCTTGTCTCCATTCATAAAAGAAATGTCGCCGCAATGTTCCACGATAACCGAACTTTTATCACCACCGTTTTTCATGGCTTGTTCTATATAGATAAGCGCCTCGGTATATTTCTTCTTTTCGAACAATATCCAGGCATACGTATCCAGATAAGTGCTGTTCTGAGGTTCTGCCTTGATTGTCTTGTAACTCATTTCCTCTGCCTTGTCGAGATTCTTATGCTCAACGGACAAATAATATGCATAATTGTTCAGCGAACCTATATTCTCAGGATTATATACCAGCGAAGAATCATAAGCGGCATAAGCCTCGTTATTCATATTCTTGGTGTGGTAGATATCTCCCATAATGGCATAAAAATCGGATACTATTTTCTTGTCGCTTTTCTCATTGAGTTGTCCGGTTCCTTTCTTGAGAACATCCAAAGCCTCTTCCTTCTTGTCTGTCTGGTAATAAGCCACTCCCAGATAATAATAGAACTCCATGGATTCCGGATTGTATTCCAGTGCAGGTTTGCATATATCGATTGCAGCTTTATAATCTTCCTTCTTCACGGCATAACTCAACAATTGAAGCCGCGCTACGGAATTATCCGGCTCAATCGAAAGAATCTTATTCAAGACCGGTTTGACTCTATCTTCAGGTAGATTTTTCGTAATCATATACTGAGCGCAAAGCATTCCCATATCTGCGTTGTCCTGAGATTCCTTCAAAATTTTATCAAAGAGATTCAGAACCTCCGTGCTATCTTTCTTTCCCTGTTCATTCTCTACAATGACACGGCGCATCAGATTCAGACGAGCTTCGGTATTCAGTTGCCCGTTCAACAAGACTTTTTCCCGTTCCGCCCTGTAAAGTGAATCCTGTCCAATCTTATTATAATAGGTGGCCAAAGAAAGCTGGGCAAAAGCATTCTCAGGCTCTTTATCCAGTACACGGCGATAAATCTCATAAGCATCCTTATTCTTTCCGTCATTGAGATAGGCATCGCCCAACATGACCTGATATCTTAAGTCATTAGGGTATTCAATAGAAAGATTCTCCACTTCCTTGTAAGCCTTTTCCTTCTGACCCATCGTGAGATATTGCCTGAACTTTTCCATGCTTATCTGTTCGGATTTTCCCTCCAGCGTCTCCAACCGGTCCAAAGAACGAACCACATTGGCATGATCGTCATTTTTGTTGTAAAGGTCCGTAAGAAGCATCAATATATCACTTCTGTCGGGATATTTCTTAACCATTTCCTCATACAGCGAAATGGCTTTCTTGTAGTTCTCATCATCCTCATACAAAGCGGCAAGCGTCTGTTTGTACCAGAAATTATCAGAATCCAAAGATACAGCCTTGGCAAGATATTTCCTGCTGATGTCCTTCTGTCCCAGCATCAGATAAAACTGAGATACCTCATACAGAGCCGAAGGGGCACAGGAATCTATCTGCAGACAATGATTATATAAATCCATGGCAGCCGTCCATTCTCCTTTCTGCTTCATGCGCAGAGCTTCAAGGAAATAATAATCATACTTCCTTTGCTGGTCGGCCGTCAGTTCCATTTTCTGAGCGGACACGTTTTTTTGTGATGCTTCCGCTCCCCTATGAATAGACCCGCATCCTGCCAAGACCAGAAGCCCGACAAGCAATCCTCCCTTCACACTCACCTTCATGGGCTGTATTTTTCTCATTGTCATTCTTTTCCCGTATGTCCGAAGCCACCCGCTCCACGCTCCGTTTCCTCCAGAGTCTCGGTTTCTTCCCACTCGGCCTGTTCGTGGCGTGCAATAACCATCTGCGCAATACGCTCACCATCTTCGATAACGAATTTTTCGGATGAGAGATTAATCAGTATGATGCATATCTCGCCCCGATAGTCCGCATCAATGGTTCCCGGTGAATTCAGCACAGTGATTCCTTTTTTCAAAGCCAATCCGCTACGGGGCCTTATCTGTGCTTCATAGCCTTTCGGCAAAGCCATGAAAAGACCTGTTGGAACCAGACACCTCTGCAGAGGTTCCATTTCAATCGGTTCGTCCAGATTGGCCCTAAGGTCCATACCTGCGGACTGTTCCGTGGCATAAGCCGGCACAGCATGCTTGGAACGGTTTATCAGTTTTACTTTCATTTACATACTATTATATTAGCTGCAAATTTAGTCATTTCACACTAATTTATTATACATTTTCAGAAAAATAAGTGATTGTTTGGCACATTTACATTACTTTTGCATAAATAAAACGCATGACAATGGATTGGAAGCAATTAATCTCCAACAAGAGATTCGGACTGGAAGAACTGCATGAAAAGAGAAAGGACGATCGTTCTGAATTTCAGCGCGACTATGACAGACTTATTTTTTCTGCCCCTTTCCGCCGTCTGCAAAACAAGACACAAGTATTCCCTTTACCGGGAAGTGTATTCGTACATAATCGTCTTACCCATAGTTTGGAAGTTTCGTGTGTAGGGCGCTCTCTCGGGAATGAAGTTTCCAAGCAGCTACTGTCTATCCATCCCGAACTGCAAGATTCCAATATTAGTGAGATAGGAGCCATTGTTTCGGCAGCCTGTCTGGCTCATGACATGGGCAACCCGCCTTTCGGACATTCAGGCGAAAAAGCCATTTCCACTTTCTTTTCAGAAGGAGAAGGTTATGAGCTTCACGAAAAGATGACTCTTCAGGAATGGGAAGATATCATCCATTTCGAAGGCAATGCCAATGCTTTCAGACTCCTCACCCATCAGTTCAACGGAAGGAGAAAAGGAGGATTTGTATTGACTTATTCCACTCTGGCATCCATTGTGAAATACCCTTATTCTTCCCTTTACTGTAAAGACAAATCGAAATTCGGATTCTTTCTTTCCGAGGCCGAGGACTTCCGCAAGATAGCCGATGAATTGGGAATCATCCGCTTGAGCCGGGAAGCACAACCCTTGAAATATGTGCGCCATCCTCTTGTCTATCTGGTAGAAGCAGCAGATGACATCTGTTACCAAATGATGGACCTGGAAGATGCATTCAAACTCAAGTTGCTTACGCTCGATGAAACAAAAGAACTCATGCTGAATTTCATACCGGAAGGAAAGGCATCACACATTCACGAGATATTCAACCTGGTGAGCGACCAGAACGAACAGATTGCCTATCTGCGCTCATGCGTTATCGGGCGTCTCATCAAGGAAAGCGTCAAGGTTTTCATCGACAATGAGGAAAAAATTCTTGCCGGAACTTTCGAAGGGACATTGGTAAAAAATTTACCCGAACAATCCCGCATCGCTTATCAACAATGCGAAGCCTTGTCGTTCAAACGCATCTATAAAAGCAAAGATGTATGTGATATCGAACTGGCTGGATTCCGGATTATCAGCACCCTCATCGAATTGATGATGCAAGCCGTTACCCATCCCGAAAAAGCTTATTCGCAACTGCTCATCAGCCGCGTCTCGGAACAATATGACATGGCAGCACCCACACTCTACGGCAAGATACAAGCCGTATTGGATTATATCAGTGGCATGACAGATATCTATGCACTCGACTTATATCGCAAGATCAATGGGAACAGCCTTCCGGCAGTTTAATCAGTCTTCCTTGTAAATCACGTTGTTGGCTCCAGAAGTCAATCTCACAGCATCAGGATTCTTCTTTACAAAGGATTCTATATGCCGGATTCTCTTCTCTTCCAGAATTTCGTCTACCGCAATCAGGATGCCGGTTTCCTCTACATCGCCGAAACCGTAATTGATAGCCGTTCCAAACATCTTCATGGTCGGCGACAAACTCATATAGGCATTCACCAAAGGAGGAATATTATATCCGAGTTTGCGGACTTCTGTATTCAGAATCTTATAGTCTTCCTTGAAAGAGTCATACTTAAACAACTGTGCAAGTTCCGCAGGATCACTTTCTATCAACAACGGCTTCACCGGAGTAATCAAATTATCCTTATCGCCGAAATGCTTGTTGAGAAAATAGAGAATCATATCACGTCCCTGGCGATGGAAAGAAGGATACATGGTCATTTTCCCGAAGAAATATTTCACTTTAGGCATGATAACTGTAAGTGCTCCCAATCCGTCCCAAAGATTGTCCAGAGCGAACAAGCCTTTCGATCCGGCCCTTGTTGACTGATACTCAAGAGTGACAAAAGAGCGTCCCAACTCAATCGTGGTAGGCAGATAATCCTTCATGAATTTCTCAGAGAAATTAAACATGTGGGCAGTAGCCAGCACGGGATGTCCGTGTTCATCTTTCTGCACGTCCGTTCCCAGAATATATCGGTATCCCCCTAAAATCTCTTCAGCTTCCGGATTCCACACAATCAGTTGCTTGTAAGGATTCTCCATGGTATCGTATTCATCCAAGTCCATGGACTTTCCCGTACCTCCTCCGGCTGCTCTGAAAGCGATTTCACGCAATCGTCCTATTTCCTTCACCACGTTGGGCGAATCCTGCCACGTGACGATATATATTTCATTATTACTTTTATTCGTAAAACGAAGTCTTCTTTCTTCTGTCAGTTCTGATTTAAGAATTTCTTTACCTATTGGCGCTATAATCTCTTCCATAGTGTTTTTTCTTAAAGTTCATATACAATTTCTTTCACATATTCAGCCCATTGGGCAGGAGTTTTCGATTTATCAAAAGTTTGCCAGGGGATTGGTTTCCCGATGGAAACATGGAATGTCTTATGCTTGTTTTTAAACATCTCATCCACAAGATACAGCATGGCCACATTGAATTTGAGTCCCAGAAGCTTGCAGACATTTGCCAGATTATAGAAAAAGCCTGAATTCCGGCCTTCAAAATGAATGGGAACCACATTGCGCTGATGTTCTATACTCTTCGTTATGAATGTCTTTTTCCATGCCAAGTCCCGGATAATTCCGTTTTGCCTGCGGGAACAAAGACCTGCGGGAAACATGAGGATATGATTGTCGGAGGCAAAAGCGGCCTCAACCATGCGGGGAAAATCTTTCGACTGTGAACCCGTCTTGTTTATCGGGATAAACAGCGGTGCAAGTTCTTTCAGATTCATCAGCAGGTCGTTGACAAGATATTTTATTTTCCCGTCATACTTTGTGCCGAGGATAAATCCCAAAGCCACTCCATCCTGCCCCCCCAGCGGATGGTTGCTCACGAAAGTACACAAGCCGTTTTCAGGAAGATTTTCCATTCCATGAACCTTCAAGGTCATGTCCAGGAACTTCACGGAATCCTTCAGAAAAGGAACTCCCACCTTTCCGGCCGTTGATTTCAAAAATATATTCAGTTCATCCTGATGAAGTATTTTCTTCAGATAGTTAACCACAAAGCGAGGAACATATTTCGCCTTGTTCCCTGCTTTCGACTGAAGAATTTTATCTACATCCAATGATGTTGAAGAATTATCTACCATTTTATATTCCAAAGTAACAAATGCAAAAATAACTTATCTTTTTTATATTTTATCACAAAAAGGAAAGAAAAATAACAGAAGTCTTAATATTTAGGATTTTTAGTGAACAAACCGTGACAGAGCGACACCTCTTATAGTCTTTATCCGTTCATACACTCCTCTTGCAGTTTCCTTACGGAGTGCAAAAAAACTGTTTCCGAATCGTCATTCTTATGAAAAACAAAAAAAGTTTCCTTTCCTTTGTTTCGCAGAAGTCAAATGTATATATTTGCAATGAAAAACTGACAGGCCAGACATTTCTCGCTTTAAAACCAATATAAATGAAACCATTGACAAAAAGAATGTTTGCAGCACTATTGCTGCTTTTCTTCACAGTACTCCCCGCCTTGGCTCAAGGACAAGCTTTCGACGTAAAGTTATGGCTAAACGGATTGCCCAACAGCAATGGCCAGGACGGCGGATCTTATGATATTTCGGACCCTGAATATAAACCGGCCATGCGGGTCTTTCTCCCTGCAAAGGATAAAAGTACGGGCAGAGCCATTCTCTGCATCCCCGGCGGCGGCTATGCGAGGACTTCCTACGTCAATTATATGAAGACCTGGATTCCCTTTTATCTGGGACACGGCATTGCCGTCATCACCCTGCACTACCGCATTCCCAAAGGAAACTGCGAAGTAACGCTTTCCGATGCTTACGAAGCCATGAGAATGGTCAAAACTTATGCAAAAGAATGGAACATCGATCCGGAAAATATTGGTATCCAAGGGCTTTCGGCAGGTGGACATCTGGCTTCCTCACTGGTCACCCATGCCCCGGAAAACCTGCGTCCAGCCTTTCAGATACTGATTTATCCCGTCATCTCTTTCGACAAACAATATGATTTCATTCATCAAGGTTCGCGAGATAATTTCATAGGCAAAGACCCCGTTCCTGCAAAGAAAGCCTCAAAGAAGGAAAAGAATGCATACCGGAAGGCGCAAGCCCACGTTGACAGTCTGGCCGTGCTCTACTCAAACGAAAAGCAGGTGTCCAAAAACGATCCCAGGGCATTCATTGCCGCAAGCGATGATGATAAACTGGTGATGAACAGCATCCTTTACTACTCTGCACTCCACAGAAAGGGAGTACCGGCAGAACTGCATATCTATCCTTCGGGAGGCCACGGATGGCACATTGACGACGGAAAATTCCCTTATTCGGATTTGGTGAAAGATGAATTGCTGAAATGGTTGTCTTCTTTCTGAGATTAAAACTCTGATAGTAGAAATATACCTGAATATTTATCCTTTTCTCTTGAATAATTTATACCTTTGCCGTGGAATCTTATAAACGGCACAGAAGTGAAGACCTCATTCTACATGTGTGAATAAAGTAAGCAACAAATGTAGAATAAGTTCTTCACATATGTGAAATAGTAATCATTTAAGTAAGAAAGGAGAAAAATATGCCTATAGAATTCGATTTTTATGCCTCTCCGAACCCAAACGGGAAAAAGAAGGAAGAAAAGTTTCACGCACGAGTAGTGAACGGTTACACCGTGGAAACCCGACAAATCATTGAAGAATTGGAACACAGATGTACACTCACGGCAGGTGACATCAAAGCCGTACTCACGGAACTAAGCCGGGGTATCGTGGAACATCTTTCCAACGGCGACAAGGTGCACCTCGAAGAAATAGGCTATTTCAGCATCACCCTGAAAGCCCCCAAGGAGGCAAGTCCCACAAATACCCACAGCCAAAGCATCGAGCTGAAATCCGTTGCTTTTCGTGCAGACAAGGTACTGAAAAGACGACTTGCACGAAAGGCATCATTCAAAAGAGCAGAACAAAAGAAACACTCGAAAGCACTGGACATTTACCAGATTGATTCCCTGCTCACGGATTATTTCTATGAAAACAAGTTCCTGACGCGCGTCCGCTTCGAACAACTCTGCGGATTCACCTCTTCCACCGCCGCCCGCCACCTTCGCCGTTTGATAAAAAGCGGACGACTGGAGAACAAAAATACCCGACAGAATCCCGTATACGAACCAGGTCTAGGCTATTACAACAAGCTCTAGAGAGTAGGGAAAGACACTGGAGAGAATCCTCCGAACAGGTAAAAAAAGATGATAAAAGAGTCTATCAACAACCTGTTAATAAATAATTTGAATATTTTTAGGGAAAAAGTGGGGAATTGTGGGGGAAAATATTTACCTTTACAGCCAAATGTATTAAGAGGTATATAAGCGATGAGATTTCTAGGTAATATTGGAGCTAAAATAGACGCAAAGGGACGTGTCTTCCTTCCCGCCACTTTCAGGAAAGTGCTGCAAGCAAATTCTGAAAGCACACTTATCTTGCGCAAAGATATCTACCAGAAATGCCTTGTGATCTATCCCGAAAGCGTGTGGAACGAAATGAGTGACTCCTTGCGCGCCAAGCTTGACAGATGGAACCCGGAACACCAAAACCTGTTCCGCCAGTTTGTTGCCAATGTTGAAATAGCCAACCTCGACTCTAACGGTCGTCTGCTCCTGTCCAAACGGTTTCTGAATGCCGTGAACATACAGCAGGATGTCAGCTTTGTCGGGATGGACAATACGATTGAAATCTGGGGCACCGAAGAACTGGACAAATCCATGATGGACGTACAGGACTTCAGCGATGCCTTTGAAGCAATCATGAAAAATAAAAAAGAAAACGAAGAATCCTTATGAACGCGGTAAACCCTACATATCACATCCCCGTACTTCTTGAAGAAAGTATCAACGGACTGAACATACGCCCCGACGGAGTGTATGTGGACGTTACTTTCGGAGGGGGCGGCCACTCGAGAGCCATTCTGAAACAGCTTGGAAAGGATGGCCATCTGTATGGTTTCGACCAGGACGAGGACGCTGAAAAAAACATTGTGGATGACGGCCGTTTCACTTTCGTGCGCAGCAATTTCCGCTACATAACGAATTTCATGCACTATTACGGTGTGGAAAAGGTGGATGGCATCCTAGCCGACCTGGGCGTTTCCTCCCATCTGTTCGACGATTCGGAAAGAGGCTTTTCCTTCCGTTTCGATACGGCACTGGACATGAGGATGAACAAGAAAGCCGAACTGAGTGCAGCCGATGTGGTGAATGACTATACGGAAGAACAACTTGCCGACATCTTCTACCTCTACGGGGAACTGAAGAACAGCCGCCGGCTGGCAGCAGCCATCATAAAGGCCAGAAACCGACAACAAATCAACACCATCGGTGAATTTCTGGAAGTGATAAAGCCACTCACCGGAAAAGAACGCGAGAAGAAAGATCTGGCAAAGATTTTCCAGGCCATCCGCATAGAAGTGAACCATGAGATGGATGCTCTGAAAGAAATGCTCGAGAGTACCATCCGCCTGCTGACACCGAACGGCAGACTGTCGGTAATCACCTACCATTCGCTGGAGGACAGAATCGTGAAGAACGTGATGAAAAGCGGCACGGCCGACGGCAAGATACAACAGGATTTCTTCGGCAACATACTCTCACCGTTCCGAACCATCAACAACAAAGTGATTATTCCTTCGGACGAAGAGATAGAACAAAACCCGAGGGCACGCAGTGCCAAACTCAGAATTGCAGAGAAAAAAGGAGAATGACAAATGGACGAAATAAAAGAAGAACATAACAACGAAGAAACTGTCAAGCTGAATCCACCCGTACAAGAACAGACCGATGAAGAGGCTCTGCAGGCGGAACAAGATCTGGCAGCAAAAAATTCGGCAGGGTTGTCCTTGAAAACCATCTTGGGAGGAGATTTCCTCACAAGCGATTTTCTGAGGAGACAAGTACCCTTGCTGGTTCTCATTGTCATCTTCACCATTATCTACATCAGCAACCGTTATTCGAGCCAGCAGGAACTGATTGAAATAGACAATCTGAAGAAACAACTGGTCGACATCAAATACGATGCCCTGACACTTTCTTCCGAACTGACGGAAAAGACACGTCAGTCACGAATAGAAGACTATGTGGCAAAACAAGATTCACTGGATGAGGAACAAGGACCGATTATAGGGACAGCCACCAACCCTCCATATAAAATAAAAGAATGAGATGAAAGGTGAATCCAACATAATGCGCCGCTACTTTACCATTATAATTCTAATGGCATTTGTAGGTATATCCATCATAGTGAAGGCTGCCTTCGTTATGTTCGGAGAAAGGCAATACTGGAAAGACGTTTCGGAACGATTCATCAAGGAGAATGTCATCGTCAAGCCAAACCGTGGAAATATTCTGTCGGCCGACGGACAGCTGATGGCAAGCAGTCTTCCGGAATACAAAATATATATGGACTTCAAGGCCGGGGGAGCCGAGAAGGACAGCTTGCTTATGGCCAATCTGGACTCCATCTGCGACGGACTTCACAACATTTTCCCCGACAAGAGCGCAGCGGATTTCAAAAGCCTCATCAAAAAAGGACGCAACAAGGGTTCCAGAAACTGGGAACTCTATCCTAAACGCATCTCCTACATCCAATGCAAGGAGGTGAAAAGACTGCCCGTCTTCAACCTGAACAAGTACAAAGGAGGATTTATTGACCTTGCATTTAACCAGCGCAAGAAACCGTTCGGATCCCTTGCCATGAGAACCCTTGGCGATGTATTCGCCGCCAAAGATTCGGCAAAGAACGGATTGGAACTGGGCTTCGATACCATTCTGAAAGGAAAGGACGGAATCACCCACCGCCAGAAAGTCATGAACAAATACCTGAACATTACGGATATTCCTCCTGTTGACGGATGCGACATTGTAAGTACCATCGATGTGGGTATGCAGGATATTTGTGAAAAGGCGCTGGTAGACGAGTTGAAGGAAATCAATGCCACCGTAGGAGTAGCCATTCTCATGGAAGTGGCTACGGGCGACGTGAAAGCAATCGTCAATATGACCAAATGCGGCGATGGCAACTACTACGAAATAAAGAACAACGCGGTATCCGACATGATGGAACCGGGTTCCACCTTCAAGACTGCTTCCATTATGGTAGGCATTGACGACGGATACATCAACATCAATGACAGTGTGGACACCGGTTGCGGTATCTACAACATGTATGGAAGACCGATGAAAGATCACAACTGGCATCGAGGCGGCTACGGTTGGCTTACGGTACCCAAAGTACTGATGTTCTCATCTAACGTAGGAGTATCCAGACTTATTGACGAGCATTATCACAACAATCCGGGCAAATATGTGGAAGGACTATATAGAATAGGTATAGCAAGCGACTTGAGACTGCCGATACCGGGATATGCAAAACCGTGGATCAGACGTCCTAATAAAGAGAATTGGTCCAAGACCGCCTTAGCCTGGATGTCCATCGGTTACGAGACCCAGGTACCGCCCATCAGCACGTTGTGCTTCTACAATGCCATAGCCAACGGCGGAAAGATGATAAGACCGAAATTCGTGAAATCGGTGGTTAAGAACGGCGAAATAATTCGGGAATACCCCACGGAAACAATCAAGGAATCCATCTGCTCGCCTTCCACCCTGAAAAAGATACAAGACATTTTGGAACTGGTTGTCAGCAAGGGATTAGGAAAGAAAGCAGGCAACAAGACTTTCCACGTTTCCGGAAAGACAGGAACGGCACAAGTGTCACAAGGCAAAGGCGGCTATAAGACGGGAACCACACATTATATGGTAAGCTTCTGCGGATACTTTCCATCCGAATCCCCCAAGTATTCCTGCATTGTAGCCATCCAAAAGTCCGGACTTCCCGCTTCAGGAGGATTGATGGCAGGATCCGTATTCGGCAAGATTGCCGAACGAGTTTATGCCCGCAATCTGGCATTGGACGTAAAGGATGCTCGTGATTCCGCCTCGGTTATGATACCGGACGTAAAGAATGGCGATCTGAAACAGGCACAAGCTGTTCTGTCAGGATTGAGCATTCCGTTCATCTGGAAAAAGACAATGGATTATAAAGGTATGTTCGACTGGGGCTACACTCATCGGAGCAATGTTTCGGTGAACCTCATCAAACAAGGTCTGCAGAAAAATATAATACCCGACGTTATCGGTATGGGAGCAAAAGACGCTGTCTATGCACTCGAGAAAATCGGGTTGAAAGTCACTCTCGTGGGAATAGGCAAAGTGGAATCGCAAAGCATTCCACACGGGACAAGGGCTATAAAAGGACAAACAATAAAAATATCATTAAAATAACAGAATATGAAGCTGGAAGAATTACTTAAAGGTGTTCGGGTTGTCAACATCACAGGAGATACGACAACGGAAATTGCAAGCATCAATATCGACTCAAGAGCCGTAAGTGCCAACGGAGCTTTCGTTGCTATCCGGGGAACACAAGCCGACGGGCATGCCTACATAAGCAAAGCCGTTGAAAAAGGAGCTACAGCCATTGTCTGCGAAACGCTTCCTGAAGAACTCAAGGAAGGTGTTGCATACGTACAGGTAAAGAACACGGAAGACATTATCGGCGAACTGGCAACCACCTTCTATGGCGACCCGACCTCCAAACTCGAGTTGGTAGGCGTGACCGGCACCAATGGAAAGACTACCATCGCCACCTTATTATATAAGATGTTCAGAGCATTCGGTTACAAAGTGGGATTGCTCTCCACCGTCTGCAACTACATCGATGACCAACCGGTGCCGACGGAGCACACCACCCCCGACCCTATCACACTGAACCAGTTGCTGGGCCGGATGGCGGATGAAGGCTGCAAATATGCTTTCATGGAAGTAAGCTCACATTCCATCGCCCAAAAACGAATCGGCGGACTTAAGTTTGCCGGAGGTATCTTCACCAATATCACCCGTGACCATCTGGATTACCACAAGACATTCGAGAACTATCTGAAAGCGAAGAAGGCCTTCTTCGACGGACTCCCCAAAGGAGCCTTTGCGCTGACCAATCTGGATGACAAAAACGGACTCATCATGACGCAGAATACAAAAGCCAAAGTAGCTACCTATTCTTTGAAAAGCATCAGCGACTTCAAAGGCAAGATTCTGGAAGACAGCATAGAAGGTATGCTTCTCGATATCAACAACAAGGAAGTGAACGTGCAGTTCACCGGAAAGTTCAATGCATCCAATCTCCTGGCCATCTGCGGAGCTTCTTGCCTTCTCGGTAAAAAGCTGGAAGATGTACTGGTGATTCTGAGTACCCTCCACCCCGTATCAGGCCGGTTCGAAACATTGCATTCCCCGGCAGGCTTCACAGCCATCGTGGATTATGCACACACTCCGGATGCCATTCAGAATGTTCTTGGAGCCATTCATGAAGTGTTGAGGGGGCAAGGCAAAGTGATAACCGTAGTCGGAGCAGGCGGGAACCGTGATAAGGGCAAACGTCCCATCATGGCACAGGAAGCTGTAAAAGGCAGTGACAAGGTCATCATCACTTCGGATAATCCACGTTTCGAAGAACCGCAGGAGATTATCAATGACATGATGGCAGGACTCACCTCTCAAGAGCAAAAGCAGGTACTAACCATTGTTGACCGCAAAGAGGCCATCAAGACAGCATGCATGCTTGCGCAACCCAAAGATGTGATTCTGGTTGCAGGGAAAGGTCACGAAGACTATCAGGAAATAAAAGGAGTAAAGCACCATTTCGATGATAAGGAAATTCTGCATGAAATATTCAACAACTAAAAAATAAGACAGATGCTATATTATTTGTTTAAATACTTGGAGCAATTCGGATTTCCGGGAGCACGAATGTTCGGATATATTTCTTTCCGCGCCATTCTGGCTATTATCCTTTCATTGCTCATCTCGGCAATCTTCGGTGAATATTTCATCCATCTTCTGAAGAAGAAACAAATCACCGAGACCCAAAGAGACGCCTCCATCGACCCGTTCAATGTGAACAAAACCGGAGTTCCGTCCATGGGCGGCATCATCATCATCGTAGCGATTCTGGTTCCCTGCCTTCTGCTGGGCAAACTGGGCAATGTCTATATGATACTGATGCTTATAACCACCGTATGGCTGGGCACACTGGGTTTCCTGGACGACTACATCAAGGTGTTCCGGAAAGACAAGGAAGGCCTTCACGGGAAATTCAAGATTATCGGACAAGTGGGTCTGGGACTTATTGTAGGCCTCACGCTCTACCTTAGCCCCTCGGCTGTGATGCGCGAAAACGTAGAGATACAGACAAAGAACAAAGTGGCTGAAATAGTACACAAAAGTAACGAGGAGAAATCCACCAAAACAACTATACCGTTCTTTAAGAACAATAACCTGGATTATGCCGACCTCGTAGGCTTTCTGGGTGACAACGCACAAACCGGCGGATGGATCTTGTTCGTCCTCGTTACAATTTTCGTTGTTACAGCTGTATCCAACGGCGCTAATCTTAACGACGGAATGGACGGTATGGCGGCAGGAAATTCGGCCATCATCGGAGTGACGCTCGGAATACTTGCCTATGTGTCGAGCCACATAGAATACGCGGGCTACTTGAACATCATGTACATCCCCGGTTCGGAAGAGCTGGTAGTATATATCTGCGCATTCATCGGAGCCTTGATAGGTTTCCTATGGTATAATGCCTATCCGGCCCAAGTTTTCATGGGTGATACGGGAAGCCTTACCATAGGGGGTATCATAGCCGTATTTGCGCTCATCATTCATAAGGAACTGCTGATACCTATTCTTTGCGGAATATTCCTCGTGGAGAATCTTTCGGTAATCCTGCAGGTGAAATACTTCCAGGCCGGGAAGAAAAAGGGAGTGAAGAGAAGACTGTTCAAAAGGACTCCTATTCACGACCACTTCCGTACTACATTGGCACAGTTGGATTCCAACTGTACCTATATGTTTACGAAGCCAAGCAATGTATTCCATGAATCAAAGATAACAGTGAGATTCTGGATTGTGACCATTGTTTTGGCAGCAATAACGATTATTACTTTAAAAATCAGATAAAGATGGCAAAAAGAATTGTTATTTTGGGCGCCGGCGAAAGTGGCGTAGGCGCTGCAATCTTAGCTCAGAAAAAAGGCTTCGACGTATTCGTATCTGATATGTCGAACATCAAGACCTCCTACAAAGACCAGCTCGATGAGAAAGGCATCCGGTGGGAAGAAGGCCATCACAGCAAGGAACTTATCCTGAACGCAGATGAAATCATAAAAAGTCCGGGAATACCCAATAACGCCCCTATCATAGAAGAAATAAAGGCAAAAGGTATCCATATCATCTCGGAAATTGAATTTGCAGGAAGATATACAGATGCCACAATGATTTGTATTACAGGCAGCAACGGCAAAACCACCACTACATCCCTCATCTACCACATATTCAAGATGGCGGGACTGAACGTAGGACTTGCCGGTAATATAGGGCAAAGCCTTGCCTTGCAGGTAGCCGAAAACAATTACGACTATTACGTAATCGAACTAAGCAGCTTCCAGTTGGACAACATGTATGACTTCCGTGCCAACATAGCTATTCTGATGAACATAACACCGGACCATTTGGACCGTTATGACTTCAAGATGCAGAACTATGTGGATGCCAAGTTCAGAATCATACAGAACCAGACAGACAAAGATGCCTTTGTGTTCTGGAACGACGATCCAATCATTCAGAAAGAACTGAGCAAATACGGAATCAAGGCACAGCTGTTTCCTTTCGCCGAAGCAAAGAAAGCAGGTCTGGGTGCATATACCGAAAACGATGAAATATTCTTTACCCGCCCCATCGCATTCAACATGGAGCAGGAAGAACTTGCACTGACAGGCAAGCATAATCTGTACAACTCCCTGGCTGCCGGTATCTCAGCCAACATAGCCGGAATCAAGAAAGAAACCATCCGCAAGGCCCTGAATACATTCAAAGGCGTAGAGCACAGACTGGAAAAAGTAACAAGAGTAAAAGGCGTGGACTATATCAACGACTCCAAGGCTACTAACGTAAATTCATGCTGGTATGCCTTGCAAAGCATGACTGCACCCACCATATTGATTCTTGGCGGAAAAGACAAGGGAAACGACTACAATGAAATAAAGGATCTGGTCAAGGAAAAATGCACAGGTCTCATCTATTTGGGACTTCATAACGAAAAGTTGCACGACTTCTTCGATCCTATGGGACTTCCGGTTGCTGATGTGCAAAGCATGAAAGATGCAGTGGATGCCGCATATAAAATGGCTAAAAAAGGCGAAACGGTACTTTTGAGCCCGTGTTGCGCCAGCTTCGATTTGTTTAAAAGTTATGAAGACAGAGGCGATCAGTTCAAGGCTTGCGTAAAAGCTCTGTAATGTGAAACCTCGATAAAGAGAAATGGAATATGGATCTGGTAAAAAAATTATTCAAGGGAGATAAGGTGATATGGGTCATCTTCATGTTCCTTTGCCTAATCTCCATCATTGAGGTGTTCAGTGCCGCCAGTACGTTGACTTACAAGAGCGGCGACCACTGGGGACCTATTACGCAGCATTGCGTATTTCTATTGGTGGGGACTGTTGTGGTCATCATTGTCCACAACATACACTGGAGGCTTTTCCAGTTCCTGCCTGTCATCCTTCTGCCCCTTTCGATGGTTCTGCTGATACTTGTTTCGGCGCTGGGTGCCATGACCAATGGTGCTGCCCGCTGGATGAACATCTTTGGCATTCAGTTTCAACCTTCCGAAATTGGCAAAATGGCGGTGATTCTATCCATCGCACTTATATTGTCACGGCTGCAAGGAGAATACGAAGCTGACAAAAGAGCTTTCAGATTCATCCTGATAGTCTCAGGCATCATCTGTTTTCTGATTGCCCCTGAAAACCTGTCCACTGCCATGCTTCTCTTTGGAGTGAGCATCCTCATGATGTTCATCGGAAGGGTTCCACTCAGACAAATCGGCAAATTAATCGCCGTTCTGGTTCTGACGGCTATCGTTGCCGGAGGTATCATTATGGTTGTGCCTGCCGAAAAATATAAAGATGCTCCGATGATGCACCGTGTGACGACCTGGCAAGGACGTATCAAGGGATTCTTCGAAAAAAAAGATGCAGTGCCTGCTGCCAAGTTCGACATCGACAAAGATGCACAGATTGCTCACGCCAACATAGCTATAGCAAGCAGTAATCTGATTGGCAAGATGCCGGGAAATTCCATTGAAAGAGATTTCCTCTCTCAGGCCTTTTCAGACTTCATCTTTGCCATTATCATCGAAGAGCTTGGTTTGCTTGGAGGAGCCTTTGTAGTACTCCTCTATATCATCCTGCTGGTGAGAACAGCACGAATAGCACGAAGGTGCGAAAAGAAATTTCCGGCTTTTCTGGTTATGGGCATTGCATTGCTGCTAGTTTCACAAGCCTTGCTGAACATGATGGTAGCCGTAGGCTTGTTTCCGGTAACCGGACAACCGCTGCCTCTTATCAGTAAGGGAGGAACTTCCACCTTGATCAATTGCGTGTACATAGGAATGATTCTCAGTGTAAGCCGCTTCATGCCGCAATCATCAGTGAATGGTTCTCAAAACATAGCCACTTCAGATGAAAATCCGGAAACTGAGAAAGAAGAAGAAACAGAAAATATGAATTAAACGATTCACTGTAAAAGTTTTATTACTAATTTTGTCGACCAAAATATAAAAGAGAATGGATAAAGAATTAAGAGTCATCATTAGCGGAGGAGGAACAGGAGGACACATATTTCCGGCTGTCTCCATAGCGAATGCTGTCAAAGCACAACATCCGGAAGCTAAGATTCTGTTTGTCGGTGCCGAAGGCCGTATGGAAATGCAACGTGTTCCTGCTGCAGGCTACGAAATAAAAGGCTTGCCTATCTGCGGCTTCGACAGAAAGAATCTCTTGAAGAATGTGATTGTCTTGTATAAGTTGGCCAAAAGCCAATGGAAAGCTCGCAAAATCATTAAGGACTTCAAGCCACAGGTTGCTGTAGGCGTAGGAGGATACGCAAGCGGCCCCACTCTGAAAGTGGCTGGAATGATGGGTATCCCGACTCTTATACAAGAACAGAACTCGTATGCCGGAGTAACAAACAAACTCCTGGCAAAAAAGGCGAAAAAGATATGTGTGGCTTACGAAGGTATGGAACGATTCTTTGAAAAAGATAAAATCATACTCACCGGCAACCCTGTAAGGCAAGGACTGTTGGAAAGCCATATAGACAAAACCGAAGCCTTGAAATCATTCAACCTGACTTCTGAAAAGAAAACAATACTAATTGTGGGTGGAAGTCTTGGAGCAAGAACAATAAACCAAAGTGTTCTTGCCAATATACAACTGATAAAAGACAGTGGAGTACAGTTTATCTGGCAGACCGGAAAGATTTATTTCGAACAAGCCAAAGCTGCTATTGCCAAGGAAGGCGAACTGCCGATGCTATATGTAACGGATTTCATTTCCAAAATGGAAAATGCATATAGTGCCGCAGACTTGGTAATTTCACGTGCAGGAGCCGGATCCATATCGGAATTCTGTTTGCTTGGAAAACCGGTGATTCTGGTACCGTCGCCCAATGTAGCCGAAGACCACCAGACAAAGAATGCTATGGCTCTTGTAAAGAAAGATGCCGCCATTTGCATAAAAGACAATGAAGCTGTCGGAGAACTTATCGAAACCGCTGTAGAGGTTGTGAAAGACAGTAACAAATTAAATGAATTAAGCAAAAACATAGTGACACTTGCACACAAGAATTCTGCTGACATCATTGCAGAAGAAGTGTACAAACTCGCTGATAATTATAGAGAAAATGAACGTTGATACGATTAAATCAGTTTACTTTGTAGGTGCCGGCGGCATCGGAATGAGTGCATTGGTGAGATACTTTCTCTCCAAAGGTAAATTCGTGGCCGGATATGACCGCACACCCAGCGAACTGACTGAAAAACTTATCGAGGAAGGAGCTTCCATTCACTATGAAGAAAATGCAAACCTGATTCCGGAACCTTGCAAAAACAAGGAAAACACATTGGTTGTATACACGCCGGCTATTCCGGCAACTCATCAGGAAATGCAATTTTTTTCCAAAAACGGATTTGAGATACAAAAGAGAGCACAGGTTTTGGGAACCATTACCCGTTCTTACAAAGGGCTCTGTGTAGCCGGGACACACGGAAAAACCACTACATCGACGATGGCAGCACATCTCCTGCACCAATCGCACGTGGACTGTACTGCTTTTCTTGGCGGAATCTCCAAGAACTATGACAGCAATCTGATTCTTTCGGACAAAAGCGAGTTCGTAGTTATTGAAGCCGACGAGTTCGACCGCTCATTCCATTGGCTTTCTCCTTATATGTCGGTAATAACAGCTACTGATCCGGATCATCTGGATATTTATGGATCTAAAGATGCCTATCTGGAAAGTTTCCGCAAATATTCTTCTTTGATTCGTCCAGACGGATGCTTGATTATTCATACTGACTTGGAGATGAAGCCCAACGTGCAAAAAGGAGTCAAAATCTATACCTACTCCAGGGAAAAAGGAGATTTCCACGCAGAGAACATCCGCATAGGCAACGGAGAAATAATATTCGATTTCATCTCTCCGAAAGGCAACATCAAGGATATATCTTTGGGAGTGCCAGTAAGCATCAATATAGACAATGGTATAGCAGCCATGGCCCTTGCCCAACTGAATGGAGCCAATGAAAACGAAATAAGGACAGGAATGGCCTCCTTCAAAGGAGTAGACCGCCGTTTCGATTTCAAATTAAAAAATGACAGGGTTGTCTTTCTAAGTGATTATGGCCATCATCCGGCAGAAATCAGACAAAGTGCTTTGTCAATTAAGGAAATCTACAAGGACAAGAAAATAACCGTTCTTTTCCAACCTCATCTCTTCACGAGAACCCGGGATTTCTACAAAGACTTCGCCGACAGTCTCTCTATATTCGACGAGGTGATTCTGGTCGACATATATCCGGCAAGGGAGGCTCCGATACCGGGAGTTACAAGCAAACTCATTTATGACAATCTTAAGCCGGGAGTAGAAAAGATGATGTGTCACAAAGAAGATATTTTGAATGTCATTGAGAACAAAAAAATCGAGGTGCTGGTTTCATTAGGAGCCGGCGACATAGATAATTATGTTCCTCAAATAACCGAAATATTAAAGAAAAGATGATAAAGAAGCTATTCATATTGCTGGTTATCGCTCTGGTAGCAGTATACCTGGTTCTGGCTTTTGCCGTTTTGGACAAAAAGCCGATGGGATCGACCTGCCAAGGTGTTGACATCAACATCATGGATAGCGCAAATTCAGCCTTTATCAACTCTAAAGATGTGTTGGGCCTGCTCAAACAGAAAAAACTATATCCCAAAGGGATGAAAATGGAAGGTATCTATTGCAAAGATATGGAAAGTATTCTGCAGCAGAACCCGCTTATAGAAAGAGCAGAATGCTACAAGACTCCCAAAAACAGAGTAACGGTCAATATTTACCAGAGAATTCCTATTCTGAGAGTAATGGCCAACAATGGGGAAGATTATTTCATCGACAGCAATGGCAAAATCATGCCAAACGGCCATTGGCCATCACAACTTGTAGTGGCAACAGGCTATATAAATAAGAAATATGCCAAAAGGCATTTGACTCCATTTGCCAAGTACTTGCAAGAAGACGAATTCTGGAACAACCAGATTGAACAGATTAATGTGACATCAACGGGTGAATTGGAAATGGTTCCCCGCGTAGGCGAACATATTGTATTTTTAGGAAAGCCGTTTCTCATCAAAGAAAAACTCGCCCGACTAAAAACATTCTATGAAAAAGGACTGAACGTAGCGGGATGGAACAAATATTCCCGTATCAGTCTGGAATTTAACAACCAAGTGATATGCACTAAAAAGGAACAGTAAAGATATGACAGGAAAAGAACTTATCGTAGCTATTGAACTCGGTTCATCGAAAATAACCGGGATAGCAGGAAGGAAAAACGGTGACGGAAATATTCAGATACAGGCATTTGCCCGTGAAGATTCATCTTCCTTCATCCGGAAAGGTGTAGTGTATAACATTGATAAGACTGCAGAGTGTATCAACAAAGTTATCAAGCGTTTGGAAACGACCTTAAACGAACACATAGACAAAGCCTATGTGGGCATCGGAGGCCAATCCCTACGCTCTATCAAAAACGTCATTTCCCGACAATTCTCGGAGAACGTCGTAATCTCACAAGATATCATCGACTCCATCAATGATACCAACGGAGAAGCTCCTTATCAGGAACAGAAAATACTGGACGTGATTCCACAGGAATATCTGATAGGAACAAATCTGGAGACTGAACCGGTGGGTATTTCCAGCAATCACATTGAAGGACGATTTCTGAATGTCATAGCACGGACTTCAAACGAAGATAACATCTATGCGTCCTTTGATCAGGCAGGTATCAAGATTGCCGAGATATTTTTATCTCCTCTCAAGACAGCCGACATCCTTCTCACGGAAACGGAAAAACGTTCCGGTTGCGCGTTAGTGGATTTTGGTGCCGAAACGACAACCGTATCTGTCTATTGCAAGAATATTCTCCGCCATCTGGCTGTTATTCCTCTCGGAAGCAACAACATCAGCAAAGACCTTTGCTCACTATCCATAGAAGAAAATGAAGCAGAATTTCTGAAAAAGAAATACGGATGCGCTTACACGGAACCGAAAGAAGGCGGTGAAGACGAGACTGCAACCATCACGCTCAACGATGGAAGAAAGATTGCCACTAAAGTATTCAATGAAATAGTTGAAGCCCGCTGCGAAGAAATCATCGCAAACGTATGGAATCAAATACGTTTGTCGGGATATCAGGAGAATCTGCTTGCAGGAATAACCATCATTGGTGGCGGAGCCAAACTCAAGAATATGGAACTAGCGTTCAAGCAAAAGACCAGTTTTGACAAAGATATCAAAATAGGAAAACCATTTATTGCTATCCATACGGGTATCAATGCCCTGCAGAGTGAGCTCCTAATCTACAATACCACAATAGCACTTCTGAATAGTGGCAATGAAGATTGCAGTGCCGGGAAACCTATTGTGACAGACTTATTTGGCGAGCATGCCAACAAACAAATGCAGGAAAAAGATGAAGAGGAAAAAGTAAAGGCTGCCGCAATACTCGAAGCGCAGAAAGCTGAAGCCCTTCGAATCAGAGCCAAAAAAGAACAAGAAGAAAAAGAAAAAGCTAAGGAAGAGGAGCGCAGAATAAAAGAAGAGGAACGGATAAAAAAAGAGAAAGAGAAAAAAGCGAAAAAACTTGAAAGGGCAGAGCAAATGAAAAACAGCAAAATCGGCAAATTCTTCAATAATATCAAAAAAGGATTCAACGATTTGTCTGAAAACATTACTAAAGATGAATAATATAACTAACCAGATAAAATAAAGCATCATGAACGAAGATATATTACCTATCGATATGGATATACCACAAGCCTCAAGCATCATCAAAGTAATTGGTGTAGGAGGCGGTGGAGGTAACGCCGTCAACCACATGTACAAAGAAGGGATCAAGGATGTTACTTTCGCCCTTTGCAATACCGATAACCAGGCTTTGAAGGTCTCGGACATACCGATAAAGCTTCAATTGGGAAAGAAAACCACAGAAGGTTTGGGAGCAGGTAACAGACCGGAACGTGCCAAACAGGCAGCAGAAGAAAGCTCCGATGATATCAAACAACTGTTGAGCGACGGAACCAAAATGGTGTTCATCACAGCCGGCATGGGCGGCGGCACAGGAACCGGTGCAGCTCCTGTCGTCGCAAAAATTGCCAAGGAGATGGATATACTGACCGTCGGAATTGTTACCATACCGTTCTTGTTCGAAGGAGAAAAGAAAATCATACAGGCACTGGATGGCGTTGAGGAAATCAGCAAAAACGTAGATGCCCTCCTGGTTATAAACAACGAACGTCTGAGGGAAATTTACTCTGACCTTACTTTTATGAATGCATTCGGCAAAGCGGATGACACGCTTTCTGTCGCTGCAAAAAGTATTGCCGAAATCATTACCAAACACGGTAAGATTAATTTGGATTTTGCCGACGTTAAAACCATATTGAAAGACGGAGGAGTAGCCATCATGAGTACCGGATACGGTGAAGGAGAAAGTAGGGTGAGCTGTGCAATTAACGATGCCTTGCATTCCCCGTTGCTCAATAACAACGATATTTTCAACGCCAAGAAAGTGTTGCTGAACGTATCTTTCTGCGGAAAATGCGAACTGATGATGGAGGAAATGAACGAAATCCACGATTTCATGCGTAAGTTCAAAGATGAGGAAGTTATCTGGGGAGTTGCAGAAGACACGAGTTTGGAGACAAAAGTAAAAATCACCATTCTTGCAACCGGATTCGGCATCAAGAATGTACCTTTCATGGATGAAAGAATCAACCAACGCACTCAAGAAGAAGAAGAAGCCCGTGCTGAAGCCGAAGAAAGGGAAGAAGAGAACAGACGGAGAATCAAAATGGCATATGGCGAAAAATATGACAAGAGCGGTGATATCAAAAAACGCCACCATATCTATCTGTTCAGTCTGGAAGATCTGGATAATCCTGATATCATCAGCATGGTTGAAACGACTCCTACATACAGCAGGAAAGGAGAAGTGCTGAGATCCATAAAGGATAAAGCTAAAAACGGCGACGAACTCTCCGGAGACGCAAGTCAGAACAATTCGGCTAAAGTAATAACATTCTAAAAAATAAGAATATGGATTTATTTGAACAAGTCAGCAATGACATTAAGGAAGCCATGAAGGCTAAAGACAAAGTCCGCCTAGAAACCTTGCGGAATGTAAAGAAATATTTTCTGGAAGCAAAAACTGCTCCCGGAGCCAACGATACATTGGCCGATGCCGATGCTCTGAAGATAATACAGAAACTGGTCAAACAAGGCAAGGATTCTGCCGAGATCTACAAAGGACAAGACCGCGCAGACCTCGCAGAAACCGAATTGGCCCAAGTACAGGTTATGGAAGCTTATCTACCCAAAGCTCTCTCGTCTGAAGAATTGGAAGAGAAAGTAAAAGGAATTATTGCACAAACGGGTGCTACCAGTATGAAAGATATGGGTAAGGTTATGGGAATGGCCTCTAAAGAACTGGCAGGAAAAGCAGAAGGACGTGCTATCTCTGAAATGGTAAAGAAATTGCTGGGATAAATCCAACAACGAATATAATTAAACAAAAGGGGATTTTTCTTTTTCAGAAGAATCCCCTTTTATTGTCTGCCTACCTATCAATCAAATATTTCCTGAAGCACCTTCAATGACTGCAATTGAGGGAAATCAGGGATATGCAAACGGTAATATTCATTGATAATTTCCAAACAGCGCTGTCTCTGCAGTCTGTTTAGGGTAAAGTAACGCATATTATCATAATTCATTCGTAACAATGTGACAACTGCAGATGATTCACCCGGAAAAAGAAAAGACTTGTGAACTGGTTGAAGATTTGTAAATTCTGCATCCAGCAAATCAAAAAAACAACCTTCTTTATATTTCTCTATATTGGGAAAAAGCCCGAGAAAACGCGAAAGGCGCATCAGAAAAACCAAATGGAAATTGGCATAATCCCTCTCTGCGGTATCCAACCACTGTATGGAATTCAGCATATAGGCAAACAAATCAGGATTTTCGTTTTCTTCTTGTAGTGCACGATACAAAAACTCTGAGATAAATATAGCCATAGCGGTCTTGTCGGATTTATAAGGAATGGAAGAGAATGGATAATAAGACTTGACATCTTTTATGCGGAGAAGAGACCTCGTAATTCTGAAATCAGCATCAAATTCCAAGATAGACAATGGCTGGAACAAGACACTCTTAACTCCGGCCCTGCGAGACTTGGTTATACTGACAATAAAAGACTGCCGACCATGAACAGATGTGTAAATGTCAACGACATTCGAACTATCATTGTATTTCAGTGAATGCAAAACGATGCCTAAGGTTTTCTGCAACATAAACAAAAATCTCTTTATTTTTCGATAGCAAATGTACATGATAATTTTCAAAAAGACTTTTTTTCGATAAAAAAAAGAAGACATACAATCAACAGAGTAGTAAAAAGGGAAAATAACCAACTCTACAATAACCAAACCACTAAAATAGTATTGTTTGATTATCAAGCATTTAAAGATAGAATAAAAAGTTTTTCATTTTTTACTCAGAATTTTTTACGGGAATATTTTGTAAATACAAAATTATCCTATACCTTTGCATCCGCTAAAGAAACGAAATACGTTCAAAGCACGCGAAAGCAAAACGATGGCCCGATCGTCTATCGGTTAGGACGCAAGATTTTCATTCTTGAAAGGGGAGTTCGATTCTCCCTCGGGCTACAAAGTAAAAAAAAAACAAATTAAAGAATTTAAAAAGATTAGTCGAGATGGCAAATCATAAATCATCAATTAAAAGAATCAAGGAAGAGAAGAAGAGAAATCTTCTGAACAGATATTACAGCAAGACAATGCGTAATGCTGTTAGACAATTGCGTGCTACTACTGATAAAGAAGCAGCTCAAGCTTTGTATCCTAGTGTACAGAAAATGTTGGACAAACTGGCAAAGAAAAATACCATACACAAAAACAAAGCGTCTAACTTGAAATCAAAATTGTCTGCTTACATCAGCAAGTTGTAATTTCATCTTTAATACACATATAATGAAGGTCGGATTTTTTAATTCGGCCTTTTATTGTTTCATATTCCTCTTCTTACTTAATCCCTCAAAACTAACAATCTGTTTTTGTTAGATTTTTTAAGTCTAAATACTTCATTATTTGAGGGTTTTTCGTTAACTTTGTTCGTTTTTATAAAGAATTTATTTGAACTGATAAATATGGCAGAAGAACTAAAGAAAAAAGGCGAAAACGCCTATTCCGCAAGTAACATCCAGGTCCTTGAAGGATTGGAAGCAGTACGCAAACGTCCGGCAATGTATATTGGAGACATCAGTGAAAAAGGTTTGCACCATCTTGTATACGAAGTTGTAGACAACTCTATTGATGAAGCTCTTGCAGGCTATTGTACACATATAGAAGTGACTATCAACGAAGATAATTCCATCTCCGTTCAAGATAATGGACGAGGTATTCCTGTTGACATGCACGAGAAAGAACACAAATCGGCTCTTGAAGTCGTTATGACAGTTCTGCATGCCGGAGGAAAATTTGATAAAGGTTCCTATAAGGTTTCCGGAGGTCTGCATGGCGTAGGTGTTTCCTGCGTAAATGCTCTTTCTTCACACATGACCACACAGGTAATGCGTAACGGGAAAATATACCAGCAAGAATATGAATATGGAAAGCCTTTATATTCTGTAAAAGAAATCGGCACAACCGATATAAGAGGAACCAAACAAATATTCTGGCCTGATAAGGATATTTTTATTGTTACTACATACAAATATGACAGGCTTGCCGAAAGAATGCGTGAACTGGCATTTCTGAATGCGGGACTCACCATCACTCTAACCGACCTGCGTAAAGATGAAGAGGGAAACACGAAAAAAGAAGTGTTCCATTCAAAAGACGGATTGAAAGAATTCGTCCGCTATGTCGATTCCAACCGTACCCACCTGTTTGATGACGTAGTCTATCTAAACACGGAAAAGCAGGGCGTTCCCATCGAAGTGGCCATCATGTACAATACCGGATATACAGAGAATATCCACTCTTTTGTAAATAATATCAATACGATAGAAGGTGGTACCCATCTTGCGGGTTTCCGCATTGCACTGACCCGCACATTAAAGAAATATGCTGAGGAGAATTGCCAGAAAGATTTGGAAAAACTGGATAAAAACAAAGTAGAAATATCCGGTGAAGACTTTCGTGAAGGTCTGACAGCAGTTATCTCCATCAAAGTAGCTGAGCCGCAATTCGAAGGACAAACAAAAACAAAGCTTGGCAACAATGAAGTTATGGGTGCGGTACAACAAGCTGTAGGAGAAGCGTTGGGTTACTATTTGGAGGAGCATCCCAAAGAAGCCAAAATGATTGTTGATAAGGTAATATTGGCAGCTACTGCGCGTACAGCTGCCCGCAAGGCCCGTGAATCAGTTCAGAGAAAGAGTCCGATGAGTGGTGGCGGTCTTCCGGGAAAACTGGCAGATTGTTCAGATAAGGATCCTGCAAAATGCGAATTATTCCTCGTGGAGGGAGATTCTGCAGGCGGTTCGGCCAAACAAGGTCGTCAGCGTGCTTTCCAGGCTATATTACCCTTGAGAGGTAAAATTCTGAACGTTGAGAAAGCCATGTGGCATAAAGCTTTTGAAAGCGATGAAGTAAACAATATCATTCAGGCTCTTGGAATCCGTTTCGGTGTCGATTCAGAAGACAGTAAAGAAGCTAATATTGACAAGCTCCGTTATCATAAAGTAATTTTAATGACCGATGCCGATGTCGATGGTTCTCACATCGACACGTTGATTTTGACCTTATTTTATCGTTATATGCCGGAACTTATCCAACAAGGATATGTTTATATAGCCACACCGCCTTTATATCTTTGTACCAAAGGCAAAATAAAAGAATACTGCTATACTGACGATGAGCGTGCCCGTTTCATCCAAGAATATGGAGGTGGCAGCGAAAACGCCATTCACACCCAGCGTTACAAAGGTTTGGGCGAGATGAATCCGGAACAACTATGGGAAACGACCATGAATCCGGATAACCGCATGCTAAAACAAGTCAGCATAGAAAATGCTGCAGAAGCCGATTATATCTTCTCCATGCTTATGGGTGATGATGTAGGGCCAAGACGTGATTTTATTGAAAAGAACGCAACATACGCAAATATTGATGCATAAAAAAAGGCCGTGCTTACAATGAGCACGGCCTTCTTTTTTTATTCTTACAAATATTTATGCTTTCTCAATTCCTCCACGGTATCTTCCAGTTCAGCATACCAAGCAGCACCGAATTTCCTAACCAGCGGTTCCTTTAGAAATTTATAAAGCGGTATATCCTTACTTTCACCTAATACCACCGCGGCCTTGCATACATCCCATCGATGATAGTTCAAGGCCTTACACGATCCGAAATCACTTACTCTTATTGGATACAGATGACATGATATAGGTTTATAAAAGCCGGATTTTCCTTCTCTATAAGCCTTCTCCAATGCACAATAGCAACAGCCCTTCTCGTCATAACACGTAAAGACACAGTCTTTTCCTTCTACAATAGAAGTAACAAGGTCTCCATCGCTGTCATTGTAAACGACTCCTTGTCTGTCAATAACAGACTTTGCTTTCTCGGACAAATCGTGCCAAACCACAGGAAGAGCTTCTTCCAGCGCTGCCACTTCATCTTGTTCTATCGGTGCTCCGGAATCTCCTTCAACACAGCAATAACCATGACAGTCGTTCAGATCACAACAGAATTTTGCCCTTAGGACATCCAGTGAAACGATAACGTCGCCTATCTGTATCATTAATCTTTAATGAGTACTTTTCCTGTCATTTCCTTTGGAGCCTCTAGACCCATAATATGCAAAATGGTAGGAGCAACATCTGCCAAAATACCATTGCCTATGGATGCCTGCTTGTTTTCTGTTACATATACACAAGGAACCGGGTTCAAAGAGTGAGCAGTATTTGGACTTCCATCCGGATTGATAGCATTATCGGCGTTACCGTGATCGGCAATGATAATTACCTCATAACCGTTTGACTTAGCCGCCTCTACGGTAGACTCAACACATGCATTAACTGCAATGACAGCCTTTTCAATAGCTTCATAAACACCTGTATGACCAACCATATCACCGTTTGCATAATTCACAACGATAAAGTCATACTTACAAGTATTGATGGCTTCCACAAGCTTGTCTTTCACTTCGTAGGCACTCATCTCCGGTTTTAAATCATAGGTCGCAACTTTTGGAGAAGGAACCAATATTCTGTCTTCTTTTTCATAAGGAGTTTCTCTTCCTCCATTGAAGAAGAAAGTAACATGTGCATATTTCTCGGTTTCCGCTATATGAAGCTGGGTTTTCCCTTGATCTGACAAGAATTCTCCAAGAGTATTTTGTACATTTTCTTTATCAAACAAGATGTGAACACCTTTGAAGGAAGCATCATAAGGAGTCATGCAATAATACTGAAGTCCAGCAACAGTATGCATACCATTTTCAGGCATATCCTGCTGAGTCAGGACAACTGTCAGTTCCTTCGCACGGTCATTTCGATAGTTAAAGAAGATAACCACATCACCTTCCTTAATTGTTCCATCAAACGTTTCACTTACAATCGGCTTGATAAATTCATCCGTAACGCCATCATCATATGATTCCTGAATTGCCTGCACCATGTTGATTGCTTTTCTGCCAATGCCGTTGACCAATAAATCATAAGCTTCTTTTACTCGCTCCCATCGTTTATCACGATCCATGGCATAATAGCGGCCAATAACACTTGCTATACGACCGGTTGACTTCTTGCAATGTTCTTCAAGTTCTGCAACAAAACCCTTTCCACTCTTCGGATCGGTATCTCTACCATCCATGAAACAATGAATAAAAGTGTTTTCTATCTTATACTCATTGGCAATCTCACATAATTTGAAAAGATGGTCCAAGGAACTATGTACTCCTCCATGAGAAGTCAATCCCATGAAATGAACACTTTTACCATGTTCCTTTGCATATGAAAAAGCTGAAATTATTTCAGGATTATTCTTGATACTTCCATCAGCGCAAGCACGATTTATCTTTACCAAATCCTGATAAACCACGCGACCTGCTCCTATATTAAGATGACCTACTTCAGAATTTCCCATTTGTCCGTCAGGCAGACCTACGTTCTCACCACTAGCCTGCAACTGTGAATTCGGGTAAGTTTTCAACAAACTATCCCAATACGGTGTAGGAGTATTAAAAATTACATCACCTTTCCCATGATTACCTAATCCCCAACCATCGAGGATCATTAATAAAGCCTTTTTACCTGTTTTCATATTTTTATTATTTTGATTCATTCTATATTTCTGTTTGCAAAGTTACTAAAAAAGATACATATAGTGTCAACATTGTCATGAAAAGTCCAATTCCAGTTGTCGATCACCCAAAAGATTAAACGTCAAGCGATGATAAGGAGTCGTTCCGAATTCCTTAATTGCTGCGCGATGTTTGGCTGTCGGATAGCCCTTGTTTTTTTTCCAGTCATACATCGGATACTCTTCGTCCAGCCTATTCATATAGTCATCCCTATATGTCTTAGCCAGAATGGAAGCCGCTGCTATGGACAAGTATTTCCCGTCACCTTTAACAATTGTAGTATGAGGAATGCCCGGATAAGGCACAAAACGATTCCCATCAATCAGTAAATGTTCAGGATGAACCTCCAACTGATTGATGGCCCTGTGCATAGCAAGAAAAGAAGCTCTCAAAATATTGATTTCATCTATTTCTTCGGGAGTCACCACGCCTACAGCCCATGCTAAAGCATCCTTTTCGATTACTTCACGCAAAGCATAACGTTGTTTCTCCGTCAGTTGTTTGGAATCATTCAGTTCATTATTGACATAGTCCTTGGGAAGAATAACTGCAGCTGCATAGACAGAACCCGCCAGACAACCGCGGCCGGCTTCATCACACCCGGCCTCTATCAAATCATTATGCAAATAAGGCAACAACATGATAAAGGAATTAGAACATTTTACTTACTCTCTCAATTCCTGCCACCAAAGCATCTATTTCTTCTTTAGTATTATACAAAGCGAAAGAGGCTCTGACTGTACCTTCAACGCCCAAACGCTGCATAAGAGGCTGGGCACAATGATGTCCCGTCCGAACAGCAATGCCCAGACGATCTAACAAGGTTCCCATATCCAAATGATGTATTTTGCCTACCTGAAAAGAAATGACAGAACCTTTTTCGGATGCTTCTCCAAAAATACGCATCCCTTCAATCTGTTTCATCTTTTGTGTGGCATATAGAGTAAGATCGTGTTCATAGGCAGCAATATCATTCATTCCGATTGCTGAAACATAATCCAATGCTTTCGCCAAAGAGGCAGTCCCAATATAATCCGGGGTACCGGCCTCAAACTTATAAGGAAGTTCGTTGAACACAGTCTTCTCGAAAGAGACACTCTGAATCATTTCTCCACCACCTTGATAAGGAGGTATCCGATCAAGCCAATCTTCTTTCCCATACAACACACCGACTCCCGTAGGACCATATACTTTATGTGCACTGAAAGCATAAAAATCAGCATCCAGGTCCTGTACATCTACCTTCATGTGAGGAACGGATTGAGCGCCATCTACCAAAACAGGAATTCCATGACTATGGGCTATGGCAACTATTTGCTTTATAGGATTCACTGTTCCCAATACATTGGATACGTGAGTAACACTGACAATTTTTGTTTTCTTAGAAAACAATTTCTCATATTCATCAAGGAGTAATTCTCCCCGATCATTCATCGGAATTACCTTTATGGAGATTCCTTTGCGCGCAGCCAGCAGTTGCCAGGGAACAATATTACTGTGATGTTCCATTTCAGAAACAATCACCTCATCTCCTTCCTCCATGAATTCCTCTCCAAAAGAAGATACGAGCAAATTAATACTTTCCGTCGTTCCTCGGGTAAATACTATTTCATTAGCACTGCGTGCATTCAGAAATTTCCTGACGGTTTCCCGAGAGGCTTCATGTAATTCCGTTGCCTTCTGGGAAAGAAAATGAACTCCTCGATGCACATTGGCATTTACGGAATAATACTCATCCGCTATAGACTCTACCACAATGCGCGGCTTTTGAGTAGTTGCCGCATTATCAAAATAGACTAACGGACGACCATAAACCGTACGTGAAAGTATGGGAAAGTCTTTACGTATATTATCTACATCATACATATCTTTCTGTTATTATAGGGCATCGTGTCCCTTTTATTTACAAAGCTTGCAACCTTCACACTTATTCAACTCACCACGGAAGCGCTTTTCCAGCAAATGATGCAGACGGTCACGCAAAGGCTCCACCTTTATCTGGTCAATTACCTCAGCCGCAAAAGCAAACTGAAGCAGAAATTTTGCCTCATCCAAAGATATGCCGCGTTGTCTCATGTAAAACAGTGCAGCATCATTAAGTTGCCCCACTGTGCTTCCATGCGAACACTTCACATCATCTGCATATATTTCCAGCATCGGCTGGGTATACATTCTTGCCTCTTTGGTTGCACACAAATTATGATTGGTTTCTTTCGACACAGTTTTTTGTGAGTCCTGACGAACCAGCACACGCCCGGCAAAAGCGCCCGTAGATTTATCATCCAGAACATATTTATACAATACATTGCTGGTGCAATGACCTGTTTTATGATCAATCAGCATATTATTGTCCACATGCTGGTCTTTATCTGCAATGACGCAACCGTACATGTTACACTCCGCTCCTTCTCCATCAAACGTCAAATCTGTCCTGTTGCGTGTTACACCATTATGCAAAGTTACCGCATTATGTGAAACCCGGCTGTTTGCCTTTTGGTCAATATATAAATTACTGAAACGCACGTTTTTGATATGCGTTTCTTCCAGACAATACAAATCCAATTGGGCATTGTCACCTACGAAAGCTTCGATGACCTGTGTCGCCAGGAAGTTCCTGTCATCAACAGCATGATCGCAAAACAAAAGCTTTGCTTCCGCTCCTTCCTCCACAACAATCAGCACCCGGCGGTTTGACATGAAATCAACATCAGCCCGCTGGATATTTATTACTTGCAATGTTTGTTCCATCTTCACATTCTTGGGGATATAAACCACAAGCCCGTCCTGAGCAAGCATTGTATTCAGCGCCGTTATTCCATCCTCTTCAATCTTTGCCAATTTTGCATAATATTTACCGATAAAAGATGGATTTTCCGCTGCCACTCGATTCAGAGAATCAACAATAACCCCTTCAGGCAAATGTCCCTTTGGAAGAGCCTTGTTATAAAACATATCATTGACGACGAAATAAAGTAACGTACTCATGTTCGGCACATCACATTTAAATACATCATAAGGATTAACCGGTATTTCAAGACGATTCAAATTCAATCCATAATTCGGAGAGAAAAGAGCAGGGACATCGGTATATTTATACCTTTCCACTTTTTTCGTAGGAAAGCCTTGACGTTTGAATTCTTCAAAGGCCTTATCGCGTACAGAATTCATTACCTCGTCACTATGACTACAAATCATAGTACGACACTCATTATACAGGTCAATATATTGTTTCTCACTGCCCATAGACTAATCCTCTCCTATTTCTGACTTAATCCAATCATATCCACGTTTTTCAATTTCCTCGGCCAATTCAGGACCCGCCGTTTTCACGATTCTGCCTTTATACAGAACATGAACGATGTCTGGTTTTATAATCTCCAGGAGTCTTTGATAATGTGTGATAACGATACAACTGGTTTCAGGAGTCTTCAGCTTGTTGACTCCTTCGGCAACGATGCGAAGAGCATCCACGTCCAATCCTGAATCAGTTTCGTCCAGTATGCTCAGCTTTGGCTCAAGCATTGCCATCTGGAATATCTCATTACGTTTTTTTTCTCCGCCGCTGAAACCTTCATTCACAGAACGATTGGCCAACTTGTTGTCAAGTTCCACCACTTTTCTTTTTTCACGCATCAGCTTCAAGAAATCGCCTGCATTCAATGGAGATTCTCCGTTATATTTACGTTTCTCATTAATCGCTGCACGCATGAAATTAGTCATTGAAACTCCGGGAATCTCTACAGGATATTGAAAAGAAAGGAACAAGCCCTCGTGGCTGCGGTCCTCCGGTTTCATAGCCAAAAGGTCTTTTCCGTTGAACATGGCCGTTCCTCCAGTCACTTCATAAAGCGGATTCCCGACAAGAACCGCACTCAATGTACTCTTTCCTGAACCGTTAGGTCCCATAATGGCGTGTATTTCACCTGTCTTTATCGTGAGGTTGATACCTCTTAATATTTCTTTATCGCCTATTTTGGCGTGTAGATCTTTAATTTCTAACATTGTAAAAAAGAATTATTTGATTAATATTATCCTACAGTCCCTTCAAGGGAAACGGAAAGAAGTTTCTGAGCCTCAACGGCAAATTCCATAGGTAATTTGTTGAGCACCTCTTTCGCATAACCATTCACAATCAGTCCGATAGCCTGTTCCGTAGGGATGCCACGCTGGTTGCAATAGAACAATTGGTCTTCACTGATTTTGCTTGTTGTTGCTTCATGTTCAACAACAGCCGTATCATTATGAATATCCATATAAGGAAAGGTATGAGCCCCACAAGTACTTCCCAGAAGAAGACTGTCACAAGAACTATAGTTACGAGCATTATCAGCTTTTTCACTGACTTTCACCAATCCACGATAGGAATTCTGGCTTTTCCCGGCAGATATTCCCTTACTGATGATCGTACTCTTCGTATTTTTGCCTAAATGAATCATTTTTGTCCCTGTATCAGCCTGCTGATAATGATTCGTCACTGCCACTGAATAAAATTCAGCTTGTGAACGGTCGCCTCCTAATATACAACTAGGGTATTTCCAAGTAATGGCCGAACCGGTTTCAACCTGAGTCCAGCTCAATTTGCTGTCAACACCCCTGCAATGTCCGCGTTTGGTAACGAAATTATACACTCCACCTTTACCCTCTGCGTCTCCGGGATACCAGTTCTGTACCGTACTATATTTCACTTCGGCACGATTCATTACAACAATTTCCACAATAGCCGCATGCAACTGGTTTTCATCCCGCATAGGTGCCGTGCAACCTTCCAGATAGGAAACATACGCATCGTCGTCAGCAACTATTAAAGTCCGTTCGAACTGACCGGTATTGGCGGCATTAATACGAAAATAAGTAGATAACTCCATAGGACAGCGCACGCCCTTGGGTATATATACAAAAGAGCCATCGCTGAATACCGCACTGTTCAAGGCTGCAAAAAAATTATCGCGATACGGCACAACCGTACCCAGATACTGTCGCACAAGATCGGGGTATTCACGTACAGCTTCGCTGATAGAACTAAAAATGATGCCTTTTTCCTTCAGATTCTCTTTGAAAGTGGTCTTTACCGACACCGAATCCATCACGGCATCCACTGCCGTTCCACTCAATGCAAGTCTTTCTTCCAAGGGAATACCCAGTTTATCAAAAGTCTTCATCAGTTCAGGATCTATCTCATCTATGTTTTTGGGACCTTCTTTCTTAGCTGTAGGATCTGCATAATAAGAGATAGCCTGATAATCTATCTCGGGAATATTCAGATGAGCCCAATGAGGCATGTCCAATGTTTTCCAGTAACGGAATGCTTTCAGTCTGAATTCCAGCAACCATTCCGGCTCTTTCTTTTTAGACGAAATCAAGCGTACAACATCTTCATTGAGTCCTTTTTCTATAATTTCTGTTCTGACATCGGTGGTAAAGCCATATTTATACTTTTCCTCCGCTATATTTTTTACGAGTTTATTTGATTCTGACTGCATACAATAGTACCTTTCTAATCAACGTTCCTTCTTGTTATCTGCATCGTTGTGATGAGGAACTAAAAATTTCACCATTTTACCTACGGGATAATACATGGCCGAAGCCTCTTTCTTTTCTTTCGAAATAATATGATCATGGAAATCGAGAAACTGCAACATATTAATAAAAATGCTTATAAAAAGCGCATACTTCAATGCACCAATCAAAGCACCCAACATACCGTCCAGCCAGCCCAGACATATGGTTTTGAGCAAGCGCGTGAACATGGAAGCTACAACGGACAAGGCTCCCGGCACAACGACCCATATCAATATAAATGCAAAAATATGTCCCATCGTTGCGGAAGTACCTAAAGCCGGAGCCAACTTATCACCCAATGTCGCATAAAGCAGACATGCCAACAGCAATCCGACAAAAAATCCTACAAACGAGGCCAACTGCCTCAAAAGGCCCTTCTTCCAACCGATGAAGGCACCAACGGCGATTATCGCCAATATAATCCAATCTAATCCTATCATACACCCATTATATATAAAAATTGCACAGCCTCGCACGGTTTAAGAAAAATCCGCGACAGACCGTGCAATCTTATAGTCGTTAATAAATTATCTTATAATCACAAAGACTGTTTCACTTCCACTTCCTGGAACGTTTCTATCATATCTCCTGATTTAATGTCATTGTAGTTCACCAAACTGATACCACATTCGAAATTCACAGAAACTTCCTTCACATCATCCTTGAAGCGCTTCAAAGCATTGATTTCTCCTGTGAAGACTACTATTCCATCGCGTACGATACGCGCTTTGTCCGAACGTTTCACTTTGCCTTCCTTTACCAATGCTCCAGCCACAGTTCCAACTTTCGTGATATGGAATACATCTCGAACTTCGAGAGTTGCAGTCACCTCTTCCTTGACTTCCGGTTGCAACATACCAATCATAGCCGCTTTCACCTCTTCGATGGCATCGTAAATGATGGAATATGTGCGGATATCAACTCCTTCCTGTTCTGCAAGTCGACGCGCAGCCTGTGAAGGACGTACCTGGAAACCAATAATAATGGCCTGCGAAGCAGCTGCCAAGCTTACATCCGACTCCGAAATCTGTCCTACAGCCTTATGAATGACATTCACCTGGATCTGTTCAGTAGAGAGTTTGATGAGAGAATCGCTCAATGCCTCTATAGAGCCATCCACGTCTCCCTTTACTATAATGTTCAATTCCTGGAAGTTACCCAATGCTATACGGCGGCCCACCTCATCAAGAGTAAGCATCTTATGCGTACGCAAGCCCTGTTCACGTTGCAACTGTTCGCGTTTGTTGGCTATATCACGTGCCTCCTGATCCGTTTCAATCACATGGAAATTATCGCCTGCAGCAGGAGCACCGTTCAAACCTAAAATCAAAGCCGGTTCTGCCGGTCCTGCTTTTTCAATACGTTGGTTACGTTCATTGAACATGGCCTTTATTCTTCCATAATGCGTTCCTGCCAAAACGATGTCTCCCACTCTCAGTGTTCCGTTCGAAACAAGAATCGTTGCTACATATCCGCGACCTTTATCCAAAGAAGACTCTATTATAGAACCCGTAGCCTTACGATCCGGATTTGCCTTCAAATCCAGCAGTTCAGCTTCCAGAAGAACTTTTTCCAACAATTCATGGACTCCGACACCTTTCTTGGCTGAGATGTCCTGGGATTGATATTTTCCACCCCATTCCTCAACCAGGAAGTTCATTCCGGCCAATTCTTCCTTTATCTTGTCAGGATTTGCTCCCGGCTTGTCTATTTTATTGATTGCAAAGACAATAGGGACTCCCGCAGCCATTGCATGGTTGATAGCCTCCTTGGTTTGCGGCATCACGTTATCATCAGCAGCGACAATGATGATGGCTATATCCGTTACCTTGGCTCCACGGGCACGCATGGCCGTAAAAGCCTCATGTCCCGGAGTATCCAGGAATGTGATATGACGTCCATCTTCCAATTTCACATTATAAGCTCCAATATGCTGTGTGATTCCTCCGGCTTCACCGGCTATCACATTTGCCTTACGGATATAATCAAGCAAAGATGTCTTACCATGGTCCACATGTCCCATAACCGTAACAATAGGAGCACGTGACTGCAAGTCCTCTTCCTTATCTTCCTCTTCTGTTACAGCCTCTGATACATCGGCACTCACGTATTCAGTCTTGAAGCCGAATTCTTCAGCAACCAAATTGATTGTTTCAGCATCCAAGCGCTGGTTGATGGAAACCATCATACCGATACTCATACATGTTCCGATAATTTGTGTGACCGGAACATCCATCATGCTGGCCAATTCGTTGACTGTAACGAACTCTGTCAGCTTCAATATCTTGCTCTGCTTTTCTTCCTGCTCTTCAGCCTCCTGTTGACGATTAAATGCGTTCTCTCGTTTTTCTTTACGATACTTGGAAGTCTTGCTATGACTCTTGTTGGTAAGGCGGGCCAAAGTTTCCTTTACCTGCTTGGCAACATCCTCATCATTTACTTCCGGTCGGAAAGCCTGCTTCTTGTAGCGGTCACGATTTTTCTTGCCGCCTCCTTGCTGTTGCTGTCCGTTATTATTGTTATTGTTGTTATTGTTTCCTGCGTTCTGCCCGTTTTGGTTCTTAGGTCCCTTCACATTATTGAAGCCCTTTGCGTTATTACCTCCATTGGGAGTTCCGGCAGGTTTATTATTGTTGCCATTCTTTTTCTGACCCTGATTACGATTCTCAGCATCAAGCTCGGCATTCACATCCACCTTATTGATTCGGTTACGATGCTTTTTCTGCGCATTATTATTGTTGTTGTTGTCAGTTGTTCCTTTGATTTCCTTCATGATAGCATCGCGCATCTGTTTCTTCATTTCCACGCGCTGCTTTTCCTTATCCTCACGTTCTTTTTTCTTTTCCTCTTTGGATTTCTTCTTAGGACGTGTAGACTGGTTCAATGCATCCAAATCAATCTTACCCAGAACATTGATCTTCTGAATCGGCTGACTCTGATGAATTCTAAATATTTCATCCTCTTCAGGTTTAGCCGGAACTTCTTCCGCTTTCTGTTCAACAGTTACTTTCACTTCTGCTGCAGGTACTGTCTTTTCTTCCGTACGTTCTTTCGGGATAATTATTTTTACCGGTTCAGCCTCTACCTTTTCCGTTTCCTTCTCAACCGGCTTTTCAGCTACAGGCTTCATTTCGGATGGGAGCTCTTCAACAGGCTTTTCAACTTCAACGACTTTTTCAACAGCAACCGGTTTTTCTACTACAACCGGTTCTTCAGCAACAGGTTCTTTCTTTGCCTCTACGGGAGCTGCCTCTACCGGTTTGGGAGTTTCCTTTTCAATGACAGGCTCCTGTTTCTGCTCTTCTTTTGGAATTTCAACAGGTTTTTCCTCCACCTTCTTCGGAGTAGTCTCTTCAGCCACCGGTTGCGGCTGAATTTTTTCCTCTTCCGGCTTCACCTCTTCCTCCAGGGGTTGCTCTGTTTTCTTGGGCTTTCTGTTCAGGCTGTCCAAATCTATTTTTCCGATAGGTTTAAATTGCGGAATTCTATCCTCAGGAAGAACGGTCTTAATTACCGCATCCTTCGGTTTTTCCACTTTCGGTTTTTCCTTTTCCACAACCGGCTCATTAAAACCTTCTATCTGTACAGTCTCCTTCCGTTCCCTATTCTGTCTTTCCTGACTGAATTTTTCCGACTCCAGACGCAAATTCTTATCATTGCTGAATTCTTTTACCAATGCAGCATACTGTTCATCCGTTATTTTCGCATTCGGATTGTCGTCAACATCCGTATATCCCTTTTTCTGCAGGAACTCGACAATGGTCTTGACCCCTACATTCAAATCTTTCGTAACTTTATTCAGTCTAATCATAAATACTTTTATTCCTCAAATTCAGCTTTTAATACTCTCAAAACATCATCTACCGTACTTTCTTCCAAATCGGCCTTTTCCACGAGCATCTCACGCGGTGCGCTCAATACGCTTTTCGCCGTATCCAATCCTATGCTCTTGATTGCATCAATCACCCATCCGTCTATTTCATCTCTGAACTCATCCAGATAGATATCCTCTTCATCCACATTGTCCCCCGTCTCGCGATACACATCAATAGTATAACCGGTGAGCATACTTGCCAATTTGATATTCATACCTCCCTTGCCGATTGCCAAAGAAACTTCTTCGGGTTTCATGAACACCTCGGCACGCTTTTCCTCTACATTCAGATTCACCGACGAGACTTTGGCAGGAGCCAAAGCACGCTGGATATAAAGCTGAGTGTTAGCGGTATAGTTAATCACATCAATATTTTCATTTTTCAATTCACGAACAATACCGTGAATACGCGAACCCTTCACACCCACGCAGGCACCTACCGGGTCAATACGTTCGTCATAAGTTTCCACAGCCACCTTGGCACGTTCACCCGGAATGCGGGCTATGCCCTTGATGGTAATCAGACCGTCGTTAATCTCCGGTACTTCCATTTCCAGAAGTCTTTGCAGGAACATCGGGGAAGTTCGGCTCAATATAATCTTCGGATTGTTGTTTTCATTTTCCACGCTGGCAACTACCGCGCGGGCAGTTTCGCCTTTATGATAAAAGTCCGAAGGAATCTGTTCCGACTTCGGCAGCAGCAATTCATTGCCTTCATCATCCAACAGCAAAACCGCTTTCTTCCAAATCTGGTATACTTCGGCACCGATGATGTTTCCCACCTGGTCGATATATTTGTTATATAGGCTGTCCTTTTCCAATTCCAGAATCTTTGAAGCCAATGTCTGGCGAAGGTTCAGAATGGCACGACGTCCGAACTTCGAAAATATCACCTCATCAGTCACCTGTTCACCCACCTCGTAGGAGGCATCTATCTTCTGCGCTTCAGTTAGTGATATCTGCATGTTCGGGTTGGTAAGTTCTTCATCTTTCACCACCTCGCGGTTTCTCCAGATTTCAAAATCCCCTTTGTCCGGATTCACGATCACGTCATAATTCTCATCAGTACCGAACATTTTGGCGATAACGCTTCGGAAACTCTCCTCCAGCACGCTCACCATGGTAGTTCTGTCAATATTCTTCAGGTCTTTGAATTCCGCGAACGAATCAATCAGACTCATTGTTTCCTCTTTCTTAGCCATAATTATTTAAAACTAATTAGATATTTTGTATATTTTATTTGTTCAAATGAATAAGATTCGTCCACAATCATTTTCTTAGGACGTTTTGCACCTTCAGGGGTAATTTTCTTTTCCAGGGAGATCACGATACCTTTTTCATCAGCCTCTTTCAGTACACCTTTCAGTTTCGTTCCCTCCGCAGTCATCATCTCCACCATTTTTCCAATGTGATTTTTATACTGCTGCAGCACTTTGAACGGCTGTCCCAATCCTGCGGAACCTACTTCCAATTCAAAATCCTCACTGTCACGATTCAACTTTGATTCTATGAACTTGCTCAGTTCCACACAATCCTCAATCCACACTCCTTCAGCGTGATCTATTTCGACCACAATCTTGTCATCCTGACTTACGGAAAGGTCCACCAGAAAATAATCCTTATCCTTCAGCCATTCTTCCACAATCTGTGAAATAACTTCTTTTTGTATCATCTATTTACTTTAAAGAATAAAAAAAGGGCCTTGTAAAGCCCCACACATTTCATCCATTTCGGCGCAAAGATACAAAATGTTCTTACGCCTTGCAAATAAATAAAGAAAAAATATTATCTTTGTCCTATAAAACCAAAATCAAAAGCTTTATGAAAAGAAATCATCTGAACACGAACAAGCAATTTCTCATAGGTGTAAGCGTTTTGGCCTTTGCCGTGATTCTTGTGGTATTTACCTTTCTCATGATTGACTTCCGCATGAACCGGGCGAAACAGAATGAACCTGTCTTCAATGAAAACTACTGCATAGAACTCCGCAAAGGCTTTGTAGGAGACAGTATTGCAATCTATATGAACGACAGTCTTCTCTTCGACAATCTGGTAAAGACCGATACGTTCAAGATTAATGTGCATCGTTTTGCAGAGCAGAACGCACTAATCGTCAACACCAAGAAAAATCAAAAGGCCACCACTTTCAACCTAAGCGAAAAGGGCGGCCATGTCATTCTTACCAAAGCGGACGATATCATTTCGATGACATCCACCGCATGGCAATAAAAAACCATTACTTGGCCGTCTTTGCGACGGTCAAGATTGATTTATATTTTGCAGGGTCATTCAGAACCCCGAGTGCTTCCTTGTAATCCTTGTCATCCTGCAGTTCCTGCATGATTCCACCTTTCTGATAATAATAACGCTTCACGATTGCATTTTCAATCAAAGACTTTATATCTTTCTTGAAATGATTCAAGTCGGCCGAAAGATTGTGATTCAGTTTCTTTTCCAGTGCCTTGAATTCATCTGCAGCCACTTCATCATATCCTTCAAACTTTGCCATCTCTTTCAGCTTTTCCAGCATCTTCACGCTTTCACGATCATATTTAAAATCCGATTTCACAAGTCTAGCCTTGAAATCCTCATAATCCGCATCACTCAGCCGGAACTTGTCAGCAGAAGAAATAGTTTTGTGTTTCAGACAGTAATCTGTTGCATAGTCAAACAGAACGTCACTTCCTTCCATATAAAACAACAGATTCGGGACCTTTTCCTCTTTCACCTCTATATCAGGACGAATGCCCCCACCGTCACGGACCTCACGTCCGGCAACCGTGTGAAACACATGCGTCAAGCTGTCGGGGATGCGCACTGCTTCTCCTTCAGCATTGCGATTCTTGTAATCAATAGCCTGAATGCATCTGCCGCTGGGAATATAATAACGTGCTGCCGTCACTTTCAGGCTTCCGTTGTAAGGCAAAGGACGAATTACCTGTACCAGGCCCTTCCCGTACGTACGCGTACCTATTACAATGGCACGATCCATATCTTGCAGCGAACCCGAAACGATTTCGGAAGCAGATGCCGTATTTCCGTCCACCAGAATACAAAGCGGCATCTTCGTGTCGAGTGGTTCCAGACGCGTTTTGCTCACCGAGTTCATTTGTTTCATCCTGCCCTTTTGTGAAAGCACTTCCGTGCCTCTCGGGACGAACATCCCCACAATATCCACAGCTTCGGGCATAGAACCGCCTCCATTGCTGCGAAGGTCGATTATCAACGATGTGGCACCCTGATTTTTCAAGTCTATCACCGCTCTGCGCATATCCCGGGCCGAGTTCTCGATGAAACCGGTCAACTGGATGTAACCCACATGCGGCTGAACCAATCCATAATAAGGAATGCAAGGGGTCTGGATATTCTCTCTTACAATTTTGAAAGACAACGGCTTTGGCACCCCCGGGCGTTCCACTTTCAATACGAAGCTCGTTCCCGGTTCACCGCGAAGCATCTTGCTCACCTGGTCCACCGTCTTTCCCTTCAAGTCCTTCCCGTCAAAAGCCATGAGCACATCTCCCGCCTTCAAACCGGCCTTGACTGCCGGCATATTCTCGTAGGGTTCGGCTATCACGGCACGATCCTTCGACTTGTAATAACGAATGATGGAACCAATGCCGGCATACTGTCCTTTCGTCAACATCTTCAGTTCATCCTGTTTCTTTTCCGGATAATACTCCGTGTAAGGGTCAATCTGCGACAGCATGGCATCGATTCCCACGCCAATCACTTTTTCGGCATCCAGAGTATCCACATAGAACATATCCAATTCCTTGAACAGCGAATTGAAAACATCCAGATTCTTAGCAATTTTGAAGTTACGCTCATCCGCCCTGAAACCGGCCAGACCTATAATCATCACAGCCAGCACACCAATTCCGATGAAAGCCCTTTTATTCCATTTAATCATAACGAATTGTCTTTACATAATTTTGGCAAAAATAGTTGTTCTCACTCTGATAATGTTAATAACGCTCTAATATTTAACTTTATTTGGTCGAAGGCATAAATAATTCGGCAAGATTGAAAAAAAATCAACGTTTGTATTGTATATTTCAAATATTCCTATTACTTTTGCACCGCAATTCCGAAACAAAAAAGCGATTGCTTCAATAGCTCAGTCGGTTAGAGCACCTGACTGTTAATCAGGGGGTCGTTGGTTCAAGTCCATCTTGAAGCGCCAGGTTTCGAAATTGCAAATGCTTCAATAGCTCAGTCGGTTAGAGCACCTGACTGTTAATCAGGGGGTCGTTGGTTCAAGTCCATCTTGAAGCGCAAAAGCGGTTAAGTCGAAAGATTTAGCCGCTTTTTGTTTTGAATCACAAAGACATAAAAAACTTTATTTTATGCCTCCATAGTCACACGAATCCGCAGTCGGGTGTGAATGAATGTTTCCATCCTATAAGGGACAAGGAAAGAACAATCTTTCGGTATAAGTCAAAAACAAATACGACTTAATCCGAATTCTTTTTCGGGTATAGCCGAAAGACTTTTCGGATTATACCAAAACATGAAAAGATGCCAATGAACCGGAAAAATCACCTTTATGTAACCATACTTCCATGGTTACACCATGCTTACACCGATGCCTACACACTTAATATGCTAGTTTACAGAACTATATACGCTTAGTGGAAGCATGGAGGCATAAAAAACATTTAGAAAATATTTTTCCACCTAAATTGACGAAGAACCTATAGCATACAAAGGAATGTTCGTCATCCATTCTTCCTTTCGATAAGGCGACATCGAGGTACGTATTACTTTTTTCGGTTTGTATGTTTCCGAGAAAAGCTTGAGACTTTTAGCTCTCAGATTCTCTTCAGCCTTGACTTCTATAGGCACAACTCCATCTTCGTCCTGCATCAGAAAATCTATTTCCGCCTGAGAATTGGGTTTTGACCAATAAAACAGCTCATGATCAATCATCAGCTGCTGCATTGCATATTGTTCGGTCAGGGCACCTTTATATTCAGAAAATATATCATTGCCTTTTAACAATATTCTGGCATCTACATCATTCATGGCTGCAAGAAGTCCTACATCCACAATGAAAAGCTTGAATGCGGACATATCTTCGAATGCTTTTAAAGGATACTTGGGGGCTTTCACGCAATTCACGGATTGCACCAATCCGCAATCCTTCAACCACATCATGGCCATTTCATATTCACGGGCCCTTGCTCCTTCCTTTACCAAACCATATGTAAATTTTCTGTTCTCCCTGCTCAATTGTGCAGGAATAGAACTCCACAATTGTCTTATGCGTGGAACGATTTCATTGGGCGCATGTTTGGAAAAATCATTGTTGTAACTCTCGAGTATATTCCGCTGTATTTCCCTTACTTCATCGAATGATGCACCATCGGCAAAAGCCGAAACAACTTCGGGCATACCTCCAATGAAGTAATATTGACGAAGGCGATCAATGAATTTTCCGTTGAACACGTTTATCAATGTCCAGTCTTTTTGTTGTAGCAAATCATATAGTTTGTTTTCGCCGACTGCCAACAGGAATTCTTCAAAATTAAGAGGATGAAGTCTGAGAAATTCCACTTTTCCGACAGGAAAAGATTCTTTCTTGTGCAGTTCTATTCCGAGTAGTGAACCTGCAACGATAATATGTTGCTCGGGTGCATTCTCGTTAAAATACTTTAGAGAAGTAAGTCCTCCATTTGCTTCTTGTATTTCATCAAGAAAAATAAGAGTCTCTCCCGGGATGCATTTCTGCCCGGTTTCTGTTTCAATGGCCAGCAGAATTCTTTCCATATTATAGTTTTCTGCAAAGAGGCCGCGCAAATGTTTCTGGTCCTCGAAATTGACGTATGCCATCGACTTATAGCACTGACGCGCAAATTCTTTTGCAAGCCAAGTCTTGCCAACTTGCCGTGCACCTTCAATAATCAAGGGTTTGCGACGTTTCTTTTCTTTCCATTCCTTTAGGAATTCAATTGCATTTCTTTCCATAATTTGTTATCGATACACAAAATAAGTGGGAACTTCGTGCAAATATACACAAAATAAGTGGGAACTTCGTGCAATGAATATCTTTTTTATATGGAATATACACAAAAGAATCGTAAGCATTACGATAAATAACACGTCGTGAAGAATCTAATATCATTGAGATATGTTCTCGGGTTTATTTTCTGAGCTTTGCAAGTTGCGAAAAGCAACAATACTTTTATGGCCAAATTGAAGAAAGTTCGTAAAATTGCAGCAACGTCTGGGTGTGGAGCAAGCGTAGTCGGCGATTTTTCTTTTGTTTCGTTTTCTTTCGTTCGCACGAAAGAAAATGAAAAACCCCATCACACCACCATCCACTCCTCAATCCCGCGTGTCGCAGAAGAGAAGTTCACCCCGATTTTGAAGAGTTTTCTCGCGTCCTTGGCAAAGGGCAGTGCATAGCCTTTCTCTTCAATCTGGCGGAGAGCCTCTTCAGCCGAACCATCCAGTTTCAGCTCCATCACATAAATGTAGTCTCTCGTCTGTATCACCACATCCATGCGTCCCCGGCTGGTGCTGCGTTCCACTTCAGTATAGAACCCCATCATCTTGAACACCAAATACATGGCATTCTGGAAGTAAAGCTCCATCTTCCCTGCCACCCGGTAATCCGCATCGGCAAACATTGTCTGCATGCGCTCCATGAACGCCTCCGGACGACCCCGCTCTATATCATTAATAAAATTTCCTATGAAGAACTCCGTCTTTTTCTCTTCCACCGGCACATAAGAAGGCAGGAGATATTTCACGAAACCCTCTTCCACTTCCTTGTTGGGAAATCCCAGGTTGTACCAACCGAATTCTTTATTATATCCTTTGATGGTGAGATATCCGCTCTGATAAATCACAGGAATAGGATCTTTCGCCATGGAATCGATACTGTTGAGCATGTCGGACGACTGCTGTTCCTCCTGCAGGTTGTTCAGGTCATAATTGCTCTGCTTGAGCAGCTCCACCAGAAACGACGGAGTGCCCGTCTCGAACCAATAATTGGAAAACTTCATATTTTTCAAAGTGTTCAGCAAACTGAATGGATTATAGATTCCTATGACTCCTGTTTCGAAATGATACCCGTCATACATTTCTTTCAGCTTGTCATAACATTCCTCTTTGCTCATGCCATTCTTTTCACCGAGCGCAGCCACGCCCTCGTCGAAATAATCATGCAGTTCCTGTTCCGTGATGCCACAAAGAGAAACGTATGATTCATTCATGGAAATATCTTCCAGATTGTTCAGATCACTGAACACGCTTACTTTTCCAAACTTCGTCACCCCCGTCAGGAAAGCCAGTTTGATGTAACGGTCCTGTGTCTTGAGCACCGAATAGAACGCTTTCAGAGTATTGCGGAAGTTCTCCTGCAGTTCCGGATTGCCGATAGACTGCAGCATCGGCTTGTCATATTCATCCACAAGAATCACCACACGGTTACCTGTCTTTTCGCAGGCACGCTGCACAATGCCGAGAAAGCGCAGGGAAAGAGAGGTCTCACCCAGACCGGTGCCGTAAACGGACTCCCATTCCAGCAGTTTCTTATTCAGTATTTCATTCAGGCTTTCCCTGCTGTCATATTTCGCGGTATTCAAGTCCAGATGCAGGATAGGATGTTTCGTCCATTTGGTTTCCAGTTTCTCCAAAGCCAGACCTTTGAAGAGTTCCTTTTTCCCCGAGAAATAAGCCTCCAGAGTAGAGATGAGCAGAGACTTCCCGAATCTCCGCGGACGGCTCAGAAAATAGTAGCTACCCCTGTCAGCAAGCTGATAAACCAACGCCGTCTTGTCCACATACACATATCCGTCATTGCGGATTTTCTCAAAGTCTTGTATTCCGATAGGATATTTCATAATAACTGTCTGTTTTTATTGTTCCACAATTTTCCACTCCTCAATTCCGCGTGTCGCAGAAGAGAAGTTCACCCCTATTTTGAAGAGTTTTCTCGGGTCCTTGGCAAAAGGCAATGCATAGCCTTTCTCTTCAATCTGATGGAGAGCCTCTTCTGCCGAACCGTCCAGTTTCAGTTCCATCACATAGATATAATCTTTTGTTTTGATGAGAACATCCATGCGTCCCCGGCTGGTACTGCGTTCCACTTCAGTGTAGAACCCCATCATCTTGAACACCAAATACATGGCATTCTGGAAATACAGTTCCATCTTCCCTGCTACCCGGTAATCCGTATCGGCAAACATCGTCTGCATCCGCTCCATGAATGCCTCCGGACGACCCCGCTCTATATCATTAATAAAATTTCCTATGAAGAACTCCGTCTTTTTCTCTTCCACCGGCACATAAGAAGGCAGGAGATATTTCACGAAACCCTCTTCCACTTCCTTGTTGGGAAATCCCAGGTTGTACCAACCGAATTCTTTATTATATCCTTTGATGGTGAGATATCCGCTCTGATAAATCACAGGAATAGGATCTTTCGCCATGGAATCGATACTGTTGAGCATGTCGGACGACTGCTGTTCCTCCTGCAGGTTGTTCAGGTCATAATTGCTCTGCTTGAGCAGCTCCACCAGAAACGACGGAGTGCCCGTCTCGAACCAATAATTGGAAAACTTCATATTTTTCAAAGTGTTCAGCAAACTGAATGGATTATAGATTCCTATGACTCCTGTTTCGAAATGATACCCGTCATACATTTCTTTCAGCTTGTCATAACATTCCTCTTTGCTCATGCCATTCTTTTCACCGAGCGCAGCCACGCCCTCGTCGAAATAATCATGCAGTTCCTGTTCCGTGATGCCACAAAGAGAAACGTATGATTCATTCATGGAAATATCTTCCAGATTGTTCAGATCACTGAACACGCTTACTTTTCCAAACTTCGTCACCCCCGTCAGGAAAGCCAGTTTGATGTAACGGTCCTGTGTCTTGAGCACCGAATAGAACGCTTTCAGAGTATTGCGGAAGTTCTCCTGCAGTTCCGGATTGCCGATAGACTGCAGCATCGGCTTGTCATATTCATCCACAAGAATCACCACACGCTCCCCCGTCTTCTCGCAGGCACGCTGCACGATACCTTTGAAACGGAGTTCAAGAGTGACTTCAGAAGGAAAAGTCCCGTAAAGCTCTTCCCAGCGGACGAGTGCATCATTGAGCACTTTATTCAAGGAATCAGCATTCTCATTATATTTCGCGGTGTTCAAGTCCAGATGCAAGATAGGATGTTTAGTCCATTTTGTTTCCAGTTTCTCCAGAGCCAGTCCCTTGAAGAGCTCCTTCTTCCCTGAGAAGTAAGCCTCCAGAGTAGAGATGAGCAGAGACTTTCCGAATCGCCGCGGGCGGCTCATGAAATAGTAGCTACCTCTGTCGGCAAGCTGGTAAACCAATGCTGTCTTGTCCACATACACATATCCGTCATTGCGGATTTTCTCAAAGTCTTGTATTCCTATGGGATATTTCATGATTACTGCCGTTTTTATATATCGTTTCGCAAATATAGAAAGATTTCCTTTCCCAAACAAATCCGCTCAAAACTTATTCATTCCTAAGAACGAGTGCAGCAATGTAAGCATACGATATTCTCTCATTGCTGTCCATCCGGCAAAGCCTTATATCAAGTTTCTGTACGTCAGACCAGACGTTTGCCTAAGACTTCCTTCAGATTCCGTCTCGCAGCGAACACCCATGTCTTCGGCTGAACACTTCCCACTGTTAGGGCGTGTTAGGGACTTGCACCCATTAGAATATGGCCATGCCAGGCGAAACAAAAGAAGCCTGCACTTGGGGATGCAGGCTTCTTCTGAAGTATAATTAATAAGTGCGTGTATTACTGTGCGATACAGATACTTACACGGTTTTCTGCTGCAGTGTTAAACGGCTGAACAGTGTCACCCTTGAAATCGCTGGAGATACGGCTTTCGTCTATTCCGGCAGCTTTCAAAGCATCTACTACAGCTGCTGCACGACCCTTGGACAGGTTCAGGTTGATTTTGGAAGTACCGGTATCAACATCGGCATAACCTGTTACAACAACCTTGCTGTTAGGATACTTGTTCATATACTGAACCAGGTCATCAATCTTTGACTTTTCGCTGTCGCGAACAATTGTTTTGTTGATGGCGAAGAAGATATCGCGACGGATTGCCTCAATAACTTCAGGTTTCGGTTCTTCCTTTACTACAGGTTTAACTTCTTCAACCGGAGCCGGAGCAACTTCTTCTACCACTACTGGAGCCGGAGCTACATAACCTTTACCCAATTTGATAGTCAAACCGGCCAGTGCATTGAAGTACCAGTCGGCATTGCCTGCCTTCTTTGAATTATAATGATCGGTCAATACGTTGGCGTTGCCTTCGATGTTGAAGTCAACAGCATCACTCAAGCGAATGTTTACGCCCAAGCCGCCACGGCCAACCAATGAATTCTTGCTTCCGTCCCAAAGATACTCCAACTTATAGTTGTGAGTGCTTAAAGCGTTAGCCTCGTCATTTCCCCATGCGTGATTGAGTCCACCGCCTAAGAAGCCATAAAAGCTAAGAGTGCGTGTCGGGTTCCATCCGCAAAGCAGATTGCTCAGATTCAGCATGAAGTCAACATCAGCTGCAATGTATTTGAATTTGTAAGTCTGGGAAGGATTTACCCAACCACCCTTACTTTGCCATCCGTTGATGTTCAGACGCATTCCGAACAACGGATTGAACTGGTAACCGAGAGATCCGGCTACATTCGGTGATATCAAATCGCCAAATTTAGCTTCACCCAGTGTGTACTGAGCTCCGCCCTGCAACTGCAAGAACCAATACGGATTGAACGTAGGTTTAGCCTCTTGCTGTGCGAATGATGGCATGACACTTACTATGGCAAGTGCTGCTACTAGCAATGTTTTCTTTATATTCATGATTATAAATTTATTAATGTTTATCTATTGGAGTAAGTCTCTGAGTTTATCGTGTAAGAATAACGTCAGCCGTGTCTTTTGTACTATCATTGATATGCCGATAGATTGGAGCCAAATACTCTATGACGAGAGCTCTAGCTGTATCATTTCGTCCGTTTATATAATTAATTTTTACGGAGTCGTCTTTTAGCGGCATTCCACCAACCATTCTAGCATCCTTCGTATGCAAACATAGCGTATCGTTTCCTATCTTGATAGTAACACACTCTTGATCCCATTTCTTGATCACTCCTCGTACCTCTTTTAGTTCAGGCTTACAAGAAGCGAGAAAAGAACATACAAAAACAAAAATAATTAATCGGAATTTTTTCATTCTTAAAATTTTTACAAAAGGGGAGCATCCCTGCTTTGGGAGCCCCCCCTTTAAATACTTATCTTAAATTATTCTTAGAATAATCTAACCTTATTTCTTAACTGTTACGTCAAGTGAATAGGTGTTAACATGACCGAATCTATCTGTCAGCTTCAAGTTCAACTTAGATGCAACTGTTGAAGTGTTGAAAGGAGTCGTATTAGATTGTGGAGTAAACACGAAACGTGCCGGAGTTCCTTGAGTAGCAGATTCGAACGTAACTGTAAAGTAATCAGCTACACCAGAACCTACACTTGTTAGTGTTGCGTTTGTATTATCCAAACCTTTATAGAATCCAAACAGATTGTCAAATGTCAAACCGAAAGTAGTGTTGTCGTAAGCATTTGTTCCCTTCAAATATTTAGCTGCAATATAGCTTGTCTGGCCGTATGTTACGTAATTCATATCCTGTGCAGGAGTTGTGATATTACCGTTACCATCTTTCACGGCAGGTTCCTGTACCCAAGCATAAGTTTGAGTAGTAGTACCAAGTTCGCATGCAAACTTCGTTGTAACTGTCTGACCTAAGATTTTATGATCTTCTGTACCTGTTGACCAAGTACCATCAGCTTTCAGGTAAGTTTTAACTTTACCATAGTTATAATAGATTTCAGTAGAATGATCTGCATTATCAATAAAATCTTTGTTGATAGCAAGTGCATAAGGACTAGCAAGCTTATAATCTTCTATACCATTAGCTTTAACTCCACCCTTATATTGTGCATTCTTGAACAAGAATTCATATGCGGTATCTGTTAAACCGTTGCAAACATTTTTCATGTCTTGATATCCTGTGGCAGACTCAACTCCGGTATACGACCAATTTACAGGAGTAGACGGTTGTGCATAGCATGTAAATACATCGTTAACCAATTGACCCTCTTTCCATGTAAATGTATTAGGGAATTTAGTTGGTAAAGCTTTGGTGATAGTTAAAGTAACATAGTTTAACAATATATTGTAGTCTCCCACGATAGAGATTGTAGCGTTGTAAGTAGCGCCATCAATATATTTTGTCGGATCAGCCATAGTTACTTTAATATACTTAGCACCTGCCCAATTAGTAACTTGATTACCTGGAACACTTGTGTCGGCAGCTTTCCACAATGTATAAGTAAATGCTGGAGATACCTGATCAGCCGTTGTAGAAGCATCTGCTCCATACTTAGGATTCTTGTTAGACATAACCATTGCAGTCATAGTTGTAGAAGAAGCAAATGTTGTATTCAAAGCAAATACCTGTGATGCAGATCCAGGCTTTCCTACTGTAATAGTACCGGTAATCGCATCAGTTTTAGCCTGAGCACCAACAGCCACATAGAATGCACGACCATCCGGATCAATCAAAGTACCATTGTAGTTAACTGCATATACACGGAAACCGATCTTGTCACCATTTGCAGTTGTACTTGTAATCTTGATGGTACCCTTATTACCCATTTGGACAACATTCAAATTTTCAATGTTATAAGCATTCCAAGCATTAATTTCTGATGGATTTGATTCCAAAGCGTAATCTTTATCCAATGCAACATAGAATGCTTTTACACTTGGGTTCATTATCTTAATAGTGATATCCTTATTTACTTCTGCCGGAGCCCAATCACCAGTTTGACGGTTATCAGCAGCATATACAGCCGGTTCATTAACACCTGCAGGAGTTGAAAGTTTAGAATTCCATTTTTGATTAACATTAAAGTTCGTAGCATCCTTATCCTTTGTAATTGCAGCTACAGCTGGTGTAGAAGAATTCCAAATTTGTTCATCAACGTTACTTGTTGAAGTACTATCTTCACATGCCTTATAGCGGTTTTTGAGATTGGCAATATTCTTTCCGTCTACGGTAAATTGTAAAGCAGCTGCATTAGTCATCGCTGTTTGCATCAAAGCAATATCAAATTCAGAAGGCACGTAGCGAGTTTTCGTGTTTGTTGTATTATTGATCTGAAGACCAAATCCATAATACTGTTTACTGTTTAAGTTTGTAGGTTCAACTTTAGTTAATGCCGCAAAATCAGCAGCTTTATAAGCATCTGTCAATTTAAACTTAACTATCCACAAACCGGTATTGTCAGTTGCACGAGTAACAACGATGTCACCATCATATCTTGAAGGAGTACCATCGACTGCAAGCATATTATTAACATCTATATTACCGTTGGAACGAATCAATCTGATAACTGCATCCTTGGTCAAGTCTGCATTTGATGGAGATACACGAATCAAAATACCATCAGCAAAAGTAACCAATTTGTCTTTTGTGAAAGTTAATTCGCCTGTAAGTCCCTTACCGAAAACATTTTCTTTTTCAGAAGTATTTTCAATATTAATAGCCTTTTTATAGTCAAGAGTGATTACATTATCTGGATCTAAACCAGTAAAAGAACCCACCAAACTTACGCTAGTAATCATATTACCAATTGCGTTGTAAACCTCAGTTTTCAAAGCATTGAACTTTGTCGTCATATCAGCAATAGCTGAGTCACTGGCAGCTTTCAATTGAGCTTCGAAAGCCTGAACATCCTTCATTGCTGTTTCCAAAGCAGTGATACGAGCTACAGCTGCAGTAAGATCTGCCTGAGCAGCCTTTGTAGCAACTGCATCATTAGCTGCCTGAGCTTTTGCCAAGGCACTTTCGGCAGTAGTTTTAGCAGCAGAAGCAGTTGCAGTTGCAGAAGCTAAGTCAGTCTTCAATGCGTCAACGCTACTTTGCAGAGCTGCTTTGTCAATCTGACTTTGTAAGCTATTGATGTCATCATCATAATCCTTACAAGAAGTCAAAGCACTTGTTGACCCCAAC
>DAIRSI010000002.1:0-185881 GCA_036804505.1 Bacteroidaceae bacterium
AAACTTTAGGAAATAGCAAAGCCCTGGCTTGAGAAAGTCGGGGCTTTGTGCTTAACAAAAAGAGGGCGCGTCGTTTTGACACACCCCCTTTTTCTTTTTTATAAGCATCCGAATTACAGATTCAATCCTTCCACCCAAGCTTTCAGAGTAGCTTCGCTGACGTGAGTCGGGAAACGCTTTGCCGGACGCCAATGAGTTTCTTTGGAACAGGATGGCTGCAGATATTTATCCGTTTCGCCAGGCTGACTAGAGCCGGATGTGCAGAACGGAATTACCGTCTTACCCGAGAAATCATAACTTTCCAGAAAGGTATTCACAATGGTTGGAGCTATGTACCACCAGATAGGAAAACCTACAAAGACCACTTCATAATCATTCATATTCGCCAGTTTGCCGGCAATGGCAGGCCGTGAAGCTTTGTCCTTCATTTCCTCCGAGCTGCGGCTTTTGTCGTTCTGCCAATCCAAATCGGCACTGGTATAAGGAATCTGTGGCTTGATTTCGTACAAATCGCCACCTGTTGCAGCCTGGAGCGTCTTAGCCAACTGACGCGTATTGCCCGTGCAAGAAAAATAGGCAACTAATGTTTTCTTTTTCATATTCATATTCTTTGAATTTTGAGCAAAAGAAAAAAAAGGAATGACAGCAAGAATGCTGAGAATAAGGAACTTTTTCATATCGCTTATCGTTTTAATTTTTCGATGTAAAGATACAGTTATTCCACTCATACTCCATGACCTTAAATACCTTTTTTATTACCAATTTTACGGAGTGAAAACACTCTTTAGAATCGATAGCCCAAGTCCAGACCAAAAGAAAAGTTCTTATTGTGAGCCAAGTAATTAACTATTACATTGGATTCATGTTCCTTATCCAGTTTCATCAAGCCTTCTTCCATGTAGAGTCCCATCATGAATTTTTTCAACTCAAAATGTACTGCCCCGTTAATACCCATATCGAAACGACAAAAATCGGCCCCGTTCTTGCTGAATGTGCCACCTTGGGAAACGGTTTCAGTAAGTTGTGTACCATCGCCTCCTTCTGTCCAGGTAGTGCCATCGGTGTTGTGCATTGTTGATTCTGCTACAATGCGGGAGTACTTGGTATTGCCGCCTATACCGTAAGCAAAATAAGGACCGACAGCCCAAGTCACTGCATTGCCATGACGAAGATGCAGGCGAAATTGTGCATTGACAGGCATCTCAAGATAGGTTTGCTCATACCTCCATGTCCGTTTGGTATATTTATATACGGTGCTTTCACTGGTAGTTTTCATCACCCTTATTTCCGAGGTGGATTTGTTTCCCTTGAAACTCAGCATCAGCGAAGGCTGAATGGAAAACACGTGGCTCAGCTGATATTCCATACCTACTCCGAAACGCCCTCCGAAACGGACGCTTCCATTAGAGAAACCTGAGTAATGAGTGTTGATTGACGGTCCCCCATGAACCATCCACGTAACTTTCTGTGCAAATACAGGAATAACAGTAACCATGCAGAGCATAAAAATTAATCTTTTCATAATTGAATAATATTAGTGTTTCATAAATTATGAAACAAAGTTAGCTATAATACTGCATTATACCGGCCTTTTTAACATTATTGTCTTATGTTAATAGAAGTGAGGCCATATCCTCAGGACACGGCCTTACTTCCAAAAATTTATTCAAAGTGCGGGAAAACCTATCGTTTCTCTTCCGAAACTTCGAATTTCACTTTTCCCTGGAATGGATCGGATGCCAGACTGAAAGATGCCCCGTCCTTCTTCATCTCCACCTTGTGCAGGATATTGTCCGAAGGCAGACATACGAGGCCTTGTGCATCATTGCCGGTAGCCGAATAAACCTTGAGGAACAACTTAGACCAATCCATCTTACTGGTTGTTTGTGCCAAAGCTATATGAGGAATCATGGCACCGTCTCTTACCAAAATCACTGCAGGTATCTCACCTGTGATGATATGATTCCAGCCCTTGTCATATACTTTACCCGACTGATAGTCAATCCATTTTCCTCCGGGAAGATAGACATCGCGCCCTGCCGCATCCTCAAACAAAGGAGCCACAAGAATATCTTTACCAAAAAGATACTGATCCTCGATATTCCACACAGCACCATCCTGCGGATATTCTACACACATGGCACGAAGCATAGGCAAACCGCGCTCCGTGCAATCCTTTGCCTGAGCATAGACGTAGGGCATGAGCTTGTACTTCATCTCGGCGCAAAGTCTGAATGCCTTCACGAAGCTCTCGTTATAAAGCCACGGCTCTGTGGGAGGTGCTCCATGGGCACGGGTATGAGATGTCAGAAATCCGAACGGAAGCCAACGACGATAGAGATTTTCAGGAGACGACTGAACAAAACCGCCCATATCGTGACTCCAGAAAGCGAATCCGCTCAAGCCGAAGGAAAGTCCGCCACGCATATCAGAAAGCATCGCCACATCCGTATTGGCTGCATCACCGCCCCAATGAAGCGGATAGCGCTGCGAACCGGCCCATGCACTGCGGGCCCAGATGATATTGTCGCCTTTAATGCGTTTGGTAACCTCGGCCACGGCCTTGTTATAGCGCACCGGATAGAGATTATGCTCGTAGAGTCCGCCTTTGCCCGAAGCATAGAAACCATCCAGAGGAGCTCCTTCACCGAAATCGACCTTGATGGCCCCGACTCCCATCTGGAGCAATCCGGCCAGTCTGTCCTGATACCAGGTTACCGTCTTCGGATTGGAGAAATCCAGCACGGCATCTTCATAAGGAAGAGTTCCGTCGGCATTTCTTACACAAAGACCTTGATCAACAATTTCCTGATAGTATTTATTCTTCGGTGTGAAGTAAGGCAACTGCCAAAGGGATATATGGAATCCTTGTTTGAGCAGGTCATTTATCATCTTCTGAGGATTCTTGAAACGGCTTGGTGCAAACTTGTAGTCGCACTGCCAGTCGGTCTCGAACCAGCCTGTATCAAAATGAATCACATCCGAAGGAATCTGATATTTGCGAAGATTGGCTGCTACATCATAGCCTTCCTGTTGGGTGAAATAAGTGATGCGGCTCATCCATGTTCCAAAACTCCAAAGCGGAGGCATGGCAGCTTTGCCTACAAGAGAGGTGTATTCATCCAAGATGGTCTGCGGCTCACCCCAGAAGAGGAAGAGATCCAAAGCCTCATCTTTCATGAATATCTTGGTGGCACCTACATACGTGGCTCCAAAGTCGCAAGTGACGGGAGCGGATGTGTGCATGAACATTCCATAACCGCGACTGCTCATGAAGAACGGAACAGGCTTGTACATATCGGGTGTTTCAGGCCCTTGAGGGTCGGTGACAAAGAGATTGACCTTCTGCCCCGCTTTATTGAGGGAAGTAAACGATTCTCCGCACCCAACTATTTTTTCATTTGCCGAAAGATTGAACACAGGACTGATACTGCGCGAATTGTCATCGCCACGACGAATGAAACAAAACGGAAGAACTTTCACTTGCGTAGAGTCATTGTCAACCCAGCGCCGCGTTGCAGTCAGCAGTTTGCCGTGAGCATCATAAAGAAGTATGCGCCACGGATGTTCTTCAATGACCAGCACTTCGCCGGTGGGGCTCTGGTATTTGTGACCGCCATTGATTCGGGTATATTTCCATGACTGCTTATCGACAGGCTGCTGCACAAGCATCACTTCTTCGCCTTCCTTAGGAGTAATCTTAGACGTAGCCATACGCAAGCGCACCGTGTGATTGCTCACGAAATCTATCGAGAAATTAAGCTGTGGATTTGCCTCATACCCTGTAGCAGGAAAATCCAACATCCTCGAAGGAAATGGAAGGATGGTATTCGTGTTGAACGCCTGACGGGTGAAGAGAGTCTGCCGGCCCCACTTCACGGTACCTTCTCCGGTCGCCGTATTGAAGGAAGAAAGACTGTCTGCAAAAAAGAAGATATGAGTAAAGTCTGAGAAATCCCGACTTACATCAATGGAGTTGCTCTGAAGCCTGCTTGCTTGAGGTGTCAATTCCTGAGCCGGTACATTTGTCGAATATAAAAAAGACAATAAGGTAACCGCTAAAATAGTTTTTTTCATTTCCATAGTATGATAATGTTGGTAAATTGTTTCAAAGTTATAAAAAAAACCGAACATTTGTCAATGAAAAAGCAGGAAATGTTTACAAAAAAAGATAAAGCCGCTCAAGCCCGGATTTCACAATCAAAGAGAGAGCAGCTTTAATCCAATACACAAAAATTTAAAAAATATTTTCTGTTTTACTTATCTGAAAATCTTTTTTGCCACTTCCGCAATATACTTGCGGCAGTTCATCCATGTATGAGCCCCATCAGTGAAATGAGCCTCGTGCACAATGTTCCGGTCTGTCAATGCCTTGTCCAAAGCCTTGGCAGCAGAGCACAGGCCATCATCGGTTCCGCAGCTCACCCACATCAGTTTCAAGTTCTTGCTGATGAGTTCCGGCGAAGCATAAATCTTTCCGAAATTGGTGTTCATTTCATCACCGAAAATTGCCGGAGAAAAAGCACATACCCAATGGAACAATTCGGGATTTCCCAATCCTGTGGCAAGCGTCTGACGACCTCCGAGAGAGAATCCAGCTATACCGCGATGATCGGCATCCGCTACGACTTGGTAATTATTCTCGACAAAAGGAATCACTTCCTTGATTATTTCGTTGGCTACCGTATCAGTCCCCATCGGATTGTAGGGAACATTTATTCCCCGGTTGTTCATTTCGGGATACGGATTGGCATAAGGCATCACGATAATCATCTTGAGGGCTTTCCCCTGTGCAATGAGATTATCGAGAATCAGATTCACCTTGCCCACCTTGAACCAAGTTTCGTAAGTATCGGTCATACCATGGATGAGATACAGTACGGGATATTTTTCTTTTCCGTTCGGATTGTAACCAGCCGGAGTATAAATGCACAAAGGACGGTCAAAGCCCAATTGGCGAGAATGATAATAACGATAGGCAATCTTGCCGTGAGGAACATTCTGCATGTCCTGTACGGAAGGCTCTGCACCTCTGACATCTACCAAACTGTTCTTGAACTGCTCGTTCGGGAAAATATTGATATTGTTGGGATCCGTAACAGAATTTCCGTCCACCACAAAGCAATAGGGATAGATATCCGGTTTTTCGGGTGTGACGGTCACGCTCCACACTCCTTTTTCATCCTTGACCATCGGCTCGTTTTTCTTAAGCATCTGACAGTTTAGTTCCACCTTCTGCGCTTCGGGTGCCTGAAATCTGAACGTTACACTTCCGTCCGCATTATACTGGGGAGAAACTACTGCCGGCGGAAAGAGCTTCTTCAGCATCTCGGGAGTCAACTTGTATTGAGCGGAAACTTTTACCGGCACGAACACACTGCACATGACGGCCAATATCATAAGTATATATATCTTTTTCATCTTGATTCCTTTCTTTTGCATTAGTTCTTAAAAAGCAGACGGAACGAGCAATCCAGAAAATACTTGGCATTCATCCAGGTATGCCCGAACTTGCCTTCAGTAAAGACCTGCACGTTCTTGATATGGTTTTGGTCGAGCAGTTCCATGAACTCCTTGGCTCCCTGATACAGGAAATCATCCTTCCCTACACCCAACCAGAAAAGATGAATCTGCCGATTGGTTTTCTCGGGATTGTCGAGTATCTCCTTATTATATTTCATCATGAAGTCCTTCTCCAGAAAAGAACTGTAGGAACAAATATTCGAGAACAGTTCCAAATGTCCCAATCCATTCTGCAAAGCCTGATGGCCTCCCCGTGAGAATCCGCCAATACCCCTATGGTCACGATCATTGATGGTTCTGTAGATTTTCTCTATATATGGCATCAAATCCTTGACCAAATCAGTGCTGAAAGCATCTATACCGGCAAGGCGGGCCTGCTGCTCCTGAGGCAAAATATACGTAGGATTCCCGTAAGGCATCACCACAATCATTTCCTTGGCGAGTTTCTCAGCAATCAGATTGTCGAGAATGAAATTCACACGCCCCACCTTGAAATAGGTTTCTTCCGTATCGGTTGTTCCGCTTATTAGATAGAAGACGGGATAATGTTTCTTCGGGTTTTGGTCATAAAAAGGAGGAGTATAAACCAAAGCCTGAGCATATTGACCCAAAGTCTTGGAATAATAGTTCTCGTAATTCACAGCTCCGTGAGGAACATTCTGAACAGAGTGAACCAGAGGCTTGCTGCCACGAATATCCACCAAACTGTTTTTGAATCGTTCGTTCGGGAACCAATCGGGATTGTGCGGGTCCATCACGGCTGTTCCGTCAACAATAAATGAATAAGGATACATATCCGGACTAGCCGGGCCTAAAGTAACCGACCACAAACCGTCGGCATTTTTTACCATATCTTTCTTTCCTGCAAACTGGACATTTACCTTTACATCTTGAGCCGTCGGTGCAAAATAATTAAACGTAACAGTATTATCTGCATTGACAACGGGAGATGAAACGCTCATCCATCTTCCTCTTCCCGGTTGTGCGCAAAGATTTATTTGCGAAAACAGAAAAGCTGCCATCATCAGACACACAAGTTTCAATTGATTCATTTTCGTTTTTTATTTTTTTCGATTTCAAATTTAATGCGTTTATTTTTCCCTGTCAACTATTTTTGTTTCATATTTTTCGCGATGTAACCTCACCACATAAATTTGTAACAAAACAAAGATAACTGCATATCGGAGCTGTCTTTTATCAATTAAATTTTGGACATATAGTGCATTTTCCCTACCTTTGTATTTACAATTATAAAACATTAAGTTTGGATATTATGAAAAGATTGACCGCTTTAAGTATTATGTTCCTTTCTATATGCATCAATACATCGGCTTTGGTCGTGAAAAAAGAAATCAACGAAGGTTGGAAGTTCAAGGAGGCACGCCTGTATAACTGGTATCCTGCAGAAGTTCCCGGTGTAGTCCATATGGACCTGATGAAAAACAAAATAATAGAAGACCCATTTTACCGGCTGAATGAAAGATCCGTTCAATGGGTAGATAAGGAAGACTGGATTTACGAAACCTCTTTCCGGTGTGAGGATGTTCTGAAATGCAACAACCAGTTGCTGGACTTCAAGGGCCTTGACACGTATGCAGATGTTTATCTGAACGACAGCCTCGTTCTGAAAGCCAACAACATGTTCCGCGAATGGAAGGTTGACGTAAAGAATATCTTGAAAGGCGGAGACAACCAGTTACGCGTCTATTTCCACTCTCCTGCTAAGATTGATGTTCCGAAATGGGAAGCACTGCCCTACCATCTGGAAGCCGGAAATGACCAATCTGCCAACGGCGGACTGCTCGACCGCAAGATTAGTGTCTTTGCCCGCAAAGCCGGATATCATTACGGATGGGACTGGGGACCGCGCCTCGTCACCTCGGGAATCTGGCGTCCGGTTTATATTGTTGGCTGGAACGAAGCAAAAATCAATGACGTGCAACTCATTCAGAAGCAAGTGAACAAGAGCAAGGCTATGCTGCAATCCATAGTGGAAGTCTTGGCTGACAATGCAGTAAAAAGCGCCAATGTCCTCATCACGGCCAACGGGAAAAAGGTTGCATCGAAAACAGTCAGCCTGAAAAAAGGAATCAATTCCATTCCTATCGACTACACCATGAGCAACCCCCGTCTTTGGTGGACAAACGGACTGGGAGAGCCTTATCTCTACGATTTCAAGACATCGGTAAGCATCAATGGAAAAACGGAAGATGTGAAAGCCGAAAAGATAGGAATCCGTTCCTTGAAATTGATTACGCAAAAAGACAAATACGGAACCTCTCTCTACTTCGAGCTGAACGGCGAACCGGTCTTCATGAAAGGAGCCAATTACATTCCTTGCGACAACTTTCTGCCTCGGGTCACATATCAGGTTTATGAAAAGACCATTCAGGATGCAGCCAATTCCAACATGAACATGCTTCGCGTATGGGGCGGCGGTGTCTATGAGGATGACAATTTCTATAACCTCTGCGACAAATACGGCATTCTGATATGGCATGACTTCATGTTTGCCTGCTCTCTCTATCCTGCCGATAACGAATTCCTTGCCAATGTGAAGGAAGAAGCGATTGACAATGTGAAGCGTCTGCGCAACCATCCATGCATGGCTGTGTGGTGCGGAAACAACGAATGTCAGGACGGATGGTTCGGCTGGGGATGGAAAAAACAATATGAAAAACAAGGACAGCAGATTGCCGATACCATTTGGGACCAGTACCAGAAACAGTACTTCGAAGTGCTTCCTGAAGTAGTGAAGGAATATGGCGGTGGCATCTCCTATCGTCCATCGTCTCCATTCGCATTCAAGGACACGGCTTCAGACGGCAAGAACGGCGACTCCCACTATTGGGGCGTATGGCACGGCAACCACGAACCTATCGGATACTACAATAAAGAAAGAAGCCGTTTCTTCACTGAATACGGATTCCAGTCATTCCCGGAATTTGAATCAGTTAAGATTTATGCTCCTGAGGAACGCGATCACGACATCTACTCCGAAGTAATGCTGTCACACCAAAGAGCCGAAACTTTTGCCAACCGCATGATAAACCAGTACATGCTCCAGGAATTCAAGAAGCCGAAAGACTTCGAGCATTTCCTCTACGTGGGGATGATTCTTCAGGGAGACGCCATCAAGATTGCCATGGAAGCCCATCACAGAGATATGCCTTACTGCATGGGAACCTTGTTCTGGCAAATAAACGACTGCTGGCCGGTAGCATCATGGTCGAGCCGCGACTACTACGGAAGATGGAAGGCCGTACAGTATTTTGCGAAGAAAGCCTACCGGCAGATTCTGATTTCCCCATACCTGAGAAACGATTCAGTGACTGTGACGCTGGTTTCAGACAACAGAAAACCGGTAAAGGGCCAACTTGAAATAAAAGCCATGACACTTGACGGAAAAGTTCTCTTCGAGCAGAAGCAGAACCTCACGGCCAAAGCCAATGCTTCCGTATTGGTATTCGACAAACCGTTGAGCGAACTGACGAAAGGCGAAAAGAAAGAAAACGTGATTGTCTATACAGCTTTCACTGCCGACGGGAAGACTTATGACAACGTAGGATTCCCTGTCAAACAAAAAGATATGGATTACAAGAAGCCTAACATCAGTAAACAGATTACTCCTGCAAAGGACGGTTTCAACGTAACCTTGAAGTCGGACACGTTTGCGCGCGGTGTATTCATGTCAATCAACGGCATTGACAATTTCTTCAGTGACAATTACTTCGACTTGTTACCCGGAAAAGAAAAGACAATCTTCGTGAAGACTCCCCTTCCGCAAAACGATTTCGAGAACCAGCTGAAGACCATAAGTCTGGCCGACAGTTATTAAGCATACAAAAAAAAACGGGAGCAAGTTCTGAAACCTGCTCCCGTTTTTTTTATTCCGTGACTTCTATATTCACTTGTTTGTTACCGATACTCACCGTATAGGAACCGGGGTCCAGAAAATGATGACCATCCTCATTCACGAAGATTAAATCACGCAATGGATTGATTTTCCACTCGAAGGTTGTCGTCTCTCCTTTCTTGATTTCTCTCTTTTCGAAGAATTTCAGTTCCTTCATCGGACGGGCAATGGAACAACTCTTGGCAGAAATGAACCACTGAGCCACTTCTGCACCATCACGCTCTCCGGCATTCCTGACATCCACCTTCAAAACCAGTTCATCACTCGGTTTAACCTTTAAAGAAGATGCCGAGATATCGCCATATTCGAACTTCGTATAACTCAAGCCGTATCCGAACGGATAGAGAGGCTCTATCGTCATATCCTGATAGAATCCCTGCGTCGGGTTACGTGCCGGATTGCGACGGTTATAATATATAGGTATCTGACCCAGATTGTAAGGGAAGGTTACTGACAACTTTCCCGACGGATTCACAGCTCCGGAAAGCACATTGGCAAGCGCTTTTCCACCCGTGACACCCGGTTGCCACATTTCCACAACAGCCTTGCAAAGAGGAACCATTCGCGACAAATCCAAAGGACGACCGTTGCTCAAAATCAGAACAACCGGCTTGCCGGTCTTAGACAATTCCACCAACAGCTTTTCCTGTATGGCGGGAAGAGAGATGGAAGCCCTGGATGCGTTTTCACCGCTCCAGGAAGATTTTTCTCCAAGGCAAAGCACAATGACGTTCGAATTACGGGCAGCATTGACAGCTGCATCAAAACCTGAAGCATCCTCTCCTTCTATGGCACAACCTTGTGCATAAGTCAGCTGACCTTCAGGAAAGACACTCTTCAACCCGTCATAGATGCTGATGACATCTTCTGCATGACCATGAGCATGCCAGGAGCCCAGCAAATCTGCCTGATCTTTAGCCAACGGACCAACCACAGCTATTTTGGCATCAGTTGACAAAGGCAAAACAGAATTTTCATTTTTCAAGAGCACCATGGATTCTTCAGCCATCTTCCTTGCCATTTCGAGACTGGAAGGCTGTAGCAAACGTTCCTTTTCCGGTCCGGAAACCGTATAAGGATGGTCGAACAGACCCAAGCTGAACTTGATGCGAAGAACTCGCTTCACGGCATCATCAATAGCTGCCTGACTCACTTTGCCTTCTTCAACCAGCTCCTTCATGTGCTTGCCGTATAGATTGTCCGCCATATCCATTTCCACACCGGAGGTAAAAGCCTTATATGTCGCTTCTTTCTCCGTGGCCGCAACGCCTTGCAACATCAGTTGTGAAACGGCTCCCCAATCGGAAACCACAAACCCGTCGTGCCCCCAACGTTTCTTCAGAATCTCCACCATAGTATAGGGATTGGCCGAAGCAGGTATTCCGTTGATGCAGTTGAATGCACTCATCACTGTAGCAGCTCCTGCCTTGATACCGGCCTCATAAGGAGGCAGATATGTATCCCACAGTGACTGGCGGGAAATCTCTGTATAAACATAGTCCCTACCGGCTTCCGAGGCTCCGTAGCCAACAAAATGCTTCAGACAGGCGGCAATGCTTTTCGTACTCGACAAGTCATTGCCTTGGTATCCTTTCACAGCCGCCGCCGTGAAGACCGATGCCGTGTAGGGGTCCTCACCATAACCTTCGGCGATGCGTCCCCAACGGGCATCACGTGCTATATCAATCATTGGCGAGAAAGTCCAGTCGATACCCGACTTTCTGGCCTCTACCGCTGCCATGCTGCAAGCCTTCGAGGCAAGCTCAGGATTCCAGGAACAAGAAACAGCCAACGGTATGGGATAAATGGTTCTGAATCCGTGAATGACGTCATGACCAAAAAGTATAGGAATACCCAAGCGGGATTTTTCCATTGCTTTGTGTTGCAACTGGTTACGAAGAACAGCATCTTCATCTCCATAAATGAGGGAACCGATTTCGGCAGGGATATTGTTCACCTCGTCGCCCTTGTTGTTCTTGTTATCATTGCTACCGGCCATATATTGGTTCAACTGGAAGATTTTCTCTTCCAAGGTCATCTTGCCTACCAAATCTGAAACTCTTTCTTCCACGGTCTTGGAAGAATCTTGATAAATCTGCAGCGGTTTCTTCTTAGCTGAAACACTTGCCACACAGCAAAATGACAATAATGCCCAAAATGCAATTTTTCTTTTCATTTTATATTTTATAATTAAGGAATCTCTAACCCATGTTTTACCTTTTCGATGGTAGCGTCGTCTGTCAGCCGTGAGGCAATGAAGAGAGAAAAATCGAGCGAGCGACCCGCTCCTATGCCGGTAATGAGATTACCATCTTCTACCACATTCTCTCCGGTATATTCATAAGCCTCCATCTTGTCCTTCACGCTGTGGTGGCAAGTTATTTTCTTTCCTACGGCAATCTCATTGGTTGCAAGCACGGTAGGTGCTCCGCAAATGGCTGCCAGAATCTTTCCACTTTCATAATACTTCCTGGCAATGACGCCCAGCTGCTTGGAGTTACACAAGTTTACGTAACCCGGGTAACCTCCCGGAAGAATCAGCACATCACCGTCATCCAGCGTCTTGCTGCCTAATACATCATTAGCCTCAACAACAACTCCGTGTGACGACTTCACAATCATCGAGCCTGTAATGGAGATGGTTGCCACATCAATGCCGCACCGATGCATGACATCCACGGGAGTCAAAGCTTCAATGGTTTCAAAGCCCTCTGCGAGAATAATATAAACTTTTTTCATATCATTAATTTTTATTGACAAGCGAAATTAATCAAAAAAAATCCTTCTGCCAACAGACAGAAGGATTCTTTCGTTCAAAACCAAAACAAAATTAATATACCATGAATTAATTTACTGTTTTTGAGCATTTCCACTCATCTCTTCCACAGCATTACCCAGGAAAATGAAGGATGCTCCCGGACCTATCACACATTCATTCTCACCCCAGAAGAATGGCCAGTCATCCTTGTTCTCAAGGAAATCGGGCTTAAGTAACATGACTCCCGGAACCACTCCGCCGGCAATGAAGGTGAAGTCGGCACGGTTGTTTCCATAGGTAATCTTCTTTGACTTGGTGCCGACGCTGGCCACAAAGGAAAGATTGGAATACGGATGGCAGCCCATGATATAGTCCAAGCCGCGATATACATAATCCTTACCCACGATGTCGGGGAAATACTTGTTGGCATAATAATTGGTAATGGCCCAATCGATTACGTTCCCGTTGCCTGCCCACATGCGGTTGCTCATGGGTACTCCGTAAGGATTCTGATTGCAGAGGCTATCTTGTGCCAGTTTGTACTTCAGGACGTATGGACGAAGTTTGTTCTGGAACTTCTTGTCCATATAAGGATAGGCTTGCAGGGCGTATGACATGGCAAAACCCGGAGCCGAGCTCAATGAACTCCAAAGACTGCTTTCAAAACGTTTGGCGTATTGAGGGTCTTTGGTACTGATATAGAGCTGGAGCGCAGCCTCCGTGTCCATACTGGGGAAACGGAAGGAAGGTATTCCCTCCATGTGCGGCATCTTGGAGTCTTTGGATTCCTCCCAAAGTTTCTTGGCACAAGCCAGACAGTCATCGGCCAGCGAAGGATTGAAATCTTTCAAAGCACGATAGGAAGCTGCCAGAGCGGCTGCCGTCTGAAGGTCAAGGAAAGGCATGCGGTTGGTAAACGCCCACCGGTCGTCCATCGTGCCGCTCGACTTGCCGTCTGTCTCGTAAGGTTTCAATGCTGGGTTGTAGGGCAGATTGTCCGTAATGGTGGAGGCATCGCCCAAATGATGGTACTGATGCAAATTGGGAACAATTATACCGCGAACGGGATGACCTATGTTCTTGACTTGCGCAACCAGGTTCAAAGCTCCGTGCTCTATCTGCTGGAGAATGTCTGGTTTGCCGTCAGGACGGTGGATATCCACGTATCTTGTCTTCTGGTCAATGTAGGTTTCATCATGATTCACCTTGAACTTCTCCCATGCATCGGTAAAACTCAGAAGGACGCTGTTGTGTGAACCTGTCTGGATATCGAAATCACCGGCATCGAACCATCCGCCCACTGCCATGCCCGGAATACGTTCCAGGGATTTGTATTTGGTGTCCGTAGTGGGACCCATGCTATAACCGTCGAAGTGCTTCTCGTTGACGGGAGCCTGCAGGCAATCGTCCAGATAAGGAACGCCGTGCCATACGCGGTAAGCCTCGTTCACCTCCATGTGGTCCATCTGGACGGGGAACCATACGTCCATCGTAGGATGCCAGATGTTCTTGAATGCATTCCGGCTGATGACAAAGGTATTGGTTTTCTGTGTTCCGTACTGGATGTAGTACACACCTTCATCCGTTACACTGGAGAAATCGAACGTAACATAATTATACCGGAGATACTTGCCCCAGACCTTCAGGTCGGCCGTGAACTTTGCCGAAGTGGTTCCGTCCTGATTCACCTGATACAGGGTAGCCTGCTTCTCCGGAGTATCGTTCATATCCAGTTCGATAACCGACTCCTTCTTCTGCTCCGGGCAATAGCCTATCTGTGAAAAGCCGATATTCGGTTCGCGAATCCATGAGGAAACGGATGACGGCTCCACATACCATTCCAGCACCTTTCCGGTTTTTCCCGTAGGGAGCAGCGAGCGGACAATGTACCAACCGTTCTGTGCAAGATTCCGTCCGTCATAGAGAGAAATCTCGCTTTCTGACTTGATGGTGACGGTTCTTTCCGCATCTTCGGGAGCCAGAACGATACTGTTTCCCGATGCAAGAGCCATCGGTACGATGAATTCGCCTCGGCCCCTATCGTCGAATGTGGTGTGATTGAATATCTGCGGAATCTTTTCAGAAGCGGGCTTTATGACTGTTGCAGAAGCGGGATAGCGTGGAAAATAGTCCGGTTTCCCATCCACCATGTAGCTCTTCTCGAAATAGGCCGAAGGCAGAAATTCCAGATTGAAGCCTGCTTTATTTTCCAACTTGGCCGGTACCGGCTTGTCAAGATAAACCTCGATCACAAGACCTGCATCCTTGGGAAAAACCTTCAGACGGGAATTGAAGTCGAAATCCTTGTAACGGAGTTCCACCTCTATACTTTTATCATCATTAATCTTCCGGGAAAGCACATCGGGCACCAAATCCCACTGTTCGGGAGTGTTCTGCAGCCTCACCGCACCTCCCGTCACTGTACGCACCCCGTGGTGGATCATCTCGATGCCGGCCGTCTTCTCATCGAAGAACATGCCGTTGTACTGGTTATTATAGACCAATACATTCACGCCTCTTTCTTCATAATACTCCGAACTATTCAGATGCAGTTTCTGTCCGAATGAATAGCACACGGGCAACAACATCGATAGCAGCAATAATTTCTTCTTCATAACTTTATAATTGTGTTTAATAGTATAATCTTGATGCACAAAATTAGGCAGACCTTTTTTCCCTGCCAACAAATCATGTTACAAAAAGGTTCTCCTATGTAACATCCCATCAAAAAAAGCAGGATGAACGAAAATCGAAAGCTTTTGACACAAATTTCTACAACACCTATAATTATATCATGTAATTTTGGGAAAAGAAATCAATAGAAATATCATGAAGAAATATTTATTTACTCTGGCAGCAGCCATGATGAGCTTCGGATGTATCCAGGCCCAACAATTGGAAGGTGCGGGCGCACCTACGAACATCAACCCTGAGGGGTATCCCAGAATCATCGACGGAAACCGAATCGTTTTCCATATCAAAGCTCCTCAGGCCGATAAGGTCCAGGTAGCTATCGGAAAGACGTATGACTTGAGCAAAGACGAAAACGGACTCTGGAAAGGAACTACCGAGCCTCTGCTGGCAGGATTCCATTACTATTCGCTGGTGATTGACGGGGTGGATGTCTCGGACCCAGCCAGCAAGACTTTCTACGGATGCAACCGCATGATGAGCGCCATAGACATTCCCGAAAATAATTGCGACTTCTACACCGTGAAAGATGTACCCCACGGTGCCATTCTTTCACTGAGATATTATTCCAAGGTGATGAACGCATGGCGACCGATGAACGTGTATCTGCCTGCATCCTACAGCCAGTCGGTCAACAAGAAGTATCCGGTGGTCTATATCCAGCATGGTGGCGGTGAGGACGAATCGGGATGGGCAGTACAAGGAAAAACGGACATCATCATGGACAACCTCATTGCACAGGGAAAAGCCAAGGAGATGATCGTGGTCATGGCCAACGGGAATGTCACCATGAAGGGATTTAGCCCCTCGGGTTACAACAGACATTCCATGATTCCTTTTCAAACCGAATTACTGGAAAACATCATTCCATTCATCGAAAGTCATTTCCGCGTATGGAAGGATGCGCCCCACAGGGCTCTGTGCGGTCTTTCCATGGGTGGAGGCCAATCTTTTTACGTAGGTTTGCAGAACACCGCAACGTTCGGGAATATCGGAATCTTCAGCTCCGGTATCTTCGGTGGCATAGCAAGTCCGTCAGGAACAGCTTTCACTACCCATTTCGATGCAGAAAAAGAAATTCCGGGATTGATTTCCAATCATGACAAATTCAACAAGGCTCTGAAGGTTCTCTACATCTCCGTAGGAACGGACGATCCTCGTATCCACGCAACGACCGAAGCCGTAGACATGATGCAGAAAGAGGGACTGAAGATTACCTTCAACACATTCCCGGGCAATCACGAATGGCAGGTATGGAGAAAATCCCTGCACGCCTTCGCCCAGCTGCTTTTCAAATAGGGCGGGAACCTCTTCACTGCCAACTTTTGCGGAAATCACTTGCATATTTCATTTTTTTTGGTGAATATTGCATCATAATACAATAAAAAGATGCAACCACATTCTGATTACCAATTCGAAATATGCTCCAATTCCGTGGAAAGTTGCCTGCAGGCACAAAAAGGAGGAGCCGACAGAGTAGAGCTTTGCTGCGCTCTGGAAGAAGGAGGGCTCACTCCCTCCTATGCAACCATTAAAGAAGCCCGGCAGTTGACGGACTTGAAAATCCATGTTCTCATCCGTCCCCGAAGCGGTGACTTTCACTATTCGGAGAATGAGCTGAAAGTGATGGCGGAAGACATCAGACAAGCGGTTTTTCTGGGAGCCGACGGCATTGTGATTGGCTGTCTCACGGAAGATGGTGATGTTGATGTAAAAGCCATGCAAAAGCTTTTGGAAGCTGCGGATGGCAAGCCGGTTACTTTTCACCGAGCTTTCGACTGCTGTCGGGATGCACGCAAGGCTGTGCAAGAACTTATCCGGCTCAAAGTGGACAGAATCCTCACCTCAGGGCAACAGCCTTCCGCCGAAAAAGGAATTCCATTGCTCAGGGAATTGCAAAAAGAATATGGTGACCAAATCATTTTTCTGGCCGGATGCGGCGTAAATGAATCAAACATTTCCAGAATTCATAAAGAGACAGGCATCCGTGAGTTCCATTTCTCTGCCAGGGAGAAAAAGCCTACAGGCATGAAATATTTCAATCGGGACGTGTACATGGGAACCCCCGACAGCGATGATTATTCCTTTGATGTAACTTCTGCCGAAAAGGTTCGTAACACGATTGATAAACTCACTGAAAGCCGGCCTTCCTGACATAAATATACTATCTATCCAAAGCAAATATAGTATCTATCTTACCCGAAAAGATAGTCTATTTGAAGCCATAAAAAACATAACCAGCCGAGTCGCCTCCGCTGGTTATGTTTTTTTTACGGCTGGTTATGTTTTTTCCAACCGATAAGAGAGTTTTCTACATCCACTTTCTGAGTTCGGCTTCCTGATCTGCCGTCCAGTATCCGCAATCCAGTTGGATGAACACGGATGTGTATGGTAACACAGCTTCTGTCTTGAGAACCATCACATTGAAGAGTTTGGAAGCTTCATCCAGTTTCGAAAAGATTTTCTCATGAGGAATCTGCTGAATCTCTGCACCTTCGGCATGTTCATTGATTACCTGCTTGATGCTGTTTCTCAATTCATCAATTCCCTTGCAAAAATTTTCGTCCAACACAGTCAGTTCCGTATCGAAATAGATAACAGGACGCACATGAGATGATTTCTGAATGTCGGAAAGCACCCTCTCCAGAACATCAGGCAGTTGTTCACCCGTATTGAGATAGGTCATTCCGGGAGCACTCTGCAACGGGAAAGCCTTATCTACCACCAAAATCCAATTGCGGTGCCCCAGCAGAGGCAACACCTTTACAAATTCTTCTGTCCACATATTCTTATTATTTTATTTCTTCATCAAATACAATTGCTACTTTCCCGCATCTGCCTTCAGCCATCAGCTTGTAGGCCTCCTCGGCATGATCAAGAGTGAAGCGGTTGGTTACCAGTTCCTCTGGATGAATGTTCCAGCGAACCAGACGTTCCACAAGTTCCTCCATACGCCAGATGTTAGTCACCCAAGAGCCGTAAATGGTTTTCTGCTCATGAATGATATCCGGACTCGGATTGAACTCCACCGTCCCTCCTTCTCCAATAAATACAATCTTGCCCCATTTGCGGGTTCCACGGATAGCCAGTTGGCGACCGTAGGTGTTTCCCGAGCAATCAACGGCTTTCTCCGTACCTTTGCCGCCCGTCAAAGCTTTCACTTTGGCAAGAGCTTCAGCATCCGAGATGAACGCTGCATCGACCAGATTCTTGGATTTGGCAATATCGATACGTTCCTGGACGGTATCCACGCCGATTACCATGTTGGCACCCATCGCCTTGGCTAGCATACAGGAAGCCAGACCTACCGGTCCCAGGCCTACTACCAACACAGCGTCATCACCGCTTATTCCTATTTTCTCCAATCCTTCATAGACTGTACCGAATCCGCAAGCTACCTGGGCTCCATCGGTGTAAGTCAAAGAATCGGGCAAAGCCACCAAATCCTTTTCCTCTGCCAGAAGATATTCGGCCATACCTCCATCACGCTGCCATCCATAGGCACGGCGATAAGGACTCGTACAGCTAATCATGTATCCGCGACGGCAGTCATTGCAGACTCCACAACCGGAAATGTGATATACGATGACACGGTCACCTTCCTTGAAACGACGAAGACCCGGTCCGCACTTTACTATTTGTCCGCATGGCTCATGCCCGCAGATTTTATCTTGATAGCCTTCGGGACCTTTTCCCAGATGCTCTCTGTAGATGGCGCGGATATCACTTCCACAAATGGTGGAAGATTTCATTTTCAACAGAACCTCACCATGACCCGGTTCCGGTATTTCAACGTCTTTCAGCACGACAGTGCTGTTACCCGGCAAGAATGCCGCTTTCATTTTTCCCATTTTATTATGATTAATATATTAAATTTTTATCCAAGTTCCATTCTCTTTTTTCCATTCGGCCAGTTTGCCGTCTTCATCCCAAAGGTCTTCCCATTCGGAACCGCTCCAGGTAAATACCTGTCCTTTGATGAAGCGGCAACCTTTATCGATGTTCCGTATTTCTTCCATTTCCTCCTCACTTAGCGGATCTTCCGTCACACACTTCAGATTACTGGTATATTTAGGAGGCTTGACGGAAAACGGGATTGGAATCTGTCCTCTCTGAACAGCCCATTTTATACAAATGATTGCGGGATGAACACCATGTGCTGCAGCAATCTTGCAGATAACAGGATCTTGGATAGGACAAGTGTCCTCGGGTGTTTTGTCTCTTTCCGGACGGTTGGGCGAGCCTATCGGACAAAAACCTATCGGCTGGATGCCGTGAGACACCACATAATCAAACAGATTCGGCTGCTGGAAATGCGGATGCAACTCCATTTCGTTACAAGAAGGTTTCAGACGGCAGTCGCGCAAAAGAAGTTCCAGCTTCGGACGTGTCATATTCGATGTTCCGATGTTACGCACCAAACCTTTGTCGACAAGCTTCTCCATAGAACGCCACACCTTCATGTACTCTTCGTGAATATAAGGGCGAGCACCCGGATCGCGAGAATCCACCGTTACGCCCTTGGCATGCGAATTGGGGAACGGCCAATGCACAAGATACAAATCCAGATAGTCCAACTGCAAGTCTTTCAGGGATTGCAGACAGGCACCCTCTATATCATCATGCTTGTCATTCCATACTTTTGAAGTAATCCACAGTTCTTCACGGCGAACCACACCACTATCGACAAGTCTTTTCAGAACGTTGCCGATTTCCTTTTCATTACCATAAACGGAAGCACAGTCGATATGCCGGTAACCAGCTTTCACCGCTCCCTCCACAGCCTGGGCAATGGTCTCATTATCATAATTGTCGGAGCCAAAAGTACCCAAACCAACAGCCGGCATAAGAGAACCATTATAAAGCTTTCTCTTGGGGACGGCTTGCGGATCAACAGAAAATAATTCGTTCATAAACTTTCTACTTTATTTCTTTTCTGTTTGCAAAGGAACAACTATATTTTCATTGTCCGATTGTCCGATTTCGACATTTGATGATACATTATCTGTATATTTTATACAGCCCTGGTAGATGCTGAAGTAACCACATCTACCGGCAGATTGCCTTCCACCTTAATGAACTTACTGCCGGGAACCCCGCAGACTTCACATTTCACGGGAACCTTGTCGGCATACATAAACCCACATTCGGGACAAACAAAGTAAATCAGCGGAATATTGGAAGGGGTGGTTATATTACCCAACGCCCTTTTATATAAGAAAGCATGGCTCTGTTCGGCCTTCTGTGCAAAGTCAAAGCTTTTCACGGCATCCTTCACACCCTCATCTTGAGCGTCTTTAATAAACTTAGGATACATTTGGGCAGCCTCATAAGTTTCTCCATTGATTGCCTCCTTCAGATTCTGTGCAGTGGTGAGCACCGAATAAGTACCTTCATTGGGCTCGTAATTCTTCACACCAAGAGCGGCCAGCACTTTCTGATGATTATTCAAATGAATGGTTTCGGCCCGTACAGCCGCCCTGAACAATGCCTGAACACTATAATTATGCTCTTCGCCTGCCTTTTCTGCCCATGCCGCATATTTCTCGGCCGCAGTGGCTTCACCGTCAATGGCTGCCTTCAGATTGGCAATCGTTTTGTCTTGCGAACTGCAAGAAGAAAAAACGGCAAGAAGAACAACCGATACTATAAATACTAAATGCTTCATAATACTCAATGTTTTTAGAATGGTTTCAGTCGGTAAATATACAAATAATAATGAAAAGACAAGGCAAACAGGCGAAGATATGTTGCGACATAACAAAAAAAAACATTCAATTCGTTTCTTTCTCCATTTGAATTATTTTACCTTTGCAATATGAAAAAGAAACTACGCTGTATAATAGGATTTTTGCTAATAGTCCTGTATCTAGGCTATTACGGAGGTACTACGCTCTTTTTCCACACGCACCAGACTCCATATGGAACCATAATACATTCCCATCCTTTCAAGACAGCGCATTCCCACACAATACCGGCCTACATTACCCTATCCATTCTGTCAACGGTTTTGTTTCTTTCCGCCACAATCGCATTCTTCGAGACCTTTCTTTACAAAATAAGAATCGTCGGGACAGATAAATATTATAGAGACTATTCATCAAATTCAAAACATTCTAATTTACGTGGTCCTCCCCAGCTACAATAATTCATTTATTTTTATAAAGAACTATTGATATATATCGATCATTTCAAAATTAGAATCCATGAAAAAATACTATATTGGCCTGGTATTGGCTATTATAGTAGCTTCTTCCTGTCAAAGAACAAAAGATTCCAGGAGCAATCAGGAATATTATGTAGAAGGAGATACTATATGCATATCACAACAATCGCGATTAATAAAAAAACTGAAAATTGAAAAGACCTCATTACAGAGTTACTGTCCCGTATTCACCGCATCCGGAGTGGTGCAAGCCATTCCGAGCAACTACGCTAAAATAGCGTCTCCTTTTTCGGGACGAATCACAAAATCATTCATACATCTCGGACAAAAGATTTCGGCCGGATCGCCTATTTTCGAAATCAGTTCACCCGATTTCTACGAAGCCGTGAAGAACTACTTTCAGGCCAAACAAGAAACACGGGCTGCCTATATCAACCTCTTACGTGAAAAAGATTTGGTTAATAATAAGGTGGGTGCCGTGAAAGATCTGGAAGAGACAGAACTTGACTATGAGATGAAAAAGAAGAATTATGAAAATGCCAAAGCAGCTCTGTCCGTATATCATTTGTCGCCCCAACAATTGGTCTTGGGAAAGCCACTTGTTGTACGCTCTCCGATAGCGGGTGAGGTTGTAGAAAACAATATTGTCATAGGTCAATATCTGAAAGATGACGCTGAACCGATAGCAACCGTCGCCAATTTGAACAAAGTATGGATGGTGGCCCATGTAAAGGAAAAAGACATCAATATGATCCGTAGTTTGTCATCTGTAGGTATAACTCTGGTATCCATGCCCGAGAAGGAAATCCAAGGAAGGATATTCAATATAGGACAGCTGATGGATGAAGACACTCATTCTGTAAAAGTAATCATTGAGTGTAACAACTCCGGGAAGCTCATGAAACCGGGCATGTATGGGAATGTCAAGTTATCCGACAAATCCATTCAAAAGATTTTATTGCCATCTTCAGCCATTCTGCAAGAGGAAAACTATACATACGTATATGTCAGGACAGATGAAGGGAAATACGTCAAACGGCAAATAAATATTGTAACAGTTCCTGATAAAAAGGTAGCTGTTATTTCCGGTTTGAATGCCGGAGAATATGTGATAACAAAAGGAGCCTTTTATTTGAACGATATTTTATAACCCATGAGAAAACTTATTGAACTGGCTTTCCATCGTCGGGGACTGATGATGGTGGCCTTCTGTTTCATTGCAGCTATTGGATATTATTCATGGAAACAATTGTCAATCGATGCATATCCTGACATTGCAGATGTTACCGTGCAGGTAATCACCCAAGTTCCTGGACTTGCAGCCGAGGAAATAGAACAACAAATCACGATACCTATTGAACGTGCTCTGAACGGACTTCCGGGAACAACCGTCATGAGAAGCAGAAGTTCCTTCGGCATTTCCACCATCATATTGGTTTTTGAAGATGGCGTAGATGACTATTGGGCAAGGCAAAGAGTGCAAGAAAGGCTTTCCGATGTGGAATTGCCTTATGGCGCATCGCCCTCACTCAATCCTCTCACATCGCCAATCGGTGAAATATACCGGTACGTCGTGGAAAGCAAGAACCACGATTTGAGAGAATTGACGGATATCAACAAATGGATAATCATTCCGCGTCTCAAGCAGGTAGTCGGCATTGCCGACGTAAGCAACTTTGGTGGCATAACAACCCAATACCAAATAGAAATTGATCCGCATAAGATGGAGCAATATGGCGTCACCTATCCGGACATTAAAGAAGTCATAGAGAAGAACAATATCAATGCAGGCGGAAGCATACTGCAACAAGGCGACTTGAGTTATGTGATTCGAGGCATTGGATTGGTAAAAAACCTCAATGACCTGGGGAAAATAGTTATCAGTTCAAAGAATGGCGTTCCTGTTTACATCAATGACATCGGAACACTCAAATATGGAAATTTGGAACGGAAGGGTATTCTCGGATTTTCCAGCGACAGCACCAGTATGTCCGACGGAGTGGAGGGAATAGTCCAAATGCTTCGCTTTCAAAACCCCTCTAAAGTGCTCGATGGAATACATTCTGCCGTCAGTGAATTAAACTCAGGTGAATTGCCCGAAGGCGTGACCATCCATCCATTTGTCGATCGTACCACTCTAGTCGATACTACCCTCCATACTGTTTCGCGCACTCTCCTCGAGGGCATGGCTCTGGTACTTCTCATCTTGTTTGTATTCCTGCGCAACTGGAAAGGAGCAGCAATCGTAGCTGCTACAATCCCTTTGTCACTGCTCATCGCTTTCATCTTAATGCATATCACCGGCATTCCGGCCAATTTGCTCTCATTGGGAGCCATAGACTTCGGTATTCTTGTAGACGGTTCCATCGTCATGATGGAGACCATCCTGAAAAAGAGAGAGAGCAAACCTCTCGTATCTCTTGATGAAACGACCATTCTGAAAAGGACTTTGGAAGTGGCGCGTCCCATTCTGTTTTCAACGCTCATCATTATCACTGCATATCTACCTCTCTTCACTTTTCAACACATCGAGAAAAAGCTTTTCACCCCTATGGCCTATACAGTGGGCTATGCATTGATTGGTGCCTTGTGCGTTTCATTTCTTCTCACACCGGGTCTTTCATTCATGTCATACCGTGCGCCGGGCAAAATGAATCACAACAAATGGCTTGAGAAATTGTCCGACATATATCACAAGCAAACAATCAAAATTCTTGAAAGGCCCAAGAAAGTGTGGAAACCTCTTGTCATCATACTAATTCTGGCGATAGGATTGAGCTGGGCTGTAGGAAAAGACTTCCTTCCTCCTTTGGACGAAGGTTCCATTTGGGTACAAATGCAACTTCCTCCGGGCATTTCACTTGAGAAATCAAAACAAATGGCCGCCGACTTCAGAAAAGAAATAAAAACATTCAAGGAAGTATCCTATGTGATGACACAAGTGGGACGAGACGATGAAGGTACCGATGCCTTTTCTTTATCCCATGTGGAATGCTGTATAGGTCTGAAACCGTACGACTCATGGGAAAGCGGACGAACAAAGACAGAACTGATTGAAGCTATGTCCGACAAATTGAAAAAAATGCCCGGATATTCAGTTGGTTTCTCGCAACCGATTCTCGATATGGTTATGGACCAGATAGCCGGTGCACACAGTGACCTTGCCTTGAAAATCTATGGAGATGACTTGAAAGAAATACGCCGCATCAGCGAACAAATAGTCGGTACCGTAAAGAATATCAAAGGCGCAGAAGATGTCACAATCGATCAGGAGCCTCCTTTGCCGCAACTTCAGATCATAGCCGACCGTGACAAGATAGCCCTGTACGGATTGAATATATCCGACGTGGCCAGTATGATTGAAATGGCCATCGGAGGAACTCCGGTCTCTGAAATCTTTGTAGGAAGCAAATCCTACGATGTCACCTGCAAATTGAATCCCGAGAGCAGAAATACTCCTGAAAAGATCGGGAATCTGCTGTTGACGTCAGATTCAGGAATAAAAGTACCCTTGTCCCAAGTGGCAACAATCAAAATGACCACAGGAGCCAGTTGCATCTCCCGCGAAATGAACAAGCGTCATCTTACGATACGTATCAATCTGCGTGGCACAGATCTGACGTCCTTCCTGAAAAAAGCCAACAGTGAAATAAACAGCCATATCCCCTATGACAAACAGAAATTCCATCTGCAATGGGCAGGACAGTTCCAGAACCAGCAACGTGCCTATAAAAAACTGGCAGTGGTTATTCCTTTGACATTAGGCATTATGTTGCTCTTGCTCTTTGCTGCTTTCGGTAAATTCCGGCAAGCTCTGCTGCAGATGAGTGTTATTCCACTAGCCCTGTTCGGCGGCATGCTTGCCCTTAATCTCAGAGGAATGACCCTCAATGTATCTTCGGCTGTAGGATTCATAGCTCTCATCGGCGTAGCCATTCAAAACGGAGTCATCATGGTCTCGCACATCAACAACCTCCGAAAAAAAGGACTCACCCTGTACGATGCCGTATCCCAAGGAAGCCTGCATAGATTTCGTCCCATCATCATGACTGCCACAGTAGCCATATTGGGACTGTTCCCGGCCTCTGTCACGACAGGCATCGGCTCGGATGTGCAGCGTCCTCTTGCCACGGTAATCGTGTACGGATTATTGTTTTCTACAATCATCACTCTCTACATATTGCCGGCCCTGTACTATCTGATAGAGAAAAAATCTGAAGACAAATTACACCCAACCCATTCAAAAACAGAATATAATAATGACAACAATATCGACATATAAAATAATATCGGCCATTGGGCTACTCGCCCTATTGCCGATTGCAATATTTGCCCAAAACCGTCAGAGAGTCCTGACATTCGGGACATTCATGGAAAAAGTAGATTCCGGCAATTTGGAATACGCGGCCCAAAAACTGAATCTCGACATTGCCAAAGCCGGAATTATTGCCGCCAAGGTAAGGAATAATCCCGAAATAGGATTCAGTTATTTTAATAACGAACAGTCAAAAAAGCAAATGGGATACGGAGGTTCCATATCCCTTTCGCAAACCCTCACCTTTGGAAAAAGATCAGCTGCAATAGATTTGGCAAGAAGCAACAACGAACTGACGGCAGCCCTTCTGTCCGATTATCTAAGGAACCTGCATGCCGATGCAGCCGTTTCCTATTATGAAGCCCTGAAGCAAAAGGAACTGTACCTTGTCAAATTGGATGCCTACCAAAGGATAAACGAACTGGCACAATCCGACAGCATACGGGCAGCGAAAGGTATCATTACAGGAATAGATGCCATACAAAGCAAAGTGGAAGCCGGACTTGCACACAATGAACTCATCCAGGCAAAATCAGAGATGAACAGAGCTTTGAACGAACTGACCTTGTACATGGGAAAAGACATGCGCATACTTCCCCTTAAGTTTGAAGGTGACCTGAAACTTGCATACAGAGATTTCCAACTGTCGGAGCTGATTGAAGTAGGAAAAATGCAAAGAGCCGATTTGATGGCAGCCCTGCAAAACATCGATGTTGCCAAAAAAGAAGTGAAAGTGGCCCAACGGGAAAACAATTCGGACATCACGGTCTCCCTGGAAGCGGGACATAACTATGAAGTCAAAAACGAAATAGCTCCTGCCCCGGCATTTAACAGCATTTCAGCAGGTATCTCCCTTCCCTTGCCCTTTTCAAAGCTTAACAAAGGAAATTTGAATGCCGCCAGACAAAGGCTTCATCAAGCTTCATTGATGTATGACCAAGCTACTCTTCAGGTACAAAATGAAATACTGAACGCTTACGACCAATATGAAACTGCCAACAGACAAGTTCATTCCTTTGAGAAGAATCTTCTCACTCAATCGTCCGAAGTTCTTAAGGGAAAAACCTATAGTTACAATCGTGGAGAGACTTCTTTGCTGGAGGTTCTAAATGCGCGGCGCACATATGATGAAGTACAAAGCCAATACTATGAAACCTTATTCAATTTCGGTTCTGCATTGATTGAACTTGAACGCAGTGCCGGCATCTGGGATTTGAAATAATATTGAAAAGCTGGAGAAGAATCATTTTTTTGCACTATCTTTGCCGATGTAAGAAAAAGTTATTACTGAAAAGTAAATGAGCAATCAATATCCGTCAGTCTTGTTGGAAAAGGCAGTCAACGAATTTGCCAAGCTTCCCGGCATCGGCAGAAAGACTGCCATGAGACTGGTTCTGCATCTGCTCCGGCAGGAAACAGAATCAGTGGAATCCTTTGGCAATGCCATCATCACCCTGAAGCGTGAAGTGAAGTATTGCAAGGTGTGCCACAACATTTCGGACACGGATGTATGCAACATCTGTTCCAACCCTATGAGGGATGCCAATACCGTCTGCGTGGTGGAGAATGTACAGGATGTACTCGCCGTTGAGAATACCCAGCAATACAGAGGGCTTTATCATGTTCTCGGCGGAGTCATCTCCCCGATGGACGGCATCGGCCCCAATGATCTGGAAATAGACAGCCTCGTGAAAAGAATTGCCGAAGGAGAAGTAAAGGAGGTGATTCTGGCTCTCAGTTCCACAATGGAAGGTGACACCACCAATTTCTTCATCTACAGGAAGCTGTCGCAATTCAACATCCGTCTGTCCGTCATTGCACGAGGCATTTCCATCGGCGACGAACTTCAATATACCGATGAAGTTACGCTAGGACGTTCCATCATTAACAGGACTTTGTTCACAGGAAAAGATTAATCACCAAAAAAGATAAATATGACAAACAAGTTGTTGAAAAGATTACGTATCGAGTTTATCGCTTTCTGGGCTGTCTGCATCTGCTTTGCAGCACTCAACGAGTTCAATATTCTTCCTACAGGCGGTTATGCCGGCAATGGAGCCATGGAGTACTATCTGGACACACTGGGCGTATTCATCACGCTGGCCTTCGTCCCGAGTGCCTTGATTCTCTTCCCAAAGATGCTGCCCAAGAAAGTTCTTCCCATCACTGACGAAGCCACTCGTCTGGCAAAATATCTTCTTTGGAGTGAAGTCCGTTTGTCCCTGCTGTTTGTAGTCGCCATGGTCAACCTGTCCACCTACTACATCACAATCAATAATACCGGAGGCCTGTGCGCACTCATTGCAGTCACCGCCTCGTTCTTCATCTGGCCCAGCGAGAGCCGAATAGCCAAAGACCTTGAAAAAAAGGAATGAAAAATGAATGTTCCATCCTTACATAACGAAGAAATCAGGTTGCGAGCCCCCGAACCGGCCGATGTGGAATTTCTTTATGAACTGGAAAATGATGAAACCCTGTGGCCACTGGGCAACACCACTGCGCCTTTCTCTATATATTCACTGAAGAAATATATAGAAGAAAACACGCATGACATCTTCCTGGACCGCCAGATAAGATTCATCATCGAACGGACGGACGGCAAAGAACTTCTCGGAACCATTGACCTGGTGAATTTCGACCCCCTCCACTTCCGTGCTGAAGTAGGTATCGCTATCCTTCCCTTATGGCGCAGGAAACATTATGCAAGTCAGGCCATCGAACTGTTGAGCAATTATTGCGAGCGTTTCCTCCACTTCCATCAGCTTTTCGCTAATGTTCCGGAGGACAATTCCAATAGCTTGCAACTGTTTCAGAAAAACGGATTCCGTCAGTCGGGAATACTGAAAGAATGGTTGCTTGCAGAAGATAAATATTGCGACGTTTATTTTCTTCAAAAAATTTTTAAATCGTAACTCTCACAGAATAAGCATCTATCAAAAAAAGTATATATTTTTTTTTGCAACACTATTGCATATTTAAAAATAATATGTACCTTTGCATCCGCAATCGAGAAATCGAAAAGCAAGAGTTCTTTAGAAATTAAATTCGGTGCGTTAGTTCAGTTGGTTAGAATACATGCCTGTCACGCATGGGGTCACGAGTTCGAGTCTCGTACGCACCGCCCATACTTTTGTGAAATAATTTTTTGGTGTGTTAGTTCAGTTGGTTAGAATACATGCCTGTCACGCATGGGGTCACGAGTTCGAGTCTCGTACACACCGCTGAAAAAAGCTTCGAAGAAATTCTTCGGAGCTTTTTCCTTTTATCCCTTCCCGACAAGAAGACCATGCAGACCGACTGCAATATCAGTAAAATGGGTTAAATCATCCGTAATATATCTAATTGCGTGTCGATTATTCCGCGTAAATTTGCAGTGTAATTATCAGAATAATGAACAATTTAAAGTTTTATACGATAGCAGCATTGCTATTACTAATACCTACAATCATGAATGGACAAGAAAAGGTAAAACAGACGGCGGGCCGCCAACAGCTTGGTGACTTCGCCCCTAAATTCGCAGAACTGAATGATGACGTTCTTTTTGGTGAGGTCTGGAGCAGGACAGACAAACTGGGACTTCGTGACAGAAGTCTGATAACCGTCACTGCACTGGTGAGCATGGGGATTACAGACTCTTCCCTGAAGTACCACCTTCAGAGTGCAAAGAACAATGGTATCACCCGGACCGAAATAGCAGAGGTACTGACACACATCGCCTTTTATGCGGGATGGCCCAAAGCCTGGGCTGCCTTCCGGCTGGCAAAGGAAGTCTGGAATGAAGAACAGGTTGCTGCAACCGACAGCAAAGCCGCGTTTGAACGTGAAATGATTTTCCCCATCGGAAAACCTAACGATGCCTACGCCAAGTATTTCATCGGACAAAGCTACCTGGCCCCTCTCTCCACCTCTCAGGTGGGGATTCACAATGTTACCTTCGAACCGGGATGCCGCAACAACTGGCACATTCATCATGCCGTGAAAGGTGGCGGACAGATATTGGTCTGTGTGGCCGGAAAAGGCTGGTATCAGGAATGGGGCAAACCTGCCCGCATGCTGAAGCCCGGTGATGTAGTAAACATTCCGGCCGGAGTGAAGCATTGGCACGGAGCGGCAGCCGACAGCTGGTTTGCCCATCTGGCCATAGAAGTATCTGGTGAAGGAACCAGCAACGAATGGCTCGAAGCTGTGGACAACGAACAATACGCCAAACTGCCGAAAGCAGAATAGCGCAATCTATTGGAATCTCCATAAGTTCGGGTATCACTAAAAGGATCACCCATCCCAATCGCATCTGCCACCCGGACTTTTGGAGTTTCATAAGATAAAGATTTCTTCGAAGTGAAACAGTAGCTTCCGTTTGCTCCGAAAGAGAGACTTTACACTATCCCTCCTTTGGCAACCCTATTTCTTTCACACGATTTTCAAATTCATCCCTGTTGCCGATCGCTCCATTTTTCACTCTTGCACGATAGTTATATATGGTATTAACAGAGTAATGCAGAAATTCCGCAATCTTCGAACTATCATCAATTCCCAAGCGAATCAAGGCGAAAATACGTAATTCTGTCGTCATGCGTTCATTACGCTGCAACAGAATTTTATTTTCATCATTAAGCAATGCATTGAATTCATTCACGAAATTCGGGAACAGATGCAGAAAGGCATTATCGAAGTTGGAATACAGTTCATCCAGCTCTTTATCCCTAAAATCCAATGATTTTGTCAGCTGAAACAAATCCGTCAGTTCATTGTTCTTCATCTTCTTGTTGACCATTTTTCTGAATCCGTCCATTTTGTCTATGTATAAAGAGCAGAGGCTCAGGAAACGACCGATATATTCCTCTTTTACCCGGTTGGATTCATTCAGCTTATGATTGGCAACAGACAACTTGTCATTCACAACCGACAATTGCTGATTGCTTTCGTCAAGATTCAGATTGGTTTCCTTCAGCTGTCTGTTCAGTATTTGCAATTCATCATTTATTTTCTTCAGATTATTCCGAGCCAGAGCCAGCTTCTTTCTCTGGTTACTCACATACACAAGTACGGCAAACAAAAGAAGAGACAGCAAACTGACAACAATAATAAAAGTCAGCAAAGACTGGTTTTTCTTCTTGCTTATCTGCTGATAACTATAGTCTATCATCGACACGATACCCGAAGTTGCCCATCGGCGAATCCGGGCATTAAAATGATTGGTTGCCCCCCATGAGAAACGTATATAATCGTATGAGCGCTGCACATCTCCCTCCTTATTCAATAGATCAGCCAGGTTCCACAGCGAGGCATGATCCATAATTGCCAGACGAATATCCGTAATGGCAGAGAGTGCCAGCCAATACTTGGTCATTTCGATATTTTTCATCTGCAAATAAATCTGAGACCTGTAATATGTAACGATGGCATATTCATGAGTGCCAGGCAAAACATTCCTCAAACGTAAATCATTAACCTTCAGAGCCTCGTTTGGTCTTTTCTCATTACACAACCGAGATTCCTTTTTCAGCAAATAATCTTCCGTCGTCGGATTCAATACATGCAGCAATGTATCCATATATGCTTCCGATTTCTGACGATATATATCCTTCAACGGCTTGTCTTGAGAATAATAGCCAAGTTCATTATAGACGTGATTATAAGCTATGTAATAATCCGGTATGAGGCTTTTAGTCAGTTTATTACGAGGGATGGAAGCAAGGATATCCAATGATTCGGTGTACATGCCGGTGGTGGAACATTGGAAAGCCAACAGTGACTTACTTTCAATAACTTTTTCCACGTTTCCCATCTTCTCTGCCAAATCGATGCTTTTATTCAAATACAAAATAGCGGAATCCGTCATGTAGGCCTTATACTCACGGAATATCTTCATCGAAACAGTATATTTCTCGTCATCATTCACCACTTCCTTGAACAAGTTCTTCAACGTTCTTAATCTAGCCTCGTGTCTGGAAACGTAAACAGGCGAACGTTCTATTTCCTTGTCAAGAACACGATACAGAGAATCGAGCGGCAGTTTCTCCGCCATCACCGATACCGACAAGCCTATCAGGCCTATGAAGCAAAAAAGCATGTTTCTCATCGTATTCTCTATTTAATTAATGCAAAAATAAAAAAAAGTCACCATATCACAATATGATGACTTCCTTTTAATGTTAAAATCCGGATTATTTATAAGTAAAGACCACGGAAGACTGAATTCTGTCAGAAGCAGTTCCTACCAAAGCCTTGAAATCACCGGGTTCCACCACCCATGCGTTTTCCACATCGCTGTAGAAATGAAGCATTTCTTTGTTTATATTGAAGGTTACATCACCCGACTCGCCTGGCTGCAGGAATATCTTCTGGAATCCTTTCAGTTCCTTGGCCGGTCTAGGCAATGAAGATTTCACATCATTAATGTACAACTGTACTACCTCGGCTCCTGCCCTGTTTCCAGTATTCTTCACATTGACCGTCAAGGTTATGTCCTCATTACCGCCAATCACTTTTTTGTCGGCTTTCACTTCGCCTAGCTTGAAAGTTGTATAGCTAAGTCCGTGACCGAATGCAAACAACGGTTTGATGTTCCGTTTCTCCGCCCACCGGTATCCTACCCAGATGCTTTCCTTGTAAGTCTCGTTCTCGCGGTCACCGGGGTATTCGCCCATGGCTTTGGCTGCATTGTCTTCCAGACGGACAGGGAAGGTGAACGGCAGTTTACCCGACGGATTCACATCACCGAACAAGATGTCGGCTATAGCCTCACCGGCTGCCGAACCTATATACCATGACTGCACGATGGCAGGGACTTGTTTCACCCAAGGCATGCTCACTGCATTGCCGCTGACGAGCATCACCGCCATATTGGGTTGGGCCTTGGCCAAAGCTTCAATAAGGGCATCCTGTTCGTAGGACAGACCGATACCTTTTCTATCTGTGCCTTCGCAATCCTGCCCTCCGCTTTTGTTCAAGCCGCCTATAAAGATAACCCTGTCATAATTTCGGGCAGCCTTCACAGCCTCTTCTCTCAATGCCACTGCATCAATCGCCTTCTGTTCGGGACGAACAGCTCCTTTCACATCCTGTTCAGCCTCCAAAGGAGATGCATAACCGGGCAGATAATCTACTTTCACACCGGCTCCCGCCCTGTTTCTGATACCTTGCAGAGGCGATATTTCCTGTTTCACCTTCAAGGATGAAGAACCTCCGCCAATGGTCATGCGCTTCACGGCATTCTCTCCTACCACCAGAATGGATTTCACAGTCTTAGCATCCAAGGGCAGCAGCTGACGATCGTTCTTCAGCAAGACGATACCTTCGTCGGCAATCTTTCTCCCCGCCTCCAGATGTTCCGGAGATGCAAAAGATCCGTACGGGCGGTTCTTCGCCATGGTAGTTCGGAAAATGAGACGGAGTATTCTGCGCACCTTGTCGTTCAAATCATCCATGCTGTATTTTCCCTCCTTCAATCCCTTCAGATAGGCAGAAGCCAGATAGTACGAGTTGTAAGCATTGCTGGCTCCGCTGTCCAAGCCATTGGTCAGCGAACCGAATTCCATATCCAGACCGTTGGCTGCAGCCTCGTCCGTACTGTGTGTTCCTCCCCAATCTGAAAGCACAGTCCCGTCGAAGTGCCACTCCCCTTTCAGTATGTCTTTCAACAAATACTGATTGTGGCAGCAATGCTGTCCTTTATAACGGTTGTAGGAGCCCATGATGGCCCATGCGCCACCCTGTTCCACAGCAGCTTTGAAAGCAGGGAGATAAATCTCGTGCAAAGCGCGATCGTCCACAATCACATTCACATGTCCGCGGTTCACTTCCTGATTGTTCAAGGCAAAATGTTTCACACAGGCAGCCACTCCGTTGGATTGAACCCCTTTTACGTAGGGAACAACCATTTGCGATGCCAGATACGGATCTTCGCCCATGTACTCGAAATTTCTTCCGTTGAGCGGAGTGCGGTATATGTTCACACCGGGTCCAAGCAAAATGTTCTTGTTGCGGTACCGTGCCTCCTCCCCTATGGATTTACCGAACAGTGCAGCCATCTTGGGATTCCACGTAGCAGCCAGACAAGTCAAGGCAGGAAATGCCGTACACGAGTCGTTGGTCCATCCGGCCATGTTCCACTCATCCCAGTACACCTCGGCACGAATGCCGTGCGGTCCGTCGGATGTCCACACATCGGGGATACCCAGCCGGGCTACTCCCGGAGAACTGAATTTGGACTGTGCATGAGTCATAGCCACCTTCTCTTCCAGAGTCATCCTGGCCAATGCATCTTCCACCCTTTTCTCTATGGGCTGGTCGGCATCCAGATAAATCTGAGTCTGTGCAAACAAGACACCGGCAGCAAGAGACAGGGAAAAAGCTAAAATCATTCTTTTCTTCATAACTGATATCTATTTATTTTAAACCTATCGATTGGATATATTCCTTTTCGACTGTACAATTAGTGAATTTCACATTTTCAATGAACCCGTCCATCGCTTTTCGTGCCAGCGACTGTTCAGGACGATTGTCTCTGATTTCCTTGTAGGTTGCTCGCGGTCCTTCACAGAACCTGACTACTGCATCCCAATTCTCAGGAGCCTTGAATCCCACAAAAGAAGAGTCCTTTATCTTTTTGTATGGCCAGAATGTCCAGCCTATGTTGTTCTCGTTAAGCACTTTTACGAACTTGCCCATCCATTCATAAGTATTGTGGCCTATCTCTCCCATGTACATAGGAAGATTTGTTTTGTTTCTGAAATCAATGTATTCCTTGATGGCTTCGGCCGTGGGTTCACCCCCGTAACGATGACAGGTGTACATGATGTTCTTGTCGAATTTCCAATCCGTAAAACAACCGAAGTTTGAATTCCATTGCGGACCTCCCAACAGGACAATATGGTTCTTGTCGACCGTACGGATTACGCTTACAGCCCTCTTATATAGTATCTCCAGTTTTGTGTTCATTTCGTCCTTATTACTGAAATAGGGAGCTACAGGTTCGTTCATGAGTTCATATCCCAGCACCGTCGGTTCATTTTTGAAATGCCCGGCAATCTCCTTCCATATCCGGCAGAAAAGATTCTGGCTTGCCACACTCTCGAACACCCAGGGATAACCGTAACTGTCGTCTATATTGTCACCGGTTTGTCCTCCCGGAACATCATGCATGTCCAGAATCACATACAAATGAAACTCCTTGCACCACTTCACTACGTCGTCCATCCGTTTGAATCCGTCCTGAGCCGAAGTCAGCCCCATGTAGTCTTCATCCGTGAACAGTCGGTAGTTGAACGGTAACCGTATGGTATTGGAACCTGTGGAAGCAATGAACCGGATATCCTCCCGGGTAATGTAATTGTCCTTGAAAGCCTTCCAAAACTCAGCTGTGGCATCCGGTCCCACCAGTTCGCAGAACATCTCATTGATCATGTGGGCAGAATTCGTCCTGTGAAAGTCGAACATGTAACCCTCCGGATTCAACCAATTGCCCAAGTTTGTTCCTTTGATGTCTAGTTTTGTTCCGTCGGCCTGTATCAAATTCTGACCGCTTACATGGACAAAACCTTTGGGTTGAGCCGCATAACCGCTTACGGTCAGAAAAGCCACGAGCAGCAAACCGACATAATTCAGTAATTTTCTCTTTATCATCTTCAATTTTATTTAATGAACTATCCTTCCTTTCCAAAACAAGAAAGAGAAGGATAGTTCTGTCTACTAGCTATTTTCGACTGTCTGAATCGTTCTGAATCCCTTTAATAAGGATTCTGAACCAACGGATATGCCGTTCCGGCAGTCTTGTTTATCTCACTTTCAGGAATAGGCAGATACTTTTTGCTTTCCGTCCATGTACGGTGAACCTGGAATTCGTCATCATTTTCAGTCAGCACTTTGGCTGCATCGCCCCAGCGAACCAAATCATAGTAACGCATTCCTTCACCCACAAACTCTTTCCGCCTTTCAGCCTTTATGTTATCGGGCGTAGCTTCTATCCTGTGATTTGCATCGCCAAATGCCCGGTCGCGTATCAAATCGAAACATTCTTTTGCACTGACTCCCAACTGCTCGCTCTGTCCTTGTATCTTGACCAGTTCCACATAGTTCAATAACGTCTCCGCATAGCGGAATATTCTCAGGTTGTTGCAATAATTCAAGTCCGTAGCACCGGATTTCACCTGATTGTAACCCACCCTGGCACAATACTTGGCCATAAAATAGCCTGTATTCTGGAAGCGCGGTCCGTAAGTGCCGTCGGCAAAGTGGTTGATGGAACCTTCCCTGCGGGTATCTCCCGCTTCATACATATTCCATGTAGCCTTGCGCACCGGTCCAAAACCCCATCCGCCTTTAGGTGTACCGAAAGCAGCATCCGAAGCCACTTTCAAATCGTTCGGAGAAATGAATGCCGGCAAATTCGTTCCATAACCTGTCCAGGGAGAACCCCAGTCACGCCCTTCGGGATACTGGTTCGATTCAAAAATGGACTCTTTGCAGAATTCGTTATCATCAGTCCAAATATCGGAAAATTTTTCCATTAAACCATAACTTCCGCTCTTTATTATTGTTGCCATATCCTTGGTGATATCCGCGTAGCGGCTTGTATCCTTCTGGTAAAGCACCACACGTGCACGCAACATCATGGCTGTTGCCATGTTCACGCGGGCCAGCAGAGAACCGGTAGTCGTCATAGGCAGATAATTTCCGCTGATGACCTCGTCCAGATCCTTCATGATTTTGGCATAAACCTCATCGGCCTTCAGCTGAGGTGTAACATAGGGTGACTCCAGCAATCCGTCGTAGACGGGAACATTTCCCCAGAATTTCCATAACATGTGCACATAGTAGGCACGAAGCGTCAACGCCTCTCCCTTCATTCTCTTCAGAGTGGTTTCGTTCACCCCCGAAGCGTTGCCGCAAGCAATCAAAGTATTGTTGCATCTGGCAAGGCCGGTGAAATAGATGCTCCACAAGCCACCGGGCAATTCGGCCGGAGTGCACTGGAAGTTCTCCAGTTTGTACAACTGACTCTGGTCACCGGCATTACCGCCGCCTTTATAGATATCGTCCGAGCACAAGTCGCTCATCAGCACGATGCTGTTGTAATTATAATTGGCATACGAATCCATGGTCAGAACCTGATAGGCCGATGCCAGATCGTTGAGTATGGTGGATTCCGAGGCAGCACCACCTACCGCATCCTGCTCGGTAGGATTGGCTGTCAGGAAAGAATCGTCACAAGAAGTTGCCATGGCCATTCCGCCCAGCAACAGAACTGCTGTAAACAGTTGTTTATAATATATTTTCATAATCTGCTGTATTATCTTGTTAGAAAGTAAGGTTTGCTCCCACTGAAATAGTTCTCGACTGTGGATAAATGCCGCGGTCTATACCGATAGTAGTGTAACCTCCGGAAGCGATTTCGGGATCGAATCCTTTATAGCCGGTGAAGGTCAACAGGTTTTCGCCCGATACGAACAGTCTCAATCTCTGAACGGAAACTTTTCTGGTAAGATTGGCTGGCAGGGTATAACCCAGTTGTGCCGTCTTCAAACGCATGTAGGAACCGTCATGGATATATAGGTCGGAAGAAGACCAGTTGCCGTTCGTGTCGGAAGAAGTCATACGCGGAATCTTGTTGGATGTTCCTTCTCCATGCCAGCGTTCCATAATCCATTCGGGACGGTTCATGGCCGGGATGTCTGCACGATAGGAGAAATCATAGATATCATTGTTCAGTGTTCCCTGGAAGAAGAGGTTCAAATCAAAGCCCATGTAGTCGGCCGAGAAAGTGATACCATAGGTCCAGTCAGGCATGCCTTTTCCAATCTTGGTCTTGTCGTTGTCATTGATTTTCCCGTCGTCGTTCAAATCCACGAAACGTACGTCACCGGGTTTGGCATTTGGCTGAATCACCGTTCCGTCTGTACTCTTGTAACTGTCAATCTCGGATTGGTTTTGGAATACTCCATTAGTTTTCTTTCCATAGAAATACGGGAACACCTCTCCGTTCTCGGCTTTCACATAGTCGCCCAGCCCCGAAGCACCTGCACTTTCATAGACCGTCATACCCGATTCATTACCCAAATCTACCAGTTTGTTCTTCATGTAAGAGGCATTTGCCGAAATCGAATAATTGAACTTGTTGATATGGTTTTTCCATCCCAGTTCGAGCTCAATACCCCAGTTGTCCATTTTTCCGGCATTGGCCGTAGGTGCGCCCAATCCCACATATCCCGGAATAGGTTGTGCCATCAGCATTCCTTTCGTCTTTTTCTTGAAGTAATCGATGCCGAAGTTCAATGCGCTCTTGAAGAAGCGTGCTTCAAAACCCAAGTCTGTCTGTTCGGATTCCTCCCATTTGATGTTGGGATTAGGAAGGGCTGCGGGTGATGTTCCGTATTGCATGGTTCCACCTTTTGAATTGGAAGAAGCCGTGTACTTTCCGCCGAAATAATAATTCTGACCGCCGTCCAGCAATGCTGTGTAGCGGAAGTTTCCTATTTTGTCATTACCGTTCTTACCCCAGCTGGCACGCAGTTTCAGCAAGTCAATCCAAGCCGGTCTGTTTTTCATGAAAGATTCGTTGGTGATATTCCATCCCACAGAGAATGCAGGGAATGTGGCCCATTTGTTATTGGCGCCGAAGCGTGAGGAACCATCCCGGCGCACGGTTGCCTGAAACATGTAGCGCTCGTCGAAGTTATAATCCAGACGGCCGAAATAAGATGCAAACGATTCGAAATCCGTACCGCCCGTTCCGCCGCTCACGCGTTCATCGCTTCTGTCGGCAATGGCCGAATTGATATTTGCCTTGGAAGGATCGGTGCTGAACAAATTGTAGTCCGTTCCCGAAAGGTTCCTCACCGTATATTTGTTGGCTGACTGCCCCAGAACGACGGACAAGTTATGTCTTTCGGCAAAAGTCTTGTGATAGGAAAGCGTATTTTCGACCTGCCATCTGTAACCTCGGTTCAAGGAGCTCGACACCCAACTGTTGGTGTTCTGTTTCATGCTTCCCATAAAGTATTCATATCCATAACCGTCGGAACCCCAGAAAGCCAAATCGGCTCCATAGGAACTCTTGAACTTCAGTCCGGGCATCACATCGAGTTCACCCCAGAATGTGCCTACGAACTTATCGTCGTTGCTGATGGTATTGGTTGGCGAATTCAATTGTGCCACCGGATTGGACAATTCCTGAAAACCCGATGGAGGCAGAGAAAACACACGTCCTTCGGAATCAGTCACGGCCGTAGGATGTGCTGCAAGGATAGATGCCGCATCCACATCCGAGGCATAGACTGAAATCAGAGGAGAGAATGAAACGGCACTTCCCAGAATGGAGCCGTATTCGGAATTTGTCTCGATGCCTGATGATTTGGAACGGGAATAACCCATATTGACTCCCACCTTGAATTTATTGAGGAAGCTGCGGTCCTTGGTTTCGAACACCGTATAGGTGGAGTTGGAACGCAAGCTGTAACGCTCGTAGTTGGACTTGCCATAATCACCGCCCACAATACCCGATTGCTTGAAGTATCCGAAGGAAAGAAAATACTGTATCTTGTCATTTCCGCCATTGATGCTCACCTGATGGTTCTGCACCGGAGCATCATAGTTGAAAGTCTCTTTCTGCCAATTGGTTCCGTTTCCCTTGAAAGAAGCGGTATCATACACTTGCTTGCCACCGTCATTGAGCGACATTTCATTCATGATGGTCATGTACTCCTGGGCGTTCAGCACGTCCTTTTCCTTCCACGGACGCTGCCATCCGTAACTGAAATCGTAATTGATGTTCGTCTTGCCTTCCTTACCCGACTTGGTGGTGACAAGAACAACTCCGTTGGCCGCACGGGCACCGTAAATAGCTCCCGAAGCGGCATCCTTGAGGATTTCAATGGACTGGATATCCACCGGGTTCAAATAGCTGATACCGCCATCCACCGGCATGCCGTCCACGATGTAAAGGGGTTCGGAATTGTTGATGGAGCCGATACCGCGGATTCTTACCTTGGAATCGGAACCCGGCTGTCCGGAACTTTGTGTAATCTGTACTCCGGACACTTTTCCCTTCATGGCATCCTCCACACGCGAGGGCTGTGCCACATTCAGGTCTTCGGCGCTGACTCGGCTGATAGCAGCCGTAACAACACTTTTTTTCTGAACACCGTAACCCACTACGACCACTTCATCCAGAATCTTTGTATCTTCTTTTAATACTACTTTCAGATGTCCGGCTCCTGCCTTGACAGTCTCCGGCTGATATCCGACATAAGATATAACTAAAAGGGAATTAGGAGATACGTTCAACTGGAAATTTCCGTCGATGTCGGTAATTGTCCCGTTGGATGTACCTTTCTCTAAAATAGAAGCTCCGATAATCGGTTCGTTGGAAGAATCTGTCACAGTACCCGAAACAGATTTTTTTTGCGCAAAAGCAACAGAAGACAGGCATAATAACAATATAAACAATGTTTTGCCCAGACTCCAATAATAGAAGATTTTACATTTTTCCATGCTCATTTTTTAAAAGGTTAACTATAATTTCTTACTTTATCACTCCCATAAGTGACATTGCAAATATAGACAGTCTCCATTTCAAAAAAACCGGCCGATGTTTAAAAAGTGGATGATTTCATCACACGTTAATTTTCAAAACATTAATAATCAACCGTTTGATTAAATAAAAAGAATAATAGAAAGTGGATATAATATAGATTAAAACTGTGTCTCATATTCCCGTGCCGCATCAAAGCAAGGACATGCTTTCATGGGCTCCAGGTCGTGATGTCCCAGAATGAGTGCCCGGGAATGGAACTCGCGTACCTAGCGGAGCAGCGTCACTAGGGATGTCTTCTGCAGGGGTGTGCGTGTATCGGCAGGGACACCCCCGATAGTGAGTCTGCCCTCGTAGCAGATGCCCAGACTGTAGCGGTTGTGATTCTTGTAATGTGCACCTACGGTCTCCGGCGAGCGGCTGGGATGGTTTTCGCCATCGCGGGTGATGTAGAAGTAAATCCACTCCCAGAGATTTTTTTGTAAAAGCATTCCAACCATTCTAACTTTTTAAGCTATCATACTATTAATTAGCATGATATGAGTTAGAATGCTACCGATTTCCATTCTAACTTTTCTCGAGCATTCTCACTACATTCTAACTTTTTGTCAAGGAATAATATATTTTCCCACTTTGTTTGTATTCGCCAATCTTTTGATATAATCCGAATTTTTTTACGACTATACTCGAAAAAGAATTCGGTATAAGCCGAATTTGTTTTCGACTTATACCGAATGATTACTCTTGCCGTATCTCTTGGTAATAAACAAGTATCTCAAGCATGATAATCCACTCAAAAAAAATGAAATGTGAATGGAAGGAAAAAATATATACTTCCATTTATACTTACACATACAATAAACTTATTTACACAGCATTGCAAGTTAGTGGAAGTATGGAAGCATAAAAATCAAAAATTTTCTTTGTGCAGATAAAATCAATGACGCTACAGATATGCCGCTACTCTTTCGGAAGCAAAACAACTCGGGCATTCAGAGTCATATCACTTTCCTGATAATCCTTCTTGATGTGTTTTCCCGACACGCTGATAACGAAAGATCCCTCAGGGTCGAGCAGATAATCTTCCAAAGCCTTACTGTTGGAAATAGACAAGGGAATAATCATTTCCTGATTTTCCATATTGTTCACTCTCATGACAGATTGCATCACTCCGAAAGGAAGCATCGACTTGGGATCCAGCTCCTCCGAGAAGGATGTGAGCTCTCCACAAGGGACGTCTCTTTGCTGACCGGTACGGGTACCGGTAGTCCTGTATTTTCCTGTCTGAAACAACTGCCGGGAATTGCTTCCACCACTGATGGTGAGGCAATAACGCGGAGACAAACTGCTGACGGTGATGTTTCCGCTTTCCACGCCCCGTTCCAGAGAGATGGTAATGCCTATATCAAAACCGTTGCTGCTACCCCGGATTTTTTCGGATCGGCTGAGCTCCCACTTGTCATCACACTTATTATAGACTTCATATTCGGATTCACTCCGAACGGAAGTTGGCTCACCTGACTCATTCTTCAGGGTCACACCGGTGACTATCTCAAACCGGGATGTCTGTGACAATGCTCTGGAAAGCACCTCCTTGCTCTTGTTCAACTGCTTTATTCTTTCCGACAGGACAAGAACGTCCAGAGAAGAGACAAAATGACTCTGCATGACGGATTTTTCGGTCTCGGCCCCGCCTATGTTAGGCGCCCCAGTCTTTGTTACGGTGTGTATCTCTATCTCGCCGACAAGTTGCGTGACCGTTTTCCTTACCTTCACCGGCACCGAAATATCATCCGTGGTATATAACTTTTCACTCGGAGCCACGGTCTTGGCAAAACAGGTAATGTCATAAGCCGTCCTCTTATCGGGCACAGTATGCTTGAACTTCACCATGCCGTAACGGTCGGTCTTTGCCTCCTGCTTGTCAAAAGTGCCCTCCGTGCTCCTCACATACACATCGGCTTCTTCCACAGGTCTCCCGTCAGGGTCCTTCACCTGAAACATCATCATGACTTCTTTCTTCGCCTCGGTCTTGACAGCCTTGTCGGGATTCAGGAAAACCACTTCCGGACAAACGGCCTTGCGCTTGTCTTCTTCCCGAATCTTTTTTTCGAAATCAGTGATGACATCAATCAGCCGCCGGGAAGCATTTCCCCCACCAATGGACAAAGCGGCGGTCATCCCGGCAAACTTGGCCTCGGATGTATTCTGGAACACCGAAGTGCCCCGGGCCACAAGCCGACGGGTATTCGCAGTCACCAGATTCACCTGCACGGAATATCGGCCGGTTCCTGTTTGCTTGAGTTCACCCCATATCAAATAATCCGTATTGGAAGAAGCACCTTGACTGGGACCAATCAAGACCTGGTCGACTGCCGGCTTGAGAATGCGCATCGGCTGAAATTCGATGGAGAAGAACTCATTGACAGCCTGTGAATTCAGCAAGAGCTGTTGCACACATCCCTCACTAGCCTGAAACAGTTCCGGAGCAGCATTGGGAACACACACGGCAATGTCATACACGGCAATGAACCTCCGGCATTTCTCCGCCTGTACGGATTGCATACAAACAACCATTAAAATCATGAACATCAGTAGTTTCTTCATACTCGTACGGATTTAACTTATGGACAACAAAACTATAGCAAAGAATAATTCCATCATTGGAAAAAAACGACATTTCTCGGTGAAAACCTCCCGGACAAGAACTTTCCTTACAAAAAAGTTATCATCTGTTTTCATATCCTTTGACTATTCCGTTTTTTTTCTTAGCTTTGCATCATGAAGAAATTATTAATCGCCTTGAAAAAATCCGGCGGATTGATGCTATGCCTGTTGTTTATCGCCGCCACCGTGTCCTGCTGCAAGGACGAGGAAAAGAACGTACAACCGAACAAGAAGACGTTGTTCATCTACATGCCGTGGTCGTCCAACCTGACGAACTATTTCTACACCAACCTCACCGATATGGAGCAAGCCATAAAAAAGACGGGACTCGCCAACGAAAGGGTCATCGTGTTCTTCTCCAGCAGCTCGACCGAAGCTTCCATGTTCGAAATCACTTACGAAAACGGTGCCACCAAAAGGACCACGCTGAAGACATACGCCTATCCCGCCTTCACCACGGAAGCCGGCATCACTTCCATATTGAACGACATGAAGGGCTTTGCACCGGCACAGACCTACGACATGGTGATAGGCTGTCACGGAATGGGGTGGCTGCCGGTGAACTCCACGCGGACCTCACGGGCGGCATCCCTACAGAAGCATCACTGGGAATACGAGAACGTACCTACCACGCGCTACTTCGGAGGAACATCGAGCCTTTATCAGACGGACATCTCCACACTGGCTTCGGCTTTGAAGAATGCCGGCATCAAAATGGAGTACATCCTCTTCGACGACTGCTACATGTCCGACGTGGAAGTGGCCTACGAACTGCGCAACGTCACGGCATACCTTATTGCCTGCCCCACCGAAATCATGTCTTACGGGATGCCTTACTCGCTCATAGGCGAACACTTGCTAGGCACTCCGGACTATCAGGCCATCTGCGACAAGTTCTATTCATTCTATTCCACCTACACCGTGCCTTGCGGAACGATGGGCATCACAGACTGCTCGCAAATGGAGAAAATGGCATCCGTAATGAAGGAAATAAACAGCAAATACAAGTTTGATACTACACTCACCGACCAAATCCAGAGACTCGACGGATATTCGCCCGTCATCTTCTTCGACTATGAGGATTATGTGACCCATCTGTGCAAGGACGAGCAACTGCTTGCCCGCTTCAAGCAACAACTGGCCCTGACGGTGCCCTACAAGACCCACACGCCACAATATTACTCCATGAACCGCGGAAGGGAAACCATACGAGTATTCTCGGGTACAACCATATCGGATCCCAGCACAAATTCATGGGCGGTGGACAAAACCAGAACGGGATGGTATCTGGCCACACACTGACAAAAAGGAAATGGGATATATTCCACTCCATGAGGCCGTTTCACAAATTATTCGTATCTTTGCACTCCAAAATCATAACAAGTGAGCGGATTCTATATCATACTGACCATTATTCTGTACTTCGGCGTCTTGTTGCTGGTGGCACGGTTCACCAACAAGAAGAAGGACAATGACGCCTTCTTCCGGGGAAACAGACAGTCGCCGTGGCCCATCGTGGCTTTCGGAATGATAGGGGCATCGCTGTCCGGGGTGACATTCGTATCTGTGCCGGGCATGGTGAAGAACATCGACATGACCTACATGCAAATGTGCATCGGGTTCTTCTTCGGATATCTCGTGATTGCCCATGTGCTCCTACCCTTGTACTACAAAAAGGATTTCATTTCCATCTATACGTTCCTGAAACAGCGGATAGGAAACCGCACGTACAAGACCGGGGCGTCCTTCTTCCTGCTGTCCAAGATGGTGGGCGCAGCGGCAAGACTCTATCTGGTGTGTATCATCCTCCAGAATTTTGTGTTCGACGGTCTGCACATTCCTTTTCTGGTGAATGTGGTCGGCATCGTCATCCTCATCTGGCTGTACACACGGAAAAGCGGCATCCGCACCATCGTGTGGACGGACGGACTGCAGACGTTCTGCCTGCTGGCTGCCCTGGGACTGATACTCTACGAGGTGTGCATCAAGATGAACCTGGATTGGGGCGGACTGGTGCAAACCATCCGCGACAGCGGTCACAGCCGGATGTTCGTATTTGATGACTGGCACACGAAGCAGAACTTCTTCAAACAGTTCTTCAGCGGCATGTTCATCACCATCGTCATGACGGGACTGGACCAGGACCAGATACAGAAAAGCCTCACGTGCAAGAATCTGCACGAAGCGCAAAAGAATATGTACTGTTACGGATTTTCCTTCATCCCGGTGAATTTCCTGTTCCTGATATTGGGCATCCTGCTGCTTGTCATGGCTCCGCAAATCGGTATGGCCATCCCCGCCGCAGGAGATGACATCCTACCCAACTTCGCAGCCGGCGGACATCTGGGCTTTCCCGTGCTGGTGTTCTTCACCATCGGAATCATAGCGGCTGCCTTCTCTAGTGCCGACTCTGCTCTGGCCGCGCTCACCACGAGCTTCTGCATCGATATTCTCGATGTGAAAAAGAAGGACGAAGCGCAAGCCGTGAGAACACGCAAAAGGGTGCATCTGCTCATTTCGGCGGTATTCATCCTCTGCATTGTGCTGTTCCGCGCTCTGAACAACAAAAGCGTGATTGATGCCATCTACATCCTGGCCTCCTACACCTACGGGCCGTTGCTGGGGCTGTATGCCTTCGGCTTGTTCACCAAAATGCGGCCGCGTGACAGCTTCGTGCCGTTCGTGGCCATAGCCTCGCCTGTGCTTTGTTACGGGATAGACTTTCTGGCCACACGCTATGCAGGATATTCTTTCGGGTATGAACTTCTTATGTTGAACGGATTCATCACCTTTGCCGGACTGGCTTTATGTTCAACCCCATCCATAAAACGACTTAAATTATGATAACCATCCAAACGGCTGAATTTTTAATCAGTAACACGCAGGTGGAAAAATGTCCGCAGGACAATCTACCCGAATATGCCTTCATCGGACGCTCCAATGTGGGCAAGTCCAGTCTCATCAACATGCTGACCAATCATTCCAAGCTGGCCATGACATCCTCCACACCGGGAAAGACGTTGCTCATCAACCATTTCCTCATCAACAAGCAATGGTATCTGGTGGACCTCCCGGGTTACGGATATGCCTTGAGAGGGAAAAAGATTCAGGAACAGCTGAAGAACATCATCGAAAGCTACATCCTGCAAAGAGAACAGCTCACGAATTTGTTCGTGCTGATTGACATCCGACATGAGCCGCAGAAGAACGACATGGACTTCATCCGCTGGCTGGGCGAGCACGGGATTCCGTTCTCCATCATCTTCACCAAAGCAGACAAGCTGAACTTTGCCACGGCAAGAGACAGCGTGAAAAAATACATGGATACCCTCCACGAGGAATGGGAGGAACTCCCGCCCTACTTTGTTTCTTCGGCTGAGAAGAAAACGGGCAAGGACGAAATACTCGATTACATCGACAAGATAAATAAAAGCATGAAGGAATAGGGCGCACAGACCTTATTCCAATTCGCTCAACTCGAGCCAGCGCATGGATTTCTCGTCTATGAGGTCGCCCAGCTCCGAGAATCGCTTGGACTTCTCGGTGATTTCATCCGCCGAAAGGGTTCCGCTGCACATGGCTTCTTCCAAGGCTTTCTTTTCGGCTTCCAGCTGAGGTATTTCTTTCTCCAGTGCCTCGTATTCCTGACGTTCCTTGTAACTTAGCTTGCGCTTATCATTGGTGCGGACGCGGGTATCTTTTTTTTCCATAGGCTTCACCTGTGCCTTGTCATGCTGTGCCTTGACTTCCTTCCAATCGCGGTAATCGGTATAACTTCCCGGGAAATCACGGATATCTCCCTCACCATTGAACACCAGCAGGTGATCCACTACCTTGTCCATGAAGTAGCGGTCGTGTGAAACGACCATGAGGCAACCCTTGAAGCCGGTGAGGTATTCCTCCAACGTCTGCAGGGTGACAATATCCAAATCGTTCGTCGGCTCGTCTAGAACCAGGAAATTAGGATTCCGCATCAGCACGGTACAGAGGTAAAGACGACGCTTTTCACCTCCACTCAGCTTGTACACATAGGAGAACTGTTTCTCCGGGGAGAACAGGAAGTATTGAAGGAACTGCGAGGCGGTAAGCCGACTGCCGTTGCCCAGGTCTATGACTTCGGCAATGTCGCGCACCACATCAATGACCTTCATCTGTTCGTCGAACTGCAACCCCTCCTGAGAGTAATAACCGAAGCGCACCGTCTCGCCTACATCCACCGTGCCGCTATCGGGCTGGACCAGCCCCAGCAGAATCTTGATGAAGGTGGATTTGCCCGTTCCATTGTTGCCTATGATACCCATCTTCTCGTAGCGGGAGAAGATGTAGGAGAAATCGTCCAGAATCTTTTTCTTGCCGAAACTCTTGAACAGATGGTCGGCTTCGAAAATCTTGGAACCGATGTAGGTGGCCTTCATATTCAGCTTCACCTCTTCATCGGAGAAACGCCTCTTTGCCACCTTTTCCAGTTCGTAGAAAGCCTCTTCACGGTAACGGGCCTTATGGCCGCGGGCCTGAGGCATGCGTCTCATCCAGTCCAGTTCGGTACGGTAAAGGTTGTTGGCACGAGCCACCTCGGCATTGGCTGCATCCATCCGCTCCTGACGCTTTTCGAGGTAATAACTGTAGTTACCGCTATATTTGTATATCTGCAGATTATCTATTTCGATGATGGAGGAACACACACGGTCCAGGAAATAGCGGTCATGGGTCACCATAAGCAGACTGAGCGTGCTGCGGTGAAGATACTCTTCCAGCCATTCGGTCATGTCGAGATCGAGATGGTTGGTAGGCTCGTCCAGAATGATGAGATCGGGCTCCAGAATAAGCACATTGGCAAGTGCCACCCGTTTGAGCTGTCCGCCCGACAAATGACCTATCTTCTGATTGAAATCACGGATGTGGAGTTCGGAAAGAATCTGCTTGGCCTTCTGCTCGTAGTCCCAGGCCTTGGCATGGTCCATACGGTCCAGAATCTCCATCATGCCGGGATTACCTTCTGTCTGCATGCACTGCTCGTACTCCTGAATGAGGTCGGTAGTGGCATTACCCTGATAGAAGCATGCCTGCATCACGGTAAGTTCCTCGGGATAGGAAGGACTCTGCTCCAGATACCCCACACGGATTCCGTTGCGGAAGACGATACGTCCTTCGTCATATCCCTCCTTGCCGGTAAGGATATTCAGCAGAGTGGTTTTTCCCGAACCGTTCTTGGCAATGAGCCCTACACGCTCTCCTTCGGCAATGCCGAAAGAGATATTCTCGAACAATACCAAATCACCGAACGACTTGGTGAGTCCGTCCACTTGAAGATACGGATTTGCCATTACAATACTTTTTCTACTTCGTTACGTATGCGTTCGAATTCCTGCTGCAGATTGCATTTCTCGCCGGCTTGCACCTTCTTCCAAAGGAAATCGGAATGAACCATCACCTTGGTGTCTCCGAAGCGAAGGGCTGGGAATTCGTTCTTTCCGTCGACAACGGTCACCCACTCCATGCCATCCATCTCGTTCACCAGGATGGTTCCGAAAGCAATGCCGAAGGAAATCCAGCTTTCCATTCTGTCGGTATTGAATTCACCGCCGTCAATTGTTTTCTGCAAGGAGGCAATGTCTTCCTTGGAGGAAGTGAAATCCTTCTTCAGTTTCTTTTTGATAGTGGAAACAGCCCAGTCATAAGACTCGTTCACCTGATTTATTTCGAGGACACGGATAGGGATAACTTCCTTAGGCTGCCGACCGTCATCCGGACGAATGACCAGCGATGCAATGACCGCTTCAGCCCACCCTTTGCTGCCTCCCGCCTTGACGGTAAAGCTGCACTCAATGGATACATTGCCTTTACCCGTAATCCAAAAATGTGAATCATAGCTTTCTCCTTTTTCAAGAAAACTTTCCTTGCTGTATATGCACTTCCAGTCACCGACGGTCACCTGTGAAGGTGCAGGATTGGAGCGCAATTCATCGGCCATGCAGCTCTCCGCATAGTTTGCCGATGAATCCTTGAAGGCGGAAATCCGAAAATTCCCGTCCCACTTTTCAGGGTTATAGAACAGGAAGCTTCCTTCCTCGTCCTCAAACTCGTTACATTGGCAAGGATATTCCAATGAGAACCATCCTCCCGGAGATATATATTTCTTTGTTTCCATACCTATAAGTATTTATTTGCCAATCGGCTGAATATTTCTTCTTAACGCATTGTCCACTTCGATGAACATATAGCCGGCATCACTGTTCTTGCGCCGGTTGAGTTCCGAAGCATACTTCTCATAGTTCCTGCGGGCATACTCGCGTGACTTCTCGAAGGTGAACAGGGATACTTCCTTCTGAGTCTTTCCGGCCACCGTGGAATCCAGCTTTTCCTCGGGAAAGAAATCATCCAGATCCACATCACCTATCATGGTGGTTTCCAGAAAATCGATTTTCTTTTTATCCCTGTCCAGATAATAACCCACGAACATGTGTCCGGGGACACGCACCAGCACCGGCACCAAATTAATGGCCTTAAGCATGGAGGCAAACAAGACACTGCCATCCACACAATTGATTTGCGAAGCTTTCAGTGCATCCTCGATGGTCCTTACCCTTTGGGCATACACCATATTGGATGACAGGCTGCTGTTCGAGATGGAACTGTATTTGAAATTTCGCTTCTGCAGGACGTACCAAAGGGCATAGACCTGGTCTTCCACTTGTTTCTCTGTGCGCTGATAACCTACGAAACGACGTACCAGACGGGCATTGAGAGCTTCGCGCAGTAGTTGGTCTATCATCGGATTGTCCTCATTGACATATGCTCCGAAGAAAACACTCGTACCGTGATAGCGCATCTGCTCGTCGCGATATCCCAGAGGACATTCATTGATACTCCTCATGGAAAAAGTTTTCACCTGAGGCGATAGTTCCTTATTGTTCAGCATCACCTTGACCGATACACTCACTGGCTGGGCCTGTGCATTGTTTCGCAGCACATCGTAATTCCAAACGATATCCGGATAAATCAGATACTCCGTATTAGCCTTTTCCAAAACGAAATCGGAAAAGGACTCCTTAAAGAAAGGAGTCTCGCCCACATCAATCATGACATGGCTCTTGGCCACCGTGGATTTGATTTTCAGGGCAATGCACGACAATGGCCGGCCCAAATAAGGCCCGTTGGGCTCAATGTAGGTTGCACCGGTAGCAGCGGTAGACAATATGACGGACGGGAAAATATTCCCTCCCAGCTCATTCTTTATTTCAAAATCCGCCCTGAACTGATTCCGGACAAACCATGCCAGAAACCCTACAAGGAAAACAAACAACAAGACAATCGTTGAAAGTTTCCATCGGTCCATTTCTTTTATATTAATCTTCTTCATAATTCAAAAATCGCGCTAAATTAAGCATTTTCCCATTAAGAGGACAGTGCTTTAATGGAAAAAATAAAAAAAAACTCATAAAATATGGCAGAATAGAAAATATTCATTACTTTTGCATCGTTTAAAAACCAAGCGTGCCCACTGCTACAATGTGTGCAAAATTCAAAAAAATATTTATCAAATAACGTTTCCCCTATTTCACCAGTAGAACTTATATTTTCAAACCAAATAACAAAGGGGATATAAATTTTTTGTATGTATAACATAATTCAATTAAATGCAAAGGAATTGCCCGAGTTGCAATCCATTGCCAAACAAATGGGTCTAACCAAAGTCGAATCTTACCAGAAAACAGACTTAGTATATAAAATACTGGATGAGCAGGCTATAGCTACCGCCAACAAAAAGACAATAGAGGCAGCCGAAGCTCCAGCACCGAAAAAACGTAGCCGCATAGTCGGTTCCAAAGTATACACAGCTGACAAAGATAAAGTGGGGAAACCTGCCAATCCAGAAGCAGCTCCAAAAGCACCGGAGAAGAAAATCAATCCTGCCCCGTCATTATTCCCGAAAGAAATAGATTCCGTAGTCAAAGCAGAACCGGCACCGCAAGCTGCAGAAGTAAAGGCGGAACAGACTTCGAAAGCGGAACCCAAGCAGAAAATCGAGTCCAAGAAGGAAATCGAGACAAAGAAGGAAAAGACCGAGACAAAGACTGCCGCTGCCAAAGAAACCAAAAAGGAAGAAAAAGACGCTACGGCAAAGAAAAAAACCAAAAAGCCCAAAAAAGCTGAGGAGAAGAAAGAAACCGTAGCCGAAGCAAAAGTTGCTGAAAAGCCTGCAGAAAAGAAAGCCGAACAAGCAAAGCCGGTAAATGAGAAACCTGCTGAGGAAAAGAAAAAGGAAGAAGTTCCATTGGATGTGACAGACGAATTCATCCCTATTGAGGATCTACCCGACAGCGAAAATGTTGAAATACCTTCGGAACTGCTTACAAAATTCGAACAAACAAAAGCAGAAATGCCTGTACCGGCTCCTGCACCGGAAGAGAAACGGAAGAACGAACTTCCTCCTTTCAGAAGACAACAAGAAGCAGTGAGAGAACAAGCAAGTCCTGCATTCATGCCGGAACGCAAGCCTATAGAAAGAGAGAAACCATACGATTTCGACAACATCCTTACCGGAATAGGCGTTCTGGAAATCCTCCCCGACAACTACGGATTCCTCCGTTCTGCAGATTACAACTACCTTTCATCTCCAGATGACATCTACGTTTCACAGTCACAAATAAAGCTGTTCGGCCTGAAGACCGGCGATGTAGTGGAAGGAGCCATCCGTCCGCCGAAAGAAGGAGAAAAATATTTCCCTCTCATCAAGGTCTCAAAGATAAATGGAAAAGATCCCGCAGTGGTTCGCGACAGAGTACCGTTCGAACATCTCACTCCGCTTTTCCCCGATGAGAAATTCACCCTTTGCAAAGGTTACGGAGATGATCTCTCTGTGAGAGTGGTGGACCTCTTCTCGCCTATCGGTAAAGGACAGCGTGCCTTGATTGTGGCTCAGCCAAAGACAGGAAAGACCATCCTGATGAAAAATATTGCCAATGCCATAGCAGCCAACCATCCCGAAGTGTACATGATCATGCTTCTCATTGACGAACGTCCTGAGGAAGTAACAGACATGGCAAGAAGCGTGAACGCTGAAGTCATAGCCTCTACCTTCGACGAACCGGCGGAACGCCACGTGAAGATTGCAGGCATCGTACTGGAAAAGGCAAAGCGCATGGTGGAATGCGGACATGACGTGGTCATTTTCCTCGACTCCATCACCCGTCTGGCCCGCGCCTACAACACAGTGTCACCGGCATCCGGAAAGGTTCTCTCGGGCGGTGTGGACGCCAATGCCCTGCAGAAGCCGAAACGTTTCTTCGGAGCTGCACGTAACATAGAGAACGGAGGTTCACTCACCATCATCTCCACAGCCCTCATAGACACCGGTTCCAAAATGGACGAAGTCATCTTCGAAGAGTTCAAGGGTACGGGTAACATGGAATTGCAACTCGACCGCAACCTGTCCAACAAGCGTATATTCCCGGCTGTAAACATCATTGCTTCCAGCACACGCCGTGACGACCTGCTTCTCGACAAGCAGACTCTGGACCGTATGTGGGTGCTCCGCAACTATCTGGGCGACATGAACCCGATAGAAGCCATGAACGATATCAAAGGCAAGATGGAAAAGACAAGAAACAACGAAGAATTCCTGATGAGCATGAATTCATAAACAAAATAATTATGTCTGACTTACATTTTCTTAGAAAAAGGCTGATAGCAGTCTTTGCCTTCATCCTCTGCACGACAATGATGTATGCACAGGGAGAGGTTTCCATCCAACACCCTTGGTATGGCAAGAAAGTAGGTTACATCGGCGATTCCATTACCGACCCCAACTGCTACGGAAACAATATCAAGAAGTACTGGGACTTTCTGCATGACTGGCTGGACATCACTCCGTACGTGTACGGAATCAGCGGCAGGCAGTGGAACGATGTTCCCCGGCAAGCCGACCAGCTGAAGAAAGAGCACGGCAATGACGTGGACGCAATCCTCGTATTCATGGGTACCAATGATTACAACCACGGCATCCCTATCGGGGAATGGTTCACCGAGAAAAAAGAAAAGGTGATGGCAGCCCAGGAAGGAAAAATGCGCGAGGAGGTCACCCGTAAAAGACGGCAACCCATCATGACGACAGAGACCTACAGAGGCCGCATCAATATGGGCATAAGCCATCTGAAACAAATATTTCCCGACAAGCAGATTATTCTGCTGACTCCGCTACACCGCTCTCTGGCCGACTTCGGCGACAAGAACCTGCAGCCCGACGAGAGTTATCAGAACAGCTGCGGCGAGTACATCGATGCCTACGTGAATGCCATCAAAGAGGCAGGCAATCTTTGGGGAATTCCTGTGATTGATTTCAACTCCGTCACCGGAATGAATCCTATGATTGAAGAACAGCTCATGTACTTCTACAGCAAGAAGACAGACCATCTGCACCCCAATACGACCGGTCAGATAAGAATGGCCCGCACACTGATGTATCAGCTGCTTGCCTATCCCGTGAAGTTCTGACGCACAAGAGGGAACCATAAAATATCATAGATATCCGTGCAAAATAAACTATCTTATGCGGATATCTATGATATTTTACTATAATCTCGTATTTTTTATTATTCTGACACCAATTGCAAATAATAACTCGACACCCACTGCCCTTCAATGCATGCTCGCATAATAATACTGCGAATAGGGTTCTTTCTCCAAATTATAAAACGATACATACTGCATAGGCGTACAGTTGGTGAAGAATTTGAACTCACGATTCATGTGTGATTGGTCGGCATAACCACTTTCATAAGCTGTCTCAGCTAGAGTCAAATTTGAATTTCTTAACAAATACAAAGCCTTTTGCAAGCGTGCAATACGGGAAAGGTCCTTAGGCGACGTCCCGACAATATTCATAAAAACGCGATAAAACTGTTTGGAGCTATAACAGGCCATACCAGCAAGTCGGTTCAAGTCGTGCCACGGATTATTGGCTATATCACTAACAGTCAATATAATTCGTTTTATGTTGTAACAGTCGAAAGAAGCAAGTCTTTGAAGCATGAACTCCTCAATGAGAGCAATGCTTCCAGTCACTGTCGGTGCATCTTTCACCCTCATGGCTAGTTCTATTAATTTTCTATCGCTGATATCATTAACATCTACACGTTGTTCACGAAACTCACTTGCGGGCATATCGAAAAAGATTCTTGCTGCATAAGGCTGAAAAACAACCGTAAGTAGTTCGGTAAGGCCAGTAGGCCCCACATCCGAATAGGACAAGCTTTGTCCGCAGATGAACACATCCGGACGCAGCCCACCTTTGCGATAATCGTAAAGACGATTTCCTCCACGATGAAACAGCATATAGATGCAGCCCATCGGTATGATTTTGTCCACAGTCATCTGACTCTCGTCCACATTGGAATGCCAATAATGACGAATATAAGGAGACAAAGCAGATTGCGGTTGGATGATATCAAAATATGTCATAACGATACAAAAATAATGAAAAAACTATTCAAAAGAGAATAATCCCATTTGTTTTTCCCATAGACTTCCGAAAATGTCCTTTTTTTACAATGTAATTCTTCACGAAACTGATACTTTTGCACCTGTTTTTATCCGAAGGAGGAATATGAAGCCGTTTTATCACTCAATATTCGTCCAACAATAATATAATAAAGACATGATTATATATATAATATTACTTATAATTGTGATTTTTGTCATGAATGAAGATTAAAATCAAACGTATTACGAAAAAAAATCAGTTATGAATTCTAAACAAATATATTCTCGTAAGGATAACAACAGTGCTGAAAGTGTTTATCTTCAGTCTGTTGTTAAAGATCTGAATATCATTGTCGGTGATTTCACCATCTATAATGATTTCGTAAATAATCCACATGATTTTGAAAAGAACAATGTATTATAACCAACCGTATACAATTGTTGATGGAGTCCCAGCAAAAGAAATCCGCAAACGGTTTAATGATAAAACTATCAAAAGATTGCAGAATCTACAATGGTGGAACTTTCCTCCGGAAAAAGTGAAAGAAAACATTGAAAATATCATGAACGGAGACATCGATCTTTTGGAAGAAAAAAACAATATGAAGGAATTATGAAACATCAGATTTTAATATTTACAACATCAGTTTCACGTAAAAAGGAAATAAGACAAATAAGAAACATATTGGAAAAAAATTTCAATATATCTGGATTCAGTCTGGATTTTGATGACTGGGAAAAGATTCTTAGAATAGAGTGCACCGATGTGTCGGAATCGGAAATAATAGCAAAACTCAGCGAAATAAATATTAATGCAGCAGTTCTTGACCATTAATACAAAGTTAGCAAGATTGGAAAAGCGAAATTAAGAGCATACTATTACCTTTGAAATCGTGATAAAAAAATAGAATGAAGCAACAGAAGCCATCAACAAGAGAAGAATATTCGAGAAGGATCAACATTATCGTCAAATACATCAACAATCATTTGTCAAACTTCTCTCCATATCATTTTTCACCGCATTACGAAAGCGTCTTAGGAGGTTCTGACAAATGTACATTTAGGATATTGTTGAATAATAAATCAAATAAATATGATAGAAAAGAAAAACTTTAAATTTTGTTTTGAAATTGGTGCTGGAGTAATTATCCTTATTTCAGTGTTGTGGGGGTATTTACCAGAACCGGAGAAAATTAACGAGTTCACTTGCATTTCAAACTCTGCTGCATCTATATCTTTATTTGTATCAGGAGTTCTCACAGCATTCTTCGATAAAAAGCTCAATCACATGATATATGGTACGATACTTGTGGCATTGATGTTCGTTTTTCTGGTTTGTTTGATAAGTCTTTTTGGACAGTATAATATGAATTTCAGAGGGGCTTATTTCTTTCTTCATGTCCTCAACCCTTTCCTGCTGCTATTATATTATCTGATGTTTGTTAAAGAAAACAAATCTGCAAATAGATATGATGTGTTCGTCATGCCAGCTTTTGCTATGTTATATCTTGTCTATGACTATGTACAAGGGATAATTGACGGCAGTTTCGTCTATGGATTTTTAGAGCCCTCTGAGATGACTTTCATGTATACGCTACTGGCTTTTATAATATCTTACACTGCACTGTTGTTCCTCTCTATTTTAATAAAACTAATCAACAGAACAATACATTTCAAATTTAATAGTAAACAATAATTTTTTTCAAATGAATTCGAAACAAATCTATCCCCGTAAGGGAAACAATGCGACAGAGAGTGTTTATCTCCAGTCTGTAGTGAAAGACCCGAATATCATTGTCGGTGATTTTACTATTTATAATGATTTCGAGAAAGATCCTCGTGATTTTGAATGTAACAATGTGCTATATCATTATCCGCTTTGCAACCAGGAGAGACTTGTCATTGGCAAATACTGTTCCATTGCATGTGGGGCGAAGTTTATGTTTACGGGCGGCAATCATTCATTGAAGTCGCTTTCAACCTATCCTTTCCCCGTTTTCCCCGATGAATGGGAGCTGAACGAGTGGAATGTGGCAAGTGCATGGGATAACCATGGTGATATTATTATTGGCAATGATGTGTGGATTGGATATCAGGCAATAATCATGCAGGGAGTAACTATCGGCGATGGTGCTATTATCGGTACACGTGCTGTTGTGACAAAGGATGTGGCTCCTTATTCCATTGTTGGCGGTATTCCTGCAAAGGAAATTCGTAAGCGGTTTGATGATTTGACAATCAAAAAACTGCAAGATAGACGCTGGTGGGACTGGCCCGCAGAGAAAGTGAAAAAGAATATAGAAAAAATAATGAACGGTGACATCGACAATCTCGCAGAATAAATCATTATGAAGGTATTTGATCCACATACAACATGAAACGAAAAAAGCGAAAAAAGAAGAATCGATAAAAAAGGTCTTGATGAAGTCCCAATTCTGTCATGGCAGGTGTTTCTAGAATATGAAGCACCCGAATATCCAAAAGAAGGAATAGACGAGTTTAATCGAAGCATCCATGACGAGCGATATCTTTCTAGTCTTACAATGTTTGGCGCTTATTATGAAGGAAAGCTAGTTGGTGTTATTGCCATACGAACGAGAAAAGGACATATTACTCTATTCTTTGTTGACGAAAAACCAGCATAGAGGCTTAGGTAAGCAACTTTTTAGCAACGCCATACAAGGTATGAGCTCCAATCGTATAAACGGTTAACTCCTCGCCTTTTTCTGTGCCATTATATCATAAACTTGGATATGTTGACACAGATAAAGAAAAAATATTTAATGGAATTCCGTTTACTCCGATGGAATTTCGAATAAATTAGAAGTTTTTGCTTCTCGGGTAATATCATTATCAGAAATTCATACGACCTTTGCCTGAAAGGAAAAAATAAAAGTATAAGAAATGAAACAGTTAATAGCATTTTGTGGACTTGATTGCGAGAAGTGCGATGCCCGCATAGCAACGATAAGTAATAATCTGGCCTTGCGTGAGAAAACCGCTAAAGCATGGAGTGAGATGAATAAGGTGGAAATACCAGCTGAAAGCATAAATTGCATAGGATGTCGTACCGACGGTGTAAAATTCGCTTATTGTCAAAGTATGTGCCCCATTCGCAAGTGTGCATCTTCCAAAGGATATGAAACATGCGGCGATTGCCAAGAAATGGAAACATGTCCAAAAGTAGGAATGGTAATCGGCAATAACGAGGAAGCACGTAATAATCTGGAAAAATGAACAAGATCGTAATATTAGTAGGAAGTGTGCGTAAGGGAGGAAATACATCTCTCTTGGCACAGGCTTTTGCCGAAGGGGCGAAGGCGAATAATGAAGTAGAGATTATTTCTGTGGCAGATTACAAAGTGAATCCGTGCATAGGATGTGAATCATGCATGAAGAGTGAGGGAAACCGGTGTTTTCAGAAGGACGATATGCAAAAGATTTATCCGAAGCTTGCCGAGGCTGATCTGATAGTTATTGCATCACCGGTTTATTTCTATGGCGTGAGCGCTCAGCTTAAAGCCGTCATCGACCGTCTCCATACGCCTCTCAGAAATACTTTCAAAGTTAAACGCCTGGCTTTGTTGCTCGTCGCCGGTGCAGAACTCCCTACCGTCTTTGATTCCATCCTGCAAAGATATCAGCAGATACTCAGTTTCTTCCATCTCGAAGATGCCGGCATGATATTGGTAAGAGGTGTAAAAGCTAAAGGCGCTATTGCTGGAAATAAAGCACTAAATAATGCACGAAATTTAGGAGCAAGCATAAAATGAAAAAAGAAATAAATCCTGAGGATACTTCGAGAGCATCTGCATTTAAAATGTGGATGTCTTCACCCATGCCAATGGTGACAATCTTTAAGACTATAGACATCACAAAGGTTGTTAAGGTAAGTATGAAGAGGCATTTATCGCTTAATATGCTTCTTTGTCATTGCATTGGTAAAGCAGCAACAAGAGTATCGGAGTTCATGATCCTACCTGTAAACGGAAAGATGATGCAGTTCGACAGTCTTGGCATTAATGTGATAGTAAAGAACCAAAATGGCGGTATCAATTCATGCGATATTCCGTTTGATGAAGATATTGAAAGATTTAATCATTGCTACCAAGAACTTACTAAGCAAGCGGCAAGTACTTGTGAAAGCATATTTGATGAAAATCTGATGATTATTGGCACATCAGCACTCCCTGCGTTTGATTTTGATGGCGTTGTGAATCAGTACTGTAGTAGTTTCAACAACCCTATGCTATTCTGGGGAAAGTATAACACTCATTGGTTTAGAAAATATCTAAAGTTTTCTTTTCAGTTCCACCATGTTCAGATGGACGGCGAACAAGCATGCATTTTTCTTGACAAGCTACAGCAGACAATTAATGAATGTAACAGATCCGAATGAATAATATGGAAATAATAACAATTACAAAAAAGAATTTGAAGAATGAGCACATCTGCTGTGCTATCTCAAATAAGGAAGACATTCAAGTGACATCAAAGAAATCAAGGATTGCAGAAAGGCTTGATAAATGATAACCCCAAAAAGGTCAATATGATTAAAAATAAAATGTTACTGATAGGAGCAACTATCAATTTATTGTTGTTTATAGGGCACTTGCTTTGTCTTGCATGCTTAAACACAATGTTTGAAATTTATGGCATCGCTGATTTGATGAATCAATATGCGGACACTTATGGCAAGAGTTTTCCATATATTCTCACCGTGATAATTGCATTCTGCTTCTTGGCATGTACCACCTATGCGTTGTCTGCCTGTAAAATTATTCGCCGACTACCATTGATTAGGTTAGGTATATTCCTGATTGCGGGCGTGTTCATTCTACGTGCTTTCTGGGGTATATCAATGATGATGAATAAGTTTACATATCTTGAATTATCATCTACGTCAACGTCTATGATTATAGGACTTTTATATCTGGTTGGAGGGATAAAGGTTTTTAGAGAATATAAAAACAAGAAATGAGGCTAAAACAAATTTAGCCACGTAAGAAAAGTTAGCAAGATTGGAAAAGAAAGATAGAGACAATACCGTTACTTTTGCACTTGTGAAAAAATAGAATCATGCAACAAAGACTATCAACAAGGGAAGACTATTCGAGAAGGATCAACATCATCGTCGAATACATCAACAATCATTTGGCAGACGATATCGACTTGGAGATGCTTGCCAGCATCTCCAACTTCTCGCCTTATCATTTCCACCGCATCACGAAAGCGTTTCTCGGTGAACCAATCGGGGCTTTTGTCACACGTTTGCGAGTCGAGACTGCAGCCCGACTATTGCGTTACGGTGACATGCCAATACAAGATGTCGCTTATCGAGTGGGGTACGATGTGCCGTCTTCACTGTCGAAAGCCTTCAAGCAGTTCTATGGCATCACACCTACAGAATATAAAAATAATAAAAAGTACACGATTATGAAACCAATGAAAATCAATTCCAATCTGGAATTAAGTGAAAGTGTGGTTAATCTGGAGCCGAGACATGCTATTTATATCTGTCTTATCGGTGACTATAAAGCGAATGATTACTGTAAGGCTTGGCAGAAGTTATGGCAGTATATCCAGAATTCGGGTAAGTTCTCCAAAGAAATGCAGAAGATTTGCAAGGACACTCCGAAGTCGGATGTTATCAAGACTATGTTGTGTAAAGGTAAAATCGCGCACATCGGAATATACCATGATGACCCCAAGGTAACGGAGAACGACAAGCAACGGGCGGATGTATGCCTTGCACTGCCTTTCGAAATGGAGCCAAAGGGAGAAATCGGTTCAAAAGAGATAGCCGGTGGAAAATACGTGGCATTCCTGTACAAGGGAACATATGAAAAGCTTGGTGAGGTATATGATACCATTTTTGGGAAATGCATTCCGGATGGGGGGTATCAACTGGATGAAAGACCCGCCTTCGAAGTGTATCTCAATGACCCCGAATGCACACCAGTAGACCAATTACAGACAGAAATATATGTACCTATCATTTAAACAAAAAGCCTGCTTGACAATCAAGCAGGCTTTTTGTTTTCTTTTCAGAAAGGAAGATCATCGGCCGAATTGCCGGCATTGAGATCAACCGGAGGAGCCGGAGGAAATGGCGCAGCTACTTCAGGAGCAGCAACAGCCGCCTCAGCCTGTGGAGCCGCATCGCCTCGTTCCACCTTCCATGCACGGATATCATTGAACCAGCGCCCGTTATACTCATGGCAGTCTATATCGAAAGAAACGGTAAGTTCCTCACCTGCCTGAATGTTGAACTGATCTATTTTATCCCCCCAAAGATTGAAACTCATCTTTTTAGGGTATTGTTCGTGCGTCTCGATGACATAATCTTGTTTCTTCCACTCGCTTCCGTTGCGCCCCATGCCCTTAGCCAAAGGGAGTACGGCAATGATTTTTCCAGATATTTCCATTCGTTAAATTTTAAATTGTGTTGCGAAAATACACTTTTAATGAATACAAGGCTAATTTTTCGACCGTTTTTTGTGATATTACCTAATTATTTTTGTATTTTTGTACCAATATAATTGATTATAAATAATAAACCATAAATACCATGAAGTTCAATATTTCGAGTAGTGCACTATCCGGCCGTCTTCAGGCTATCAGTCGCGTGATAAACTCCAAAAACACGCTTCCCATTTTAGACTGTTTTTTGTTTGACATCAAAGAAAATGTCTTGTCAATTACGGCGTCGGACAACGAAACGACCATGATTACCACAGTAGAAGTTACTGAGGCTAGTGAAAACGGAAGTTTTGCAATCGCATCCAAAAACGTTCTGGATGCCATTAAAGAAATCTCGGAACAACCGTTGACTTTTGATGTGAATCTCCAGACTCTGGAAATCACAATTTCCTATCAGAACGGAAAATGCAGCGTCATCGGACAGAATGCCGAAGAATATCCGAAATATGCCGAACTGGACAACGATAAGAAGGTTCATTTCAGCCTCGGTGCAGACGTTCTTCTGAACGGAATCACAAGAACCGTATTCGCTACGGCCGATGACGAGCTTCGCCCCGTCATGAACGGTATTTACTTTGACATAGCACCCGATGACCTCACCATGGTGGCTTCTGACGGTCACAAACTGGTACGCAACAGGAATCTGGCAACAAAGAACACCGAAAAGGCCGCTTTCATTCTTCCAAAGAAACCGGCCGGACTGCTGAAGAACATTCTGGGCAAGGAACAAGGCGATGTGAATGTGGATTTTGACGACCGCTATGCCTGCGTCACCATGAGCAACTACCGCATGATGTGCCGCCTCATAGAAGGCCGGTACCCCAACTACAATGCCGTGATTCCTCAGAACAACCCCTACCGCGCCACGATAGACCGCGTAGGATTCCTGAGCGCATTGCGCCGCGTGTCCGTATTCTCGTCAGCAAGCAGCAGCTTGATAAAAGTCCGTCTGCTCAGCAACGAAGTGATTGTATCCGCACAGGACATCGATTTCTCCACCAGTGCCGAAGAAAAACTGGCTTGCAGCTACGAAGGCGAACCCATGAGCATCGGATTCAAGGCTACATTCCTCATCGACATACTGAACAATCTGGCAGGACAGGACGTGATTCTGGAACTTGCCGACCCGTCACGCGCCGGAGTGATTGTACCTGCTGAACAACCTGAAAACGAAGACATCCTGATGCTGCTGATGCCTATGATGCTGAATGATTAATATTTAAAACCAAAAATGAAATTAAATTTGAAGAATCCCATCGTTTTCTTTGACTTGGAAACCACGGGAACTAACATAAATTCAGACCGTATCGTTGAAATATGCTATCTGAAAATTTATACTAACGGAAACGAAGAAGCGAAGACCTACCGCGTCAATCCCGAAATGCACATTCCGGAAGCATCCACCGAAATACACGGAATATCGGATAAGGACGTGAAAGACTGCCCCACCTTCAAGCAACTGGCACAGAACATTGCCTATGACATAGAAGGCTGTGACATTGCCGGCTTCAATTCCAACCGATTCGATGTACCGGTGCTTGCCGAAGAGTTTCTTCGCGCAGGTGTGAACATCGACTTTTCAAAGCGCAAGTTCATCGACGTGCAGGTCATCTATCACAAGCTGGAACAGCGGACCCTGTCGGCCGCCTACAAATTCTATTGCAACAAGAATCTGGAGGATGCCCACTCGGCAGAAGGCGACACACGCGCCACCTACGAAGTGCTCAAGGCACAGCTCGACAAATATCCTGACGCTTTGCAGAACGATGTGGATTTCCTGTCCAACTATTCAAGCTTCACGAAGAATGTGGACTTTGCCGGCCGAATCATCTACAACGAAAACAATGTGGAAGTATTCAATTTCGGCAAATACAAAGGCATCCCTGTTCGGGACGTACTCAGAAGAGACCCCGGTTACTACAGCTGGATACTGCAGGGCGATTTTACTCTGAATACCAAACAAATGCTGACAAAGATTCGTCTTAGTGAAGCAGGAGCCTGAATATGAATATACTCAAAGGGAAAAAAATTGTTCTAGGCATCACCGGCAGCATAGCCGCTTACAAGGCATGCAGCCTCATTCGCGGATTCATCAGAAAGGGAGCAGAAGTGCAAGTGGTGATTACGGAGGCGGGAAAGGAATTCATTACCCCGCTCACGCTGTCGACCCTGACGCACAAGCCCGTCATCAGCGAATTCTTTGACCGTCGCGACGGAAGCTGGCACAGCCATGTGGATTTGGGTCTCTGGGCCGACCTCATGCTGATAGCTCCGGCCACCGCTTCCACCTTAGGAAAAATGGCCAACGGAATAGCCGACAACATGCTCATCACTACCTACCTTTCCATGAAAGCACCTGTGTTCATAGCCCCGGCCATGGACCTGGATATGTTTGCCCATCCTTCCACACAGAAGAATCTGGACACACTGCGCTCCTTCGGGAACTTCATCATAGAACCCGGTACAGGTGAACTCGCCAGTCGGCTGGAAGGCAAAGGACGGATGGAAGAACCCGAAAATATCCTCCTGCAGATTGAAGAGTATTTCTTCTCCATAGAACAAACGGAACTGAAAGGAAAACATATCCTCATCACCGCCGGACCTACCTACGAGAAGATTGACCCGGTGCGTTTCATCGGCAATTATTCTTCAGGAAAAATGGGTTTCGCACTGGCAGAAGAATGTGCAGAGAGGGGTGCAAAGGTCACACTCATTACCGGGCCCGTACAGCAGAAAGCAGTTCATCCCAACATACGCCGCGTCGATGTGGAAAGCGCCGGACAGATGTTCGACTCCGCCATGGAGAACTTCCCCGAAGCCGATGCCGCCATACTCTGTGCAGCCGTGGCAGACTTCACACCCGCACAGACCTCGGACAGCAAAATAAAACGCAAAGGTGAAATGACCATCACTCTGGAGCCCACTCATGACATTGCTGCCGAACTAGGAAAAAGAAAAACAGACAAGCAGAAGCTGGTGGGATTTGCTCTGGAAACAGACAACGAAGAAACCAATGCACAAGGCAAACTGAAATCCAAGAATCTGGATTTCATCGTGCTGAATTCCCTGCAAGACAAAGGGGCCGGATTCCAATACGACACGAACAAGATAACCATCATCTCCGACGAAGGAGAATCGGCTTATCCGCTCAAATCCAAGGCTGATGTTGCAAAAGACATCATCGACCGCCTATGTAACATAATGAAATAAAGAATATGCTTCGGACACTTACCATACAGAATTATGCCCTGATTGACAAGCTCGACATCTCGTTCGAGAAGGGATTCACTACTATAACGGGTGAAACCGGTGCCGGAAAATCCATTATGCTGGGAGCCATTGGTCTGCTTCTGGGACAACGGGCCGACATCCGCTCCATCAAAGCCGGAGCCAGCCGCTGCACCGTGGAAGCGACATTCGAAACTGCTTCTTACAACCTGCAAGACTTTTTCCGGGAAAATAATCTGGAGTACGACGGGAACGAATGCATCCTGCGCAGGGAAATTACCACCAACGGGAAAAGCAGGGGATTCATCAATGACACCCCCGCCACTCTCAACCAAATGAAGGCATTGGGCGACAAGCTCATCGACATACACTCACAGCATCAGAACCTTCTCCTCAACCGGGAGGACTTCCAGCTCGAAATAGTGGACATCATATCCAATGACACACCGGTCCTGGAGAACTTCCGGAAAGCCTATCAAGAACACCGGAAATGCGCCGAGAAACTGGAAGAACTCAAGAAGTCCACGGAAATGACCGCTTCCGAAAGGAGTTACATCCTCATCCAACTGGACCGGATACAGAAGCTCAACCTTACGCCCGACATGCAGGACACTCTGGAAGAACAGCGCGAAAAGCTGACGCATGCAGAAGAGATCCTTGAAGGGCTTAACCAGATAAACAACAGTCTGTATCAAGACGACAACAGCATTCTCTCCACTCTCAAGACAAACAAAAGGACCATCGAACTCATAGGCGGTCACTACTCGAAAGCCAGGGAATGGGGCGAAAGAATAGAAAACTGCTACATCGAGCTCAAGGATATTGCCGGCGAAATAGACAAAGATTTGGAAGATTTCAGCTTCAACCCCCAGGAACTGCTTTCCATCAACGAAACACTGGATGAGATAAACAGTCTGGAGCATCTATATAAAGTGAACACGGTACAGGGAATCATGGACATTGCAGAGTCATTCCGCACAAAACTCAACGCCGAAAACGACAACAAGATGCTGATAGAAGATCTTTCCAAGGAAGAAAGTGAACTGGCACGCAAGGCTGTGGAAAAAGCGCAGAAGCTTACCGAAGCACGCAAAAAGACCGCATCACTGATTGAAAAGGAAATGATAGAAAGCCTGAAGCAGCTGGGCATGCCCAACATCCGCTTCAAGGTGGATATATCCCCTCTGGAGAAGATGACGAGCATGGGAACGGACTCCGTGGCCTTTCTCTTCACCGCCAACAAGAACGCCAACATGGAAAATGTGGCGGACATTGCTTCCGGAGGTGAGATAGCCCGCGTGATGCTTTCTCTGAAAGCCCTCATTGCCGACACGGTACAAATGCCCACCATCATCTTCGATGAAATAGACACCGGAGTATCCGGCGACATTGCCGAACGCATGGCAAGAATCATGGAAGGAATGGGCCGCAACGGACGACAAATCATCAGCATTACCCATTTGCCCCAAATCGCAGCATTGGGGGCAACGCAATATAAAGTCTACAAAAAAGACAACGAAACGGAAACGACAAGCCACATCCGCAAACTCACGGATCAGGAAAGAATCGATGAGATTGCCCACATGTTGAGCGGCAGCACCCTTACGGACGCCGCCATAGAGAATGCCAAGGAATTATTGAAACAAGCCTCCAAAACAAAAGAAAATGGAAGAAAGAAATGAAATGATATTCGGTGTCAGAGCAGTCATAGAAGCTGTAGAAGCCGGAAAAGAAATAGACAAAATACTCGTTAAAAAAGACATACAGAGCGATCTGTCGCGCGAACTGTTCGGCGCCCTGAAAGGCAAGAACATCCCCGTGCAGCGAGTGCCCGTAGAAAGAATCAACCGCATCACCCGCAAGAACCATCAGGGTGTTGTGGCTTTCGTATCGGCCATCACTTACCAGAAGATAGAAAACATCGTTCCCGGACTGTTCGAAGAAGGCAAATGTCCGCTCTTCGTCATGCTGGACGGGCTCACCGATGTGCGCAACTTCGGAGCCATAGCACGTACCTGTGACTGTGCCGGAGTGGATGCCATCGTGATTCCTTCCAAAAACAGCGTAAGCGTCAACGCGGATGCTGTGAAAACATCTGCCGGAGCCTTGCTCACCCTGCCCGTATGCAAGGAAGCCAATCTGCTGGATGCCATAAAGTTTTTGAAAGACAGCGGCTTTAAGATAGTTGCCGCCACCGAAAAAGGCGATTATGACTACAGCAAGGCAGACTTCAAGGACCCCGTGTGCATCATCATGGGTGCCGAAGACACCGGTATCCCCTACGAACATCTGGCACTCTGCGACGAATGGGTGAAAATCCCCATGTTCGGACATATTGAATCTCTGAACGTATCCGTAGCTGCAGGCATCCTTATTTTTGAGGCCCGCAAGCAACGTGGCTTTGATCAGGAATAAAAAACTTAGTATATATAATAACATGAAAAAATTAGTGTTTATAATTTGTTGTTTGGTATCTCAAGTTGCCTTTTGCCAGACTCCCGGATGGGCCAACAAGGCGAGAAAAGGCATTTTCTCTATCATTACCTACGATAAGACCAATAAAATTCTGAATACCGGCAACGGCTTCTTCATCAGCGAACAAGGCGTTGCATTGTCGGACTTTTCCACATTCAAAGGTGCTGATCATGCCGTGATAGTGGACAGTGACGGCAAGCAGATGCCTATAGAAAGCATCCTTGGAATCAATTCCATCTATGATGTCGTGAAGTTTCAGGTAAGGGTAAATAAAAAAATACAGGCCTTCAGTGTAGCCAACAAGAAGAGTCAGATAGGCGAAACCGTTTATCTGCTCCCCTATTCCACTCAGAAAGACGACATCTGCCGTTCGGGTTCCATAGAGAAAGTGGACAGTATTGAGAACGACAACCAATACTACACTCTTAATCTCCGCACCACGGACAAGACAGTAAGTTGCCCCATCATGAATGCCGGCGGTGAAGTGGTTGGCATCGTTCAGAAAGGAACTGCATCCGAAAATGAAAAGAGCTATGCCGTAGGTGCCTTGCTGGGAAAGAACCTTGAGATTCCACCCCTTGGAACCAATGATTATCCCTACACGGATACCGCCATAAAGAAAGCCTTGCCTTCTGATGAAAACAAAGCTCTGGTGGCCCTTTTCATGAATGCCACCGGGGATCAAAAGACGTATGAAAACATGCTGAATGATTTCATCAGCCGCTATCCGAACAACTCTGAAGGCTATCTGCGTCGTGCACAATTCAATGCAAACTATCGCGACGAGAGTCACTTTGCACAGGCCGAGACAGACTTGGACAAAGCTCTGAAGCTTGCGCAAAAGAAAGACGATGTGCTCTATAATTTCAGCAAAATAGTCTATACCAACGATATTCTCGAACCTCCATTCACCTATAAAGACTGGACCCTGGACAAGGCCATAGAATTGATAGACAAGGCCAAGGCCATCAATGACATGTCAATCTACGAGCAGCACAAAGGTAACATCTACTTCGCGAAGAAAGACTATCAGAAATCATACGATAGCTTCAATGCGGTCAATAACAGCACTATTGCATCGGCCGAAAGCTATCTGAGCGCAGCACAATGCAAAGAGTTGCTTGGTCAGCCGGCCGAAGCCATTGCACTGGCCGATACGGCTGTAGCAAAGGCAGGAAATCAGATACTTATCTATCTGGACGAACGCGCACAGATGAAATCAAGACTGGGAAAAGCAAGAGATGCAGTAAAAGATTTCAACGAAATCTATGACAAGATGAACGGTCAGGTTAATTCCAACTTCTTCTACAACCGTTCGAAAGCCGAGATGCAAAGCAAAATGTTTCAGCAGGGAATAGAAGACATAGAAAAGGCCGTAGAATTAAGTCCGGACAATACCCTCTATTTGGCAGAACAGGCATCTACCTACATCCGCTTCAACAGAATAGACGAAGCCATGGCTGCCGCAAGAAAAGCCATTGACTCGAATCCTAACTTTGCCGACAGTTACCGGTTGCTAGGATATTGCCAGGCAGTGAAGGGTATGAAAGACGAAGCCATCAAGAATCTTACCAAAGCAAAAGAACTTGGTGATGACAAAGCGGAAGGTATCATAGAAAAATACTGCAAATAGTTTCATTCTATTATTTATAAAGTTTCTAAATAACTTGCATACATAATACTTAATTCCTATCTTTGCAATTGAATAAACAATTGTAAAGAGAGGAATTATGCGGTTATCAGAACTGAACACAGGAGAAAAAGGAGTAATAGTCAAAGTATTAGGTCACGGTGGATTCCGAAAAAGAATTGTGGAAATGGGATTCATCAAAGGAAAGATTGTTGAAGTTCTTCTGAATGCACCCTTAAAAGACCCTGTAAAATACCGCATCATGGGATATGAAATATCCCTCAGGCATGAAGAGGCCGATATGATCGAAATCATCAGCAGGGAAGAAGCCAAGCGGCTGGAAGCAGAAGAACACGGCATATCACTGCCCAACACCCAAGGCCTTATAGGAGAAAACGAAACCCTGTCCGATGAAGAACTAAAGCGTCTGGCCCTGAACAAGCGACGTACCATCAACGTGGCCCTGGTGGGCAACCCCAACTGCGGAAAGACCTCTTTATTCAATATAGCCTCAGGAGCCCACGAGCATGTGGGGAACTACAGCGGAGTGACCGTAGATGCCAAGGAAGGACATTTCCAGTTTGAAGGTTATGATTTCTGCATCGTGGATTTGCCCGGTACCTATTCCTTGTCTTCCTACAGCCCCGAAGAACTCTACGTGAGGAAACAAATTATCGACAAGACTCCGGATATCATAGTCAATGTGATTGACTCTTCCAATCTGGAAAGAAATCTATACCTCACCACCCAGCTCATCGACATGAACCTCCGTATGGTGGTGGCTCTCAATATGTATGACGAGTTGGAGCAAAGCGGGAACAAGCTCGACTACAAACTCCTCGGGCAGCTCTTCGGAGTCCCCATGGTTCCTACGGTAAGCCGAAACGGCACCGGCATAGACCTGCTCTTCCATATCATTATCAACCTGTATGAAGGAGTGGATTTCCTGGATGACAAAGGAAACATCAATCCCGAAGTGGCCCAGCAACTGCAACACTGGCACAAGCAATATCACGGAGAAGAATCGGGTTCCACCGCACATGAAGAAGATTTTGCCCAAGGCATCCGTCCGCACGGAAATGTATTCCGCCACATCCACATCAATCATGGCCAATATATAGAACAAAGCATAGAAGCTATCAAAGCCGAATTGTCGAAAGACGAATACATCCGCCACAAATACTCTTTGCGATACCTGTCCATCAAACTGCTGGAAAAAGACAAGGACGTGATGTCTTTCGCCAATTCCCTACCCAACGGAACGGAAGTGCTTGCCATACGTGACGAACAATCCAAAAAGATTCAGCAAGCCTTGAAAGAGGACAGTGAAACTGCCATCATGAACGCCAAGTACGGATTTATCTCCGGGGCGCTTCAGGAAGCCTTCACGGATGTTCATCGGAAAGACACCCGGCAATTGACTAAAGTAATAGATTCAATCGTGACCAACCGCATCATCGGTTATCCTATATTCTTCTTGTTCCTGTGGTTTATGTTCGAAATGACTTTCGTTCTTGGCCAATACCCGATGGACTGGATTGACGCAGGAGTGAGCAGTTTGAGCAATCTGGTGAAAAGCACCATGGCCGACGGCCCCATCAAAGACCTTCTTACTGACGGAATCCTTGGTGGTGTAGGTGCAGTGATTGTGTTCCTGCCACAAATTCTTATTCTTTACTTTTTCATTTCGCTCATGGAAGAGACCGGATACATGTCACGCGCTGCCTTCATCATGGACAAAATCATGCACAAGATGGGCTTGCACGGGAAATCATTCATACCTTTAATCATGGGCTTCGGATGCAACGTCCCTGCCGTCATGGCTACCCGCACCATAGAAAGCCGCAAGAGCAGACTCGTGACCATGCTCATTCTTCCTTTGATGAGCTGCAGTGCCCGGCTTCCTATCTACATCATCATTACAGGAATCTTCTTCCTGCATTATCAGGGACTGATAATCCTGATTCTCTACGTGCTGGGCATATTGATGTCCGTTATAATGGCACGTCTGTTCAGCGTATTCCTTATAAAAGGAGACAATACTCCTTTCGTGATGGAACTGCCACCCTACCGTATGCCGACATCCAAAGCGATTTTCCGCCATACGTGGGAAAAAGGACGTCAGTACCTTAAAAAAATGGGAGGAATCATTCTCCTGGCATCCATTGTCATCTGGTTCCTTGGATATTATCCCAATCACAGCCAATACACCAATCCGGCAGAACAGCAGGAAAATTCATATCTCGGGAAGATTGGCAAAGCCATTGAACCAGCCATTCAACCATGCGGATTCAATTGGAAGATGGGGATCGGCCTCATAACAGGTGCCGGCGCCAAAGAACTTGTTGCCAGCACACTGGGCATTCTTTACAGCAACAACAAAGATACAAATACGGAACAGATTGCAACAGCCATGCGTGCTGATGGCATCACACCTCTGAGCGGATTCTGCTTTCTGGTGTTTGTTCTGCTCTATTTCCCCTGCATTGCCACGGTCACTGCCATCAAACAGGAATCCGGACATTGGAAATGGGCTTTGTTCACTGCAGCATACACCACCGGACTAGCCTGGCTGGTTTCAATGATTATTTACCAAATTGGAGGATTATTTATATGACCATTCAAGATTATATCATCTTCGTTATAGTGGGAATAACCGTTGCCATTATAATCTACCGTACGTTTATAAAAAAGAACAGAGGTTGCTCGTGCGATTCATGTTCTGCCGATTGCCAGTTGCGCAATCTTAAGCAGAAAAACAAAGGTGATTGCAGAAAAATGAATAAAAATCAAAGAAAAGTTTCGCAATATAGTTTGTAATTACAAAAAATACATTACCTTTGCACTCGCAAAAGAGACATGGTACCTTGGATGAGTGGCTTAGTCAGCGGTCTGCAAAACCGTGCACGGCAGTTCGAATCTGCCAGGTACCTCCTAAGGAAGGAAGTTTGGGTGAGTGGCTGAAACCACCAGTTTGCTAAACTGACGTACGGGTAACCGTACCGGGGGTTCGAATCCCCCAGCTTCCGCTCAATTAGCCGGCGGGTTCGTCTAGAGGCTAGGACGCGTGCCTCTCACGCATGTAACACGAGTTCGATTCTCGTACCCGCTACAAAAAGTAACTGATCGAGGGGCATAAACCTTTCGATCTTTTTTTATTTTATACCATGACCTTCGAGCAAAAAGTAAATCAATACATAGAATCCAATCATCTGTTTTTGCCGACAGACAAAGTGTTGGTCACCTTGAGCGGTGGTTCGGATTCCGTATCCTTACTCCTGTCCTTGCTCCACTTGGGCTACTGCTGCGAAGCCGTTCATTGCAACTTTCATCTGCGCGGAGAGGAATCCATGCGTGATGAGGAATTCTCGCGTCAGTTATGCAAGAAATTGCATGTACCCTTCCATCGTACCGATCTCTATTCCGCCGAATATGCCAAAGAGAATCATCTCTCCGTAGAAATGGCAGCACGTGAACAGCGTTATGCTTATTTTGAAACCTTGCGTCAGGAAATCAAAGCTTCGGTCATTGCCGTAGCACATCATCGGGACGACAGTGTGGAGACTTTCCTCATCAATCTAATCAGAGGCACGGGAATCAACGGACTCAGAGGCATACGGCCGGTCAACGGCAGGATTGTACGTCCGCTGCTTTGTGTCAGTCGGGAAGAGATACTTTCTTATTTGGAATTCAGATGCCAGGACTATGTGACGGACAGCACTAACCTCGAAGATGAATTTACCCGTAACAAGATCCGTCTGAATCTTCTACCGATGCTGAAAGAAATAAACCCGTCAGTATCCGAAAGCATCTTCGAAACTTCTGCGAGACTGGACGAGACGGCCGGCATCTATGAGAAAGTCATTCATGAAGGCAAGGCAAAAGTTTTGGAAGGTTCTTCAATAAGCATAGGCAAACTGCTGCAAGAACCGGCTCCGCAAAGTCTGCTATTTGAAATTCTTTTTCCGCTAGGCTTCAACTCCAGACAGATAAAAACAATTTTTGAAAATCTGGAAGGGCAATCGGGACAACACTATTACAGCGAGCAATGGGAAGCGCTGAAAGATAGAGACACTTTGATTCTGACAAGAAAAGAAGAGAAGAGCACCGATACCGAGCTGAAGGAAATTCCACTTGCTGGCGGCAACATAGAGTTCGGAAATTTACATCTGAGTATTCAAACATTCTCCATTTCAACGGACTATATTGTTCCGAAAGACAAACGATGTGCCTGTCTCGATATAGACAAAATAACCCTCCCTCTCACCATCCGCAAAGCCAAACAAGGTGACAAGTTCGTTCCCTTCGGTATGAAAGGAAAAAAACTGTTGAGTGACTTCATGACCGATTTGAAGTTTCCGCTTACCAGGAAAGAACAACAAACCGTTGTTTGCTGCGGCCAAGAGATTGCCTGGGTCACAGGAGAAAGAACAAGCGAACTCTATCGAGTAGATAAAAATACTCGAAAAGTTCTATTGATTTCCATGGAAAGCTGATGTACGTTCATCACCCGGCAAGGAGGTCCTCGTAAAGACCAAAGCCTCATCTGCCCTACTTAACACGTAAGCAGCGGGAGTCTTGTTCGTTTCGGAATATCCTTTTTTCAAAGCCTCAATCATCTTTTCTTTTCCAAGTCCCATGATGGGAACAAGCAGAGGCGCACCATTAAGAATGACAGGCCCCGTCATTGTGATGCGATGCTGACAACTCTGCGGATGAACAGATACGGCATAAGGTCGTGTATCTTGCAACAAAGACATCATGTTTGGAAATATGGATGCCGTATGCGCATCAGCTCCCACCCCCAGGATGATGCAGTCGAATTGCGGCAAGCCCCTATACTTAGGTACAAGCCGCATGACAAGTTCGGAATAGCGTATGGCTGCTCCTTCAGGTTCTTTCTCACCATAAATACGAAATATATGCTCACTGCTGATGCCTAAAGGTTCAAACAGCAGTTTGTTGGCATGACCGAAGTTGCTATCATCATCTCCAGGAGGAACACATCGTTCGTCCACCCAAAAGAAACGGAAACGGCTCCAATCCATCAAAGTCCTACACTCTTTCGTCCAAAAGGAAAAAAGTTTCTTGGCTGTCTCTCCTCCCGAAAGGGCCAGATAAAACGGCAAGGTCTTGTCTATATCATCGAAAAGCTCCTTCAGACGATTCGTTACCGCCTGAAGGATATCTTGGTCTTCCCTGTAATTTTCAATCTTCATGATTCATCATATTTTTGGTGCACGGACAGTCTGCCATTTCGGGCATATCCAACTGTTGCTTTTCCTTGGGCCCATTCTCACCGCCTTCATAAAAGAAGAGATTCTGCTCTCCTTCCTCTTTCCAATGCGCCAGGATAGGATCAATAATCGTCCAACTGGCTTCGAGGGCATCACTGCGTGAATACAAAGTGGAATCACCCAGCATGGCATCCAATAGCAGACGCTCGTAAGCATCCGGCAAACGCTCTTTGGATAAAGAATCATACCGGAAGTTCATCCCTACCTGTCGAACGGTGAATCCTGCACCGGGGATTTTCAGTCCAAACTTCAAGGTAATGCTTTCATCAGGCTGAATGCGGATGGTGAGCTTGTTACAGGATGTTCCGGAACACTGCCCCACAAAAAGCTGATGGGGAGTCGATTTGAAGTTGATGGCAATCTCTGATGTCTTTTCGGGCAGTTTTTTCCCCGTATAGATATAGAAAGGAACGCCGCTCCAACGCCAATTGTCAATGAACATCTTCATGGCAACGTATGTTTCCGTAGTCGATTCCGGGGAAACATTCGGTTCTTTGCGATAGCCATTGTACTGTCCGCGAACAATGTTTTTGTCCACATCTTCAGGCGAATAGGCATGCAGCGAACGGAACACCTTCACAATCTCGTCACGGATTGGTTCCGGATCGAAAGAAGAAGGCGACTCCATGGCTGTGAAAGCCATCAGTTGCATCAGGTGATTCTGAATCATATCTCTCAGGGCACCTGCCCCGTCATAATACTTGCCGCGGTTCTCCACACCCAAGGTCTCGGTAGCGCTGATTTCTACGGAATCTATGTAATTACGATTCCACAGAGGTTCGAAGATTCCGTTGGAGAAGCGCAGGACCAAAATGTTCTGAACCGTTTCCTTCCCCAAATAATGGTCTATTCGATAAATCTCTTTTTCCTTGAAAATGGCTGACAAATGTTTATTGAGATATCTGGCAGTATCCAGACTCGTTCCGAAAGGTTTTTCAACGATAATTCGGCGCCATCCGTCCTCGGCATTGGTATGGTTCAACTGATTCTCCTGCAGGAAAGTAGGTATCCTTTCATACATCAACGGAGGAGTTGCCAGATAATAAATAATTCTGTCGGGCAATTGTTCCTGCTTCTGCACCTCATAAATTTTCTCCCTCAGCTTTACGTATTCGGCAGATTGAGTGGAATCGAAAGCTGCATAGAAGAGTCTCTGCAGGAAAGTCCGGATGGTTTCCTCATTAGTCTCCTTTCCCTTCAGGGCTTCCCTGATATGCATGTCGGCCCAAGTACGGTATTCTTCATCCGAATAAAGAGTACGTGCAGCACCGAGAATACAGAATCTTTCGGGCAGAAGATCCTTCACATGCAATTCATAAAGCGCAGGCAACAACTTGCGGGCGGTCAGGTCTCCGGAAGCTCCGAAGATGACCAGCATTTGGTCCTTAATATTCTTCATGGCTTTAAGCATTATATGTTCCCGAAACCGTATTACCACCTTTACCGGTCCAGTTGGTATGAAAGAACTCTCCCCTCTGCCTGTCGGTACGTTCGTAAGTGTGGGCTCCAAAATAATCACGCTGAGCCTGTATGAGGTTGGCCGAAGAATGCAACGTGCGCAACCCGTCGAAATAACTCAAGGCAGCACTCATGGCTGGAAGAGCAACGCCTCCCGAAATACCGTCGGACACTACTTTTCTCCAGGCAGGCAAGGAAGTTTTTATCGTGCTGACAAAGAAATCATCGAACAGAAGATTCTCCAAATCCGGATTTTTATCATAAGATTCAGTGATCTTTTGCAAAAATACGGAACGGATAATGCACCCGTTACGCCAGATGCGAGCAATGACTCCCAAATTGAGATTCCAGCCGTAATGTCCGGAAGCACGGTGCAAAAGGGAAAAACCTTGTGCATAGGAAACAATTTTCGCTGCATACAAAGCCTGCCTTACTTCCTCCACGCTTACAGCAGACGGGCTTTCCTCCGGATCCTGATACAGAGACGATGCCGTTCTTCTGTCATCCAACTGTGCCGACAACGAGCGGGCCAATACGGCTTCGGTAATGAGCGTCAACGGATCACTTTCGTCCAAAGCTGCAATAGCACTCCATTTGCCGGTACCCTTCTGTCCTGCCGTATCCAGAATACGGTCAAGAAGCATAGACCCGTCAGCATCACGATACCGTAAAATGTCAGCTGTTATTTTTACCAGGAAGCTGTTCAGCTCACCTTTATTCCACTCGGCAAAGACATCTGCCATCTTCTCATTTTCCAAATCCAACCGTCGTTTCAGGAAAGAATATGTTTCAGCAATCAACTGCATGTCGCCATACTCTATTCCGTTATGAACCGTCTTTACAAAATGACCGGCAGCACCACTGCCCACCCACTCGCAGCAAGGCGTACCGTCTTCCAACTTTGCCGAGATATCCTGAAATATATCTTTTACCAGAGGCCAAGCCTCTTCGGAACCTCCGGGCATGATGGAAGGTCCGTTCAAGGCTCCTTCTTCACCTCCCGAGATACCCGTACCTATGAAATACAATCCTTTCTCCTCCAGATATTTCACCCGTCTCTCCGTATCATGAAAATCAGAATTTCCACCGTCGATAATCACATCACCCGGTGACAAATGAGGCAACAACTGCGAAATGAGTTCGTCCACAGGCGAACCGGATTTCACCATCATCATAATCTTCCGGGGAGTCTCCACGGATGCCGCCAGCTCTTCAATAGTATGTGCACCGATGAATTTTTTATCCTTGCCCCGTCCGTTGACGAAACGATCCACAACGCCTTCTTCTCCCGGGAAAGAACGGTTATACACGGCAACCGTATATCCCTTGCTCTCCATATTTAATGCCAGGTTTTCGCCCATCACGGCCAACCCAATTAATCCGATGTTTGCTTTCATACCTTTTTTTATTTGGTTATGTCGCAAAGATAGCCGATATTCCCGAAATACAAAATGATCGTTCTTCCTTTTGAGATGGCAGGATTACACGATTTCAGCTCACATCGCTCAATCGTTTATAAAGCACCATCTATCTCGGATGATTTTGTTTCATTATTTGAGGATGGATTATACTCGACATTTTCTATTTTAAATACTACGGGATTGTCCCAAAGGTTATTCGTATAGAACCTTTGGCCATTGACAGCACTGATTACCAGTCCTAAGGGTGAAGCGTCCATTCGGATAGAAGCATCGAAGTTCTCTCTGTATTCCACCAGCCTGCTGTCATATCCCAGTATACTGACTTTTGTCTTGTCGCTACCCTTCATCGACTTTATAATAAACTCTTTGCGCTCACCATATTTCCAATCGGTATTGGTCACGAAAGCATATACACATTTATTGTCTTTTGATTTCGCGAACCAGATATCACCTTCGTGCGTGATGTTCCACGGACGGGTGTCATGTATGGATTCTCCGTTGGCAAAATGCCATAAAGCCACTTCGCGAAGACGCGACTCCTCGTCAATCTGTATCTCTCCATTCGGTTTAGGGCCTACGTTCAAGAGGAAGTTCCCTCCCTTGGCACGAATCTCAATCAGTTTGTTGATAATCTCCTTCCCTGTCTTGAAATGGTCGTTTGTAGGCTTGTACTGCCAATCTGTGCCCATCGTATAACAAGATTCCCATGGACCCGGTATTCCCTTGTCGGGCGTTTTCTGTTCCGGAGTCACGATTTGTCCTCTAGTGACCATAATCCCCGGCTGCAGCTTCCAGGCATATTCCTTCAACCCTTCGGCAGGACCGTCAAAGAAGATGATGTCGATTTTTCCGTAATGCGTCAGCAATTCTTTTATCTGTTCCTTGTCATGGGCCATGAGTTCCGGATTGTTCTCAGGATAATGCATTTTGTTTTGCAGTCTCCCTATTGGAATATTCTGTTTGTGCAACACCCAGAAATCCTCAGGCGAGAAATAGAAACCGATGGCAATTCCCTGCTTCCTGAAAGCATTCACCACTTCGCGGGTAATGTCGCGTTTGAAAGGCGTATTCATAATGTTGAAATCCGTTGTCTTTGTATCGAACATACAAAAGCCTGAATGATGCTTGGTAGTAAACACCACATACTTCACCCCTGCCAGCTTTGCAAGGACAGCCCATTCATCGGGGTCGAATTTCTTGGGATTGAACGTCTTGGGCAGTTCGTTGAAGAACCTGTCACAATAATCAGTCGAGGCTCCCGACAGGGAATGACTGATCACGGCGCCTAATTGGGAATCGACACTCCAATGGATGAACAGCCCGAAACCCATATCGATAAAGGACTGCTCCGATTCTTTCTTGTTACCCGGTTGCTGTGCAGAAATGGAGATGAACAAGAAAAGGCATGATAACGTAAGAAATATTCTTTTCATAAGTATCTAATGTTTATTTACTTTACTAAGCGAATCTTATTATTTTTACAGGCAAAGCTAAGTGCTTAACGCCCTAAGATTTGTGCGTCGGACTGCAAGCTGACGCGCGTCGGCTTGCAGTCCGACGCGTTGCCGACTGCAGTGCAACGCGTGTCACACTGCAATGCAACGCCTTAATCTTAGTTACATAAAAGGTTAATGTCAGTGAGGAAAGGAGTTAGCCTTACGCAATACATCTACTATTTATTTACTCAGCAAAGCATAAGCACACCAAAGCACAGGAGCTTGCCCATGATAATCTCCGGCAACCCTGGGGCGGTCATAATAATACTGCTTGTCATTCTTCTTGTTGGTTCCTACGCACACTTCCGTGACGTCTCCATTAGCATTGATGTAGTTCACCAACGAAAGCCAAGCCCTCCTTGCAGCCGGAGTATATTCCTTTGCATCCAGCCAACCGTGTTTCACCCCGAGAATCATGGCATAAGCAAACATGCCGGTGCCGGAAGTCTCAGGCCAGAATCCGGGTTCATCGACCAATTGGTTCCACATACCGTCGGCTCCTTGATAAGTCTTGAGGTTCTTCATCATCTTTCGGTAGCCCTCCAGAATACGGGCACGATAGCTATTGTTCCCGGGCAAAGCCAGAAGCAACTCGGCCATGCCTGCTGCCATCCATCCGTTGCCTCTTGCCCAGAAATAAGGTACATCTTCTGCATGACAGAAAAGGCCATTCGGCTTTTGAAGTTCATCCAGATACATCACCATTTCCTTGGCTGCACGGTTGATGTATTTCGGATTCTTCGTGGCACGATAGGCCTGTGCCTGTACAATGGTAATCATAAACATATCGTCAATCCAAAGACGGGTTTCCCACGAATAGCCCTTCTTTGCCCATGCCTTCGCTTCGGCCGTAGCGTCCGACGGTACTTGCCATTGAGTATCCGCATAAGGAAGCCCCAGACGATAGTAACGTTTGTCACCAGTTACCTTATAGAACTCCAAAGGCAGACTTCCGAACATATTCAAATCCACATGATTCATGATGGGCTGATAGGATTTCTCCTTGCCGAATAAAGGTTCAAAACGATTCTGGAGTTCGGCTATCAGTTCATTGTCATGGGCAACTTCTGCATAGCGCAATGCCCCGAGCCACGTGCAGACTTCTGCATAATGAATCCACTTGCCTCCATGAAGGAAATGCTGGCCCGGTATGAAGTGATAGCCCAGTTTCTTTCCCACTTCCTGAGGCGTGTAACCTTCCGGAAAGTAAGTGAGTCCTTCATCCTTGCCCAATGAGCTCAATATTTCATCAGATACCCTGTTAGCCAAAGCTTTTGTTCCTAATGCATTCGGATGTGTTCCGTCACCACCAACATAATAAGCGGGATTCCGCGAGATGACAGAAAACAAATCATTGGTCTTCACTTCCGGCTTGTCGCTGAAATAATCCGAAGCTATCTTGTTGCGTACCTTGATGCGTTCCGTTCTGCTTTCAAACTCCCGCATCCCTACACCTTGTCTCACCGGCGTGGTGGAAGCCCAGATGAACTTGGCCTGAGGGGCATTCTTCTTTATTGTCTCAAAATAGGAAGGAAAAGCCTTGGCATATTCATCTTCGGTATAGGCCCATCCGTGCATCCCGTTATTGAAGTGTACCACATCAAATTTATACTGGTGCATCAGCATCGAGATTTCCTCGAGCAGGGCTGGATCACCAATGGACTTGGAAGAGGCAAATCTCACTACATTCGCCTTGCCTTCCAGTTGTTTCTCCACCTCCTTATTGTACAAGCGCGTGATGGAATTACCTATCAGCAACACGTGGGGAAGTTTCGTATCATTCGTCCTGGGTGACCAGATATCCAGCCACTCAATTGATTCACGCTTCGGTGTAACAGTATTCTGGGCGTCAACAGTTTGAAAGCCCAGTAGCAGTATTAATACGTATAGTAATCTTCTCATATTCATAACATCTCATTATCTCATTTCATTAATGGCCTCATCGGCTGCGACAGGTCTTGTGCGGCGGATGATTGTCTTCAAGTACAAGGAAGGACATGTCCTAGGATAAGTTATCAGCAAGTTATTGAGAGCCTTCCATGACTGGTCGTATTCTTTTATATAATTTGATTTATCCTCTCCGCACAAGCCTTTTTTAATGGCCGACAAGTGAAAGACATCACGGAATATCTTATACATCTGCCTGCCGTACTCACAGGTGACCTTCACCAGTTCTGTCTGATACTCATTCTGCATCTTTATCTTAGCACCCAGCTCGGCAATCTTGTTCCATGCCTCTACAGCCTCATCTTTCTCCTTCAGCATCACGGCTACTTTCTGTTTATCATTCGGCATATCAGGAAATGTGATATACTCGTCACGTACCCAAATGCCGGAAACTTCTTCCGGATATTTCCTGCTGCTGAGTCCCAACAGCGTTGCCTTTTCAGATAACAAGGCTATTTCTCTGAATATCTTTGCATTGGCTGCATCCAGATGAAGTTTCTCCTTGCAATAACGATCGAACAAAGACGCTTCACTGGCTTTCGGATTGTTGGCCCATTGCATCAGCACCCATGCATTCAGCTCCGTCCACAATTCATCCTTGATGTAGGGACCTTCCCATCCGCCGCCGCGTGTCCAGGTCCAGAGACCAACCATCTTGCCTGTCTGATATTCCTGACGAAGATTCCACATCTTCCCTTCATCCCGGCGCGACTGGTTCTCTTCAAATCCATCAAGTACGCCTCTGGCTATATAGTTCGGAAAAGCACCTTTGCCTTCATATTCACGGGCACACTGTACTTCCACCAACTGCTGATGACGGCCCATTCCCAACACTTTGCTAAAAGCATGACCGCGATGGAAATCGCCCTCGCAGTGTTTGATGGCTATCACCAGATTCTTGTGAGGCTCCACACGGCTGCTGATATATTCATACTTTTTCTCATCGGTATCGAAAGCCCACCAGGTTCTGAAAATCACTTTCTTGTTCAGTTTCACACAAACCTCTTCACGCAACAGATTAATCAAAGGGATGATACATTTGTCCGCATCCGCCTTGTTCTGGATGTTCCCGATATGATAGGGAGCATCCTCCAGATAAGTCTCTCCTATTCTTACCACAATCCCGTCCATCTGGGGAAACTCCGTAAAGAACTCATGCAATTGATAGCGAAGGATTCTTTGCGTCAAAGTATCCAAGGGATTGCCAAATGTCTTTTCTATGTGATACTTGCTCACCAAGCGCTTGGGAAGAAGTATCAAATCACTCATGGCATAAATATCAAGACCTTCTTTCTTGCACCCGTTGAACAAGGCATGCAGACGCGCAGCCTTGCGGTCCACCCATTCACGGTCGGGCGTTCCGGGAGGCAGTATATCCTTGTCGAACTTATCCCAACTGATTGCCAATGTAGGAGAATCAAAAAGAAAATAACACTTGGAATTATAGCCCATGGACTTTAGCACTTCAGGCTTGTTGAATTCACTTTCATATAAGGGCTCACCCGGATTGTTATGAACCATGTCCATGCGGATTGCTATCTTTTGAGCAAAACAAAAAAACACATTGAATAGAGCGAATCCTATCAGGACTGCTTTTCTTTTCTCTTTAATTAAAATGTTCATCATCTATTTCTTTAACAATTACCAATTATCTGTTCTAAAAGGAACCAAGGGCTGCCCATAATTTGTATGGACATTGCAAGGTATATAATTATGGAAACCATATCTCACTGCCACAGGAATCCGCACCTTGTCCGACCATACTTTCATCTGTTGTTTGCCTCGATCGAAAGATGCCGAGGCAGGATAAAAGATTTTATCTTCACCGGCTATCTCAAAACCTGTAAAATCAATAGATGAATTGCTGTCGAAGTATGCTATGCTGTTACCTGCATCTTCCGTATTATTGAATTTAATCAAAGCCTTCCCTTCAGCAATCTCCATTGACTTGAAAGTAGGAGCATCAGCAGGCAATCCTTTGATTCCATAATCATTTCTCAGCGCCATGAATGCAAGTCGGTCGCCCACGGGCTTCTTATGCCCCGGATGAACACAGACTTCGTTACCGATATCCGTTGTGGCCGCAATGCCTGACAAAGGTATCTGCTTGAGGGCTTTGTATTGAGCCTCTACAGTCAACGGCATTGAAATATCCTGAGAATTGGAATATCTATACGGTGCCAACTGAACATAATAGAATGGCATCTTCTGATTATTCCATTTGTTTCGCCACAGTCTAACCAGCGTGACCATCAGTTTGTCATAATCCTGAGGAGCATTCGTGTTTTCCTCTCCCTGATACCAGATAAAACCTTTTGCCGTATAATTTATGATCGGATGAATCATTCCATTATACAAAAGCAAGGCCTTCTTGGGTGTTTTCGTTCTGGCCATTACTTTATCCATATTGATTTCTCCCTTAAGACTTTCCAGACTGGCCTGGTCTATCCAAGCCTCGATAGATGAGCCGCCCCAGCATGACACGATAAGTCCTATCGGTATATTGAGCTGCTGGGCAAGAGCACGCCCGAAGAAGTAAGCGGTAGCGCTGAAGTCACCCACCGTTTGTGGAGAAGCACATAGCCATCCATCAGACGGACATTCATTTTGAGGAGTATCCTTAGGAGTCAGCTTCACAGTAAGCAATCTTATCTTGTCGTATTTGGAAGCGTTGGATATTGCATCCAACGCTTCGGAAATAGGCTGGTTAGTAAAGCCATGAATAGGTATTTCCATATTCGATTGTCCCGAACATATCCAAACTTCTCCTATCATGACATTTTTGATCGTCAAGGATTCTCCGTCATTGAGAGTTATCGAATAAGGACCTCCTGCGGACGGAGTCTTGACGGGAACAATCCATTTGCCATCCTTATCTGTGTCAGTTACGAACTTTTCGCGTGTCCACGAAGGCATAACCACCACTCTTTTTGCGGTACTTCTGCCCCAAAGCTTAACATGAGTCGATTGCTGAAGAACCATATTATCGCCCACCAGACGCGGCAAAGTAATCTTTGCCGAAACGTTTCCCACGAAAAAGGAAAGGAAACATAAGGTAATGATAGCAAACTTTTTCATATTATTTATTTATAAACGTGCCGGAAATGGTCCTAATGGCAACAGATTGGCTGGTACGGAAATGTTCAGCTGGTTCCAATTTGCCTTAAAGGTATTGTTATTTATGGAAAAGACAGGTTTCGAAGCATTCACCTTTTCATTTTGTTTAGCCATCGAGAAAGTAAATGCCCAGACAGCTTCTTTCACACGAGTCAAATCAAACTCTTTTTCTGCTCCTGCATAAATCACATAATCTATCCAGGAATCTTTTCCATCGCCACCCTTTTGCCAATAGCCGGTTTGTCCGTCAAAGCTGGCCTTGAACATCTGAATATTGAATCTCAGCCCATCAAGCACAAAGGAAAACTTGTCCGACTGGCTTTTCGGCAAAGAAAGAGTCTGAATACTTGATATACCACCCAGTCTGAAACGGATTCTTAAATCCTTCGCATTGAACTTTCCCGTCTTCAACGGATTCAAACCGATATGCTTATCACCACCATACAGGAACAAATCTATTCCGGACAAAACCGAATTTTTATTCTGTGCACTGAAAATGGCAGCCGAACTGAAGTCATAATCATCATGCAGGAACTGTACCTGTAGATACCTCGGACTAGAAGCCGGTCCCCAGTAAGCAACAAAAGGACGACGCTGATTCCATAAACAGGAACGATTGGCGGTAGATAATGCATAAGAATTTGTCATATAAGCCACATCAGTAACTTTTGGTTCGGTCGGCTCAAACACATCATTCTGTATGCGCGGATATTTAGGAGCATTGAACATGGCATAATAATGTGCAGGCATTTCGGGACGGAGAAGAATTTCACTCGCATCATATTCTTTCTTCCCGAAATTTACTTTCCCGTTTGAAGCATGATACAACAAGCTGAAAAAAGCGTTTTGGTTCAAGAACGTGTTGTATGAACGACTTTGCGCCCCTACCCACTGGCCCGAAGGCTTATAGAAATGACGGGCAATGATTCCCCATGCCGTATCATTCAACTCATCGACCATCTTCCTAGCCTGTGGCTCTATAATATGTTGTTTCATACGGGTTATCTCGTCCAAAGCTGTGATAGTATAATTGGGACTGTTATATTCAGTAAATCCGCCCTTTTCCTTCGTATAGTCATAAAAACGTTTCAGACGGTTGAAGGCATAAGTCTGCATATCCGACAAATCAAAAAGATGGGAAACCATATAAGTCACGTAAGTTCCCATAAGTGCTATATTCGTATAACTTGGATCTTGATTACGCTTTTCAATGCAACGGGCAGCATTGATCAAGGCCCCTTTAATCTTTGCAACAGTGGTTGCAGGCAGCCGGTCCTTGTGATTCATGTAGATGTCGAGCAACACCACAGCATTGAAATCAGCCATATTGAAATCAACCGGAGTACGCTTGGTTGCCAAAGGTTCTTCTTTGTAATAAGGCCATACCCCATAAGTCCTTGATGCTGGATTGGAATCCTGCAAAGCAATTCCGGCAAGAATAACATCGGAAGCTCTTTTGACAAGTGCATCATCCTGAAGACTCAGCAAAGCCAGGGCATAATGATGAGTATCCCGAACCTGATGATAAGTCACTCCCACCGTATCAATATGATACTGCCAATGAGTAATTTTTTGCAAGACCATATTTTGTTGAGGATCGAAATCAGTACCATCCACATATTTCTTTACGGCAGCTATTTCTTCTGAATTCAAATGAACAGGAGAATATTTGATATATTTATCTCCTTCCCCTCGTACTTCAGATAAAAGTCCAAACAGGAACAAGAAATTTAAAGTCAATATAATAATCTTTTTCATTTTCGTCTTTTTATTATATTGGCAGGGTCCACTGCAAGCACAGATCCTGCCAATAATTATTACTAATTAAATACCATTCAAATACTTATTAATAACCTGGGTTTTGCCACATCACTTTGTCATTGTTATAACGCGATATTTCATCGAAAGGAATGGCAAAGATCGTTCTGAAATCCTGCATGGAATATATTCCACCACCTTCATCTTCTGTCATGAAATGAGCGTCAATTGTTTTCTTGGCAATACCCCATCTGACTAAATCAAACCAACGTAAACCTTCGAAAGCAAATTCCACTTTCCTTTCTTTTTGAATTGCAGTCCTAAAAGAAGTCTGATCAGGAATATCGGCTGAAGTCAAAGCTTTCAAGCCGGCTCTTGCTCTGACTTTATTAATGATATTGAATGCTTCCCCATTGGCTGCATAGCCCTCTTCGTTTAAACATTCTGCATACATCATCAATACATCCGTGTATCGTAAAATCGGGATATTGATAGGCCAGTCATTTTGAGATTGCGGCTTATAGGAATCATAGTGACAATATTTGGAAATGTAAGCATATTTTGATTCAACCACGCCATTTACTTTTAGGTTTGAGACAGTCGAAATATCCCTTCTCAAATCTCCGTTCTCGTAACTTCCGAACATGTCCAAAGAAACAGTTAATGCCGTAGAATAACCGGAGAAAGGAATAATCACCTTATCAGCATATCCTTCGGGTATGCAACCTGTAGAGAACATCTGCCCTTCACCTTTAAGACCTCCGGAGAACTGAACTTCCCAAACTCTTTCTTTTCCATTATCATGAGAATCTGTGAAACAATTAAGATAATTTTCTTCCATACCATATAGGCCACTGGAAATAATATCCTGCAAATAAGGTTTTGCCAAAGCAAACTTAGATTGGAACATATACATCCGAGCCAATACACCTTCAGCTGCATACTTAGTAACACGCCCTGCATTGCTTCCTGACCAACTTGTAGGAAGAAGTTCTATTGCACTCTTGAAATCCTTTTCTGCAAAAGCGAAAGTTTCTTCCTGAGTGGAACGAGCTATCGCTTTAGTTTCATCTGCCGTAAGAACCTTATCAATTAAAGGCATTCCTCCAAATAAACAACCCAACATATAATAAGACCAGGCACGCAAACCGTATGCTTCCCCTTTAATGTAATTTTTTGCATTGGAATCCGTGAAGGTTCCTCCATCTATTTTATCAAGAATAAAATTACATCGGTCTATAATCTGCCAAAAGCAAGTCCATCTGGTGGTTAATTCACCATTTTCCGCTGTATCAGTAAACTGGTCGATACCATAAAAATACATGCCACCATATTTTGCTTCATCACTACGACCTGTCAAGTCACGCAACAAGCTTTGGTTTGATGAATAAATATCCTGCTGCGCGGCGTATGCTCCCGCAATGGCATAAGTAAAATCAGTTTGTGTCTTGTAAGAACCATCTGCTGAATAGGACGATTCTGGATCCGTAGTAAGGAAATCATTGCAACTAGTCAAAGTAGCACCCATTGCAAAAATGATCATTATTTTTTTAATATTGTATTTCATATTATTCCTCAATTAAAGTGTAACATTTATACCGAAAACGAGCCTCTTGCTGATAGGATAAGTACAATAATCTACACCCATCATGGTTGTGGAATTACCAAAAGAATTGGATTCAGGCGTATAACCTCTGTAATTGTCAAAGATGGCTACGTTATCCATTGACAGGTAAAATCTGGCACCTTTAACAATTGAATTCTTCAACATACTCTTCGGACAATTATAACCCAACGTTATATTTTTGATTCTAAAGTATGTAGTATCATAAATTCTTCTGTCATCGTTATTATCCATCTTCCCTACAGGATTAGGAGTACTTCCGTCCCACGACATATCAAGATTGTGTGCTTTCAAGTAATCAACAGGTATTGGATTTTCTCCGGCTCCATATATAGATTCATAATCCAATTTATAACAATTGAACCATCTGCTGAATTGGTTACCGCCATTTCCTCCTCCGTTATCATACTGCCGTGCACCCATGAACATCACATTTCCACCAAACTGTCCTTGAACAAGAATGCTCAGATCAAAATTATTCCAGGAAAAGCGGTTAGTAATACCGTATGTTAAATCGGGCAAATTGTTACCACATGTAACATAATCATCCGCTGTTATCTTACCATCCTTATTTGTATCTACATATTTTGGATTTCCTTCTTCCTGCCCTGTCATGATTGGAACCAGGGCAGTTCCATTTGCATCAAAATCAGAGGCTTTCAATATGCCATCCGTTTTGTAACAATAGAATTGAGAAACAGGTTCTCCTACTTTTGTCAAGAAACTACCATCCCATGATTTGGAAATGAAATGATCGATTCCACCCATATCCAAAACTTTGTTCTTGTTGGCAGACAAATTCAAAGTTGTTGACCAATTGAATTTACCTACGACATTATGAGAAGTTATATCCACTTCCCATCCTCTGTTACGAATGGAACCTACATTTGTCTTGATACTCGAGAAGCCAGTGGTATAAGGAATAGGCATACCAAACAACAGATTACTTGTTGTATTGATATAATAATCAAAATTCATTTGAATCCTGTTCTTGAATAAATTGAGATCCAAGCCGAAATCCAAAGACTTAGTCGATTCCCACTGCAAATCATTATTAGCAATGTTTCCAGGAGCTGTACCCGATACCAGATTTCCCCCCCAAGAAGCATTATAAGTTCCCAAAAGGGCTTGATATGCATAATCACCTATTCTATCGTTACCGGAAGTTCCCCATGCTGCACGTAACTTAAGTAATGAAATAGCTTTAATATCTTTCATAAAACTCTCCTCATTCATTTTCCAACCTGCAGAAATAGAAGGGAACAATCCCCATTTGCAATTAGAGCCGAAACGTGAAGAACCGTCATAACGTGCACTCACGTTCAATAAATAGCGGTCTTTAAAATCATAATTAACACGGCCAAAGAAAGATGCATTTGCATAAGTTGTACGTTGAGTACTGGCTTGTGTAGGAGTAGAAGCGAGATTTAAAGTTTCCAAAGTTTCATAAGGCCATCCGCTTGCAGTGGCAGCAATCAAATAATATTTCTGTTTCTCTGCACTTTGACCCAACAACACATTAACATGATGTTCCTTTATTGACTTATCAAAAGTAAGAGTGTTCTGTATAGACCAATCTCTCGTATTATTTGAATTGCTACTGCCTTTCGTGATATTTCCATTAGCATAAGTCACATTTCCTGGTTGGAAAAATTCATAAGTTTCCCCATCATAATTATAACTAAACTGAGTTTTGAGGATCAATCCCTCCATTATTTTATATTCACCCCATAGAGATGTCATAAGGCGTAAATACTTAGTATCATCCGTCGTTGCTTTCAATTGTTCTAAAGGATTAGGATAAAGCGGACCAGCATTTGTCGGGAACCCCCAATCTCGTGTTCCTTCATTTAATTGCATCAAAGGTGATGTCATTAAAGCATGGTGCAATGGACCTTCCTTACCATTTCCATTCGATCCCTTATTAATATCCGCACCACCCTGATCGGAATCAGAAGCCGAAAGGTTCACTCCTACCTGAAGATTCTTTCCAATATTCATGGAAGCATTCAATCGGGTGTTTATTCTTTGAAAATCAGAATTATAAATAATTCCTTGCTGATCAAAATATCCTGCCGAAAAATAAATACTTCCGACATCTCCTTTAGATGAAGCTGACAACTGATAGTTCTGAATTGGAGCGGTTCTCAGAATTGCATCTTGCCAATCAGTGAAAGAATTTGCAGATGTCCATGTATCGGGTATCTGATCTCCTGCTGGCCGGGCTGACTGTGGGTCTTTCATAGAACCGCCATTACGTAAATAATTTAAATTTCTTCTGAACATGTTATATGCCACCCATACAGGACCATCCATTATATCCAGTTTTTTCTCTGAATTCTGAAAACCATAATATCCTTCAAAAGATACGGACGGCTTGCCGGTTCCTTTTTTTGTTTCAATCACGATAACTCCATTGGCTCCCCTTGCACCGTAAATGGAAGAAGCAGAAGCATCTTTCAATACTTGTACGGAGGCTATATCTTCCGGATTCAAGTCACTCATATTGTTTCTGGGGACTCCATCAATCACATACAATGGACTGCTGTCACCGTTGATGGTATTCATACCACGAATATGAAGGGTCAGTTCCTGTCCCGGCATACCACCACCTGTTGCTTGTGCTTGTACACCAGCCAACTGTCCTTGAAAAGCTTCGCCTAAATTGGTGATTACACGATTCTTTACTGCATCATCATTCATTTTGGAGACAGAATTAGTCAAGTTTTGTTTTTTCATAGTACCATACCCCACAACAACAACTTCCTCTAATGTTTTGCTATCTTCAGACAATTGAATCTTCAAAGTTGACTTTCCATTTACACTGACATTCTGAGTTGCAAAGCCAACATAACTTATGACCAGTACTGAGTTATTCGAAATGTCACTCAAAATAAACTTACCGTCTATATCAGTTATAGTTCCGTTTGAAGTTCCTTTAACCAAGACACTTGCTCCAATTATTGGCTCTCCATTATTATCGACGACAAGACCACTTATTTTTTTTCCAGAAGGCCTTGATTGCATTTTTGCCTCTTTAACCAGAATAATATTATCACCTTCTACACGATAAGATATTTCTTTTCCTGCAAAAGCTTCATTCAGGATTTCCTTGATTGAATTATTCTTTCTGGAGACTTGGACTTTTTCATTTAAGTTAATCCGATCGCTATTGACAACAAACAGATAACTTGATTGTTGTTCAATTTGATTTACAAGCTGACGAACCGTCATGGATTTACTACCAAGAGTTACATTCATGTTCTGAGAATGAACTTCAACGGCAAAGGCTGACAGACTCATCATAATAAATAAACAAAAGACTCTCATGATTCGAAAAAAATATTTAAATTCATGATTTAAGGATGCAGGATTCTTCCTACATAAAATATTTTTCATAATTTTGTAATGTTTTGATTAGTTCTTTAATGTTAACTAGTTAGGTCTAATCAAGACCTTGATAGGTTGGAAGGTGTTGGCGCATCTTCCAACTTTTTTGTTTTTCATAATATCAAACTTTTTCCATAGGCTAAAAGCAATTTTTAATGGTTTAACAAAGGTTCTTATTTTATAGTAACTACGTTTCTATTCTTATTCATAACAAATTCGAAATTGTTATCAATCTGGATCACTTTCATTATATGATCAATACCGTCACGTACACGGAATTTTCCTGCATAATGATTATTCAATAGTCTTTCATTCGAACAAATTATTTTTACATCATAGTATAGCTCAATTTTATGGAAAATATCTTTTATGGACTCTCCATTGAAACAAATCAGTCCTTCTCTCCATTTATAATAATCAGGATTCGATATTTTTGTCTTTTCCATATCTTTCTCATTAAATATGCAAAGTCTCTCTCCAGGAATTAACTTGACAAATGAGTTCTGGGGAGTAATTACATTTACAGATCCTTTCAGTAAATCAATCTTGTATTTTTTCTTATCGTAGGCCAATACATTGAATTCCGTTCCCAACACGCGAACTTTATAATTACCCATGTTTACAATGAACGGTTTCCGCTCATTATGAGTAACTTTAAAATATGCCTCACCTGCCAACGTTACATTACGCACATTCTTTTTAAAGGTAGCCGGATAAATGATCTTTGAGTTAGCATTCAACCATACAGTTGTACCATCTTCGAGAGTCAACTCAGCATGCTGCCCGGCAGGAGCATAAAAAGTCAACATCCTATTTTTGGCAGAATCCTCTTTATTCTGTGTCGGTACTATCAAGTTATGAATGAAAAATCCCAACAAGAAGACTGCTGCAATTTTACATATTGCATAAGTATATGAAAAGAATTTCTTAGTCGCGTGGATTTTTTTCTCGCCGACAGACTTTTCCCGATTCCATACGACTGCCTCGTATATCAATGACAAAGACTTCAACTCCTGTTCATGAGTTTTATCTTCACCTATCCAGTCCATTACCTGTTTCTTTTCTTCTTCAGAAGCATCTCCCGAAAGATAACGGTGTAAAAGCGTTTGGTCTATATTCATATTACTATTTTTTCACCCTACATTATAAAGACAATTCAACAAAATGCGACCCTAAATCAAAAACGAAAAAATATCAGAAATCTTTTTCAATTCTGTAATACACCAAAGGGTTGCAATGGACATTGCCGGACAAATGAATATACCCATTCTTGTCAAAATCAAACGTAACATAGTTGTGAGAATCCCAACCTATTTTGGTCGGCAAAATAGTTTTCTGCCACTTCTTAGAATTCAATGCCCTTTTGGCAATGACCATATTATGTTCAGAATCATAATATGCAATATATTGATTTTCCTTATATGTCTGCATTTTAAAGCCCACGGGGAATGCTGAGATGACATCCGATATTTCAATCCCTCCCGTAAGGTTATTGATCGTTCTTCCATAAACGCTTTGGTTAGAAAGCACAAGCATAAAGAATGCCAACAATAAATTCAGACTGATTATGGGAAAGGAATTACTAAGAATAGACAGCCACGATGATAAATATACTTTACTTTTCATAATCTAAATTTCATGCCTTAAATCAATAATGCAAGACTATTAATAAAATTGATATAAAGAAAGAATATTTTTTTAGCTGACAGGTATAAAAAATCGACTTTCTTATATCTGTTTAAGTTCTTTTTATTTTACCTCCGTTTTAGATTCCGGCCAATCATCGCTTCTGAAAGATGAAAGAGGCAGACCTTGATTGAAAACGTCTCCCATTACATAGTTTTCAAAACCATATCGTACAGCGATAGGTTCAGGTACTAATTCACTCTTGACGAATATTTTGTTATCATACCGATTAATCCACGCCTTTGCCGGATGAAAAATTCTATCCTTTCCTGCTAAAGAAAACAGTTTACTTTCTCCATTCTGGAAATAGACCCCCGTTTCAGCACGTTGAAGCCGAACGATGACGGTATCATTTGTTATCTCCATATTTTTATAAAGAGGACATTCACTGACAATACCCTTTACACCATAAGTTTTATTCAATGCCAGCAAAGCCAAACGTTCTCCTGTTATCTGCTTTTTAGCCGGATGTATTACTTTTTCCGAACCGATATCCATCAAACAAGCCATACCGACATTTTTAACTCTACTTTCAATTTTCACTTGAGCTTCACGAAGATATGCAGAATTATGCATAATATTGTAATAGTTATAGTCAAAAGGTGCTATCTGACAATAATAGAACGGAAAGTCACCTTGTTTCCAAAGGGCCCTCCAACCTTCAATCAATGTACTAAACATATCATAATATGGTTCAGTATCATGAACATCACTTTCTCCCTGATACCAAATAACACCTTTGATAATGTAACCTATCAAAGGATAAATCATCCCATTATACAAAACGGTAGGCGTCTGATTGGGAGACTTGATTTCATTCTGACTCTTAGGAATTTTTGCATTTGGAAAGGCACGTAACATATCTGCAGACATCCATGCGGCACAATTGGATCCACCCAATGATGTATGAATCAACCCGACAGGGACCTTCAGAATCTTATTAATCATACGGCCAAAATAATAAGCAGTAGCACTAAAGTCCAAGATTGAAGCAGGAGTAGCCTCTTCCCAAACGCCTGAAACATCATGAGTCGGAACGCATAATGCTTTCTTTTTTACTGTGAACACATGAATATTCGGATTAGCAGAACTCAATACATCCATGTTGGCATTCTCTACCTGTTGACCGACAAAACCTTTCATCGGCATTTCCATGTTGCTTTGTCCAGAACAAATCCAGACTTCACCTATTAAAACATTTTTAAGTTCTAACTCTCTGCCATCATTGAATTTCATCACATAGGGACCACCCGCTTTAGGTGTAGGAACTGAAATCTTCCAATTTCCTTCTGCATCAGTCCTTACTGAATATTGCTTATGACTCCATCCGGGTGTAACAATAACCGATTTCAAAGCAGAAGCTTTGCCCCAAATGTTTACTTTCGAATTTTGCTGCAACACCATACCATCGCTAAAAAAAGCAGGTAATCTTACTTCTGCTTTTATAGAAATAAAGATGGTAAAAAGAAATAATATAACTAAATTGAATCTTTTCATATTACTTTTTCAAAAAAACTTCTAAAACAGGAATTTCAACATTTGGTTTCTGGATAGGCAAACTCAAATCGCAAATTCCATTTTTATTAGTAAACCTGATTTCTGAAGCATCATGCAAAAACTGTACATAATCCACTCTGTCACCAAATGACAAAGATAATTTTCCCATCGGATAGGACAATAGATGTACATACAGCACATTGGTTTTAGGATTATATGTCAGCAAAGTATTGGCAGGAGCCTTGAATTCATCCGGTGCCTGGGTACATCCGTAGATGGAGCGACTGTTGAATTTCATCCAGTCTCCCATAGCCTTCAGCCTGTCTTGTGCTCGCTGGTCGAACACTCCTCTGGCGGTAGGACCTACATTTAATAGCAGGTTGCCTCCCTTGCTCACTGATTCTATTAACAATTCCAATAATTGGGCCGGACTTTTCCACGTATTTTCATCACGATAATAACCCCACGAACCGGAAAATGTCTGACAGGTTTCCCATGGAACACGTTTGCCATTATATTCAGGCCATTTGTCAACTTTGTATTGTTCCGGTGATGTGAAGTCCCAACCGCCTTCCACATCTTTCAAGTCCAGACGGTCGTCCACAATAATTCCGGGTTGCAACTTTCTTACCATTTTCAGCAAACCTTCCGAATCCCAATCTTCATGTCCTTTCCCATTCTTTCCGGGATAGGAGAAATCAAACCATATCACGCTTATCTTTCCGTAATTGGTAAGCAATTCCGTTACTTGATCCTTGATGTATTGACGATATTTCGACATATCTCTACCCTTGTTCAATCGTGCATATGCCTCATCGGTATCTTGTCTCGGATCCAGACGCAAAGGATGAACCCTGTCTATCGTGAAATCAGGATGATGCCAGTCTATCAAAGAATAATAGAACCCCACTTTCAAACCCTCTGCACGAAAAGCATCAACGTATTCGCGCAACAAGTCCTTCTTTATCGGAGTATTTGGAGCTTTATAATCCGTATATTTGGAATCCCATAGGCAGAAGCCTTCATGATGTTTTGTGGTGAGCACTACGTATTTCATTCCGGCTTCCTTGGCCATCTTGGCCCAAATATGAGGATCAAACATGTCCGGATTGAAATGGTCAAAATATTTCTGATACTCTTCGTTGGTGATTCGTTCATTGTGTCTCACCCATTCATGTCTTGCTGGAAGTGCATACAGGCCCCAATGAATAAACATTCCGAAACGGGCTTCCGTCCACCATTGCATACGCTCGGCCTTTTGTGCCTCTGTTTCTTTTGGCAATTGTGCATAAGACAATTGATTATTACCCATAAACATCAGGGTAATGAAAATCACGGATAAATAAATTTTTATGCGCATAATAAAATAGTATTTAAATATTGTTTAAACTCCACTCAACAATATAAAGACAATCTGCCTAAACTAAACCCTAAATGAAAAAGACGATTAAAGGCCACAAATTTATGGGTAAGTAATCTTTGAGATATTTTCGCAATTCGGTGATGCTTTTAGTAATATGATATTCCACCGCTTTTACGGATATATTGAATTGTTCTGCAATCTCTTTGTTCGTTTTGTTCTCGTAACGGCTCAATTCGAATATTTGTCTTGTAAGAGGCGTCATGTGTGACAGGGCGACACTTACTAGTTCATTGATTTCGTTCAGAGTAGTCAGTGAAGGAGTGAAATCTTCGAGCATGCTGATTCGGAAATCCAAGTCACGCTGGGCAGCATTGCCTATTCGTTCCAAAGCTTCCATCTCAACCTGTTTATGCTTTAGATAATTCAAGGAATCATTACGCAGCATAGTGAACAACATGGCCTCTTCGGAATCCAGTGTCTGGTTCTGAATGAGTTGCCACAGCTTTATCATCACATTCACAACTATATCTTCTGCAGCAGCTTCATCATGCACATAGTGCTTTACAAGCATAAAGGAACGCTTGTAATTGGCAGTATATAGTTTCCCAAAACGGTCATTATTTTCTTGCATGACTTATGTAGTTAACAAAATCAATGCAATATTAACACAAAATCTTTTTTATTGCAAAGTTATTTATAAGAAAAGTTAATCTTTCGCTTAAAAATCACGGAAACGGTATCATTTCTGACTAATATTTCAAATCCGAAACAACGGGACAATGGTCCGACAAATAGATACCATCAATGCATTCACACAAAGAAGCATATCTCTCAACAGATGAAAAACCGGAATAGAAAATGTAATCTATCAGGCATTTATCTTTCAATGGCAAACGTCCAAAATCATGGAATGTCCAATAAGGACCATAGACTATGTCGGCATGTTCACGAGAATTAAGCATAGAGGGAACATGCTTTTTATCGAGTACATTTGCAATGACTGAATCTTCGGGTATGGAATTAAAATCTCCGGTTAAGACGATAGGTCTTTTTCCTGCCAAAGAATCTATCTTGTTCAACAATAAATTTGTTCCCAACTGCCGTGCTTTTTGCCCCATATGGTCAAGATGAGTATTGACAACTAGTATTTCCTTTTTTTCTTTTTTGTCATAAAGTATCAGCCATGTAGCTGTCCTCCTGCATGCAGCATCCCATCCTATAGAGGGCATATCCGGCGTTTCACTCAACCAGAATGTTCCTTTGTTACGAACCTTGAAAAGATCCTTCTTCCAAAACAAGACCATGTGCTCACCTCTCGAAAAACCATCATCTCTTCCTACACCATAAGAATCGTATTCAGGAAGAGCATCACGCAAATCTTCAAACTGATTCTTCAAGACTTCTTGGGTGCCCAGTAAATCGGCATTATAAAACTTGATTGCTTTTATGACATTATCTTTACGATGTGACCATGATTGTGCGCTATCTTGAGGATTATCATATCTTACGTTCATACTCATTACACGAAGGACTTGGGCAGACAATCCAATACCTGCCATCTGCAACAGAAAGAGAAGGAATAATGCTTTTTTCATAACTGATTTATTTATAGATTAAGGTTACAAGTTGCAATATTAATCTATTTTTTCATAGAAAACAAAAAATGCAGTTCTATTTTCACCGGATCGTCGAAGATGTATAATTTATTGTATCTCTCAATCGGATATCTTTCGAACTTGAGCCTACCATAATCTCAAATTCACCAGGCTCCACCGTCCAATTCATATTTTTATCCATTATAGCAAGTTGATCAGGTTTGATGACGAATCTCACTGTCTTCATCTCACCAGGTTCCAAGGGAACTCTTTCGAATCCGCAAAGGCGGCTGTCATAAGTAACCACACTGCTTACTTTGTCTCTCACATAAAGCTGTACGACCTCATCTCCCTGTAACTTTCCGATATTTGTAACGTCCACTGCCACGGTTATGTCATCTTTGGCATCGCTCTGTGACACTTCTGTCTTGAGATTGGAATATTGGAATGTTGTATAACTCAACCCATAACCAAATGGATAAAGTTCACCTAGCACACGAGTCTTTCCCGAGCCATTGGGACCTTCACCGGATTGCCCGCCATGAGAACCTTTCTTGAACGGGAAATTCAGTTCAATCTGTCCAACGGTCTTAGGGAATGTCACAGTGAGTTTTCCTCCGGGATTGTATTCACCAAAAAGAGTTTTGGCTACTACTTCACCACCTCTATAGCTAGGAAACCATGCTTCAATGATAGCAGGCACATTCCGGTCTGCCCAATTGATGGTGAGCGGCTGTCCGTTGATTAAGACCAACACGACAGGCTTTCCCGTAGCATAAAGTGCTTCAAGAAGTTTTTCCTGCCGGCCAGGCAATTCAAGGGAAGTACGAGAACGGCTTTCTCCTGTTCTATACTCATCTTCCCCTAAAACAGCTATGATGATATCTGATTTTTGAGCTTCTTCCACTGCATCACTTATGGATTGCTTCTCCTTATCATTCATCTCAGTAGGCACTATTTCGCTATCAGGCCAATTATCATCGACTACCTCACAGCCTTTTCTGTAAACGACTTCCGCTTGATTCTGAAGATATCTTTCCAATCCCATTCTTACAGACTCGGCATCCAGTCCATTAGGTCCATAACGGCTCGACATATAATTTGTTTCATCTGCCAAAGGTCCCGTCACAAGGATTCGTTTTATCCGTGACTTATCCAAAGGGAGCAATGCATCCTTATTTTTAAGAAGAACAAGCGACTGCCGTTCCATTTCATCCACAAAGTCAACATGTTTATCAGCTCCTGCCAACTTGTCTGCCAAATCAGGTTTTGCAACATAAGGAGAATCGAACAAGCCCAGCCTGAATTTCACTTTCAGGACCTCGCCCACTCTTTTGTCAAGAGTCTCCATAGAGAGCTTTTTCTCTGCAATGAGCCGACGTACAGGAATGATGAAATCCGAGGGCGGAGTGAAATGTGTACGCACATTCATGCCCGCCTCGAGCTCCTGCCGGACAGCCTCATCATAAGAGCCGGCCACCTGATGTTTTGTATAGACAAACTCAGCTGCTTCACTATCACTCACCACATATCCGTCGAATCCATACTGCTGTCTCAGCAAATCCGTGAGGAAATAATGACTGGCAGCAATCGGCTCGCCATTCCAATCATTGTAGCTACACATTACCCCCATCGGATGCGTATGCTCAATGACATATTTGAATGGAGCAAGAAAAATCTCTTGAAGTTCGCGAGGCGTCACATGAGGATCAGTACGGCAATTTCCATCCCTTCCACCCTTCGGAACACTATATACTGCATAGTGTTTCAAAGTGGAAGCCACGCCCTGAGACTGTATTCCATCAACCATCCGGCTACCCAATTCAGCTATCAGATATGGTTCCTCTCCATAACATTCCAGGGTGCGCCCCCATCGCTGGTCACGCACCACATCCAATATGGGCGCATAAACGTTGGTATAACCCAACAGCCGTGCTTCCTTGCCGGCAATTTCACCGGCCTGCTTCACCAGCTCACGATTCCATGTACTGCCGATGGCAATGGGTGAAGGCAAAGGAGTAGCCTTGGTATGATTAAGCCCGTGAATGCCCTCGTTCGAAAAGTCAACCGGTATGCCCAGACGTGTTTCCTCCACAAACCATTTCTGGATTTTATTGATGGCTCTCGCATGGTTACTGAAAGGATAAATCAAGTTGTAAGCTCTCTTATATCCCGAGCCTACCCCATTGAGTTGCTCATCAATATTGGCTATGCCATCTTTCCATATCTCACGTTTCCATTTCTCTGTAGGCAAAGAATCTTTCAATACCCGTCCAAACCCGTAAAGTGTTGCCAGTTGGCAAGTTTTTTCTTCAACTGTCATCTGTCCGAGCAGATTGTTCACCCGGGCATCCACAGACTGCCCGGGATCTTCATAAATATCCTTTATACCATTCTTGTTGAAGTCTATCCAACCCTTGTGATAGATAGTGCCTTTGGCAAAGGCGCTTGTTGCGATTAAAGCCGCAAATAATACTGTCGCAGACAATATTGTTCTTTTCATTTTGATTATATAGTTCATATACGGAGTATTTTCTTTATTGCAAACTTACATAAAAAGCTGCTCTTTTTATACCATAAGACAAAGAAACTCTTTCTTAAACAAAAAAAGATGCAAAGTTTGATGAAACATTACGCTTTTAACCATATAGACACATAATCTTAAAAAATTGCTATGACAATTTATAAGCAGGTTATTTGTTAAAATCAAGAATCAATTTTTTATTCGAACGAATAGTTACAATGCCACTATTGTACTTTGTTTGTAAGAAAGGACTATCCATTCCCATTACTGGAGTAAGATTTATCGGCGTTCCGTTTATCGAAGGCAAATTCCTTCTGCGCAAATCCATAGTCAGAATACTGCCAGAAAGAGAATGATAATTGAATTGCTCGTTCGATATTGTACATTGCATTACACGAACTTTATTCTGAAAATCTTCATAATTCTTATAATTTTCTTTTAGATCAACTTCCAGAATGATTGGACTATAAACATCTTTGGGAATTATCCATGTTCCATTTTGGACTTCTTTTATTCGGAAAGATGTATTGATGCATCTTATTGCGGCATAAGCACCTTTGCTTTCTACAAAAACACAATTATCGCATACTAATAAATCACTCAAGCCAGCTTTACTGATAAAAAATTCCATATCACGCGCTCCACGGCTACTTACAAGCGAATCCAGTTTCTGAAAGACCATACTTCCTTTATGCTGAACGCACCAATACTGATTATAGGCTCTATTATCCTTAAGGGGCATGCACTGAGCATATATTCGGGCATTTTCATCCCCCGAAAAAATGACTCCGGCCCAACGGTTTTGACTGCTTATCATTACCCAATCTTCATAGGGCAAGGCCTTACAAAAAAAGCTGCCGGCAATGAACTCCGGTGTACAGTAGGAATAACGAATCAAGCCTTCGGAATCGAGCACATGATAATCGGGAGGAAAAAAGAAACCTTTTTCTGCAAGTCCCAATCGTCTCTGATTTATTTCATATGCTCCTCTTTCCTCTTTATTTAAAGCGAGATACATAACTTCTATTGGCATTCTATATTTACTGGTAACCAAGGTAAATAAATTACCATGTGGAGCATTAACCGTATTTATACCCAAGTAGTACCATGCCAAATTTCTGAAAGTAGTATTTCCATTCCAGGCAGCCGACGGATACACTCTGCACTTTGCCCCGCCACGGACTCCGTCAATCTGCTCCTGAGCCCAGGCAGCCCAATACAAATCCAACAGATTTTTTGACAACACAGAAAGTTCCTTATCTCCAAAATCATATAAATTATATACACCTTTCAATGTTTCCAATCCATAACCGTCATTGGCCATCTCGATAAAAAGTCCCTTTCTACCCCTTTCACGAACCCATTCTTTGGCAAATGAATTCCAAGCTTTGTAATGACAAGCAGCATTAAAACCATCATCATAAGCTTTTGTTTTATACAATGGATCCTTCATTAGAAATTTAGCGAAATGCCATGCCACATAGAAGCGTTGGATGTGATGATTCTCAGATTCGTCAATATACCAAGTTTTGCTTTTACTGTAATCGGCTTTTGCAACTTTCGACTGCTGTTTGGAATATTGATACATCATAAGATAAATACGTTCCTCTACTTTTCGCTGGATTAATCCGGGCTTTATACTTCCTTTGGAACCATAGAATTCAAGCATCTTACAGAGCTCATCAGCTCCCCAATAGAAACTATCTTTATCACTATACGCCCGAGGATAGCCTATATAATAGTTAGTATTTTCCAATAGAGCCTTGTTTGCACTCTCAATATCCTCATTAAGCCAAAAGCATTTGAAGGCATAATCCAATAAAGAATAACTGTAATCACGGGAAAAGTTTGACCCATCAGAAAAAACCGGAGGCATGACTTTTTCTTTAACCAAGGGTTTTCCTCTCAGCAATCCTATTCCTTCTTCTCTACGTGCTTCATAGGCATTCCTAATGGAAACAACTTGATTTACACTGATTGTTTGGGCAATTGTCGTCATTGATATAAAAATGACAAACAAACTATAAATTCTAAATCCTTTCATCTCTGTTTTTCTAATAAAGCTGAAGCACACCATAACACAGGAGCCTGTCCGTGCAAATCACCGGTCATTTTGGCTCTATCCAGATAATACTGATAATCATTTTTTTTGTTTGTACCAACACAAATATTTGTTACGTCAGCATCTTTGTTGATATAACCGCACAAGGCAATCCAAGCCTTACGAGCGGACGGGCCGAAAATCTTTGCATCAAGCCATTTGTTTTTTACACCTTTGATGAAGGCGTAAGCGAACATTCCCGTACAAGAGGTTTCGGCCCATGCTGATTTGTCATCAACAATCTGATGCCACATGCCTTTTTTATCCTGACATGACAGCAAAGTTTTCATCATTTTCTGATAACTATCCATTATTGGTTTATAATAAACACTGCTTGATGGTAACTTATCCAATATTTCAGTCATGCCTGCAGCAACCCATCCATTACCTCTTCCCCAATATATCGGCACGTTATCTGCATGATAAAAAAGGCCGTTTTTTGTCTGAAGATTTTGTAGATAAACAGTCATTTCCTTTCCGGCTCTATCGAGATAAACGGGATTCTGAGTTGCTTTGTAGGCCTCGACCTGCAACATTGTCACCATAAACATATCATCAATCCACATGCGGCTGTTCCAACTTAGTCCCTGATCATACAATTTCTTTACGTCCGGCTTCAACATTTCATACTCTTCATCAGTAAGTTTTTTAAATTGCTCATCTGCCATATACTTTCCCAAATCCAGAAATCGTTTGTCTTTATTCACTGAATAAATTTCCAGTGGAACCACACCAAAAACATTGTTATCAACATGTTTGGCAACCGGTATAAGTCCTTTTTCATCTCCATACACAACTTTTGCAGCCCTGTCCACAAGACGTTCAAAAAGTGATTTATTATCAGCAACCTCGGAATAGCGAAGTGCTCCATACCATGCACAGACATCGGGATAAACAATATATCGTACGGGATAGTTGAATAACTTGCCTTTCTTTTTGTCTTCTTCCGTAAACCAAGACCCCATGCTTGAATGCGGACGGGAAAGGAAACGTTCGGAAACTCTCAAGCCTACATTCTGAGGATCAGCTTTCGATGGCATGTTTGCAAAATAGTTTTCTGCGGCCAACTGTTTCGAACAATTACATGAAGATAAAGGACATAATGCCAGTATTGACAGCGATAAATAAATAATCGTTTTCATTATATTAAATAATTGTATAAATACTGCTTGGATGATTTATAAAAAAACATCCAAGCAGCAAAACTAATACCTAAACCTATCTAACTAATAACATATTGTATAGACATTAATAACCCGGATTCTGCTGTGCCTGCTTCTCTTCAGAAGTCAAAGCCCGTCCGTCTTTCTGGACTGCGTCCAAATAAGTTTGCGGTATAGGTCGCAAACAATGATAATCTTTAATGCTTTGAGAGCCGGGATTGAACATTATAGCACGCTTTACCAAAGTCTTGGTTCTTGACAAGTCTGCCCATCTGTGAAATTCTCCACATAACTCCCTTGATTTTTCATCAAGAATAAAACAAAGCATTCTGTCGTAATTATCTGTATATCCTAACTTCTTAATAATTTCTTCATCTTGCGAGGGCAACTGGGAAACCGATTTGACTGTCAAATCTGTTTTGTCCTTAGTCTTTTCTATACCATTGGATTCATAATATGAATTCTCAGGATAATATGAATTGAGGTTCGGATCTTGACCGGATGTAGATGAAAGATAGGATGACCCTCCATCAATGTAAACAGATCTGTCTTCACCGCTTTTATAGGTTGCACGTTGACGTACCGGGTTGATATACTTCAATGCATCTTCATAAGAAGCTTTGCCAAGTTTAGCCAGTCTGACTTCAGCTTCTGCAGCCATCAAATAAGTCTCTGCAGAGCGAGCCAATACAATATCACGATTTCCTCTTGTCTCATTTATGGAACTACGAGAAGCATCTATATACTTGTTCAAACTTGGGAACCGCACATCTGCATAAAGTTGGCTATCATCATTCGCGCCCTTAGGATATGCTACAAAGACCCATGGAATTGTCTTTCCTGTTTTTTCATAAATCACCTTGTTATTTAATGTTCTGGCACCAAAACGATTATCACCCATTTTGTTTATGATATACATTATTCCTAAATCACCATTTGCATAATAACCGCCGGAAGCGTTATTCACTCTATCTTTTGTTTTAAAACTCTTCCAAAAACGTGAATCCTGAACCATATCATAAAGATAGTACATATATCCGGTAGGACGAAGACGGCTGTATGGTCTTCCTCCTGTGATATCACGCTTCATTTGCGCCAAATCGTCATATTTACTCAAAAAATACATGTGCTGTGTATTAACTCCTTTTGTAGAAAGATCTGATGAGTATTGGGCAGCTAAAATAATTTCATCCAGAGTTTCATTCTTATCATCATTTTTTGTATAAGCCCATAAATCCGAATAGTTATTAGCCAAAGGATGTTTTGCTATGACCTCATCGGCCAAGGAGACAACAGATTTCAAATCGGCTTCCTTGGTAGAACCATTCCAAGAATCATTAATTTCACTGGCTCTGAATAATTTGGCTTTTGCCAGAAAATGTGCAGCCGCAGATTTTGTCAATTTTCCTTTTGCGGCAGTTTCCGGTAACAGATTATAGGCTTGTTCGAAATCACTGACAACTTGGTTGACGGTTTCAGCTGCCGAAGCTCTTGTAAATTCAAATTCGACCGAGGAAGACGGTTTCAATTTCAAAGGAACTCCACCATACAAGCTGGCTAATCTGAAATAATTATAAGCTCTGAAAAAATATCCTTCACCTAGAGCTGTCTTTTTTATGGCATCATTTGTTGATTGAATCGTTGTCGCTTCATCTATAATAACATTTGACGAATTAATAGCGACATATAAATTATTCCAAACATCATCCGCACCGATAGTATTTACGTTAGCTTTCGTAACAATCGATTTCAAGCCACCATCGTAAGAATTCCAAACTGCGTTCGAAGGGTCTCCACCGACTGTAAGCTCATCCGTTCCGGAATTGAAATAACATAAAGATATCTCTCCGCGGAATAGGACACATAAACTCTGGTAATAAGCACCGGTAACCAACGACTGAATGCCTTCTTCCGTTTGATAAAAATCTGTGCTTCTTTGCGTTTTCAGTTCCTCATCCAAAAAACCAGAACAAGAGGAAACAACAAGCATTAACATGCTAAAAAGAACTATTATTTTATTTGTTTTCATATTATCTTTCCATTTAAAAGTTAATATTAATACCAGCTGTAACACCACGATTGTAGGAAGCTGTTTGCGTATCCATATCCAAAAAGTCTATTTTAGAGAATATAGTACCAGGGTTCATAACTTGAACGTATAACTTCAGATTGTTTATATTCCATCTGTCTATCAAGCTTTTAGGGAATGTATATCCTAAAGATATATTACGGATTTTCAGGAAAGATCCGTCTTTGTATCCCAAAGAAGCATAATAAGAATCACCTGTACCCATTGTATATTCCGGACGCTGATAATCTGATTTTGTATTTGTTTCCGTGTAATAGTTCAATTTACGAACATTATACCGTCCATCAAGATATTCACCTCCCGTATTATATTTATAACCAAAACGTCCATATATAAATACAGACAAATCAATATTCTTATATGTGAAATTATTTGTCATACCAAAGATCCAGTTCGGACGTGTATTGCCAATGATTACACGATCATGGTTGGCATCAATCTTATAATCTATTTTCCCATTTTCATCCGGTTGGTCAACAATTCTAATTTGCCCTACTTTGAATTTATTGCCATTTGCATTATACTTGGCCATTTCCTCTGCATCTTCTTTCTGCCATATACCGGCAGCTTTGTATCCATATATTACACCAATTTGCTCTCCAATGAACCAATTGTTATTTATATCATCCGAGGCGGTAACCAATTTATTAATTTTATCCTTCTGCCATGAAACGTTCAAACTGGTACTCCATTGAAAATCCTTCATCTTAATGTTGATGGTATTCAAAGTCAAATCAACACCCTTATTGGAGGTTTCTCCCACATTAGCATAAGTAGACATATAACCGCTGACAGAAGGAACTGTCATATTCATTAACAAATCTTTTGTCTTCGACTTATAGATATCAAGAACTCCAGATATTCTGTTTTTGAAGAAAGCAAAATCAATACCTAAATTTAATTGTGATGTTCTTTCCCATCCCAAATTCTTATTAGCCATTACACTGGAAGGCAAACTCCCTGACGTAATTTCCGTGTAATATGGATAAAATAAAGAAACCAGTCCGCCTTTTGTCGCGTAAGCTCCAATAGCAGAATTTCCGGTAGTTCCATATCCTAACCTTATTTTCAACTGATCAATCCAGTCAACGTTTTGCAGGAAATCTTCTTGATCAAGTCTCCATCCTAAAGCCAGACTTGGGAAGAAAGCCCATTTATGGCCTTCTGCAAGCTGAGAAGCTCCATCCCATCTGCCAGATGCAGTAAGTAAATAACGTTGATTAAAATTATAATTTATTCTAGCCATATAAGACATTAATTGTCTTTCTATAAGTCCGGATGCCCAACTTCTTAATTCCGGAACATCGGAATTATTCAAAGCATTCCACTTTTGAGAAGAGAAAGGTACATTATCGGCCGACATGGAATTGGATTCTGTATTGTATTTGGTCATACTTTGCAGCAAAGTCAAACCAAAACTATGTTTTCCGAAGATTTTATCATAATAAATCAAATTATCCAAAGTAAATGAAAGCGTCTGAGACTTTGACAATGATGCAAAGCTACTCCCAGTACGAATAACTGACAGTTTATCCAAGTAAATGCCATCACGATACATTGAAAAATCAGGGCCGAAATTCATTCTGTACTTCAAACCGTCAAGAGATTTATTGATCTTTCCAAAGTCTACTTGAGCATATAAACTTCCAAAAGTACGGAATGTAACGCGCTGATCCTGGGAATAATTCCACTCATTAGCTACGGTACGTATAGCATCATCTCCTCCAGGGTACAAAATACGTTCACCATTCTCATCGTAAGGAACAGCGTAAGGAAGATTAGCCCTTGCCGATTCATAAATACCCGAATTCGATGACATTGAGTTCGCTCCCGTTTTAGATTGTCCATATTCCTGTATACCGTAGCTGACATTGACACTACCACCCATACTAAACCATGGCAACGGAGTTATATCAAGGTTTGCCTTTCCTGTATAGCGTTCAAAATCTTGTCCCAATTGAGTACCTTTGTTCTTCAAATATCCAAAAGAAAAATATCCTTTCATTTTGTCTGTACCACCACTTGCACTCAACGTATGTTCCTGCGTTATTCCTGTTCGAGTGACCATACCAGACCAATCTGTGGTTGATACTTTACTGCCATCCCAAGTATTACCATTCCATCCTTTCATAATGTTATTCCATGCACTAGGATCATTCGCACCATGAAATATCTTGTAATCATTTGCCTGGTTAGGCTGATCACCTCTTGGATAAACTGATGGATTTGAATAATAATACGCCCAACGTCTGTAATCGATATATTCAGAAGCATTAGTCAAAGTTGATTTATTTTCAATATTTTCAGCTGTAACGGAACCTGAATAACTCAAAGAAAACTTTCCGGCCTTACCTTGTTTTGTTGTAATAATGACTACTCCATTAGCGCCTCTCGAACCATAAATAGCTGTTGCAGAAGCATCCTTCAAAACATCTATACTTTCAATATCTGATGGATTGATATTATCTATACCACCGGTCATTAAAGGAATACCATCTACTACATATAAAGGAGAATTGGATGCCAATAAGGAACGGACGCCACGAATTGTGATACTAGGTACAGTTCCCGGTCTTTCCGTTGAAGTAATATCGACACCGGCAATTTTACCTTGCATGCTTTCCAATGCATTGGCAACAGGACGAGATTTAATTTCTTTTTCACTGACTCGGAGAGCTGCGCCTGTCAAATCTGATTTCTTTACTGTACCATAACCCACAACGACAACCTCGTCCAAGCTCATATTATCTTCTTTCAAAATAATTTCCAGATCTTTTTTTCCTCCGACAGTCAATCGTTGAGTCTGATATCCCACATACGATATTTCAAGGATATTATTATTATCAACCTCAATTGAAAATCGTCCATTTATATCAGTTATGGTACCGGCATTCTTTCCTTTCAGCAAAATGCTGGCTCCGATAATTGGTTCTCCGGATGTATCCTTTACAATCCCCTTAACTGTCTTTTCGGCAGGAAGTGAACTGACGGGCACTTTAGAAAATACTATATACCTATTCGTATATTCATATTTTAAATTCGTACCCTTGATAATTTCATTAAGCAAATCATTGACTCGTCCTCTGCTTTTTGATAATCGAATCATTGTTTTACCAACAAGATCCTTATTATCATACACAACCAGATAACCTGTCTGCTTTTCAATTTCAGAGAACAATTTTTCAATTGTAGTAGAATTGGAAGTAAGTTCTACCATCGAGTTTTGTGCTTTCATGTTGAAAGCATACATTTGAAATACACATACAAACGTTAGGAATAAGCTGACTTTCATAATATTTAACACTCTGCTTTCTGTTTTATGACACAATAAATGCCATAACAAAGGTTTTATTTTCATATCTTTGTTTCGTGATTAAGTTAATAAATCTGAGTCCAAAATTTCAGAAAAGCGTTATCTTAATTTCAATCGGTGGATGCTGCAACGTCTGCCGATTTTCATTAACGCTGATAGATTTGCGATTACGTTTTCATAGGCAAAATAGTTTTAATAATTAAACATGGTCTTTATAATTAATATATTATTATTTCATTAGTTTCTTCCAATTTGGTTACTCGGAAAGAATGAATTTTTTGTAAAATACGAAGAACCTCCATCACACCGTCATTCTGTCTGAATTTACCCGTATAAACATATTCCAGCAATGAAGGCTTATTTACAGTGATTTTCACATTATAATAGATTTCAAGTCTTTTCAATACATCCCTAAATTTTTGTTTATTGAATGCATACAAACCATCTTTCCATAGCAAGGGTTCCTCTTCCAAGCCGACTATTTGATATCCTTTAGCGTCTTCTCTAAGTTGTTGACCTGGTTTCAACATAATTCCATCCTCTTCATTATGTGGAGAAAAGACACGGACTGATCCATTCAAAAGAGAAACCGACAGATATTCATGCGGATAACTAAAAACATTAAAACGAGTTCCATAGACTTTTACATCTGCTTTCGATGTTGAAACAATGAAAGGAATTTTTCCTTTTTCAACTTCAAAAAAGGCCTCACCTCTCAACTGTACCCTTCTTTCTTTTCCAAACACAGATTGATACTTGATTTCTGAGCCAGCATTCACCCAAACTTTACTACCATCAGGAAGTATAATATGCGCTCTTTGACCAGCCGGAACCGTAAGGGTTTGTGATAATACAGCATGGGATATCGCCGCTGGTTTCATGATCAAATAAGTAATTTGGAAAGTAAGAAATACGCACGCAGCCAGTGCTGCAGCATAATACAATCTTCTGGAAAATGCTTTTCTCGAATAGTGTTGAATTCTTTTCTTAACAAAAGATGCATATTTTTCTTCCCCATCCTTTTTCTGTGTATTCCGAGGATGTAACTGAACCAATGCATGCAGATTCTGATATTCCATCATCTGCTGTTTAAGCTCAGAATTTGAAAAAGCTTCATGAAGCAGATCCAAACGTTCTTTTTGACTAAGCTCCTTTCTAAAATACTTAACTATCCTCTGATCCATTTTTTTCTTTCTTTATATAGTAAACGAAACGAATTTCAAAATCCGCCAAAAGATCTCATTCTTTTTTATAAAAAATCCAAAAAAGTTTTTAGTGCTTCGTAACAACAATATTGTATAAAATTGTTACCTTTGCCGAACGTGTTTGATCAAACTATTATTGTGGAAACAAACTTTGAAAATTTTTATACCACCTGGTATTCAAGAGCGAAACACTTTGCAATGGAATATGTTATTTTTGAACCAGAAGCTGAAGACATCGTCCAAGATGTCTTTTTGCATTTGTATGAACGGCAAGAATTACTCAGTGGATATTCCAACCCGATAGGTTATCTTTTCACATCTATAAAAAATAAAAGTCTTGACTTCCTTCAGAAAAAAGGAGTCGAGAAGGAAGCTATAGACAACATGCAGACCGAAGAGGAACTTACGTTACGAATGAAATACGACTCTTTGGAAATACTGAATACCGACATTCTTGAATCAAGCAATATCGAAGAAATAGTGGATAACGCATTGAATAATCTACCTGAAAAATGCAGACAGATTTTTATGATGAACAAGTTCGAAGGGAAAAAACAAAAACAAATAGCCGAAGAACTGAATATCACAATCAATACTGTGGAATCCCAAATGGCCATTGCCTATAAAAAGATTCGGGAAAATTTAAAAGACTATATAAACCTTCCCGAAATGATTATGTTTCTTATCTACCCTTTTCTTTGATAAAACCTTTCCGATAGGCCACAAGCAGTTTCTTCAAATCCTTGATTTGCTCTATCAGTTCACGTCCTTTATCGGTATCACGCACCATCATTCTCTGGCGATTCAATTCCACCAAGAGGGTGGTCCCTTTGATGTCAAGTCCTTCTTCAATGGCCCTTTGAGTGGAGGTGAACGGTTCGTGCTGAACCAATTGCATTCCCCGGGAATGATATACCAGCGTGTAACCGGCAATACCTGTTTCGGGCTGATAGGCTTTCGAGAATCCTCCGTCAATCACCAGTAATTTGCCATTGGCCTTGATAGGAGTCTCTCCTTTGATGGTTTTCACAGGAACATGACCGTTGATGATGTGCTTGTGAAGACCGATGACATTGAACTCGTCAAGAAGCATATCGACCACCTTTTCTTCATTGCGCAACGAATAATAATAGCCTTTGGTTTCCACATGGGTTTCTTTGTCGGAGATGAAATAACGTTCGAAAGTCGCCATCTTGTCTTTATCGAATGACGGGGAATCTTTCCCGCACCACAAATACCACATATAATCCATAGCGTAACTTTTTTCCGCAGGATCAGTATCATCATTGAAAGCAGCACGAACCGTCTGGCCTACTTTCTCGAGCATCGCCCGGCCTTTGTAGGATTGTCCGTTTATCATGATTTCCTTCAAGCTTCCATCAGCATTCAAAGGAACCGATGCATGAAAGAGGAGATTGGAATTGCAGACAGTATACATGCAACCGTGTTTCAAGATGCAGCGCATGTGCTTCTTGAGTTTCTCACTGCTCACAAAGGAATGACGGATTTTATCCATGATTTCCTGCTCTTCCATTGTCAGCGCATAAGGATGAACGTGATCGACCGTGGGGAAGAATGTATCGCGGAGAGCATATTCCTTTCCACACATGGAAACGGTTCCTTTATCCCAGTTTATTTTGTCGAGCAACAAACGATCATCCATCAAGAATTCAGGCCTGCGCATGATAGTCTGTGCTTCGAGTTTGAACTGAATAATCGTGATGGCTTTGTGCATCTGGGCAATGAGTCTCAAGGTTTTTTCACTCTGATTGGAATCGGCATCGACTTTCGGATAAAAAAGTTCACACGGATCATTGGCATAAGTCTCCATTGCAAAGGTAGCCAGCGGAAGAAGATTGATGCCGTAGCCATCTTCCAGAGTCGTCAGATTGGCATAGCGCATGGCCATGCGAATGACATTCGCCATGCTGCTTTCATTTCCACAGGCTGCTCCCATCCAAAGAATATCGTGATTTCCCCACTGGAGATCGAAGTTATGATAATTGCAAAGAGTATCGAGAATGATGTGTGCTCCGGGTCCGCGATCATATATATCTCCGACTATGTGAAGCTGGTCGATAATGAGTCTTTGTATCGTGAGACACATGGCTACAATGAAATCATCAGCACGACGGGTCTCGATAATGGTATGTACAATGACATTGATATATTCGTATTTGTTGGGTTCGGCAGAAGATTCGTGAAGAAGTTCTTCTATGATATAAGAAAATTCCTCGGGCAGGCTTTTGCGGACTTTCGAACGGGTATACTTGGAAGAAACGCTCTGGCATACACGCACCAACTGATTCAGGGTTATGAAATACCAGTCGTCCAATTCAGTTTCTTTTTCCTTTACCAGTTCAAGCTTCTGTTCCGGATAATAGATGAGCGTGCATAGTTCTTTCTTCTCATTGGCCCGTAAAGAATTACCGAATATTTCCTCGACTTTCCTTTTCACATCTCCCGATGCATTTTTCAACACATGCAGAAATGCCTCGTATTCTCCGTGAAGATCGGCAAGAAAATGTTCCGTGCCCTTCGGTAGATTCAGTATGGCTTCCAAATTAATGATTTCCGTACTGGCATCGGCTATGGTTGGAAAACTTCGTGACAAGAGCTGCAAATAACGCAAATCTTCTTCTACAGCTTCTGATGTTAGGGTGTTATGAGTAGTCATATCTTTCTATTTAATATTTCGATGTACAAAGATACGGATAAATTAAGAATATGCATACAATATTAGCCGGATTCGCAAATCTTGGTACAAAAATTTGTTTTTTAACCGCTTAATAATTACATTTGTCTTCTCGGTATGATACTTATGATTATAGCCAAAAAAATTAAAGGAAGAATACTGGTAACGTTGATTCTGGCATTTATTCCTTATTATATTACTGCACAAAATAATCCGTATAAGATCAAAGATGACCTCTACGAATATTTTATTAAAAGCCAGCAATCTGTAAAAGAGAAGAAAGTGTTGGCTATGACCGATACTTTATTTTCTCGTGCAAAGAAAGAAAAAGATTCCAAAGCCCAATGTCTTGCCCTTTCCTTGAAAGGAGATTATTATTATTTCAATAATGATCTGGAAAACCTGAAAATATGGAAGGAAAGGCTCGGCAATTTCGCAAGGAAAACTCCATATACTCAATATGTATTCGGCATTTGGGGACGACTTATCAATTATTACATAAATAAAAACATGGTTGACGAGGCCCTGAAAGAAACCCAACTCTACCAGCAGGAAGCTCTCAAGTTGAATGATGCTTATGGAATAGGCAGTTCTTTCAGCAGATTAGGTAATCTATATATCATGAATAACAGCAGCCGGCTGGCTTTGAATGAATTCTTCAAGGGAGTGGACTACTTCCAAAAGAACGGGAAGCAGCAAGAACTTTATAATATATATGGCAACATAGCCAATGCCTACAATATGGTATCGGATTATGTTAATTCAGCCAAGTATTGGGAAAAGGCATTGGAAACTTCACCTGGCATTCCAAGTGACAAAGGAAAATATTATGTGAATCTGGCATATAATTACTTTAAGATCGGAGATACGGAGAAGGCTCTGAAATATATAAACATGCTGGATGAATGGAAGAAAAAGTATGGATTGTTCGGTAGTGACAAGAACAACTATTATCGTCTGTACATATTATATATGGAGCATCTCAAGCAATATGACAAGGCTCTGCTCTATTGCGATTCTCTGAAAGACCAGATGACTCTTTTCTACAAATCATCCCTCTACTACCAGATGGGAGAATACAAAAAAGCGTTCGATATTCGCAATGAATACTTGAACAACAAGGCGATTAAAGATGCAGAAAAAGGAAATGAAGCCGTTGCCAAATATTCAGTCTTGTTCGAAAATGAAAAAATAAAGAATGAAAAGAATCTGCTGGAAATCAAGAATAACAGACTTGTCATAGAACAACTGGAAGCGAAGGAATATCTCTTAGCATCCGAAAAAGACAAGAACAATCTGCTCTTGGTAAATACCAAATTGGAACTGAGCAACAAAAGTCTGGACCTCAGACGTCAGAAGGCCGAAACTGAAAGACAAAAGGCCAACATGAAACAAATTGTGGAAAGACACAATCTGGAAAAGCAGAAAAGCAAAAACAAAAGCATTATCACGATTTCCATCATCATCTTCCTGCTGGTTGTAACCATTAGTTTGCTTGCTCTGATAAGAACCAGATACTTAGCTTCCAAACGTTTAAAGAAAGAAATCCAAGAAGTAAAGATTGCTCGCAACGAGGCGGAAATGGCCCGGAATGAAGCCGAAAAAGCACGTAATGAAGCCATTGCAGCCAACAATGTAAAAACCTTGTTTCTTCAGAACATGAGTCATGAAATACGCACGCCGCTCAATGCTATCGTAGGTTTTTCGGATGTCATCACCGATTCATCCTATACCCTTAGTGATAATGAGAAGAAAGAGTTTGTGAAGCTGATTCACACAAACAACCGACTGCTCATTAACCTCATAAATGATATTCTTGACATTTCCCGACTGGAGAGCGGTGCTTACGAACTGAATATGGAAGATGCTGATGCCAATACCATTTGCAGTCAGACCATAAAATCCGTCAAAGACAGGGTTCAGGCAGGTGTTGAATTAATATTTGTTCCTTATCCCCAAACCATCTGGCTTCACACAGATGTGACAAGAATCAGCCAACTGCTCATCAATCTGCTGACCAATGCCTGCAAATATACTGAAAAAGGAAGCGTCACACTCGCAGTGGAAAGAAAAGACCAAATGGTACTATTCTCAGTAACAGATACCGGATGCGGCATAGCACCCGAAAATGCCGAACGAATATTCGACCGTTTTGAAAAACTAGGTTCCTTCAAACAAGGCACAGGACTGGGACTGAACATTTGCAGGATTATTGCCCGACTTCTGCACGGCGACGTGAAACTAGATACAAATTATTCCGGAGGCTCCAGATTTCTATTCACTCTTCCTGCATAACAAAAGTTCATTACGCGTCTTTCCCTCACAAAAAAATTGTATCTTTGCATCGCCGATAGCCTTTTTAACCTATTCGGCATATTTATAATGAAATAAATAGAAGCAAAAATAATAACATGGAAAAAGAAAAAATCATTTTAACGGGTGACCGCCCTACCGGAAAACTGCATATAGGACATTATGTAGGTTCTCTGAAACGCCGGGTGGAACTTCAGAATGCGGGGCTCTATGACAGAACCTTCATTTTCATTGCCGACGCTCAAGCTTTGACAGACAACATAGACAATCCGGAAAAAGTACGCCAGAACGTTATCGAAGTCGCTTTGGATTATCTGGCTTGCGGGCTCGATCCAGCCAAATCAACGATATTCATTCAGTCACAGATTCCCGAACTCTGTGAATTGACATTCTACTATATGGATTTGGTTACCGTATCACGCCTTCAGCGTAACCCTACCGTGAAGACTGAAATCCAAATGAGAAACTTCGAAACGAGCATACCGGTTGGATTCTTTACATATCCAATCAGCCAGGCAGCAGATATAACCGCATTCAAAGCCACAACCGTGCCTGTAGGCGAAGATCAGGAACCCATGTTGGAACAAACACGCGAAATAGTCCGTCGTTTTAACTATATCTACGGGGATACTCTGGTGGAACCTGAAATTCTTTTGCCGGACAATGCCGCCTGCCTGCGTCTTCCGGGAACTGACGGAAAAGCCAAGATGAGCAAATCCCTGGGCAATTGCATTTATCTTTCCGACCCTGCCGACGAAGTGGAGAAAAAAGTCAAAAGCATGTTTACCGACCCCGACCATCTTCGCGTACAAGACCCCGGAAAACTCGAAGGCAACACCGTTTTCACCTATCTGGATGCTTTCTGCAAACCGGAACACTTCGGACGCTATCTGCCCGACTATCCTAACCTGAACGAGTTGAAAGCCCACTATCAGCGGGGTGGATTGGGCGATATGAAGGTTAAGAAATTTCTGAATGCCATCATGCAGGAAGAACTGGCCCCTATCCGTGAACGCCGAAAAGAGTTCGAGAAGGATATTCCCGCAGTCTATGATATGTTGAAAAAAGGCAGTGATGCCGCAAGAGAGAAAGCTGCTCAGACACTCGATGAAGTTCGCCGTGCCATGAAGATCAATTACTTTGATGACAAGGAGCTCATTGCTGAGCAAGCCAAAAAGTTCAACGAAAAAGATTAATTACCATTACAAAAAGTTTGCCTTGTGTACCCTACGCCACAAATCGCTTGTTCTTAGCGATTTGTGGCGTAGGGACAAAATTTCTTCATTAGAATCCGGCCATTTTCATTCAAATAGCCATACTTCTTATCCCTAAATTTAGAGGAAACTATCCCTAAACAAAGGGAAAAACACTCTTATATACCTAGATTTTTATCGCCTCACAGCCGTGGTACGCACGTCTCACCTATGTGGTACGCGCATACCACAGCCGTGAGACGTGCGTACCACATAGGTGAGACGACACATTCCTTGGTATTTAGCTATGATTTCACCATAGAAAAAAGGTGAAAAGCACCTGGAACAGGGATGATATTATTTATAAATCGAACCGATATCCCATGGTCAGGAATCCGGCAATATTGCGGGTATTGGCATTCTTGATAAGGTCGAGCATACCGACTTGAAGATCGGCACCAATGGTCATTCCCTGGAACTCCAGACCAACCCCGGCAGACACGCCTGCATCCAATTTCTCTACATTTCCACTATCAAATGTATTCACGGAAGAAGTAGTAGTAGTGCCTGAAAGGGTTACACTTGTCCTTTTCTTTCCATATACACCATAACCGGCATAAGGACCTATGGTAGAAATGATATTAACTTTCGGCGAAAGATGAGCCCGATAACCCAACAATACGGGAAGTTGCACATAGTTTTGATGATAAATGACTCTTGCCGTACCGGCAGTAGAAGATGTACTGGTTGCATTCAAAGCTGTTCCTTCATTCACAAAATACAACATGGGCTGGAGGAAAAACCTTTCATAAAGATGAATCTCTGTTCCCACGCCTACTTTCCACGCATATTGTGCATCCGTACCATTTACGGCATCGCCTTTCCAATCACTCTTTCCGAAGCCTGCCTTGACGATTAAAGGTATTTGAGCAAAACTCACCAATGAAAAGGCAGATAACACTGCAAACATCAAAATTTTCTTCATGTTCTCGTTCTTTATTTGTTATAAACTTGATGGAGCAAAAGTAGGCAAATAATCCAATTGATGCAAATTAATATGTTGAAAAGTCTGTTTCTATCAACGGGGAGTCTGACAATGCCGACAAAAAAGGGGCTGCACCTGATGAACAAGCACAGCCCCCTATAATAAGAATTCTCTCAAATTTATCAGAACTTATAGCCTAAAGTAAGGAATGCTGAAAAGTTTTTGTAACTGGTGTTAGACTGAACATCGGCAAATCCATATTGTGCATCAATACCAATCAGGAAATTGCTATATTCCAAACCAATACCACCACCGATACCAACATCGAATTTTTTCAAATTCAATGAATAACCGTCTTCGTAATCAAAAGTATTCAAGCTGGCCAAATTAACCTTGAGGCCTAAGGCCTGTGCCTTGACATTTGTTTTTCCGCCAATTCCATAAGAGAAATAAGGTCCGGCACTAAAAACAACATTCATATCTGAAGCCACAGCAGCTTTATATTCGAACATCACCGGCAATTCCAGATAATTGGCATTGATTGTAGCATTCACATTAGCCACACTGGCAACTGTATAACGATCACTTTTCGCTCCTTTGTTTACAAAATACAAAGTCGGTTGTAAATAAAAGTCAGGGGCCATCTGAAATTCCGTTCCTACTCCGATCTTCCAAGCAGCTTTGGCTTTGAAATCATATAAATCATCACCTGTAATCGTACTCAAACCTACACCACCTTTAATAATAAAAGGTACTTGGGCAAATCCTACCGTTGACATGACTGCCAACATAATCAACAAAACAATCTTTTTCATAATTTTATCTATTAATGTAAAGTTTATTTATCTTTCGGGCTGCAAAATTATGCAATTATATATGTCGTGCCAAAAACAAATATAGTTTTTATTGTCCCATTTGTCTTATTTTTACAAAACTTCAGTCAAAAAAAGTAGAATATCATGCTCTCCAAAGAATTTTATAACAAGTATATTTAAAAAAAACTCATTTATTGGTTTTTTTCTCATACTAGTTGCAACTTTTAGTATCTTTGGTTCGTCTAATGTACATAAGAATAAAAAACTATTGAAAATTCAAGATGATAAAACTCATTAACATCAACAAGACCTACAACAACGGCGCCCCTCTTCATGTCCTGAAAGGAATAAACCTTGATATAGCAAAAGGTGAATTCGTATCCATCATGGGTTCTTCCGGTTCCGGAAAATCCACCTTACTTAATATACTGGGGATTCTGGACAACTATGATACCGGCGAATATTACCTGAACGATATTCTCATCAAAGGAATCAGCGAACGAAAAGCCGCCGAATACAGAAACAGAATGATTGGATTTATCTTCCAGTCATTCAATCTGATCAACTTCAAGAATGCCATGGAAAATGTAGCCCTGCCCCTCTTCTATCAAGGAGTAAGCAGGAAGAAACGCAATATCATTGCCATGGAATATCTGGATAAACTCGGTCTGAAAGATTGGGCCACACACATGCCCAACGAAATGAGTGGAGGACAAAAACAGCGTGTTGCCATAGCCAGAGCCTTGATTACCCAACCACAGATTATCCTTGCCGACGAACCGACCGGGGCTCTCGACAGCAAGACATCCGTAGAAGTAATGGAGATACTGAAAGACTTGCACCAGCAAGGCATGACTATAGTAGTGGTTACCCATGAGAGCGGTGTGGCCAACGAAACAGACAAGATTATCCACATCAAAGATGGCATCATCGGCAAGATTGAAATAAACAAAGATCACCATGCCTCTCCTTTCGGTATCGACGGCATTATGAAATAATCAAGAGAAAATAGTTATGATCGACCTCTGGCAAGAAATATACAGTACAATCAAACGCAATAAATTGCGCACTTTCCTCACAGGGTTCTCTGTGGCATGGGGAATTTTCATTCTCATCGTGCTATTGGGAGCAGGCAACGGCCTCATCCATGCGATGGAAAAGAACATGGAAGGAACCACACTCAACATCATGCGCATTTATCCCGGAACCACAGCCAAAGCCTACAAGGGACTGAAAGAAGGGCGCGACATCGACCTTCATAATCCAGATATAGAACGCCTGAATGATAATTTCAGCAAGAACATCATTCAGTCCGGTGCAACGGTATCTCAAAACGGGGTCACTGTAAATCGCGGCCCCGAATATACGCAAGTCAGCTTTTACGGTGTATATCCGCTCTTTGGGAAAGTCCAGCGTATAGATTTGATAAAAGGACGTTTCATAGATGACGCCGACATTCAATCGAACAAGAAAAACATTGTCCTCAATAGCAAAACCGTAAAAATTCTTTTTGAGAAAATTGACCCATTGGGCCAATATATAAAAGCCAACGGAGAAATGTATAAAGTGGTAGGTGTGTACAAAGATCGTAATGACGGAGAAAACAGTCGGGTCTACATTCCGTTCACCACCTTGCAGCTGCTATATAATAAAGGCGACACCATCAGCAATATTTCTTTCACCACAAAAGGACTTGATACAAAAGCTCAAAGTAACGACTTCGAGAAGAAATACCGAAAGATGATGAGTGCAAGCCACCATTTTGATCCCTTGGATGATTCGGCCATCTGGATTTGGAACCGTATGGAAGATTACCTGCAACAACAACAAGGCAATAATATTTTAAAAACGGCCATCTGGATTATCGGTATCTTCACCCTCCTCAGCGGAATCGTCGGAGTGAGCAACATCATGCTCATCACGGTTCGCGAACGTACCCGTGAATTCGGAATCCGGAAAGCATTGGGCGCAAAACCGGGGTCAATTCTCCGACTCATTATATTCGAAAGCATCAGCATTACCGCTCTTTTCGGTTACATCGGAATGATTGCAGGCATCGCTGTAACTGAATACATGAGTTATATGGTCGGTAACAAAACGATGGATGTGGGAGTGGCATCGGCCACAGTTTTCCTAAACCCTACGGTTGATATAAGTGTAGCCGTGGAAGCTACCATAGCATTAATCATAGCCGGAACATTGGCCGGTTTCTTCCCGGCACGCAAGGCTACGAAGATTCGTCCGATTGAAGCATTAAGAGCAGAATAGAATATGAAACTGGATTTAGATACATGGAGTGAAATTCTCCTTACAATAACAAGAAACAAGACTCGAAGTCTGCTTACTGCATTCGGAGTGTTTTGGGGTATTTTCATGCTGATAGCATTGATTGGAGGCGGAAAAGGACTTCAACAGATAATGTCGCAAAACTTTGCAGGCTTTGCTACCAATTCGGCATTCATATTTGCACAGCCAACGGGCAAGGCCTACAAGGGTTTTTCCAAAGGCCGCCAATGGAATATGGAACTTTCGGACGTTGAACTGATCAAATCAAAAGTGAAGGGTGTATCCTTCGCAACGCCCAACAACTCATCGTGGGGACTGAAAGCCATTTACCAAGACAAGCAGGGCAGTTTCACTGTCAAAGGACTCTACCCCGAATACGACCGGGTAGAATCCCAGAAAATTGCCAGCGGAAGATACATCAATGATGTAGATGTTGAAAATCAGCGTAAAGTATGCGTCATTGGAAAGCGTGTGAAAGAAAAGCTTTTTGCCAACGGAGTGGAGCCATGCGGCAAGTATATCAGTATAGACGGTACTTATTACTGTGTTGTAGGAGTTTCTTCTTCGGAAGGTAACATCAGTATAAACGGACAGGCTTCGGAAAGCATTACCATACCATTTTCCACTTATCAGAAGATATACAACAGAGGAAACCAGGTAGATTTGATTTGTGTGTTGGCAAAGTCCGGCTACAAAATCACAGACATTCAGACCCAGCTGGAGAAAGTCATCAAAGAAAAGCATCTCATTTCTCCGGAAGATAAGGAGGCTGTACAATTATTCAATGCCGATGCCATGTTTTCCATGATTGACAGTTTGTTCACGGGAATCCGAATCTTGGTTTGGCTGGTTGGTCTGGGCACACTGCTCGCCGGAATCATCGGAGTGAGCAACATCATGATGGTCACGGTTCGCGAACGAACGATCGAAATAGGAATACGCCGTGCTATCGGTGCACAACCGCGCGACATTCTGGAACAGATATTGGCAGAAAGTATCGTCCTTACCTTGGTTGCCGGATTAGCCGGTATTTGTTTTGCGGTACTTGTGCTGCAAGTGCTCGAAGTGGGAGTCAATGCCGGCGGTACATTTACCGGCATCCAGTTTCAGGTGTCCTTCGGACTGGCTATAGGTGTTGCCATACTCCTTCTCTCTTTGGGAGTCGTTGCAGGTTTCGCACCTGCCTATCGAGCCTTGGCCATTAAACCGATAGACGCAATCAGAGATGAATAAACAAAAGAAACAAATAAAAAACATACAAATATGAACAAGTATTTTAAAATCGCACTTTTTGTAGTGATCGGGTTTATTTTCCTGGGAACTTTCGCATTCCTGTACACAAAATCAAAACCCAAAGTATCCGTATATCAAACGGCAAAAGCGACAATCTCTGATCTGGAGAAAAGTACTGTAGCGACAGGGACCATTGTACCCCGTGACCAGATTCTCATCAAACCGCAGATATCCGGTATCATCAGCGATATATACAAACATGCCGGTGAAAGCGTGAAGAAAGGCGAAATCATTGCAAAGGTAAGGGTTATACCCGATTTGGGATCACTCAACGCAGCCGAGAACAGAGTAAGACTGGCGGAATTGAATCAAAAGCAATACCAAAAGGATTTCGAGCGCATGCAGAAACTGTATGAAGACAAACTTATCAGCAGAGAAGAATTTGAAAAGAGCCAGCTCACATACAAAACGTCTATCGAGGAAATTCAAACTGCCAAAGACGCTTTGCAGATTGTGAAAGAAGGCATCACCAAAAGCAGCGCATCATTCAGCAGCACCCTCATCCGTTCTACAATTGACGGATTGATTCTCGACATTCCTATCAAAAAAGGTAACTCTGTCATTATGAGTAATACATTCAATGACGGAACGACAATCGCCACTGTCGCCGATATGAATGACTTGATTTTCGACGGAAACATTGATGAAACAGAAGTCGGCCTGCTTGTAGAAGGTATGCCTCTTACACTTACAATCGGAGCTTTGCAGAATCTAACGTTCGATGCTTCCCTGGAATATATTTCCCCTCAAGCCACCAAGCAAAACGGAGCCAGCCAATTCGAGATTAAAGCTGCAGTGAAAGCCAAGAATTCACATATCCGCTCCGGCTATTCGGCCAATGCCAAGATTGTCTTGGAGAAAGCAGAACACGTAATCATCATTCCTGAAGGCAGCATTGAGTTTTCCGGAAAAGAAGCAAATGTCTATGTTCTGACAAGCAAGGACGGAGTTGTTCCCCAGACTTTCCGCAAACAAAAGGTAACAACGGGGCTGAGCGACGGTATAAATATTGAAATCAAATCGGGTTTGAAAGTCGGTGACAAAGTAAGAGGTGAAATTGTGCAGGACGACAACAGCAAATCTGACAATAACAAATAATCCGTATATGAAAATGAAAAGAATACTGACAATAGCCCTTATCGGTGCTGTTACAGCCAATATGAACGCCCAATCCGGACTGACTTGGACTTTAAGGCAATGCATAGATTATGCATTGACCAATAATGTCAAAATCAAACAAACGGAATTGACAACCAAGGAAAATGAAATAGAAGTGAATACCAATAAATGGGCCCGACTGCCAAACCTGAGCAGCAGTGCCAGTCAGAGTTGGAGCTGGGGACGTGCAGCATCTCCGGTAGATAACTCCTATGTTGACACTCACAATGCAAATACGAACTTCAGTATGAGCAGCAATGTTCCCATATTTACCGGATTTACGATTCCGAACAAGTACAAACTCTCTCAATTGCAACTGAAGGCGGCCTTGTCCGATTTACAGAAAGCCAAAGAGGACCTGTCGATTAATATAGCATCGGGGTACTTACAGGCTCTTCTCAACAAGGAATTATGGAACGTGGCAGAAGAACAAGTCGTATTGAGCCAGCAACAACTGGACAGACTGTCACGTATGGAGGAACTTGGAAAAGCCTCTCCGGCCGAAGTAGCCGAAGCCCGTGCCAATCTTGAACAGAACAGACTCACCAGTGTGCAAAACGCCAACAGCTATAAACTGTCATTGCTCGACTTGAGCCAAATGATGGAGCTTCCCACTCCTGAAGGTTTTGAGATATTAAAACCGGACACCATGATCTTCATGCAACTGACCCCTCCGGATGATATTTACCGGGTAGCAGCCGCAATGAAACCTGAAATACAAGCAGCTCAATACAGACTGGATGGGAGTGCGATAAATGTAAAGCTGGCAAGAGCCGGCTATATGCCTCAGTTAAGTTTTGGAATGGGATTGGGTACTAATTACTATACTCTCACCGGTGTAAAAACGGACAACTTCAGCAAACAGATAAAAAACAATCTGAACAAGTATATAGGATTCAACTTGAGCGTACCTATCTTCGACCGCTTCTCCACTCGAAACAGTATAAGGACAGCCAAATTACAGCAACTGAACCTCTCACTGCAACTGGAGAACAGCAAAAAAACACTTTACAAGGAAATCCAGCAGGCGTGGTATAATGCAGTAGCATCCGAAAGCAAATACCAATCAAGCGAAACGGCTCTGGATGCAGCCAAAGCATCTTTTCAGCTGATGAAAGGAAAATATGAAAACGGGAAAGCCACTTCTGTGGAATACAACGAAGCGCAACTCAAGTTGCGTAATGCCGAATCGAATCTTTTGCAAGCGAAATACGATTATCTCTTCAGAGGAAAAATCCTTGACTTTTACAAGGGTGAAAGGATTCAATAGTTTTTTTATTTACATTGCAAAACGGTTGGCTTCGATTTATTCGGGCCAGCCGTTTTATTTTGATTTATGGCGATTGGCACGTTTAATGCGATATCCTTCCTTCATTTTGGCAGAACCCGAACCATGCGCCCCGGTTATATAAGCTTTTTTCTTTGCTTTCGTCTTTAGCTTGCCGTCCTTTGATTGTTTTGACTGATCCTTGCCTTTAAAGACGATTCCTTCCGTCATTATTTTTTCTATATCTTCCATGGTGTTGTTTTTTTTATGAATGTTGAAGCAAAATGCCATTGAGTATGCGACCACTGTCTATTCCCATTCTGCGGGCTGAAAAGTAATCTTCGTATTTGTCATACGTGCAGACCCCAAGAATATCAATATTTTGGGCAAGAACTCCGCGAGACAATAGTTGCAAACGATTTGCCTGCCACAAGTCTATATGCCATTTATCTTCTGCAAGTCCGTGCATGGACGGAAATCTGCGAGCAATAAAAGGCATTGGGAAATTTGCCTTGTCGAACGCCTCGTAAACTTCATCCCCCACCTCGAAATTATCAAAAGAAATGCTTGGTCCGATAGCTGCATGAATATCTTTTCCCTCCGTACCGAATTCCTCTGACATTCTGTCGATAGCATGACTGACTATGCACTTTTGAGTTCCACGCCATCCGGCATGGATGGCAGCTATAGCTCTGTTCTTTTCATCAAAAAGCATTATAGGAACACAGTCGGCTGTTGAAACACAAAGACATAAGCCTTCTGCTTGAGTAATGATTGCATCCACTCCTTCCATCAGTTCTGCCCGTTCCTTGTCTTCCATCTGAAGAATACTTTCATTTACAGAAAGCACATTGGAACTATGAGTCTGATGAGGTATCACCAACTGATGAGTCTTTATTCCTAATTGCCGGCAAAGAATCTCGCGGTTTTCGTAAACATGCGAGACTTCATCACCACAATACATATTACAATTGGATGATGCATAGTTTCCTTCACTGCATCCTCCATGGCGTGTCGTTGAAAAACATGTGACAGAAGGCAAGGAATGTCGGAAAAGTGGAGTCAGGACAATCATTTCAGCGAATCGTTATCCTCATCCTCTAAATCATCAAAATCTTCTTCCAGATCTTCCTCGTCGTCCATATCCTCGTATTCATATTCGAAGTCTTCATCCTCTCCCATGGCTTTCATCTCTGCCTGCAGGTTGTTGATATCCTTATTCTTATGAACCATATCTTTGAACGACACGGATTCCAATTTGTTGCTTTCATTGTTCAATTCAACCCAAAGAATATCCTTCAGCTGGGTAAGTCCGGAACCCGTCACAGCCGAAATAAACACATAAGGCAGATCCTTTGGCAACGTCGGCTCTATGAGATTGACAAGCTCGTCATCCAGCAAATCACTCTTCGTGATGGCAAGCACGCGCTGCTTGTCAAGCATTTCCGGATTGAACTTAGTCAGCTCGTTAAACAGAATGCTATATTCTTTCGCTATATCATCAGCATCTCCCGGAATCATAAAAAGCAACAAAGAATTACGCTCTATATGACGAAGAAAACGCAATCCCAGACCTTTTCCTTCACTGGCTCCCTCAATGATTCCCGGTATGTCGGCCATTACAAAAGACTGATTGTCCCGGTAAGAAACAATTCCAAGATTGGGTTCCAGCGTAGTGAACGGATAGTTTGCAATTTTAGGCCTGGCTGCCGAAACGGCAGACAGCAAGGTCGATTTTCCGGCATTGGGGAAACCAACCAATCCTACATCTGCCAACAGTTTCAATTCCAGAATGACCGTCATCTCCTGCATCGGCTCTCCGGGCTGTGCAAAGCGTGGAGCCTGACGTGTAGGAGTCTTGAAATTCCAATTGCCCAAACCGCCTCGCCCTCCTTTCAAGAGGATTTCTTCCTGCCCGTCTTCGGTTACATCACAAAGATATTCACCGGTCTCGGCATTATAAGCAACGGTTCCGCATGGCACTTCAATAATTTTGTCGGCACCGTCTTTTCCGGTACTTCTACTGTCCGAACCGTTGCCTCCCGATTTTGCAATGGCATGACGATCGTAGCGAAGATGAAGCAAAGTCCACAAATTACGGTTTCCCCGCAATATGATGTGTCCTCCGCGACCGCCATCACCGCCGTCGGGTCCTCCATTAGGAATGTATTTCACTCTGCGCATGTGGGCAGAGCCCCTGCCTCCCTTTCCGGAACGACAATAAATTTTCACATAATCAACGAAATTCGATTCGGCCATTCTCTATAATTATTATTTTACTCCATCAATTTGTGCACAGATATCATCGAATATATTGTCCATTGTACCCAATCCGTTGATATGTCTGTAACATCCTTCTTTCTTATACCAGTCGATGAGAGGAGCAGTCTGTGAATGATAAACGACGAGACGTTTCTTGATAGTCTCTTCATTATCATCGGCACGTCCGCTTTCCTTTCCGCGTTTAATAAGGCGGGTCATCAGTTCATCTTCAGGAACCTCAAGGTCCAGCATCACATTGATACTTGTCTTTCTTTCCTTCAGCATGGCTTTTAAAGCTTCTGCCTGAGCGATAGTACGTGGAAATCCGTCAAATATTACACCCTTGCTGTTTTTGAATGAATCAAAAACACTTGCCAGAATATTTACCATAAGCTCATCAGGAATCAGCTGGCCCTGGTCGATATAACCCTTGGCCGTTTTCCCCAGCTCTGTACCATTCTTGATTTCAGCACGAAGAACATCACCAGTCGAAATATGATCCAAACCATATTTGCTTACAATTCGATCGCTTTGAGTTCCTTTACCGGAACCCGGAGCCCCAAAAATTACAATATTCAACATTTTTTCTTATCTTATTTTAGTTGTATTATTCTACCAAAGTATAAATGTCCTTATAGTTGCGTCCCCATCCGTCATAATCCAAGCCATAACCGACAATGAAATCATTTGGAATGTGCATTGCAGCATATTCGATATTCAAAGGACATTGTAATTTATCAGGTTTAACCAGCAACGTAGCAATATGAATCTCTGCAGGTTCCTCCTTTTCCAGGTCTTCGATAAGGTTCTTCATGGTGAAACCTGTATCGACAATATCTTCCACAATAATCACCGTGCGGCCTTTGATTGAATCGGAAAGACCCAGCATTTTCTTTATTGTTCCGGTAGAGGAAGTGCCTTCATACGATTGCAACCGTATGAAGGTAATCTCACACGGTATATCGATATTTTTAATCAAATCTGCAGCAAACATGAAAGCACCATTCAATACACCTAGGAACAAAGGATCTTTTCCCTTCATATCCTTATTTATTTTCTCAGCTACCCGCTTCACTTCTGCCTGAATTTTCTCTTCCGGAATAGAAACGGCGAAAACCTTGTCCTTAATACGAATTGAGTCCATAAATCTCTTATATTTTTTAATATTGGCGCAAAAGTACAATTTTTTCATGAAAAAGGTCCTATCTTTGCCTATAAAATACTAATTTTGGACATTATTTTTATACGATTAGAAAAGCATTATGAAAATATTAACAAGCGAACAGATAAAAGCGGTCGACCAGTATACCATACTGAATGAGCCCATTTCATCCATCGATCTGATGGAACGGGCGGCGCATACTTTTACCCAGGCACTTATCAAGAAATTTTCATCAAGCACCCCCGTCAAGATATTTGCAGGTCCTGGAAACAATGGCGGAGATGCTCTGGCAATTGCACGAATTCTCAGCGAAAGAGGATATAACATTGACGTGTATCTCTTCAACCCTCAGGGAAAACTCAGTGAGAATTGCATTATCAACAAAGAAAGACTGACCGCGATTGAATCAGTCCGTTTTCATGAAATAAAAGACCAGTTCAATCCACCCGAACTAAATAAGAACGATTTGATCATCGACGGTCTTTTCGGATCCGGGCTGAACCGTCCTTTGAGCGGAGGTTTCGCCTCTGTAGTAAAATACATCAACTCGTCCCCTTCTACAATCGTCTCCATTGATATACCTTCGGGACTCATGTGTGAGGATAATACGGGAAATATTCCTGAATTCATCATCAAGGCTGATATTACTTTTACATTTCAAATGCCCAAACTTGCATTTCTATTTTCCGACAATGATTCGTATCTTGGACAAATAGAAGTACTCAACATTCATTTGAATCAAGAAGGCATCCAAAAGCAGAATTCTCCCTATTCCATCACGGAGCAAGAAGAACTGCGCCCGTACATCAAGCCAAGAAGGAAATTTTCTCACAAAGGCACATTCGGGCATGCCTTGCTTATTGCGGGGAAATATTGTATGGCCGGAGCATCAGTGCTGGCAGCCAAAGCATGTCTGAGAAGTGGAGCCGGCCTGATCACTGTCAACGGTCCCAAGTGTAACCGTAATATTCTGCAGAGTTCTGTCCCTGAAGCTATTTACTACTGTGATCCGGACGAGAATCGTTTTACGACCCCGATGAGTTACATAGAAAAATATTCGGCACTCGCTATCGGACCTGGTATTGGAACAGAAGAAATCACGGCTCAGGCCATGATAGAACAAATTCAAAGATGCCGACAGATTCCCATGGTAATTGATGCGGATGCAATAAATATTCTGTCGGAACATAAAGACTGGATAAGCCTGCTTCCAAAGAAGGCAATACTCACGCCCCACCCCAAGGAAATGGAAAGAATCCTTGGGAAATGCAGCAACTGTTTTGAACGTTTGTCGAAAGCAAAAGAACTGGCCATCAGGCAACAAATATTCATCGTGCTGAAAGGAGCATATACGGTTATTATTGATACTGACGGAAAATGCCGCTTCAACCCCACCGGAAACCCCGGCATGGCAACCGGAGGAAGCGGTGATGTATTGACGGGAATCATACTTGCCCTTCTTGCTCAAGGATACGATGTAGACAAGGCTTGTTCTTTGGCCGTGTATATTCACGGATTGGCCGGTGATCTTGCCGCTCAGGAAAAAGGAGAAATCAGTCTCGTTGCCAATGACATTATTGAATATCTACCTAAAGCATGGAAAGAAATACAACAAACAATATGAAAAAAACGATTACAACAATTGCACTGATGATAACTCTGGTCGCCAGTGCGCAAACGGAAATAAGTAATTACAAACCGGGAGTTAATGCGGAAGGCGTAACTTACTATCTGCCTAAAACACAAATTAAAGTCAAGGTAAATACCGTTTTGGAAAACTATACTCCCGGTGAATTCAGCAAATATGCCGAACGATATCTGAGATTGGAAGGTATTGATACAGAAGCCCACAGCGAATGGAAATTGGACAATATCCAAGCCTCCGTTACAGGGATTCCTGATCCTGATAAAATTTTTACCGTAAAACTTAAAGAGCGTACAGCTGCTCCTTTAATTTCACTGACTGAAGACGGCATTATCCAAGCTATCAACACGACTCCGGTGAAACAACAGGTGCAGGCCGAAAAGAAACATGAGACTGCTCCCAAATATAACTCAAAAGATTTTCTGACAGAAGAGATTCTTATGTCGGGAAGTACTGCTAAGATGGCTGAACTGACGGCAAAAGAAATCTATAACATCCGCGATAGTCGGAACAGTATTCTTCGCGGACAAGCCGACAGTATGCCGAAAGATGGTGACAGCATGAAATTCATGATTGCCCAGTTGGACAAGCAAGAAGCTGCTCTCATGCAATTATTCACGGGATATACAGAAGTTGTTGACAAAAGCTTCGACCTCAACATCACACCGACAGACAGCATTCCTCATCAGGTATTGTTCCGCTTTTCCAAAAAGTTGGGAGTTCTTGATATTTCAAACTTAGCAGGCGAACCGGTATATCTCGATATTCAAAATGAGAAAACAGTACCCATACCTACTGCTGAGGAAAAGAACAAAAAGAAACTTTCGGGTATTGTCTATAACCTTCCGGGAAAAGCTTCAGTCAAAGTCTATCAAGGCAAAAAGACCTTTTATCAAGGAGAACTTGATCTTACCCAATTCGGAAATACCGAAATGCTTGACAATGACTTATTTAATAAAAAGATGACCACGAAGGTTACGTTCGATTCCAATACGGGAGCCGTTCTGAAAGTGGACGCAGAAATGCCGCAAACTAAGTGAGAAGACAATTTGAATTAGAGTTAGAATGTAGTTAGAATGCTCAAGAAAAGTTAGAATGTATTTTAGTAGCATTCTAACTTTTATTTTATTGATTAATAGCATGATAAGTCAAAAAGTTAGAATGGTTGGAATGCTTTTATAAAAATTTTTCTGGAAGCGTTTTCCCCCAGTTAAAACAAACAAATAAAGACACTCCTCCATAGCTCGTTTAGAGATATGAAGGAGTGCTATAATAATATAAATTCAAAATCAATAAGCTGATATCTTATAATCTTTGATACTTCCGGGAGCACCTTGTTCGGCCCTCGGCAGATATTGAATGCCTGTCAGAGTTTGTTCGGAACCTAAGTCTATAACCAACACATGAGGAAACGGAACACCCTTGCACGTACTCCAATAAGTACTTTCCTGCAAATCGTATATTTTATCTGCAGTTTTGTTTCCGTTCTCCGCATCCTCACTATCCACAAACTTCACCCTCCACGGCTCACGACTAAGTCTGTTTCCATCGGCACCCAGAACATAAAGTTCGGCCATGCTGGCAAGTTCTTTCCCATCATGAGCATTTACTGCTTGAATGCAAAGGAATCGTGCAGTTGTCTGTTTAGAGAATTTTACGTTCTGCCATCCGTTGCCTGCTTCAAAAGAACCTGATTGAATCAATTTAAACTTATTCATATCAATACTTTCTTTTCCATGATTGCTTGATTCTGCATTCAGTTTATTCAATTCAGGCTTATCAAGACCTTCACAAACGGTATTTCCTCTAGGGCCTATGACGTCGAGTACAATCACTTCATTACGTCCCTTTTTCAGCCAACAACCTGGCATATAAAGAGTCTGCTGTGGCCCGATGCTCCAAATTCTTCCCAAAGCATGCCCGTTCACATACACTTGTCCTTTGCCGAAGTTTTCAAAATTCAGGAAAGTATCACCCGTTTTGTTCAATGTAAAATAGCCTCGATAATATCCTGCCTTCGTTTCAAGAGTCGGTTGTTTGACTGGATTCTGCAAAGCATTCACAGCAGTCTGATAATCATCGGAAATGCAAGTAATATCCCAATTCTTAAGACTACAAATGAATTCATTTCCATTCTTTTCGTACTTTAGCGAAACCTCTTTTGTGATGCCCTTATAATCCTTTATAGCCCGCCCGAAATTGATTCTTCCCATTGCTTCAATATAAATGGTGAGCACAGCACCTTCCCTTACAGGAGGCAAAGCCAACTCTTTCTCTCCCTTCACTCTATCCAATTTACCTATAAATTTACCATCGATGAATATGCGTGCATAATCATGCGGCTCATTGACCTGCAATATGGAAGTACCTTCAATTTCAGGCAATATAGAACGATAAATCATAGAACCCCAACCCATATTGAGTTCTTCCATTGTCTTTATATCACGGCTTTTCACAGATTGCGGCATATTGGACTCAAGAGGAGCATATTCCTTCAAATCGAATTTGTTCACCTTGATGATAGGATTCGCTCCGGGAATGGCAGGCATCTTTTTTCCGCCATTGAATGTCTTCATCATCTCGCGCAATTCGAAAAACTTCGGCGTTGTCATCCCCCATTCCGAAATAGGTGCATCATAATCATAGGAAGTCACATCAGGTGCAAATCCGGGACTGTTTGCCCCGGCCCAATGTCCAAATGAAGTACCTCCATGAGTCATGTATAATGAAAAAGAAATTCCTTTCGAAAGCATTTCACGGATACCGGCAACCATATCCTTGGCAGGACGGGTTTCATGGCGTGCTCCCCATTTATCAAACCACCCGCTCCAAAATTCCGAACACATCTTTGGAGCATTCGGACGCAATTCGCCAAGCCTCTTAAACTGTTGGTCAATATTGGCACCTGTACCAAAATTCATTGTCCAACAAAGATCATCCAACCCGTTATTCGTAAAATTACTGCTCCAGTCACATTGGAATAGAGTAACCTTATCAAATCCTGCTCCTTTCACAATGTCTCTTATAGCAGCCACATAAGGTTTGTCCACCCCATAAGAACCATATTCATTTTCGACCTGAACCATAATGATTGGTCCGCCATTTTGTATAGTAAGCGGAGAAAGCTGCTTTCCAACTTCAGTTTCGAACAGTTTCACACGTTCCATAAAATAAGGGTCCTGCTCTCGCAAACGGATATCTTTCTTTTTCAACAGCCACCACGGAAGTCCACCCATCTCCCATTCCGCACAAACATACGGTCCGGGACGGACTATGACATACATACCGTTTTTCTGTGCCAAACGACAAAAGGCCGCTACATCATTGTTCCCCGTAAAATCGAACCGACCTTCCTGCTGTTCATGAATATTCCAGAACACATAAAGACAAAGGGTATTCATACCCAAAGCCTTGCACATCTTGATACGCTGATCCCAATAAGCACGGGGAATACGAGGATAATGCACCTCAGCCGCTTTCACCACAAAAGGTTTTCCATTAAGCAGAAAGGCTTTGTCGCCCACAGTAAAACTTCCGCTTTCCGATTTTGCATCTGCTGACAAAGCAGTCAGAAAAGTCAAGGAAGCAACTAATACGACAGACCTCAAAAATGTAGAGAATCCCATATCATCTATTTTATCGACAATTTATTATTTCTTGATATTTGCCTGTTCCAGACCATATTGCTTTCTTCCATCAAGGAATTTCAATCCCAAGGCAATAAGAATGGCAGCAATACCAAAACTGGCAAAAATAATCATCGGCACTGTATAGTCTACACGTCCATCTGCCGAAGTATAAAATTCGATACATTTACCCATAAACATAGGAACAAGCATCAACCCTATATTTTGAATAAAGAAAATGATTGCAAAAGCACTGCCAAGCTGTTTCATCGGAATAATCTTTGGAACACTAGGCCACATGGCACTTGGTACCAGAGAAAAGGCAATTCCCAATAATATCATGATAATGACTGCAAACCAAACGGTATTAAGTAAAGGCAATGCAAAACATACATGACATACCGTCAGCAGCAAACTCCCCAAAATCATCAGAGAAGCTCCTTTTCCTATGCGGTCATAAATCGTTCCGAAAACCGGAGTGAGAATAATTGTTCCATAAGGTAAAATAGATGGAATCCATCCGGCCCATTTGGCACTTACACCATATTTATTTACCATCAAGTCTGAAGCGAACTTCAGGAATGGGAACACTCCACTGTAGAACAAGAGACAAAGAAGAGCTATCAGCCAAAATCCCGGATTCTTGAAAATGACAGCCAAATCAGAGAATTTGAATTTGTCGTCCTCTTCAGAGAGTGTTTCGGCAGAGCTGGCAGTAGAAGCATCCAGTTTTTTATCCAATATGATATAGACAAAGAAAGAAAGGAAACTCACCAATAACAAAACCACTCCCAAAAGAATCGGTGTGGAAAGATTATGGAATTGTAGGGCAATCATCGGACTGACACTTAAGGCAGCAGCTGTTCCCAAACGAGCCAAAGCTACCTGCACCCCCATGGCGAGGGCCAGTTCATGACCTGTAAACCATTTGGTAATTATCTTGGAAACCGTAATTCCGGTAATTTCACATCCTACGCCAAAGATTGCAAAACCCAAAGAAGCTACAAGAACCTGAGTCTTTGCCGGCGAAGGTATCAGCCCGAACAAAGTAAAGTCAAGAGAAACCGTTCCTTCAGGAGAAATATAACCGATAGCATAAAATTTTATCAAGGCGCCAACGAACATAAAAGCTGTAGCCATTATGCCCGTGAAGCGTATGCCCATACGGTCAAGGATAAGTCCTCCAAAGAACAACATCAGCAAGAAAATATTGATAAAACTGTAGGAACCGGCAAAGAATCCGTATTCCGTTGAAGACCAGCCCATACCTCCCTGTTCAGCCGTTTGTTTGAGGATTGTAGACAAAGGAGATGCTACATCAGTAAAAAAATAACCCATCATCATCGTAAAAGAGACGATGAGCAAGGCTCCCCATCTGGCATTACGCGATTCACTTAATTTCTTTTGAATTTTTTCTGCTACCATAAAGTATTCTTAGTATTATAGTTATTAAAATTGGAGACAAAGATACTTATTAATGCGAAAACCACCGCATATAGGAAAAGAAAAAAGGATGACTTTCAACATAAAAGTCATCCTTTTTCTTATTTTACAATAAGTCACTTATTTCTTACGAACATTACCATAACGGTTCATGAACTTATCAACACGTCCTGCTGTATCGACCAACTTGTTCTTTCCAGTATAGAACGGGTGAGAAGAACTTGAAATTTCAAGCTTTACCAAAGGGTAAGTTTCACCTTCAAATTCAATGGTGTCTTTAGTAGCAACCGTTGATTGAGTAAGAAACATGTCACCGTTTGACATATCCTTAAATACGACTGGACGATAATTGTCCGGATGAATTCCTTTTTTCATATCTTAATTAATTTTTATTCCGTTTTTAAATATAGGTGGTAACTCTATATATGTAATGGCTTATTCAGGGTGCAAAGGTAATCTAAAAAAAATACCCTGCAAAATATTTCACGTAATTTTTTTCTATTGCTTTAGTACCCTTCCAATATCGTCTTGCCATATCGAGATAGCAATCCGTTGATTTTTGCTCTATGTCATGTTAACAAGAGCATAAAATGTTACATTCTTTCCAATAATTTCATCATTTTTACTGTTCGTTTCAGATAGAAATTATTACTTTTGCAATCGGAAAAAAGAATTATTCACTATAAACTTTAAACAAAATGGTAAATTACAAAGATTTAGGCCTCGTAAATACAAGAGACATGTTTAAGAGAGCCATCAACGGTGGATATGCAATTCCTGCATTCAACTTCAATAACATGGAGCAGCTTCAGGCTATCATCAAAGCTTCTTCCGATTTGAAATCTCCGGTTATCCTTCAGGTTTCAAAAGGTGCACGTAACTATGCAAACCAGACTTTGCTCCGTTACATGGCAGAAGGTGCTGTAGCTTACGCTAAAGAATTGGGTTGCGAACATCCTGAAATCGTTCTTCACCTTGACCATGGAGATTCTTTCGAACTCTGCAAGTCATGTGTTGACATGGGCTTCTCTTCTGTCATGATTGACGGTTCCGCTCTTCCTTACGACGAAAACGTTGCCTTGACTAAGAAAGTTGTAGACTATGCTCATCAGTATGATGTAACAGTTGAAGGCGAGTTAGGCGTTTTGGCTGGTGTTGAAGATGAAGTTCAGTCTGAAGAATCTCATTATACAAAACCTGAAGAAGTCATCGATTTCGTATCAAAGACTGGTGTTGACTCATTGGCTATCTCCATTGGTACAAGCCACGGAGCTTACAAGTTCAAACCGGAACAGTGTACCCGTGACCCGAAGACAGGTAAATTAGTACCTCCTCCATTGGCATTCGATGTATTGGATGCTGTTATGGTTAAATTACCAGGATTCCCAATCGTTCTTCACGGATCATCTTCAGTTCCACAGGAATATGTTGACATGATCAACCAGTATGGTGGCAAATTGCCTGATGCAGTTGGTATTCCTGAAGAGCAACTTCGCAAGGCTGCCAAGAGCGCAGTTTGTAAAATCAACATCGACTCCGACTCTCGTCTGGCTTTCACGGCTGCCGTTCGCAAGGTATTCGCTGAGAAACCGGGAGAATTCGACCCACGTAAGTTCTGCGGTCCAGCACGTGACGAAATGGAAAAGATGTACAAGCATAAAATCACTGACGTTTTGGGTTCAGACAATAAATTGGCTCAATAATCGTCAACTGCTTTAATAGACAAGAAGGCTGATTCTACAATATGAATCAGCCTTTTTTTTATTTTTCCTATGGTTTTAAATTATTTTTTGTACTTTTGGTGATATATAAATCCAAATGCAATGCTATGCTTTAATTCTTTAAAGCTCTACACCCAAGGAATCCGAAAAGTGATTCTTTTCACTCTTCTGCTTGGGTTCGTTCTCAGAATAATCTTACTGTTTAATAATCAGACGACAGTGGATTACTCGATTGGAGAATGGGCAGAGATTTTTTTACTCGGAACTGTAAATGATTTATGCTTTTCCATAATCAGTTTCATCCTCTTTTGGGCATTCATTGTTTTTCTTTCAAATAAAAAATATGGAAAACCTTGGAACATCATTATTCCTATCGTTCTAGCTTCAGCCTTTATTATCCTATATTTCTTTGACACTCCGTTACGGGAATTCAATAAACCACTCACAAGAATCATTTGCTACCTTGTTCTTTGGAAACTGGTAAGTTATAGCATACGAACCTTCTTTCCCTTCCTCCGAATCCGATGGCGGCAATATTCTTACTACCTTGTCATGTTTTTCTATACAGCCGGCATTCTACTCAATTTCATAGCAGAATATCTTTTTTGGAATGAATTCGGAGTAAGATACAATTTCATTGCTGTTGACTATCTGGTTTATACCAACGAAGTTATCGGGAATTTTTTCGAATCCTATCCTTTGATTCCCATATTGTCTGCTTTAATTGTAATATCAGCCGGAATTACTTATTTACTCATCAGACACCTAGACAAAAGAAATTTCAAGGAACTCCCATCATTTAGAGAGAATGCTGCGGCTACAAGCTTATACATGATTTTATGCATTATTTGCTTCGGCTTATTAAATCTAAACGCAAAAGCACAACACCATGAAAACAAGTATGTCAATGAACTGCAAGCAAACGGATGCGTAAAATTCTGCGAGGCTTTTATCAGCAATAAATTGGATTATAGGGATTTCTACACTACTATACCGTCAGAGACCGCCCTTCGGATTCTTCAGGAACAATACCAAAGCACCGGGAAAAACATTCAAAAGATAATGCCTACGCAAGCCGAATTACATAAAAACATCGTACTCATTTCCATTGAAAGCATGAGTGCCGAATATCTTCATCGATATGGCAATAAAAAAAACCTGACGCCCAATCTTGACAGATTAACAAACGAGAGCCTCAATTTTAATAATCTGTATGCAGCAGGCAACCGTACGGTTCGCGGATTGGAGGCCCTTTCGTTGTGTGTTCCGCCATCTCCCGGAGAAAGTATCATCAAGCAAAAACACAATAACGATCTGTTCTCTGTGGGAAAACTACTAATGCAGAAAGGATACACAGTTCAGTTTCTTTATGGTGGAGACAGTTACTTCGACAATATGAAAACATTCTTTGAAGGCAATCATTATCAGGTAATCGACCAACAGGACTTTCAACCGAATGAAACAACTTTCAAGACAGTATGGGGAGTATGTGATGAAGACATATTCAACAAGGCCATACAGACATTCAATGCCGATGCTGCAAAAGGCAAACCATTCTTCGGACATATCATGACAGTCAGTAACCACCGGCCTTTCACTTATCCCGACGGGCACATAGACATTCCGTCCAATAAAAAGACCAGAGAAGGAGGCGTTAAATATGCGGATTATGCCCTTGGCAAGTTCATCAATGATGCATCTAGACAGGCATGGTTTAAAAATACAGTTTTCGTTATCACGGCAGACCATTGCGCTTCCAGTGCCGGAAGTACAGAGTTACCTCTCGATGAATACCATATTCCGGCATTGATATACTCCCCCGACTTTGTCCCGGCACAGAATATTTCCACGTTGATGTCACAGACAGATATCATGCCCACCCTCTTCGACATACTAGGATTTCATTATATCTCGAAGTTCTACGGACAAGACATATTCAAAAAGACATACCTACCCAGAGCTTTTGCTGCGACGTATGAAGGCTTGGGATATTGGGAAAAATCTTCTTTAATAGTTCTCTCACCCGGCAAGCGAAACCTACAATACCAAGCAATCAAAGGTATATACTCCTATTCAACAGGAAAAGAAGAAAAAAACATTGACAAGAGTCTTTTGTACAGGGCCATTGCAAATTATCAAACCACACAAGACGTCCTTCGTTGAGCATTTGGCAATTCTGTTTTCATCTCATTGTTTGCATAAAGTTTACAAAGTACAAAAAAAATTAAAATCAGCAAGATTTTCTTATTTTGTGTGCATGATTTCGCATAAATGACAGACTTATATAAAAAAGGAACAAAATGAAGTCTGATTATTTCTCTGGAGATGTTTTGGCTGATATCATTTCAGCCATGAAAGAATTCGAGAATCGCAATGCATTTGTCATTAACGATACACCATATACCTACCGGTATTTTTCGAATCTGGTTAACGATTTTGTCCATGCTCTGCAAAAAGAACCTGCAAACATCATTGGTATCATCACAGAAGACCGTATAGAAGTTTATGCAGCCATTCTTGCCGTTCTCTTGACAGGAAAGACTTACGTCATCCTGCATCCGGCATTTCCGAATGACCGGAATCTGACCATCATCAAGGAAGCCGGTATCGAACTGATTTTAGGGAATAAAGCTTTTATAGCAACCACATCATGGTGTAAAGGTATAAAATGCATGAACTTTATTGGCAGATTATCAGGAAACTGGACACCAATTGATTGTCCTGCAGACTCACGGAATCCCGCCTACATCATTTTCACTTCAGGAAGTACCGGAAAGCCGAAAGGTGTCCCTATATCGCGTTCTAATCTGAACGCGTTCTACAAAGCTTATTCCGGTTTAGGATGGTCTCTTGACTGCAATGACCGCATGCTGCAAATGTTTGAACTGACGTTTGATGTTTCAGTAGTATCCCTTCTCTACCCGCTCACTTTAGGAGCCTGCATTTACACCGTTGGATACAAAGATGTGAAATACATCAAAGTATTCGATATTCTGGATCGCTATGAGCTTACGTTTGCAGCCGTTCCCCCTTCATTGCTACAACTTGTTTCCCCTTATTTCGATGAAATCAGTCTTCCCAGTCTCAAATATCTTGTTGTCACAGCCGAGGCATCACCGGTAGAATTGCTGACGAAATTCCATTCCTGTGCTCCCCAAGCAACATTCTTCAATCTCTACGGCCCCACGGAAGGCACCATCTATTGCACATCCTATCACATTCCTATGCAAGGGACCATCAAGCAACACAACGGAATGATTGCCATTGGGAAACCGTTTCAGGATATGGAGTCCAAAATAATAGGAGACGATGGGTTTCCCGTTGGATGCAACCAACAAGGAGAACTTTGGATCAGTGGTCCTCAGGTGATGAACGGATATTGGCACGATAAGAAAAAGACAGATGCTGCCATCATCAAGGAAGCAGACGGAAAGATCTTCTATAAGACCGGCGATATTTGCTATTACGATTCGGACGGAGACCTCATCTACTGCGGGAGAAAAGATTCCCAAGTCAAGATTCAAGGATTCCGGGTAGAACTGAGCGAAATAGAACATGTAGCACGCCAATACTTCGCGAGCAAGTGCAACACAGTAGCTTTGGTTACAACCATAGAGGGAAATCAAGAACTGATGTTAGCCATCGAACAGGAGTTCAATGATATAACGGGATTAAAAAACCATCTGAAGGAAAAACTTCCTTCTTACATGATACCGAAACAGATATTCTGCATTCCCTGTTTCCCGTTAAATACGAATAACAAAACAGACCGTAAGGCCATTGCACAAATGATAGAAAATAAAATTAAAGATAATGGAAACAAATGAAATTTTAAATGACTTGACCGCCATTCTTCGCGAAGTAGTGAAGAATCCGGCATTGACTATTACACTGGAGACAAAAGCCAGCGATGTGGACGGTTGGGATTCATTAACCAACATGTTGCTCATCAATCAAATTGAAAAGAAGTTCGAAGTACGTTTTAATTTCAGAGAAATAGCTCATCTTGCCAATGTAGGCGATATGTGCCGTTCCATCCAAGTAAAAACAAACAAATGACACTAACTTATGGCTTTCATATCTTTTGAATTTGTTCTTTTGACAGCACTGACCTTCGTCATCTATTATGTCGCAAGCTACCGCTATCAAAAATATGTTCTGCTCCTTGCCAGTACTGTTTTCATTGGTTACAACAGTCTTTACTTTCTTCTCACGGCAGTCCTTCTTTCCACCGCCACTTATTGGCTGGGACTGCGTCTCTCCAAGAAACAAGAAGAAAAGACACTGAACCGGATTTATTTTTCAGGCATAGCATTTCTTGTAGGAGTATGGACTGTATGCCGGCATTCAGGCCTCATCATCCCATTAGGTATTTCGTTCTACACATTTCAGGCTCTGTCCTATCTTACAGAAGTGTACTGGGGAGAATTCAAAGCAGAAAAGAACTATCTGAATTTCTTGCTCTACATGCTCCTTTTCATGAAGTTTCTTTCAGGCCCCATTGAACGTCCGTCAGCATTACTTCCTCAATTACAGGAAGGGAAAAAGTTCGATTACGATACCATTACCTACGGACTGAAACTTATTCTGCTAGGTCTCATAAAGAAGCTGGTTATTGCAGACAACCTATCATCCGCAATTGATGCCATCTATGCCAGTCCTCAAGATGCCTCCGGCATCCAATTGTTCATGACCATGCTTATATATCCCATACAGCTTTATACCGACTTTTCAGGATACACGGACATGGCCTTGGGTACAGCACGGCTATTCGGCTATCGGCTCACTCCCAACTTCGACCGCCCGTTCACAGCAGAAACGACCTCCGACCTTTGGCGAAGATGGCACATCACCCTGTCCTTCTGGGTGCGCGATTATATCTTCATGCCACTCACATCCGTTCTGCGCCGATGGAACAAGCCCGGCATATACCTGTCACTTCTCATTACATTTTCCGCCTTGGGAGTATGGCATGGAGTCGGTATGAGTTTCGTTGTCTACGGCCTCATCCAAGGAATCATCATTTGTTACGAAATGAGATTCGGCTTCCTTCGTAACTTCATTCTTAAGAAACTGGGAGCAAGAATCGGTGGATGGGTACTCATCCTCAGAACCTACCTGCTATTTGCCTTTTCCCTGATATTCTTCCGTGCAGGAAACATCAGAGAAGCCATCTACTTTATCAGTCGTATGTCATTTCGGGTGAACCAAAGCTGGAAAGAAATAAATATAGGTCTGACCGACCATGTATGCATCGTAGCCGGTTCGGCCTTATTGCTGATTTGGATATTCGAATACTTCCAGTCAAAGCGGGATTTGTTTCAAGTCATCAGCCGCCAGCCTGTTTGGATCAGATGGAGTGTATATTACATTCTCATATTTGCTCTCCTCACTACAGGAAAGTTTGATTCTGAAAATTTCATTTACCTGCAATTCTAAATGTTATGATGTCAAGATTCTATACAAAAGTTATCATATTGTGCCTGCCATTTATAGTGGCACTTGGCCTTTATTTTTATTTCGATCCTTTCATGGTCCTGCGCACCTATCCCCGTTATGACCAGTCGGATGTCTTTATCAATGAAAATCTGATAGGCTGGAAAATATATCAAAAACACAAGAAAGCCCGCCATTATAATTCATTCATCATGGGAAACTCCTGTACACAGGCATTCAAATGCAAAGAATGGGAGAAATATCTGACTCCGGGATCACATGCCATGAGGTTCTTTGATAATCAGGAAACCATCGGAGGATTCTATAAAAAACTTGTGGCTCTGGACAGAGACGGCACCGAGATAAGAAATATACTCCTCGTCATGGATTGGGATTCGTTCGGCAGTGCAAAATCATATCCAGGAAGCCTGCATGCCATGCCTCCGGAAGCCGACCCCAATGAAAGTCACATAGGATATCAACTCAAATACATCCAGACGTTTTTCTTTCCCGATTTCATCTTCCCGTTTATGATGCACAAGTGGAATCCGAATTATTGCGAGGCTGGGGTTGTTCACAACTATAAATGCATAAGGGATTCCGTGGACAACGATGCCATCAATCCTAACGACCATTTAATCACTGCCGAAGGCGAATCCTATTGGAGGAAGCAAAAGAATCTGTTTTCTGCCCGAAAAGAAAGTACGGCATTACCCGTCATAAACAAGGATATCATGAAAGAACTTAAAGGAATCCGATCAATATGCTTGCTTCATCATACGAAGGTGGATATCATCATCGGGCCTGATTTCAAGCTCATAAAGATAAATCCTGCTGACTTGAAGATTCTCAGAACCTGTTTCGGATTAAATTCCGTTCATGACTTTTCCGGTTCAAATGACATAACCCGAGATTACCATCACTATTATGACAGGGCACATTACCGCCCCGTCATAGGCAACAGAATCATGAAGCAGATTTATGGGCGTGGCTGATTTCAATATGGACCGGTCCAGAATCGGTCCGCATCTTGAGTCATATACTTCGTATCCTTTGTGCGATAGGTATTATATTTCCCGGGTACCAGAATAATATAAGGAGACCGATGTCCTCCCACGCTTTCCTGTCCGTATCGAAATTCTACGGGACACTCCATCTGATACAGGTTCTTTGCCATATAATTGTATAGATACTCTTCTTTTGTCTGCTGGTTCTGATGGTTCCAGTTGGCATCTTCGTTGAGAACCAGCGGAGCACCGTTCACCAAGCGTTCCCGCACTTCTGATAAGCCCAACAGGTTACCTTTTTCATCAGAGACATAAGCAGCGAAGGTCGGATCCATCCAAATCCATTTATCCAGTGTATTGCTATATACGGCATTAATCACATGGCAGTCATAATCCGTAGAATCTACTGGCATGCAAGTCACATACCTTGACTTCCATCCCATGGACAGATAGCATTCATTCAGCATAATGGCCATCATTCGGCAATTAATGCCTCTACCCTCTTTCTTGCATATCTGATAAAGCGCAATGGCATCCTTACGTTTCGGATTTAAAGAATTACCGTCATGTCGGATACTGTTGTGAACCCAGTACATCAGATTCTTTATCTTCGATATTTCATCGCCGCTACCGGCAATGCTGTCGAGATTGAAAAACTTTCTCACTTGCACCAGATTCGAGTCATTGGGAGTTGCATAAACAAACCGGGGCAATTCTTTTTCCTCCTTCACATAATTCCCGCTTCCTCGAAGTATACTCAGAAAAGATAGTTTCTCCATTTTTTTAATTAAATCAACGAACCGAGCATCTTTACGAATAAAATCCAAGTCGGTATCCACACTGGCATGCCCCACGTTCTTATAACCGAGCTCAACGGCTTTTTTGAAATTTTCCAAGGCCGACTTTTTCTTTTTCTGTAAGGAATACCAACAAGCATTATTATAATAGACCTGTTCGGCTATCATACCTTTCATTGCCAACTTGTCCTTTTCACCCAAACGATTGAAATTATCTTTTATTTTTGAATTAATCTCAATGAGCTTGGCATAGTTTCTGTCTTTATAGACCGCTTCATATTCCATCGCTTTCATGACCGAATCATTCTTTGCATAAAACTGCGCTATAGGGAGCATCTGACTGTACCCTACGAATGGAATACTTCCCATGAGAAAACCTAATAATAATATCTTACACTTCATGTCTATTACGTTTGTTTTTCTTTAAGACGTAATAACATCACAAAATGTTGCATGGAAATCTTTTTTTATTCAAATACTATGTATAACTTTGCATATATCAATACTAATTAAGTTTATTATGAAGAATCATCTAAAATCTATGCTAAGGGGAAAAACATCTATGCTTATGCTTTCATGTTTGTTTGCCGGCACTATCCTTTCGTCATGCTCGAAAGATGACGATGTAAAAAATCCTGAAGAGAAAACAACATTCAAATGGAAATCCACTCTAGTAGGTGAATACATAGGTATCAATTATGATGCATCAAACACTTTGGAATCATATTTTGGAAAACGTCTGACCCTCAGCACGCCGCAAACTTTGCTTTTCAACAAAGATTCGCTGACCATCAGCAAACCGGGAGACATCAAAGAGACTTACAAGATACAATGGAACGGCAATAAGTTTTCCCTATACAATCCGACAACGGAAAAATGGATGGAATGCGGGGAAAAGACAGCCGAAGGCATCGTAAAGATGAGCATGGAATTGTATTGCCAGGAAAACAACGATAACAACCAACAACTTATTTCCTTCGGACAAGGTTATGATTTACCCAGACCTGCTCAGTTAATGGAAACAAAAACAGGCAAGTCCAAGATATACTGGGTAAAGCTTAATTACACATTCGAATAATCAACTTTAAAGAATCTCACCATGAAAACAAGAATATTGTTGGCCACGGCCATCCTTTTGCTGGCTGCAAGCATGCAAGCTGCAACACCTCAGAAATCAAGTTCCTCTAAATTTATGCCCAAATCTTCTTCCGAAATCTTTCTGGGAAGAGTGTTGGAAGCATCATCGGTAAACAAATCACAATATGAATTCGGCTCGACACCGTTTAAGAACATTACAGTAAGTTTCTCCATACCTGTCAAGTCCGTTTCAATAGCCCCCACGCAAGAGGCAATGATGGCAGCAGCCAAAGAAGCCGTGAAATCCCAAAAGATTCCTCAATCTCAGGATTTTTCTTTTTCAAAGAGAGAATTGGCCAGCTACGATGATCTTAAATCTTTGTTCGGACAAGAAATGTCGATTTCTTCCTTGTTGGGAAAAAAAGATTTGAAGAAAACTCATAAGACACTCGTTGCATTCGATCTTAACCGCGTATTCTTCACCATGGTTATGGATTTTCCCGAGAGCGCCGTCAGCGGAGCAACCTCTAGCCAAATCTATATCAACAGCGTAGGTTTCGGAAGAAGGGCTTTGGTCGTCATCGAATCGGACATGTCCGCAGCTGATATCAAGGCTGCAGCGGACGAGGCAATTAGCTCCACCGGAATACTGAGCGACAAAACTTCTGCCATATTGGCCAATTCAAACATCCATATCGTGAACTTTGGCAATGGCAGTGCACTGAAAGCAAATGCCGACAATCCATTCAGCGGACTCAAAGAGTACATAGCAAAGGCTCCTACGGAAAGTGATTTCGGAAAGATCATTACATTCTCTTCATCTTATGTAAAGGATAATTCTGTGTTTGTGAATGAATACTGATTAGAAAGCCGAAAATAATTACCTTTTTCAAGAATATTTTTGGGACCATTGGAACATGGTTGTTCTTATTGCATATAAATTTGTTCAATTATTGTTCTGTTTGTAATAATAATAAGGAAGAAGTTATTACTTGTTATATTTTTTGTATATTTGCATGCGAGAGGTTATCACTATTATCAATTGTTTGCAAAACCAAAGATAATTATGACAAGACAACTGAAACCTAATTTGGAAAACGGACTTTGGAAATATGATTTGACTACAAGTCATTATTCTTTTTCCATCGGAGTATGCAAGATATTCAATCTCAGGCTTCAAGATTTAAATAGTCATAATGCTTTTCTAAAATGGATTCACCCTGCAGATATTGACTGTTACACAAGCTCATTCAACGAAAAGATTAATACATCCCAACCCTTTACACTCTGCTTCAGAATAATTTTACAAAACGGAACCGTAAAAGATATAGAAGAGAGTATCGATTTTATTATGGATGAAAAAGGTAAAGTGATATCGTATTACGGAATTGTATCAGACATCACTATGCTAAACGTTTTACAAAATGAAAGACAAGAAAAATATACACTGATCAATTCAATATTGAAGACCCTTCCCAATCTCATATTCGTAAAAAATATAGATGCCGGATTCAAGTTTACTTTAGTAAATGATAATTTTGCTTCATTCTATGGACTTACTTCTGCAGAAGTTATCGGGAAATACGATAAGGATATATCTACACCAGAACAGGCAAATGCATGCTATATCACTGACAACATTGCAGCCAGACATAGCATCACGTCACCGGTTATCTCTGTCGAGGAAATACCCGTTTCACAAAATTCAATCAAGTACATGCAAACCATTAAGTATGCACATACCATTAATGGAACGAACTATCTCATCTGTTCGGCTATGGATATCACAGACTTGGTGATAGCCAGACAGAAGGCAGAAGAATCCGATAAACTCAAATCCTCGTTCTTGAGTACAATCAGCCACGAAGTCCGCACTCCGATGAACTCCGTCATGGGCTTTTCCCAGTTAATGTGTGATTCAAAAAACGAGGATGAAAGAGCTCTCTACTGCGAAAATATCAATAACGGATGTGTACAATTGCTTAATTTGATTACAGACATCGTTTATCTTTCCAAGCTGGAATCAAGCAATCAGAAATTTATATTTGAAGATACGAATATAAAATCTTTGTTTGCTATCATGAAAAGTCAATATGAAAAGCAGATGAAGAATAAAAAACTGAATTTTATCTACACACCTCATGATGCTCCATGCACCGTATCTTCAAACAAGGATGGAATTATGGAGATTATGAAGCATTTCTTGGATAATGCAATAAAATTTACCGAGAAGGGTTCCGTTTCTATGGGATATGATATGGAAAATAAGGTTTTAAAGATTTGGGTGAAAGATACAGGCATCGGTTTTGACATGAAGGATAGAAAAAAGGTATTCAATCGTTTTGTCAAGCTCAATGATTTTGCAACGGGCACAGGCATAGGCCTCTACATTGCACAAAAGGTTGCGAAATCGATGAAAGGTACAATAGGTATTGATTCCGAACCAGGTAAAGGTACTACCGTATGGGCAGAATTACCTTTGGATATTGTTTAAAAGCCGAAATAACGGGGGCAACTATACTAGATAAAGACCAACCGACTTTTTTTAGGCATAAAGCAAATTATTGCTTCGTATTATTAAAACGCTTTGTCAGATATCGACGTACGGGTTCGTCGTAGAACTTCAGGCAGGCATAAGCCAGCATCACATTGACGATGATGAGGCAAAGCGCCACTTGCCAAGTCTCGGCAAACGTGTAGTATCGGTTTTTAATGAGCCAGGCATAAAACAAATAGTAAAGGGGATAATGAACAATATAAACTGGATAGGATATATCTCCCAGGAACTTGCAGATACCGGATGACAAGCGATCTGTGGTTGTTCCGGATGCACCCAGCCATACCAGAAACGGAAAGACTAAGGCAATGCAAAACATCTCAAAAAGTCCGTTGAAACATATCGGAGTCAGACCGGGAATATAAGGGACAAAGAACAACAGCAACAACACGCTCGTGCAAATCCAAAAGGCTCCGCGAATTCTTTTGGGCTTGAATTTACGGTGCACCAGCATCCCCAAAGTGAAAGGGAAAAGCATGCGGAGCAAACCTCCGATGAAGTTTTCGCCATCAAGAGTCCATCCTTTTCCAAGAAATCCGTAACCCGAATAATCACTCAAAGCAAACGCTCCTAACAGTATGCCGAGGCAAGTAACCAGCAAACTCAATGCCTTGGTGGAAATGCGATGAATGAAAAGTGCATACAGAATATTGCCAATGTATTCGAAGAACAATGACCAAGCAGGGCCATTGAGCGGAAACATCTCCCCGTTCCCACGCACCTCAAAGGAAGCGCCGAGAACAGCTGGAATAAAAAACATGGCACAAAGCAAAGCCAGCATCACAGCCGAAGTGGCCACATGAGTTCCGTCCCACTGCACGGCACCTTGAACAAAAAATGTGACTGCACCGATCAATGCACCCAAGATTACCATGGGGTGCAGACGGATAAGCCGGCGCTTGAAGAAATTTTTCAAGGTCATCTTTCCACGCATACGGTCGTCATAGGCATAACTGATGACAAATCCCGACAAAATAAAGAAGAAATCGACCACCAGATAACCATGATTGATATTCTCTATAATTGGCTGGTTTCCGGCAAACTGATACCCTTCGAACACATGGTACCAGAGTACCAACAAGGCGGCTACTCCCCTCAATCCGTCCAGAAGGTCGTAATGGGGTTTTGTATCCATATACGATGCAGAAGATTGGTTTTGCATGGTTGTAATTTAAATGTGAAGAAGAACGTCTTAAAGACTTGATAAAAAAAACAGTGTTACTCCTTACGAACAAATTTACCTTCTATCCACTGATAACGGATAGGTTCTTTTCGGAAAGATGGTGTCACAGCTGTGGCATCCTCTTTTGTAAGATATTCCAAAGAGGTGAATGTAACTTTCAAATCGGTACTCAAAGAATCGAGACTGACTTTGTACAGTTTCATGTCGATAGCTGATAAATTGGCATGCGTACTATCTGGAACAAGGAAATCATTCATGTCCGGCATCGTAAAGTATCGGGAAACTGGAAGCTTTTCCCAACTGAAGTTATAAAAGAATACTTCGCTGTCACATGCAGGACCAAAGGCGTGCTTCACCAAACAGAATATCTGCGTACTGTCATTCACAGGCAGCAACTTCATCTCGAAACTGCTTGATGGCGAGGTTTGAAACGAAAGATAATCCTTAGTCAGTGCTTTCATCTCCGATTCTTGCGAAAAGCGGTTCTTCACCACGGCCTTCATGTGGCTATCAAAAAAGTCAATGCAATCCAAACGGTTGTTCTTCGTCAGAACCGGAAAAATGGAGTCCGGCATACTGGAAAAAACGGTTCTCATGGTTTGTATTCCCGTCAACGGTTTGGCTAGGGAGGCAATGGAATCATTCATCACCGCCAATGTCTTTTGAGCGGAAGCTGCGCCTGCACTCAAAACCAAAGCCATACATAAAAGCAATTTATAGAGTCTTTTCATGTTCATTATTTGCTAATCGAGCCCAAATATAAGAAAATCATACTGATTATCACCAAGATTAAGTCAACAGCCTTGCTTTTTAAATTCTTTTCACGGAAGAACAAACTTCCGAAGAGGAATGAAACAACTACACTCCCACGCCTCACCATCGACACGATGGAAATCATGGAGCCATCCAGACTCAAGGCATAAAAGTAGATGAAATCCGCCGCCGAAAGAAATATTGAAATGCAAATGATGCACCAATCCCAATGAAAGGGAGTCGTTTCTTTTCTGCGAGGAAACCAAAGCAGGAGCAATACAATGCCCATCAGAAAGAACTGATAGATGTTGTACCAGGTCTGCACAATCATCCGGTTCAAGCCGATGCCGCCGTCACTGACGTCAGCCATCAGATATTTGTCATACAAGCCGCTCACAGCACCGAGAACAGAAGCCATTACAATGAAAAAAATCCATTTGTTGTGCTTGAAGTCGATACCTTCCTTCTTGCCCGAACGGCTCAACATGAAAAATGAAGTGACAGCAATGAGCACGCCTATCCATTGATACAGGTTAAGTCTCTCGCCAAACACGAGCAAGGCACCAACCAGCACCATTACCGGACGCGTGGCATTGATGGGCCCCACAATGGTGATGGGCAAATGTTTCATGCCGAAATACCCGAATATCCAGGATGAAAGAACGATGAATGATTTCAGTATCACGTATTTATGAACCTCCCAACCTGCACTTGGCACGTAGAACATACTGCTTTGCATGCTTTCCGGACTCCAGGAAGAAGCAAGAATGAAAGGAAGAAATATCAAACTGGAAAACAGTGTATTAAGAAAAAGAACCGGGATGACCGCATTCCCCTTCAGAGACTGTTTCTTGAATACATCATAAAATCCCAGCAATGCTGCCGAGAGAAAAGCGTAAGCTAACCACATAAACCAATACCTTTATTTATATAAATAATTCTTCGGGGTATCCTATATCCACCAGGAACAAGGCTTTTGCCGGCACCGAACTGCCAGCTTCTGCCCTCGCCTTCTTTTCAATCACCTTGCGAAAGCCATCTGCATCGAGCTTTCCGCTTCCCACATCAAACAACGTGCCCACAATGGCACGCACCATATTCCTCAAGAAACGGTTTGCCTGAATGGTAAACGTCCATTCATTCTCTCCCGTTCTGCTCCACTCCGCCTTCATCACCTTACAATTGTTGGTCTTCACGTCTGTATGGAGTTTGCTGAAACTAGTGAAATCCTCGTATTCAAAAAGAACTTTGGCGGCTTCGTTCATCTTGTCAAAATCAAGTGGGGTAAACAATCTGTGGCTGTAGAGCCTTGAAAAAGGATGTTTGGCCGTAGTTACATGATACTGATAGGTGCGATAGGTTGCATCGAAACGCGCATGAGCTTCAGATCGTACTTCCCTTATTCTGTAAACCGATATATCTGGAGGAAGAAGTCTGTTGAGTTTATCCGCCAACAACTTACAGTCAATAGGATTTTCCGAATCAAAGTGTGCAACCATCAGTTTTGCATGTACCCCGGCATCCGTTCTTCCGGCACCGACTACCTCCGTTTCCTTGCGCAACAAAGTGGAAAGACATTTCATCAAAGTTTCCTGCACACTGATTCCGTTTGGCTGTACTTGCCAACCATGGTATAAAGTGCCGTCATAAGCCAGATAAATAAAATAGCGGTGTAATTCCATTATTGCTGATTCCTTCGGGCGGTTATATGAAAACAACCCTGCTTCAACTCATACTTCACGTAGCAACGCTGGTTCTCACGAAGATCTCGGAGCACTTCGCTCAACACAAGCTTCAAAGTATCATCATTCACTTCCTGATAAGGACGTCCGTCCGGATCCAGCACTTGCATGAAACGGTTGTAGGAAACATCGAAAGTGGTACCGTAACTATGTGCCGAAGCTTCCTTGGCATTTCCGTTACGCTTTACCAGTTTCTTCAGGTTCTCTTGAGTGCGAAGCACGGATGTAACGAGAATATTATAAGGATTCAAACCCTTGCTATGGAGGGAATCAAGGAAATTGGTTCCAATGGAATCCAGAAGGTTGGCAGCCGTAGGCACAAGAAAAGGAATGGAGTGAGTCAAATCATCAATCTGGTATTTATCACAGTTTTTGATTTCCACAAGTCTGTCACCCATCTTCCTAGCCTGCGCTTCGGACTGGATGGGCCTGATTCCATAGGCTTGGGCTTCAGACAGCTGTATATCATTCAAATCCGGGAAACTTCTTTTGTAGCTGATCACTCCCTTTATATTATGAGGGTTGTTCATCACCATGGACATATCTTTCTCACAACTACATTTTCCCAAGAAAAAGACCGCGAAAGACAATATAATGACTATCCCCAACCAAAAATTCTTGTTCTTCAACATTTCTACAATATATTCTATACAATCCGGAGACTGTAATATTACAATTCGGAGCAAAGATAACTAAAATAATCAATAACAAGAAGAATAGGAAAAAGTTTTCCAAGTTAGATTAAAACTTATAATCTATTCCAATACCGAAGACTTTATTCGTACGAGAATAGATATCAGTGCCTTCCAATGTTGTATTGCAATAACCCGGTGAGCCGGCATCGACATGTTTCTTATAGTCGCTATATAATGTTACAAAATAACCTGCATTGATGCGGACGTGGCTGTTCAGGTTTACCGCACCTCCCGCGCCGACCGAGTAGCTGTCGCAGGCAAAAGAAGTGTTGGTTTCATAGCCGTCACTAAGCCCATAATCAGTACGTTGAGCACCGGCACTTATCGTAAAAGTCTTGTTGATATCATACTCTGCACCGAGAAGGTATTCATTTGTACCATGCGTCAATTGTTTCTGACGATTATCAGCCATGCGTGCATTCTTATCATCAAAGAAATGATATTCCACTGTTGCACGCAATTTCGGAGTAAAATCATATCCCAGTGCAACGGTTAGCAACGCAGGCATATCGTATCGGGTCTTTGCTCCATCACGAAAGGCATAGAGCAGTCCTTGGGGATCACTGTTTGCATTGGTTTTATTCGGTATGTTCATCTTTGCACGAAATTCATACTTTGCCGCCAATGTAAGGTTCTTATTATGATAATCAACACTGAGTATAGGATTGAAGCCCCACCCTGTTTGGTCACAATCCACTTGATAATCAGCCAAAGTATTATTTATTTTATTCATGGAAGCTTTCACATACCCGCGATAATAGCCGTCATAGTAATTGGCCCTGATTCCGGCAGATACAGCCCAATTCTCTCCAATTTTATATGCGAAGCAAATTTGTCCACCATATATATATTGTTTTCCTTTCACGCTTGAATCTATGGTATACATGCCTGGGGTTACGGTTCCGTGTGTCTTGGAATAAATTGCAGCCATCAAAGGTGCATCGAACATGGGAAGCCCGTCATCATACCTGACATAACCGCCACTACCCACAATACCTATCATCGCCGACACATTCCAATTATCATGACGGTAGGAAGCAAAAAGGCCCGGAACAAAAGGAGCCGATGCTTTGCCATGATACTTTTGTGTATGTCCTTCTGATGTGAATAAAGGAAATGTAGTCGTAATATCACGGTTCTGCTGCGGCATCTGCCAATTGAAAGACAGCTGCCAGCCATTATGCCCCCACACCAAACCGGCAGGATTACTATAAGCTGCATCAATATCAAAAGTTGCACCGCGTGCCATCATTCTATCAAAAGATATATGATAGTTCGTATTGGTCATCAATCCACCAGCTTGCACTGGAGTCACTGGGATAAAAAGGACACATGTCATTACAATGCATAATGCAGTCTTAATCTCGTTGGTTGACATAAATTTGTTGTATTTAATTATTTTTACAAAGGTAGTTAAAAATATCATTACCAAGAAAAAATAGAGAAAAAGGTTTTTTTTATTTCTAATTTTCCTTTTATAGGCTTCAATATCTACTTTCGTCCTTTCTTGCAATTAATTTTTAATGAAATGGAAAACAATTCAAAACGAATGATTAAATTTGCAGTCACTAACGTCTAAAATTACTGAATGATAGAAAAACATATAGTTCTTGAGGATATAGATCCGGTTATCTTCTATGGTGTGAATAATTCCAACATACAGATAATTAAGGCTTTGTATCCTAAGTTACGGATTATTGCCCGCGGCAACGTAATCAAGGTGATGGGCGATGAAGAGGAGATGTGTGCCTTTGAAGAGAAAATCACTGAGATAGAAAAACATTGTGCCAAATACAATTCACTCAACGAAGAGGTCATCATCGATATCATCAAAGGCAAATCGCCTGTGGTGGAAAAAGCGGGGGATGTGATTGTTTTCAGTGTATCAGGAAAGCCCATTTGTCCGCGAAGCGAAAACCAGTTGAAACTGGTGAAGGAATACGAAAAGAACGATATGCTGTTCACCATAGGTCCGGCAGGTTCAGGAAAGACCTACACAGCCATTGCTCTTGCTGTGCGTTCATTGAAAAACAAGGAGATAAAGAAAATCATTCTGAGCCGTCCCGCTGTGGAAGCCGGTGAAAAGCTGGGTTTCCTTCCCGGTGATATGAAAGAGAAGATAGATCCTTATCTGCAGCCTCTCTATGATGCTCTTCAAGATATGATTCCCGCAGCCAAGCTCAAGGAATACATGGAACTGAACGTCATACAGATTGCTCCGCTGGCTTTCATGAGAGGACGCACGCTGAATGACGCGGTGGTCATTCTGGACGAAGCACAGAACACGACACCCCAACAAATCAAGATGTTCCTCACCCGTATGGGCATGAACACCAAGATGATTGTCACGGGTGATATGACACAGATAGACCTGCCCTCACCGATACACTCCGGCCTTATTCAGGCCATGAAAATTCTGAAGGGAGTAAAGGGAATCAGCTTTATCGAGATGAACAAGAAAGATATCGTACGACACAAGTTGGTAACACGTATTGTGGAAGCCTACGAGAAATACGAGAAGGCCGTTCAGACTCAGAAAGAGAAAGAACGGGAAGAATTGAAAGGAAAAGCAAAATTATAATTTTAAATATATCAACGACTTATGAGCCAAGCTTTAGTAAAAACAGAGTTCCACTTTGATGGACAAAAAAGCGTATATCATGGAAAAGTACGCGATGTGTACAACATCAACGATGAGTTGCTGGTGATGGTTGCTACCGACCGCATCTCTGCATTCGACGTCATCTTGCCTAAAGGCATTCCTTTCAAGGGACAGGTATTGAACCAGATAGCAGCCAAATTTCTGGACGCTACGGCTGATATCGTTCCGAACTGGAAAATCGCTACTCCCGATCCTCAGGTAACTGTAGGTATCCGTTGCGAAGGCTTCCGCGTGGAAATGATTATTCGCGGTTACCTTACCGGTAGTGCATGGAGAGAATACAAGAATGGATGCCGCTCTTTGTGCGGAGTTGCTCTTCCCGAAGGAATGAAGGAAAACCAGAAATTCCCTTCCCCCATCATCACTCCTACCACTAAGGCTGATGCAGGACACGACGAGAATATCTCGAAAGAGGAGATCATCGCTCAAGGCATCGTAAGCAAGGATGACTATGAACTGATGGAAAAATATACATATGCTTTGTTTGAACGAGGTACAAAGATTGCCAACGAAAAAGGATTGATTCTGGTTGACACAAAATATGAATTCGGAAAGAAAGACGGCAAGGTCTATCTGATTGACGAAATCCATACTCCCGACTCTTCCCGCTATTTCTATGCTGATGGCTATGAAGAAAAATTCAAGGCAGGCGAACCTCAGAGACAACTTTCGAAAGAATTTGTCCGTCAATGGCTCATCGAACATGACTTCATGGGAAAAGAAGGACAGCAAGTTCCCGAAATGACTGATGAATACGTGAACAGTGTCTCCGACCGCTACATCGAACTATATGAACACATCGTGGGAGAAAAGTTTGAAAAGGCACAAAACGAGGATATTTCTGCACGCATAGAAAAAAACGTAAAAGCATTTCTGAAAAAATAAATGGGTTACGCACAAGAAGAAATAAAGCCCTACCATGGCAACGGTGAAAAGAAAGAGCAAGTGGAACAGATGTTCGACAATATCGCTCATTCCTATGACCCGCTGAATCATCTCCTGTCACTTGGTTTCGACAAGGGATGGCGCAGAAAGGCTATCAACTCCTTGAAAAGATTCAATCCCGATTCCATACTGGACATAGCTACCGGAACCGGAGATTTTGCCTTGCTCAACTATCGGATGATTCACCCCACGAAACTCGTTGGGGTGGATATTTCCGAAGGGATGATGCAGGTGGCGAGAAAAAAAGCAAAAGATGCAGGACTGGGAGATGCCATAGAATTCAAGAAAGGAGATTGTGCCGCACTTCCTTTTTCTGATGCCAGCTTTGATGCAGCGACGGTAGCTTTCGGCGTGCGTAATTTCGAATCTCTGGATTTGTCATTAAAAGAAATAAGCAGGATACTTAAACCGGAAGGACATTTGGTTATTCTGGAATTGTCCGAGCCAAAAAGTTTCCCCATGAAACAAGGATTCTGGATTTATTCAAAAGTCATACTGCCGTTTCTGGGTCGGCTCATTTCAAAAGATGATAGCGCCTACACCTATCTGCCGCGCACCATTCATGCATTCCCGCAAGGAGAACTCATGTCGGAAATTATCTTGAAGGCCGGTTTCAAAGGAGTTGAATTCAAAAGATTGACAATGGGTGTATGCACATTATATATAGCAGCTAAATAATATCAAATCAAAATTATTATTCGATGGATAAATACGGTTTAATAGGTTTTCCCTTGGGACATTCGTTTTCGAAAAGCTATTTCAACGAACGCTTTGCCAATGAGGGAATCAATGCGGAATATATCAATTTCGAGATTCCCGCTATCAACAACTTTCCAGAAGTGATAGCAGCCAATCCCGAACTGAAAGGATTGAACGTGACGATTCCATATAAGGAAAAAATTATTTCTTATTTGGACGAGCTGAACAAAGATGCCATGGATATCGGTGCCGTGAATGTCATTAAAATTGTTCATCAGAAAAACAACAAGATAAAACTTATCGGATATAATTCGGATGTAATCGGCTTTACGCAATCCATTGAATCCATTCTGGAGCCTCATCACAAAAAAGCACTGATTCTGGGAACAGGAGGAGCCTCAAAAGCCATCTATCACGGACTGAAAAAGCTGAATATTGAAAGTAAATTTGTATCGAGAAGCGAACACCCGAACATGCTTACCTATGAACAGCTGACACCTGACATAATGAAGGAATACACCATCATAGTGAACTGCACACCCGTAGGAATGTATCCAAACGCCGATGAATGCCCTCAAATTCCTTATGAGAGCCTCACGGAAAAGCATCTGCTCTATGACTTGCTCTACAACCCAGACATCACGCTGTTTATGAAAAAAGGACAAGAACACGGAGCTGTCACAAAGAATGGTCTCGAAATGCTCCTTCTGCAAGCCTTTGCAGCATGGAATATTTGGAATCAGTAAAACTTGATGAAATGAAGCATAGAAAAAGAATCATATCACTGACGGTCATCGTCCTACTAGTCTTGGCCATCATAATTGGAGGCAGTTTTTACATGCTGAGCTATTCGCTCACGCCAAAAGAAAACTGCGGGAAAGACATTCCGGGTTCCTATGCCGAACAATTCGAAAAATATCCTTTCATCAAAGGATGGTGTGACAGTTTGAAACAAGTAAAGGCATTGAAAGACACCTTTATTTATGCTCCTGACGGGACTCGTCTTCACGCCATGTTCACAGCATCCAGAGGAACCAGAAAAACAGCTGTAATCATTCACGGATACACGGTGAGTTCGGTAAGAATGCTCATGATCGGATATCTGTATCATCACGACCTTGGCTATAACATTTTACTTCCCGATCTCAGAGACCACGGTTTGAGTGAAGGCAAAAGAATACAAATGGGATGGAAAGACCGAACTGACGTGATGCAATGGATAAAGATAGCACCGAAAATTTACGGAGACAGTATCGAAGTGGCTGTACATGGTATATCCATGGGAGCTGCCACAACCATGATGGTTTCAGGAGAAAAGCAACCGTCCTATGTGAAATGCTTTATAGAAGACTGTGGCTATACCAGCGTATGGGACCAGTTTGCAAAAGAATTGAAAGGGCAGTTTCATCTCCCGGCTTTCCCATTAATGTATGCGGCCAGCTTCATCAACAAGACTCTGTACGGATGGAGTTTTCAAGAGGCCTCCTCTCTCAAGCAAGTGGAGAAATGCAAGCTTCCCATGTTCTTCATTCATGGTGATGCCGACACCTACGTACCCACATGGATGGTATATGTCCTGTATAAAGCCAAGAATGGCGACAAACAGCTATGGGTAGTTCCCGGAGCCACTCATGCCATGTCTTACCACAACTACCCGAAAGAGTACACGGCAAAAGTAAAAGCCTTTACGGATAAATATATCCGATAAATATACCCGCTGTTCTCCAAAAAAATTGTATTTTTGCAGCGTATGCGAAAATATATTCTTCTTTTAATATGCATTTGCTCCTTTCTGGCTTCAACAAGTCAAGCCAAGGAATACGAAGTGAAAGATATTGTCATGGTACATTTGCAGGACAAAACTCGTTTTGTGTGCAATCCCGACGGTATCTTTTCTGAAGGCAGTGTAGCAAAAATGGACAGCATTCTTTATGCCCTTGAACAAAAGACTGGTATTGAAACAGTAGTAGTGGCAGTGAAGCAGATTGCCGGACACGATTGCTTTGAATTTGCCTATCAGATTGGCAAGCAATACGGTGTGGGGAAGAAAAAGACAAACAACGGTTTGGTAATCTTGTTGGTTACCGATGAGCGTTGCATTCAATTTGCTACCGGATACGGCATTGAAGGAACTTTGCCTGATGCCATCTGCAAAAGAATCCAAATCAGAGAGATGAATCCTTACTTCAAGGATGGCAAATGGGACGAAGGCATGCTTGCCGGAATCCGTTCCGTTTATGGTTATCTGGACGGAAGCATGCAATATGAACCCGAAAACAATCCCAATGATTCTGACGGTATGGGAGTCATTTTAGTAGCTGTTTTCGGATTTTTCGGAATCGGTCTCATCGTCTATATTATTGAATACAGAAAGTCACGCTGTCCGAAATGCAAGAAGCACACCATGAAAAGAACAGAGAGCAAACTGATATCCAACCGGAATGGAATCCGTAAAGAATCAGTGATCTACACCTGCTCTCACTGCGGATATACCGAAACCCGCGAAGAAACTAGTGAAGATGATGACTATGACGGAGGTATAGGCAGAAGAGGCGGAGGTCCGTTCATCTTCGGTGGCGGAGGCGGATTTGGAAGCGGCGGAGGCGGATTCAGCGGAGGTAGTTTCGGAGGCGGAAGTTTTGGCGGTGGAGGTTCTGGCTCAAGATTTTAATCAATAAGTAACAAACAAGTAGAAATATGAAAAATATCGTTAAAGCACTTCTACTGCTCGTTGCAGTAGTATCTCTAAGCAGTTGTCAATACAACACAATGGTGGACAAACAGGAAGCTGTGAACTCGGCATGGAGTAATGTGGAAAACCAATATCAAAGGCGTTCCGACTTGATTCCCAATCTGGTCAATACAGTGAAGGGTTATGCCACTCACGAGAAAGAGACTCTGGATGCAGTGGTTTCAGCACGTGCAAAAGCTACACAAATGACTGTAGATGCCAATAACCTTACTCCTGAAAAACTGGCAGCTTTCCAGAAAGCACAGGGAGAAGTGAGCTCGGCATTAGGCAAGTTGCTCGCTATCACAGAAAACTATCCAGACTTGAAGGCCAACGAAAACTTCCAAGAGCTGCAAGCTCAACTGGAAGGGACAGAAAACCGCATCAGTGTGGAACGTCGTACTTTCAATGAAACGACTAAAGATTATAATACGTATATTCGGAAATTCCCCAACAACATCATTGCATCGATGTTTGGTTTCGACAAGAAGTCTTACTTCGAGGCTGAAGCAGGTACTGAGAAAGCTCCGGAAGTCAAATTTTAACGAATAAAGCCATGAGCAACAATCAGCGTTATATGATGCGCGGTGTTTCAGCCTCCAAGGAGGATGTCCACAATGCCATCAAGAATATCGACAAGGGAATATTCCCTCAAGCTTTCTGTAAAATCATCCCCGACATTTTGGGAGGCGATGCGGATTACTGTAACATTATGCATGCCGACGGCGCAGGAACAAAATCCAGCCTCGCTTATCTTTACTGGAAAGAAACAGGCGACTTGAATGTATGGAAAGGAATCGCACAAGATGCACTCATCATGAATATCGACGACCTGCTTTGTGTAGGCGCGGTAGACAATATACTGGTATCCTCCACTATCGGAAGGAACAAGCTTCTTATTCCCGGTGAAGTGATTTCAGCCATCATCAACGGAACTGACGAATTACTTGCCGAGCTTCGTGAAATGGGCGTAGGTGTATATGCCACTGGAGGAGAAACGGCTGATGTGGGTGATTTGGTCCGCACCATCATTGTAGACAGTACAGTGACTTGCCGCATGAAACGTGCCGATGTCATCAACAATGCCAATATTCGCCCGGGTGATGTAATTGTGGGCCTGGCTTCATACGGACAGGCAACATATGAAAAAGAATACAACGGCGGTATGGGAAGCAACGGTCTCACAAGTGCCCGTCATGATGTATTTGCCAAATATCTTGCAGAAAAATACCCTGAAAGCTATGACAAAGCGGTTCCCGAAGAACTGGTTTACAGCGGCAAACTGAAGCTTACTGATGCCGTGGATGGCAGTCCGCTGGATGCCGGAAAGCTTGTCCTTTCTCCCACCCGCACTTACGCTCCGGTAGTAAAGAAATTACTCGATGCACTTCGTCCCCGCATTCATGGAATGGTGCATTGTTCCGGTGGTGCACAGACTAAAGTCCTTCACTTTGTAGGTGATAACTGCAGGGTCATCAAAGACAATCTCTTACCCGTTCCTCCCTTGTTCAGAACAATCAAAGAACAAAGTGGGACAGACTGGGACGAAATGTACAAGGTATTCAACATGGGACATCGTCTGGAAGTTTACCTTTCAGAAGAAGATGCTCAAGAAGTCATTGCTATCAGCAAGAGCTTCAATATCGATGCACAAATCATTGGCCGCATAGAAAAGAGCGAAAGAAAAGAACTGATTATCCGTTCCGAATTCGGAGAATTCAACTATTAATAATAAAGCATGGCTGACAATAACAACATATTGGAAAAACTGGACGGGCTGGTAAGCCGATTCGAGGAAGTCTCTACGCTTATCAGCGACCCGAATGTCATTGCCGACCAGAAAAGATATATCAAACTAAGCAAAGAATACAAGGATCTCGAAAGTATTCTGAAAGTACGCAGCGAATACGTCAAGACACTCGAAGGACTGCAAGAAGCCAAAGACATCCTTGCCAACGAGAGCGATCAGGAAATGCGTGATATGGCTCGCGAAGAAATCAACAGCTGTGAAGCAAAGATTCCCCAACTCGAAGAAGAAATCAAGCTTCAGCTTGTTCCTGCCGACCCTGAAGATGACCGCAATGCCATCCTCGAAATACGCGGCGGAACGGGAGGTGATGAAGCAGCCCTCTTTGCAGGAGACCTTTTCCGCATGTACAGCAAATACTGTGAAACCAAAGGCTGGAAACTGGAAGTATCGAGTGCCAGCGAAGGAGCAGTAGGAGGTTTCAAGGAGATCATTTGCTACGTAAGCGGAGAAAAAGTGTATGGAACCCTCAAATACGAATCGGGAGTGCACCGCGTGCAACGTGTTCCGGTAACGGAAACTCAAGGACGTGTACATACTTCAGCAGCATCTGTAGCCGTACTTCCGGAGGCTGAACCATTCGATGTAGAAATCAATGAAGGCGAAATCAAGTGGGACACATTCCGAAGCGGCGGTGCCGGAGGCCAGAACGTAAACAAGGTGGAATCTGGTGTGCGTCTTCGCTATAACTGGAAAAATCCCAACACAGGAGTGGTTGAAGAAATCCTCATAGAATGTACCGAAACACGTGACCAGCCCAAAAACAAGGAACGTGCTTTGTCACGTCTGCGCACCTTCATCTATGACAAGGAACACCAAAAGTATGTGGACGATATATCTTCCCGTCGAAAGACTCTTGTTTCCACTGGTGACCGTTCGGCAAAGATTCGTACCTATAACTATCCGCAAGGACGCATCACCGACCACAGAATCAACTATACCATCTACAATCTCACCGCTTTCATGAATGGCGACATTCAGGATTGTATCGACCACCTCATCGTGGCTGAAAATACGGAAAGAATGAAGGAAAGCGAATTATAATCATCAGACTCATAAAAAGAAAACATACGAAATGAATAGCAAAGAACTATTTGATAACATTCTGCGCAAAAAAAGTTTTCTCTGCGTAGGACTGGATACAGATATAAAAAAAATACCCGAACACCTTCTGAAAGAAGAAGATCCAATCTTTTCATTCAATAAGGCCATCATTGACGCCACGGCTCCCTATTGCATCGCCTACAAGCCCAACCTTGCTTTTTACGAAGCCTTCGGAGTAGAAGGATGGAAAGCTCTCGACAAGACGATAGCTTATCTACGTAAAAATCATCCCGACCAATTCATCATCGCTGATGCCAAACGCGGTGACATTGGAAATACATCAGACATGTATGCCCGTTCCTTCTTCGAGGATCTGAATGTGGATGCCGTGACCGTTGCCCCCTATATGGGTGAAGACAGTGTAGGTCCATTTCTGAAATACGAGGGAAAATGGGTGATTCTGCTTGCCTTGACTTCCAACAAAGGCTCTCACGACTTCCAGATGACTGCGGATTCACAAGGCAAACGCTTATTCGAAAAAGTACTGGAAACATCTCAGAAATGGGGTGACGCAGAAAACATGATGTACGTGGTAGGTGCCACACAAGGCAGTATGTTTGAGGATATCCGAAAGATTGTCCCTAATCATTTTCTGCTGGTTCCGGGTATAGGTGCCCAAGGTGGCTCCCTTGAGGAAGTGTGCCGCTACGGAATGAACAAGACTTGTGGATTGATAGTCAACTCAAGCCGTGCCATCATCTATGCCGATCATACCGAGAACTTTGCCTCTGCAGCCGCCGAAGAAGCAAAGAAAGTACAAAAAGAAATGGCAGAACAACTGAAAGCAATCCTTTGATGTCAACAGATAGCAAAATCATCAACGACCCGGTATTCGGATTCATCAACATACCCAAAGGACTGCTGTTGGACATCGTGCGACATCCTTTGATGCAAAGGCTCTCCAGAATTAAGCAATTGGGCATGTCCTTCATGGTATATCCCGGCGCACAACATACTCGCTTCCAGCATTCTCTGGGTGCTTTCTACCTCACAAGCGAAGCTGTCAGACAGCTCACAAGGAAGGGAATCTTCATTTTCGACAGTGAAGCTGAAGCCGTTCAAGCTGCCATTCTGATGCACGACATCGGTCACGGACCTTTTTCGCATGTACTGGAAGACACAATCGTGCAAGGCATCGAACATGAAAAGATTTCCCTGATGCTGATGGAAGAAATCAATAAAGATTTCCGAAATGAATTGAGCCTCGCCATACAAATATTCAAGGATGACTATCCTAAGAAATTTCTGCATCAACTCATCAGTAGTCAGTTGGACATGGATCGTCTCGACTATCTTCGCCGCGACTGTTTTTTTACGGGCGTCACGGAAGGAAATATCGGTTCTGCACGAATCATCAAGATGCTGAACATCAAGGATGACCATCTGGTTGTAGAGTCCAAAGGCATCTATTCCATAGAGAACTACCTCATGGCAAGAAGACTGATGTACTGGCAGGTATATTTGCATAAAACAGCCGTTTCGTGCGAAAAGATGCTCGTGAGTGCATTGCTCAGAGCCAAGGACCTCGCACGTAGCGGTGAAGAGTTGTTCTGCTCTCCCGCCCTCCGCTTCTTCTTATACAACGACATACAGAAAGAAGAATTTGAACAAAATCCGGATTGCCTGAAATATTATTCCCAACTCGATGATAACGACGTATGGACAGCCTTGAAAGTTTGGAGCGAACACAAAGATCCTATCCTCTCCACTCTTAGCAGCGGCATCATCAATCGGAATATATTCAAAGTGGAAGTCACTTCGGAACCATTCCCGGAAGAAAGGAAAGAAGAAATAGAACATCGTATTATTGAAAAACTGGGCATTGAGCCCAAGGACGTGCATTATCTGGTGAAATACCAAACTATTGAAAAGGATATGTACAGTGCCGAGGACGACAGCATAGAAATCTTATATGAAGACGGCAGTACCAAGGACATTGCCGAGGCCTCAGATATGCTGAATATTTCCCTTTTATCGAAAAAAGTGAAGAAATATTACAACTGTTACCAGCGCACATAAAGGCAATTCCAAGGATTTCCTCTGGAAAACAAGCCCTATCAGACTCCTTTTTCGTACATTCCGGAAAAGGTTCCGACAGATAAAAAGTACGATTTTAAGTAAATCATACCCTTAATATGAAAAATAATTGCTTATTTTGCATATTGTAAATTTTTTGAATAAGAACAATTATGGAATTTACCGCTAAACAAATAGCTGAATTTATACAAGGAAAAGTTATTGGTAACGAGAATGCTACCGTTCATACCTTTGCCAAAATTGAAGAAGGTATTCCTGGTGCCATTTCGTTTCTTTCCAATCCCAAATATACACATTACATCTACGAGACCCAATCCAGTATCGTATTGGTTAACAAGGATTTTGTCCCGGAGAAAGAAATAAAGACCACCCTTATCCAAGTGGAGAATTCCTATGAAAGCGTAGCCAAACTGCTGACTCTGTACGAGATGAGCAAACCGGTTGAAAAAGGCATCGATTCCCTTGCCTTTATTGATCCCAGCGCGACAATAGGAAAAGATGTCTACATCGCCCCATTTGCTTTCATAGGCAAGAATGCCGTCATCGGCAATAATACCCGCATCTATCCCCACGCCACCATAGGCAATGGAGTGAAAGTTGGTGAAAAATGCATCATCAATGCCAATGTAACCATCTATGAGGGATGCCGCATAGGAAACGGATGCATTCTTCATTCGGGATGCGTAATCGGAGCTGACGGATTCGGATTCGCTCCTTCTCCTGACGGCTACGAAAAGATTCCTCAGATAGGTATCGTGGTCATCGAAGACAATGTGGAAATAGGTGCCAATACCTGCATAGACCGTTCCACCATGGGTGCAACCAGAATAGGCAAAGGAGTGAAACTCGACAACCTTATACAGATTGCCCACAATGTGGAAGTGGGCAGCAACACGGTTATGGCCTCACAAGCAGGCATAGCCGGTTCCTCTAAAATTGGCGAATGGTGCATGTTCGGAGGCCAGGTAGGCATTGCCGGACACATCAAGATTGCCGACCATACCAATATCGGCGCCCAATCGGGAGTTGCCGGAAATATCAGGAAAACCGGTACGAGCGTTATCGGAACGCCCGTCATGGATCCGGAGATCTTTTTCAAATCCTCAGTCCTCTTCAGAAGACTACCGGAACTGAATCAGACCATTAATGAACTGAAAAAGGAAATTGAAGAATTAAAAGAACAAATTAAAAAATAGCTTATGTTCAAACAGAAAACTTTAAAAGGCAGTTTTTCTCTTTATGGAAAAGGATTGCACACAGGCCTTAACCTGACTGTGACTTTCAATCCTGCTCCGGAGAACTTCGGTTATAAAATCCAGCGTATCGATCTAGAAGGCCAACCCATCATCGATGCGGTTGCCGACAATGTTGGGGAAACGACCAGAGGCACTGTCCTAGTGAAGGAAAATGTAAAAGTCAGCACCATAGAACATGCCATGGCTGCTATCTATGCAGCAGGCATTGATAACTGCCTCATCCAAGTAAACGGTCCGGAATTTCCTATTCTCGACGGAAGCGCAAAGGCCTACGTTGAACAAATCAACAAAGTAGGGCTCGAAGAACAAGCAGCTGTCAAAGACTTCTACGTCATCAAGAAAAAGCTGGAATACAAAGACGAAGTAACAGGTTCATCGATTGTCATCCTTCCGGATGATAACTTCAGTGTAAATGTTTTGGCATCATACAATTCACAAATTCTGTCCAACCAGTATGCCACATTGGACAACATGGAAGACTTTCCTACAGAAATTGCTTCCAGCCGTACTTTCGTATTTGTTCGTGAAGTGCAGCAGTTGTACAGTGCCGGTCTCATCAAGGGTGGCGACCTCGACAATGCCATCGTCATCTACGAACAGCAAGTGCCTCAGGAAGCTTTCGACCGCTTGGCAGATGTAATGGGCGTTGCCCACAAAGATGCCACGCAACTGGGGTATATCCAGAACAAGCCGCTTGTATGGCCAAACGAACCTGCACGCCACAAACTTCTGGACATCATCGGCGACCTTGCCCTCATAGGTAAACCTCTGAAAGGACGTATCATAGCTACCCGCCCCGGGCACACTGTGAACAACAAGTTCTCACGCCTCATGCGCCGCGAAATACGTCTTCACGAAATTCAGGCACCTAACTACAATTGCAACGATGTACCCGTGATGGACATAAACCGCATCCGCGAACTGTTGCCCCATCGCTATCCATTCCAATTAGTGGACAAGGTCATAGAACTGGGTCCTAACTATGTGGTTGCCATCAAGAACGTCACTTCCAACGAACCATTCTTCCAGGGACATTTCCCTCAAGAACCAGTCATGCCGGGAGTGCTAGAGATTGAAGCCATGGCACAAGCAGGCGGACTTCTGGTTCTCAATACAGTAGATGAGCCCGAAAGATATTCCACCTATTTTGCCAAGATAGACAACGTACGCTATCGTCAGAAAGTAGTTCCAGGAGATACTCTTGTGTTCAAGGTAGAACTGACGACCCCGATACGCAGAGGCATTGCCTCCATGAAAGGCTATGTCTTCGTTGGCGAAAAAGTAGTATGCGAAGCAGAATTCACAGCTCAAATAGTAAAAAACAAATAAAAAAATATACATGATCAGCCCTTTAGCTTATATAGATCCTGAAGCCCAAATAGGCAACAACTGCGAAATAGCACCTTTCGTATACATCGACAAGAATGTGGTGATTGGCGACAACAACAAAATCATGCCGCATGCATGCATCATGTATGGAACTCGCATTGGCAACAACAATACGATATTTCCAGGAGCTGTCATCGGAGCCGTACCTCAAGACCTGAAATTCAAAGGGGAAGAATCCACTGCCGAAATTGGCGACAACAACCTGATTAGAGAGAACGTGACAATTAATCGTGGCACAGCCTCCAAAGGGAAAACCATCGTGGGAAACAACAACCTTCTGATGGAATCCGTACACGTGGCTCATGACGTCATTCTGGGCAGCGGATGCATTATCGGGAACAGTACGAAATTCGGCGGAGAGGTGATTATCGATGACAATGCCATCGTCAGCGCTTCCGTTCTGACACACCAATTCTGCCACATAGGCGGATACACCATGGTGCAGGGAGGATCGCGTTTCAGCAAGGATATCCCTCCGTACATCATTGCAGGAAGAGAACCCATCACGTATGCCGGCCTTAATATTGTGGGTCTGCGCAGAAGAGGCTTTTCCAACGAACTGATAGAGAATATCCACAACGCATACCGCCTGATTTATCAAAGCGGACTAAATGTTTCCGAAGCTCTGGAAAAAGTAAAAAAAGAAGTGCCCATGAGCCCGGAAATCGAATACATCATCAATTTCATTGAAAATTCAGAAAGAGGAATTATTAGATAAGATTCATATTTTTAGGAGGACAAATACTATGGTATATAAATTTACACTTATATCGGACGAAGTTGATGACTTCATTCGCGAAATTAAAATTGATTCCGACGCCACATTTTATGACTTCCATAAAATTATCTTGAGTTGTGTAGGATACAAGGATGACCAAATGACTTCTTTCTTCATCTGTGACGAAGACTGGGAAAGAAGAGTAGAAATCACATTGGAAGATATGTCGAGCAGTTCCGATGAGGACACTTGGGTGATGGACCGTACAAAACTCAGTGAACTCATAGAAGACGAAGGACAAAGACTTGTTTATATCTTCGACCAACTTACGGAACGTTCCTTCGCCATAGAACTTACGGAGACTTTTCCAGGGCAAGACCTGAAGAAGCCCGTATGCACAGCCAAGCATGGAGACGCTCCTGCCCAGACTGTTGACTTCGATGATGCCATGAACAATGTGAGTGCAACACCTGATTTAGGTGAAGACTTCTATGGCGACGAAGGCTACAACGATGATGAACTGGATTCCGAAAGTTACGGCATCAATGAAGGTGAAAATGCTTCCATTGACCCTGATGCATACTAAAATTTGACTGAATGCTGCCATGAAGACTCTCATCGTATTGCTCGGCCCAACCGGCGTGGGTAAAACCGATTTAAGCCTTTCCATAGCAGAGAAATACCATACTGACGTAATATCTTCGGATTCACGCCAGATTTATGAAGAATTGAAGATTGGCACTGCAGCTCCTACAAAGGAACAGCTGCAACGTGCCAATCATTATTTTATAGGCACTCTCCACCTCACTGATTACTACAGTGCCGCACAGTTCGAGGCAGACACTCTCGCTTTGCTCGAAAAGCGGTTTCAAGAGAAAGATGTGGAACTCATGACGGGAGGTTCCATGATGTACATTGATGCCGTGTGCAAGGGCATAGACGATATCCCCACCGTAGACAAGGAGACCCGCGACGAAATGATGAAGCATTATGAAGAAGCCGGTCTCGAACAACTTTGCAGAGAGCTGAAGCTTCTCGACCCCGAATACTACGACATTGTGGACAAGAAAAACTACAAGCGTGTGATTCATGCCCTCGAAATATGCTACATGACGGGAAAGCCCTACACGTCTTTCCGCACCAGTGCTAACAGGCAGCGACCCTTCCGCATCCTGAAGATAGGACTTAACCGCGACCGTGAAGAACTCTACGAGCGCATCAACAAGCGTGTGGACATCATGATGGAAGAAGGTCTTGTGGAAGAAGCCCGCAATGTGTATCCCCTTCGCCAGATGAACTCCCTCAACACGGTAGGCTATAAGGAACTGTTCCAGTATTTCGACGGCAACTGGACCCTCGACTTCGCCGTAGAGAAAATCAAGCAAGACTCACGCAATTATGCCCGCAAGCAAATGACATGGTTCAAGAGAGATCCGGAAATCCGCTGGTTTCATCCCGAGGAAAACAATACCATCCTCGACTACATTGATAACCAGCTCTTGCCAAAATAAAAAAAGCTTCCCTGCAAAACAAGAGAAGCCTTTTCTTATATCAATCAGGTAACTTTTCAGAAATGGTAGGAAGCCCCTACACTCAAATACAAATCATCCCAGTTCTTGATAACCTGATACTTCAGTTCGGCTTTGATAGCCCATTCGCTATTCAAATCATAAGCCACGCCACAACCAAGGTCGGCACCGATTTTAGTTTCATCACCTACATTGAGAATGGCCAAACCAGCAATAGGATAAATGGTTACATCACGAGCGGCAAAGAAATTATAATGAAAATCCGCATCGATTGTCCAGTAATTCTTATCACTATTGAAATAATAGTTATAGCTTGGAGCAAAATCGAATACATCCACACCCATCGTTACACCTGCACCTATACCGAAATCACTGCGGAAATTACCTTTAAAGTCGAAAGACTTGATTTTAAAATCCTGTGCCGAAGCTGCTATTGTCAGCAGACACAACATAGACATTAATAAAAATTTTTTCATATATTATCCGTTTTAGAGTATTTATTCAATTGCGAAAGTAATCTTTTTCCCTTTCGAAACAAAATTTTCATCTATAAAAAAGGTCAAAGTCATTTTTTGAAGAATGACTCTGACCTGAAACCGAGTTATTTTTAGAGAGAGAGATTTAATTATTTATCTCCTACTGCGGCCCTCCGCCTTGACCGCTTCCGGATTGTCCTCCACCTGACTTCACATCGTCGTTTTCAATGGAGCGTTCTGCCTTCTTCACCCTTGCCTGGAGCTTTCCAATGCGGTAACTGACGCTGATGCCAAAACTGCGCATCGGTTGTTCGAAAGAAGTGTGCGATACAAAATCGTTGGTAGTGGTATTGCTGTTGAAAGTCATATAATGCTTGAAAGGATTCTGCACATAAGCCGAAACATTCAACCGATCTTCCTTCAGGAAAGAACGATTCACATTGAGTGAATAGTAATAATATCCGGAGCCTTTACCCTGAAGACTGATGTTAGGAGTAGAAGCACCACCGCTCAGATTCACCTTGATCTTTCCCGGCAAAGTCTGTTGGATACCGCCATAGAAATATGCAGACCATCCGGAGTTGGCAAGATTCATCTTGTCACTTTTGAAATCGGAATAGCGTGCACTGACGTTGGCATTGAAGCGTGTGGTCTTTGTCATACTCCAGTTCATGTAAGTGGAAAGAGACCATGACTTGAATTTTCCGATATTACTGAAAGTACTGTATTGCACGCTGTTGCCCGTAGCATCCTTTTCCATGAACGTATAGCGCTCTATGCTGTTGTTGATGAAGCGATATCCCAAGGTAACATTGAGGCTCAGTTTCGGTGAGAAATTACCATACTTCAAATTGAACGAATGTGCCTTCTCGCTGTCCAAATTCGGATTACCGTAACTGATATTCGTAGGATTGTTCTTGTCGACATACGGATTCAGATAATAGATATTGGGACGACTGATGCGCATGTTGTAAGAGAAATTGAGGTTTTGCGAATCGCTGAGTTTCCATCCGAAACTAGTCGAAGGCACCAAGTCATTGAAGTGCGTATTGAAGTCGGTCACATCACCCTTGTTGTATTTGATGCCCATCATGGAGTATTCGTAGCGGATTCCCGCTTTTGCCGAATATTTCTTCACCTTCAGTTTGTATTCCCCGTAGGCGGCAAAGATATCATAATGCTGGTCGAAGTTCGTGCTTCCCGTTTCGTCATACGTGAAGCCCTTGCCGTCCTTGTTATCATAGTAATTGTCGGTAATGGAATTGTTCAGTCGCAAGATGTACTTCACTCCCGTGCTCACCGTGTGGAGCTTGCCAAGGGGAGTAGTGTAATCCAACTGGAAGGTATGTTCATCGGCCTTGTTGTTACCAAAGTATTTCAAATCACGCAACGTATAAGGATAATTCACGATGTCCGTATAGTCGGAATAGCTGTCGCTGTTGCTCGGATTATGGTTCAACCGATATGAAAACGTTAACATCTTTTCCTTGTTGCTGCGGAACGAACGCTGATAGTCGAAACCGAGGTCCAGATTGGTTTGTCCGTTGGTAGTCTTGCCATTTGTGCCGAAACTGTACACATTTGCCAAAGCACCGTTTCGCATGAGCGTGGTGCCATTGGATGTGTCTTTGAAGTTGTATGACCACAACCCCGCCGAGAAGGAAATCAGATTCAGCGAATCCACCTCGTAGCTGCCTTCCATCTCTCCATATTGGAAATGGCCACCGGATTTATATATATTATCAGAGTTGAGATACTTGTAATTGTCGTTGTTCAAAGTCTCCCTTTGCAGATGCGAATAATTGTTCTCATTGGAATTGTGCTCATAAGAATAATTACCCGTAACAGTGAATTTACCTATCTGCACCGTTCCGTAAGCCGAAGAGCCGTAGCGGGTGTTGCCTGCACTGGCACGCAGAGTCACGTTGTAGCCCTGCATCTTGCTGCCATCATCCGTCACGATATTCAGAATTCCCGAGATACCTTCAGCATCATATTTTGCCCCCGGATCGGTAATCACCTCAATCTTTTTGATGGAATTGGCAGGCATGTTCTTGAGAATGTCCGAAGGATTCTTGGTGAGCATGCTGTTGGGCTTGTTGTTCACATGCACGGCAAACTTGCTGCTCCCGTTCACCTGAATTTTGTCCTCCCCGTCCACCGTAACCAAGGGCACCTTGCGGAGCATTTCCAGCATCGTGTTGGTTTGTGATTCAGGGTCTTCCTTGATGTTGTATTCAATCTTGTCGATGTCCGATTTCACCAGAGGCTTTGCCGCTACCACTTCCACGCCCTTCAGCATTTCGGAAGATTCGGAAATGACGATGGTACCAAGATCCACCGTCTTGTGCGTATCGCTCAAAGTGAATTGTCTTGCCACCGTAGCCTTTCCCACTGTGGAGAAAGAGATAACGTAAGTACCGGGGGCTGCCAAAGATTCCGAAAACTGACCTTTGAGGCCGGTCACATCAAGTTTTACCGGTTTCTGAATATTGTTTTTGAAAGCCACTCGAACAGTAGAGTATGGTTCCCCCTCTTTTGTAATGGAATCCACCAATACACCCTTCACTGTGTAAGGCAAAACGCCTTTTGGATTTGCCAGCGCCCCTATAGAAATAATCGCCAGCAAAAGTAGCAGAGCTTGTTTTCTCATTCGTTCTAATTTTCTTAATGAATATTTTGTTTTAATAAAGACACTCAAAACTATAGAATAGTTGCATACGACTCCCTATTATAACAAATTTTACGTTTTGTAATAACATTAAATAAGTTACGGAGAGCATAGCTTAATATCCGTTAATAAAAAGAGATTCCTCACCCCCCGGTTATCATTCAGTGTATGATGAGGAATCCCTGTATTCTTCTATGTTGCCATCATTTTTTTGTAACCACGACAATCACCCCCGCATTTGCCGCAGTGCCATACTTCGCCACATAAGTTTTCAGTGCATCGACGTTCTTCATCACAGTGATGCTCTTGATCTTCGCAGGATTCATGGCATCCAGTTCAGCCTTTTTCTGCACTTTGCCGTCGATGATGACCAAAGGATTGGCTTCATCCACACTCGGCCGGAGTTTGAAAGTAATAGGAATGGTGTACTTCACATTCACAGGCACACCCCGCTGCTTTCCGGGAATCCAATTCGGCATCTTATTCACCACCCTCAGAGCTTCGGCATCCAACGAAGGCGACACGCTTCTCAATACGTGTGTATCGGCAATGGCACCATCCTTCATCACGGTATATTGTACAATCACTCTTCCCTGAATACCCGCTTTCTGAGCATCCACGGGATACTTCATGTTTTGTGCGATAAATTTCAGACATTCATTCATGCCACCGGGGAAACTTGGCATATCTTCCACCACAGCGAACAAAGGTTCTTTGTCACTTCCGGCATCAGCTTTGGTTTGAGTTCTTCCGGATGCGGCATTTTCTCCCTTGTCGGCTTTGTCTCCATAACCCACTACCACCACTTCACTCATCTCCTTCACCTCGTCCAGCAGCGTCAGACTCAGGCTCTTGCCTTCCATACTTGCCTTCACGGGGAACATCAAGGTTTGCATTCCCACATAGGAAATACATACCACATCGCCCTCATGCACCGGCAGAGTGAAATGTCCATTCGCATCGGCAACAGTACCTGTCGTGGTGTTGCGAATGATGACAGAAGCCCCTATCACCGGACCTTTTTCAGCATCGAGCACTTCGCCATGAATCTTGAATTCCTGGCCGGCATCAGCATCAGAGACCGATTTCATAGCTGCATCCACCTTTCCTTGCACCGCTTCGGGCAAAACATTTTCTTCAATTTTTGAAGTTTGTTCTTTCACAATTGAAGATAAATCTGTAACTTTGACAGCTGAGATTTCGTTCAATTTATCCGAAACCTCCGGTCGGGCAAAAGCAGCTACCGCAAGCGCTGCAACGGGAAGTACATAAAGATACTTCAACCGGGCCCATGGATTTGATTTTTCTTTTAACATCATAGTGATTCTTTTTTTAAGTGAACTGTGATTAAAGCTGTTGGCGATAGAGTAGAGCCTTGGTCCAACAGCTTTTTCTATTAATAATAATTGATAACTCTTGGCATCGATACCTTTGCGCAATACGGTATCATCCGCCTCATATTCATGAATATTCTGTAATTCCTGTTTCAAGAGCCATGCAGCGGGGTTGAACCACTGCAGGAACACGAACAAATCCGCCAGCATCACGTCCCATGAATGGCCGTTGGCAATGTGTGCCCGTTCGTGAATGAGAATCTCCTTCCCGTTCTCGTCGAGGTCCTTCCGTGAAATCACGATGAACTTCATCCAACTGAAAGGCGGAACCTTCTGCCCGTGCACGACGAGCCTTGTGCCGTCCTCGCTCTTTATCCTCGTTCCGGAGGATATCAGCTTGAACATGTGGTGAATGGCCCATGCATTCCGCAGAAAAAAGAATACGATACCTCCCCAATATATCAGCAGAACCACCTCGCTCCATGAAATGACCGGAGTTTTCCCCGCTGTCATCTGCACCGTCCCTGCAGCATACTGCATCATGATGAGATCCTCCACGGAGATAAACGAACGATTCACTTCCGAGGAGTGCTTCAAAGTCACTTCCAGAAAAGGAATCAAGCACGAAAGCACCATCAGTGAAAGCAGCATCACGCGGTTGAAACGATGAAACGTGTCATGGCTCAGCAGCAACCGATAGAACAGGTAGAATGCTGCCAGGCAAAAAGCAGATTTCAGGATATACACGAAGAACACTCCCATAGAACTTCCCTTTCCTCTTTAGTTCGGATTATTTTTTCCCGTTTTCCACTTCCTTGATAAGTTTCTTGAGGTCGTCGATGGAGATATCCTCCTCTTTCACCAATGAAGAAACCACTCCCAGATAGGAATTGTTGAAGTACTTCTTGATAACGCCTTTGAGCGTACGCTTGCGATAATCCTCTTCCGAAATCACCGGAAAGTACTGATAGGTGTTGCCATAAGCCTTGTGAGCCAGATAACCCTGTTCCTCAAGTGCTCTTACAAAAGTAGACACAGTATTGAAATGCGGTTTGGGATCCTCATAGAATTCCAGCATTTCTTTTACGAACAAAGGGCCTTTGTCCCAGAAAAAGCCCATGATTTCTTCTTCCTTCGGAGTTAATGTTTTCATATCTATTTTCTTCTTTTCGGCAAAGAACGTAATATTTTAGTTACGAAACTAATTTATTTCGTTAAACTAGATTAAAACGTCGGGCACCGTCATTCAAAGTACTTGTACTTTCTTCCTATCCTCCAGATTTTCAGCGAATAATAGATAATGAGCACAAAGATGAAAGCAATGCAAACCGCTTCCACCACGGCAAATATACGGACGTTGAGTTTCAGCAAAGGTGCCCCTTGAGTGAGAATCACACTAAGAAACATCAAGCCGAGGTCGATGTTGAGCACCCTCATCATGCGCGCCATGAGGGCATACTGTTCATGGATGCACTCGGGTTTGAGGTGTACAGGTAAGTTCACAAGGCGCGGATAATAAGCCGAAGCGGCAGTGAGCAGCATCACCAGCGAAGCCACCGCCAGCGTAATGAGGAACACATTCTTGTCGCCCCAAGCATCGGGTCTTGCCAGATAATCGAAGTGCGAAGGCACCGGAGCCTGCGACTTGAAGTAGAACACCAGTCCCAACACCCACATCAGGACAAAGAAAAACGATGCCACCATCTCGAGAATGTGATCCGATGTTGATGCAGGCACTCTTATTGAAGGTTTATTCCATGAATGCGTCATAATGATTCCGTATCTTTTAAAGGTTCCTTATTCTTTTTCTTTTTCATTCTTCCGCTTTTGTGCAGAGCCTCGGCAATGATCCATTGAAGCTGGCCGTTGGTAGAGCGGAACTCATCGGCGGCCCAAGCCTCTATGGCATCCATAGTCTCGGCATCAATGCGGAGCACAAAGCTTTTTGTTGTATTCTTCTTTTCAGACATTACTTTATCAATGGTTCAACGTACCCGAATTTATCACCGGTTGTGCCGGTTCGTCGGCGCAAAGTACTACGAGCAGATTACTTACCATGGCCGCCTTTTTCTCGTCGTCCAGGTCCACAATATTATCCTTTTCCAGTTTGTCCAGAGCCATCTTCACCATGGACACAGCCCCATCCACAATTTTCTCGCGAGCCATGATGATGGCGCTTGCCTGCTGACGGCGCAACATTACGGCAGCAATCTCGGGAGCATAAGCCAGATAGTTGATGCGAGCCTCAATCACCTCCATACCCGCCATGGCCAGACGTTCGTTGAGCTTATCCACAAGTTGCTGGTTAATTTCGTCGCCTCCGGAGCGCAGGGTTAGCCCGTCACTCTTCTCGTCGTCGTTGTTATCATAAGGGTAGAGACTTGCCACCTGTCTCAAGGCAGCATCACTCTGCACCTTCACGAAAGTCTCGAAAGCATTCATGCGGCTCACCACGGAAGCAGATATGGCATTTGCGCCCAGCTTGGCCTCCGCCATCGTCTGCGAGTCAATTTCGAACATGCCCTTGTATGTGTCCTTGAGTTTCCACACCATCACGAGACCAATCATCACAGGGTTTCCCTCCTTGTCGTTCACCTTGATGGGTTCGGGGTTGAGGTTACGTGCACGCATGGAAATCTTCTTTGCCAACAGTAACGGATTTACCCAGTAAAGACCCGTATCACGGAAAGTGCCGTGATAGCGTCCGAAGAAGAGCATCACGCGAGCCTGGTTAGGTTCTTGCTGCACATATCCACCCATAGCAAAAAAGAAGCAGACGAAGCCCACAAGGCTCAAGATGACGAGCAACGGAACCGGTTCATCACCGGCACCTATCACCATCAACAAAATGCTAAATATTAAAATCACGAGTTGCATAAAAATCGCTAAAAAGCCATTTACCTTAAAGCCCTTGAAATCAAATTCTTTTCCTTCCATAGTTGTAAGTTTTAAGTGATATCATTTTAATATCACAAAGATTTCAAATTAAAATCGATAATTCCAAATTTCCGAAGAAAAATTTTCAGGTAAAAGCAGAAAGAATAGTTAATAAAACATAAGAAAATATGCGGTAGTTGACAATTTTATTTCGAAATTATATATTTGTCAACCTATAAATAATAAGGACAAAGCTTATGAGTGACTATTTCGCACAAAGACTAAAAACAGCCCGTATCATCAACGGGCTTTCCATGGAAGATCTTTCCATGCGCATGAATCCGGCAGTGAGCAAACAATCCATATCCAAATACGAGCAAGGCAAAATGATGCCCTCGGACTCTGTCCTTAAAGCCCTGTCGGAAGCCTTGGATTTTCCTCTTGACTATTTTTTCCGCGAGACTCCCCACATCGAGAGACTCAATTTTCGCAGCAGCGGCAGCCTTTCCGCCCATTCCGAAGCCCTGATGGCAAGTCTGGCTCAAGACCGCCTCGAGCGTTACCTCGCCCTTGAGGAGCTCCTGGTCATCTGCACCACCTTTACCAATCCTCTCAAGGATTGGAGTCCTATCCGTAACTTCGATGAAGTGGAAGAGGCTGCCGTTGCCCTACGCCAACAGTGGTCGCTGGGTCGCCACCCTCTCCAATCTGTTTATGAAATGCTCGAGAGCGAAGGCGTGAAACTGATAGAGTTCGATGCCAAAGACACCCGCATCGACGGATTCTCCACGCTAGCCAACGGCAATATCCCCCTCATCGTGGTGAACGAAAGTGCCAATGCCACCGTAGAGCGCAAGCGCTTCACCGCCCTCCACGAGCTTGCCCATCTGCTTCTCCCTCTTTCCGGAGAGTTTACTCCCGAACAGCAGGAACGTTTCTGCCATCGCTTTGCAGGCGCCTTTCTCTGTCCGCGTCCCGTCTTCTTCGAAGAGCTGGGGCACCATCGCACCGCCTTCACCTTGGGAGAACTCATCAGCATCCGTCAGCGCTATGGCATCTCCATAGCTGCCACCGTGCACCGTGCCAAAGACCTCGGCATCATCACCGATGCCTACTACAACCATATCTATAACCACCACATCCATGCCAACCCTATGGAAGAAGGATGGGGCAACTTCCCCCTTGCGGAGCAAACGCACCGCTTCGAGCGACTGCTGCAACGCGCCGTAGCCGAAAAGATTATCACCCTGAGCCACGCCGCAGAACTGGCTAACGAAAGCGAAAGCGATTATCAACAGAAGATTTTCCGGATGTAAAAAATATGTCTCAGAATTCATCTGAAAAGGCGAATCATGAGGATAAAATAAAAGACAAATAATTAACCATTAAATTTTAAGAGTATGAAAAATTTATTTTTACTACTGTTTGCATCTCTGATGCTATCATCTTGTTACAGTGTGACGTATTGTTATGGTGACATGAAAGAAACACTCCTGCCGTTAAGGTCAATTCAGTGAAGAACCATGGTTTAAAGTTAAACTTACTGCTTCAGATGTTCAAAGATACAAATTTTGAAAGCTATTCACAACGCCTCCCGAAGTTGTGGAGACATACCAATGAACTGACGTTTTGGAATTACAATTGTGCTGCCAACTTTCTTCAAGGCCATTGCTTTATAAAATGCAGCATCGGCCGACAGTTGCACATTCTTTTTTGTCTTCCTGTTCGTTCCATCCTTGCGCTGTGATATTTTGCCTGTAGCTTGTTGGTACATAGCCCAGAAATACCTCTTCATCTTGGCGGTAACATGTATCTCCCCGCCATTGTTGTGTATCACTGCGTACTTTTCGGATGATCCGAATTCCAGTGAAGTACCCGTTTGTTGGGCTACTATGCTGCGGCGCAATGTTCCTGTCTTCATCAAGATGGGATGACCATCGTCATGTTTCTTACGTTTCCAAGCGTCCGTAAAGAATCCCTGACGGGTGAAGTTGCGGTCGAATTCATCAAGTGATTCAATCCTGACATCGGCTATCACCTTGAGCATAGCGCGCGCAACGCGTTCCTGAAGGTCGTTTCCCTGTATCATTTTTTCCGCGTGAATAGATAGTATATTTGCCACGCAAAAAGAAGCCATGACAGCAAGGAAGAGATGCAATACAGCATGAATGTGTTCATTTCCATCTTGCCACCGTCATTGGACAGCTTGGCAAGCAATAACATAGCCAGTTCGAACACTACTCCGGCGATGTAGATTGTGATAAGTGTAGTCATATCAATATTTTTTTTATTTTATTTGTTGTTTCAATTTTAATTAATATATTTGCAACGCCATTCGCAAGAATGACTGCTCTCGGCAATACTTCCGATGACTTGGCTAACTTTATCGTGAGGCCAAGGATAAAGCTCCAGCAATGGAGCTTTATTTCGTATAAAGCTTACAGAACCACACATAAAAATTCTTTACGCTTGCGCAATTCCGGGCCACGAATATTTCTTTATTCCCATTAAATACTAATACTTCACATGCTTTTTCATTGTACTCGAAATATTTTTTTATCTCTTCAGCTAAATTACGTGGGTTATAATTCACGGTCATATTAAGAAGTACCCGGTTTGTTTGCCCAACGGATTCAAGCAATCTATTTCCTACAGATGCTTTTCCTGTGATTGTCTTGAGATCATACAGCTTATATACCGACTTTCTCCTGAAAATAAAATCACCGGATTGTGTATTATTGGGATTAGGAAGCATATATACAGTGTATCCACTGCTTCAGATGTTCAAAGATACAAATTTTGAAAGCTATTCACAACAAAGCGAAGCATCTATTAAACGGAAGGTAGAAGCAGAAAAAGCCGAAGGGAAAGATTGTAAGCCAAAGGACTTGAAAGACATTGTAAGGACCACGATCATAGTCCCTCGTTCAGCAATTGAAGGTGTAATAAAAGACCTTAGTACTACCAAACACTTCTTGCGCTATAAACCGCAAAGCGGAAGCGCTTTCCTTGGATATTCAGGGAATATAATCAACGTTCTGATTAGTAACGGACTTGTAGCCGAAATACAAGTTAATACACCGAAGATGATTTACGCAAAGGAACAACCGGATGTTGCAAAAAAAATATTAGGAGAAAAGGTTTGGAACGAGATACGGAAACAAACAGGAACAGAAGGCGGATTCGGACATATGTATTACGAAGAATACAGGAAGCTATCTAAAGAAGAACAAAATTCTGAAAAAGGATTAGCTATAAAGAAGGAAAGCGAAAACTATTATTCTCATTTCACAAAGTAATAATAGGTTCATTGATTCCCCCTAAAGGGTTCCAAATCCATTTTGTACCAAATCCGTCAAATTCTTCTTTTGTAATTTCTTTCATTAGATACCCAACCCCGTTTTCTTCTTGCATAGAAAGCGGATCTACGTTTATAGCCTTCCACGTTTTGAGATTGAAGCGAACCGGGCGAGTTGATGTAAAATTAACTTCCTTAGCCGTCCCGTTTCCTTCAGGGTCAAGAGAATAGACCCTGTCGTCTTGATAATTTGAATAGTATTTCATTTCATGTATTTTAAAAACCATATTGGTCAGCCACACGCATCCCCACCGTCTTGTTTCATACGCCATACCAAAGGTAAAGCCTTGTCCGCTGTATATGGTTTATATTTTGCTATGCTTGTTGCAAAGTTAACCTTTTTTTGCATACAACAAGCGTTTCTAAATTTCTTTTATTTCGTCGTCATCGATATGGCTTACGACCGATTCGGCTATAAAACCTTTCATCACATCAAACAGCTTTCCGAAAGCCGGTGTGAGTTCTTCACTAAACAGCCGGGTGGTGTTTTCATTAGCACCGAAGGCGGAGTTAAGCGCGCGTGCGGATTCCAAATAGAAGTCGTTAAGTCTTGATGTACATTCAACCAGGTCGCGCGTACCTTCGCTTACCTTCATTTCTCTATTTTTCGCCTTTTTCATTTTGCGCCCCCTTCCGTCATTAAGAGTTCCCAAAGGTAACGACGGCCTTTTTCGGTAACCGCACAATAAAGCGAAATACCTATGGTATTGTCACTTTTTACATACTTGGCCGTCCTGACCGCAAAGTAACCCTTATCGGCTACTTTTGCCGATGGTTGCCATTGTCCGGATTGATAATAAAGAATACCTTCGCGCCTTAACCAGCTTGTAAGTACATAGACAGAACGCAGGCCCAGCGCGTGGGCTGTTTGGGTAAGCGTATAGTTAGAAGTGGAAGAAAGCACTTCTTTTGCATAAGCGGCGGCAGGAAGTAGTTTTGCCTTTTCTTTCCCGATATAGTCTATTTGCCCTTGCATCTTTTCGGTTTGCTTTTGAAGGGCTTCCGCGCGCTTCGCTTCATAGATAGCCCTATTTTTTTCGGCTTCTATCTTCCTTTGGGCAATAAGAAGCGCTTTTGCCATTATTTCCGATTCGCTTTCCCCTTCAACACTTGGAATGTAACCGCCCGTTTGACGAATTTCTTTAAGAATAGTTTTAACACCCTTCTTGAATTGCTTAGCGATAGGCTTGCGGCTTTGCATCAATATCTCATACAAGCCGTCTTCGGTTAAGAACCAAGTCATACCATTTTTACTGCCTAAGTTGAACTTAGTCACTTCTTCCGTATCAACCCTTTTAATCATATCGCTAACATTTGAAAGTGATAGCATATCGGCTACATCTTGTGCCCTAAATAGTGGTTCTTTGGAAGAACCGTAAACAATAAATTGCCGTCCTAGCAATTCAGAAGTGTTAAGGACTTGAATTTGATTTGTTTCCATTTGATAGACAATTAATGGATAACAGGCGAAAGTTTACTAAAATAGAACGGCTCGCCTTTCCCGTTGTCTATCACCTTGGAAGGCTGTAGTGGCATTAACCATCTACACGGGGGTAGAGCCGCAATATTATTGCGTTGAATTGCATGCATAAAAAACGCCCGACTGCTTCAGATGTTCAAAGATACAAATTTTGAAAGCTATTCACAACTAGTGCCGTAAATTCAACAGTGGCGAAAATACCGCATCAGGCTCTTTTGGGCTCAACGGCTATAGCCTCGATTATGACACGCCCAGCAATTATTTGTTCTATGGATTCTACCCCCCAAGTCTGACGGTAAAGAATCTCGATGTGCAAACCGCGTCAAAAGGACCTTGGAAAGATATGAGCTGCGTAGTGGATTATAGTGCTACCCAGAAAGGCACGCTTGCCGATGTGCAGAGCCGTGCCGTAATGGTAGGTTTCACTGGAGGGGGAAATGATTTCAGTGCCTCGAAAATATCATTAAAAAACGTCACCTCGATATTGAGGCTGAAACTCAACTTCGGAGTTGATTTGAAGAATATCACAGGTGTTGGGGTTAACGAGGAAATGCTTCCCTCCACCTTAAAAACCAAAGAGACGATGTATATCCGTAGCGATGGCGCCACTACCGATCCGACCGACATCACAACAGGGGGGTATTTGGTGACGTTCGACACGCCGCAGTCCACCACCAACAAAGAACTTACCGTGTATCTAGCCGTTCTGCCACAAACATGTACCAAATTACCTGTTATCAAGGTTACCTCGAATGGGCACTCTTTAACTTACTCAATGAAGCAAGCGCCTACTTTCGTAGCAGGAAAGGTGCACACCATCACGGCACAGATGGTACCTCCTGCCAATGCTGCACCGGTTGCAATGAGCAACGTGAGCGTGGGCGACGTGATTTACTCAGACGGGACATGCTCTCCCTATGTATATTACAAGTATTGGAAAGATACGAATAGCAGTGTCCTGACTAGCCATACTCCCGTAGGCATCTGCATCTATACGGGGGAGCAGCTGGCCGATGCCGATGATGATGCGAACAAAAGGACTTATACCAAACCTTCCCCTTTCCACGGGTATATGATAGCGCTCAGCGACGCTGCCTCGGGTGTTACCTCAAGAACAGATGCGCAGGCAAAGGCGAAAGCTTATACTACCAACATCAGCTCATTCTCCGACGGATGGTTCTTGCCTTCGAGTTATATAACACTGAAACTGGTGAAAAATACGGCGATAGACGAGCTTTCCGGTGTCGGCACAGAATTAACAGGGGAATTTTATTATAATAACTATACGAGCTTTGTTTACGACGGCAAAAATATTATAACTAACAACGTAAGCACAATAATAACTTCAGGCAACGTCCGTTCCGTAGCAGCGATATAAATACCGCAAAGTGCGGGGCAGTTCCTGAACGGTTCTTCGGGCATGCAGGGAGGAGTTGGAGAAATATTGTGATTCATTGCACCGAAATGCGTTTGCTGCAGAAGCAGAAACTTCGTGCCCTATAAAAAAGAAGACGGATGCCCCGCTGCCGGAGCATCCGTCTTTTCTGTGTCGCCGTATTGGTGTTCGATCGGAAATATGCAAAAATCAAGATTTACCTAAAACAGGAGATGTTAAGCCAATCAGATAAAGAAAAGTCACCTTCTCCCTTTTAAAATAAAAAAAGCCACCGATAAAGGACGATGGCTAAGAACCTAGATGTTTTCACAACGGAATAATCCTTATTGTGAATCGTTTTCAAATTAGTTTTGCAAATATATATATAATTTTTTTTGCATTTACTATTTTGTTCGTTAATTTTTTATAGCTTTGTAAAATTAGTATAATTAAAACGAAATATGGACAAGAAAATATTAGGACTAGACTTGGGCACCAACAGTATTGGATGGGCACTTGTGAACGGAAAGATCAGAGATGATGGAGACATACAATTAACAAATATAGAAGCTGCGGGGAGTAGAATCATTCCTATGGATGCAGCTATTCTAGGAGATTTCGACAAGGGAAATTCCATTTCCCAAACAGCAAACAGAACCGGATTCAGAGGAGTTAGAAGAATACGCGAGCGATATTTGCTCAGACGTGAAAGACTGCATAGAATACTTAACTTGCTGGGATTTCTTCCCCAGCACTATGCCGACGAGCTCAACCGCTACGGACAATTTCTTTCAAACTCAGAACCCAAACTGGCATGGAGAAGAAATGCCGAAGGAAAACACGAATTCATCTTCATGGATTCCTTTTATGAAATGCTGGAAGATTTCAGAAAGAATCAGCCCTCATTGATTGCCGACGACAAAAAGGTACCTTTGGACTGGACCATATACTACCTTCGAAAAAAAGCTTTGTACCGTAAAATCACAAAAGAAGAATTAGCATGGATTCTGTTGAATTTCAATCAGAAGAGAGGATATTTTCAACTTCGAGGCGAGGAGGATGAGGAAATTCCTAACAAACTTGTAGAGTATTATTCGCTCAAAGTTGTATCCGTAGAAGATTCCGGTGATAAGAAAGGCAAAGATACCTGGTACAATGTGCATCTAGAAAACGGATGGATATACCGAAGACCAAGCAGCGTGCCTTTGGATTGGGTTGGCAAGACCAAAGATTTTGTCATCACTACCGACCTTGAAAAAGACGGAAGTCCCAAGACTGACAAGGATGGAAACGTGAAAAGATCATTCCGTGCACCAAAGGAAGATGATTGGGGCTTACTCAAGACAAAGACCCAAGCCGAAATAGAGCAATCTCATGAAACAGTGGGAGCCTTTATCTATGACACCCTTCTACGCACCCCCCGTCAAAAGATAAAGGGCAAACTGGTGCGCACTATCGAACGGAAATTTTACAAAGACGAATTGACGCAGATATTAACCAAACAGATAGAACTCCACGAAGAACTGCAGGACAAGAAATTATACCAGGAATGCCTCTTTGAATTGTATTCCCAGAACGAGGCCTACAGAAACAGCATTTCCAATCGTGATTTTGCCTATCTGTTCATTAATGACATCATTTTCTACCAGCGTCCGCTTAAAAGCAAGAAATCACCGATAGACGACTGCCCCTACGAGGAATATCAATATGTTGACAAGGAAACCGGTGAAATGAAGAAAGCGGCACTAAAATGTATCGCCAAGTCACATCCCCTATTCCAAGAATTCCGTTTGTGGCAATTCCTTGCAAATGTCCACATTTTCCGCAAAGGAGTCATCGATACTGACGACAAAGACGTGACTGCCGACTTTCTGAAAAACGAAAATGATTTTTCGGACCTTTTCGATTGGCTCAATGACCGCAAGGATATTGATCAGAAAACATTCCTCGGCTATCCAAGTTTCGGGCTAAAAAAACAAGCATCCGAATACAGATGGAACTATGTGGAGGACAAGTTATTTCCCTGCAACGAAACAAGAGCATTGATGCTGAAACATCTGGAAAAAGCCGGCATTAAGTCCGATTTTCTTTCCAAGACCACGGAAGAAGCTCTTTGGCATATACTCTATTCCATAGAGAACAAACAAGAGATAGAAAAAGCTCTGAAGAAATTCGCCGCTAAATATTCTCTACCTGAAACCTTTGTTCAGGCATTCAGTAAATGCCCTCCGTTCAAGAAAGAATACGGAGCCTACTCCGCCAAAGCCATCAAGAAACTCCTCCCGTTCATGCGTATGGGTAAATACTGGAACGAAGGCGAATTCGACATCAACACAAGAGAACGAATAAACAAAATATGCACCGGAGAATACGATGAGAATATAAAAAACCGGGTAAGGGAAAAATCCATGCACCTCACGGACATATCCCAATTCAAGGCGCTGCCCCTATGGCTCGCATGCTATATCGTGTACAACCGCCATTCGGAGGCCAAGGACATCATCAAGTGGGAAACTCCCGAAGATTTAAACTATTACATCAAGGGATTCAAACAACATTCCTTGAGAAACCCCATTGTAGAACAAGTAATCATGGAGACTTTGCGCACCGTGAGAGACATTTGGATACAAGCAGGGGCCATAGATGAAATTCATGTGGAACTAGGACGTGAAATGAAAAATTCTGCCGACAAACGCGCAAAAATGACTCAGCAAATCCAAGAAAACGAGAACACCAATTTACGCATTAAAGCCTTGCTCTCAGAATTTATAAATCCTGAATTCAATGTGGAAAATGTGCGTCCATTCTCGCCTAGTCAACAGGAATTGCTGAAGATTTATGAAGACGGAGTTCTGCATAGCGGGATTGAAATACCTGAAGACATGATAGAAATCATGAAGAAACTCAGCGAAAGCGATGCCAAGAAACGTCCCACCCATAACGAAATTCTTCGCTACAAGCTATGGCTGGAACAGAAGTACCGCTCACCCTACACCGGCGAAATCATCCCATTGGGGAAACTGTTCACACCGGCCTACGAGATAGAGCACATCATTCCGCAATCACGCTATTTCGATGATTCCTTAAGCAATAAAGTAATTTGCGAATCGGAAGTGAACAAGTTGAAGGACCGCAATCTCGGCCTCGAATTCATTAAAATTCACCATGGTGAAATTATTCCTGCTGGCAACGAAGGACGTTCCGTAAAAATCTTCTCCGTGGAAGAATACGAACAGTTTGTGAAAGACCACTTTGCCAATTCCAGAGGCAAGATGAAAAAACTGATGCTCGAAGATATTCCAGAAAGTTTCATAGAGAGGCAGATGAACGACAGTAGGTACATAAGTAAAGTGGTAAAGACACTGTTGTCCAACGTAGTACGCGAGAAAGATAAAAATGGAGAATACGAGCAGGAAGCCGTTTCCAAGAATCTGATATCCAGCAACGGTGAAATCACTGACCGACAAAAAAGAGACTGGGGCATCAATGATGTGTGGAACCACATTATTTTACCACGATTCCAAAGATTGAACGAAATGACAGGCACACACAAATTTACATCCATGAACAACAATGGCAATGAAATTCCTATGATGCCACTTGAATTCCAAAAAGGATTCAACAAAAAACGTATTGACCACCGCCACCACGCTATGGATGCCATCATGATTGCATGCGCCAACCGTAACATCGTAAACTATCTGAACAACGAATCGGCAAGTAAAAAATCGAAAATCAGCCGATACGACCTTCAGTCACTTCTCTGCGAAAAAGCGAGAACCGATGATAATGGAAACTACAGGTGGATACTCAGAAAACCCTGGACATCGTTCACGCAAGACGTCCGTAGTTCTCTCAAAGCAATCACCGTCAGTTTCAAACAAAATCTTCGTGTTATAAACAAAACCGAGAACCATTATCTGCATTATGAAAATGGAGAAAAGAAAATGGTGAAACAGGAAAAGGGCGAAAGTTGGGCCATTCGCAAACCAATGCATAAGGAAACTGTGTTTGGCGAAGTGAATCTGCAAAAGAAGAAATTCATTTCCTTGAACGAAGCTATAAAGCAACCGAAATCCATAGTAGAAAAAGACCTGAGGAAAAAAATTCTGGAATTGATAGAACAGGGCTATGATAACAAAAAGATTAAAGCATATTTCGATGAGAACAAGGAAATATGGGAAGAAGTAAATACTTCGAAAGTTGAAATCTATTATTACACAAAGAACACCAAGGAACGCTTCTTTGCCACTAGGAAAGCCATTGATGAGAGTTTCGACGAAAATAAAATCAAAGAAAGCATCACCGATACCGGCGCACAAAAAATCATGCTTCGACACCTGCAAGAGAACGGAGGCAATCCCACTTTAGCCTTTTCACCGGATGGCATTGACCAGATGAACCGCGATATTGTCCGCCTCAACGACGGTAAGTTTCATCAACCTATCCTGAAAGTACGTGTGTACGAAAAGGCCGAGAAATTTGCCGTAGGACAAATGGGCAACAAATCCTCTAAGTTCGTGGAAGCAGCCAAGGGCACAAATCTGTTCTTTGCTGTCTATGAAAAACAAATTGTGGATGAAAAAAACGGTACTGTAACTACCAAGAGAAGCTTTGCTTCCATCCCATTGAATGTAGTGATAGAGCGACAGAAGCAAGGCCTTTCCTCAGCTCCCGAAAATGAAGAAGGGCAGCTTCCTGCCTTCACGCTTTCGCCAAATGATGTGGTATATCTGCCTACAGAGAAAGAACTGGCAGCAGGAAAAATCATAGAGCCGCTGGATAAGGACAGGATATATAAGATGGTTAGCTGTACAGGGAACAGACTTTATTGTATTCCATATTATGTAGCAAACAGTATAATTGACAAATATGAATTCACTCAATTGAATAAATTGGAATTCACGGATGACAAAAAATCCATTAAAGAAATCTGCATTCCGATAAAAGTTGATCGATTGGGGAACATTAGCCTATGATAAAGAAGACTCTATATTTTGGTAATCCCGCTTACCTTTCTCTCCGAAATGCGCAACTTGTAATAAAGTTGCCCGAGGTGGAAAAGAACGATGCCCTGCCGGAAACGTTCAAGAAGGAATCCGAGATTACCAAACCTATAGAAGATATCGGAATAATCGTTTTGGATCATAAGCAGATAACCATCACCTCGGGTGTGCTCGAAGCTATGCTGGAAAATAACTGTGCGGTAATTTCTTGCGACAGCAAAAGTATGCCAGTGGGACTTTTTCTTCCTTTGTACGGGAACACCACGCAAAACGAGCGTTTCAGAGAACAACTGGATGCATCCCTACCCTTGAAGAAACAACTATGGCAACAAACCGTCAAGACCAAAATCAGCAATCAGGCATCCATACTTCGCACCTGCTGCGGAGCAGAAGTGAGATGCATGAACGTATGGTCTGATGAAGTGCGAAGCGGTGATCCCGACAATTTGGAAGCAAGAGCCGCAGCTTATTATTGGAAATCATTATTCCCTCACATAGAAGGCTTTACGAGAGACAGGGAGGGCGTTTATCCAAACAATCTTTTGAATTATGGTTATGCCATTCTTCGCGCCATTGTGGCAAGGGCACTCGTCATCAGCGGCTTGCTACCTACCCTTGGCATCCATCACCACAATCGCTACAATGCTTATTGCCTGGCAGATGATATCATGGAGCCCTATCGCCCTTATGTTGACGAACTGGTGTTTCAATTGGTAAAGCAGTATGGAGAAAACACCGAACTTACAAAAGAGATAAAAATGTCTTTGTTGAGCATTCCTACTTTGGATGTTACCATCGACAGAAAACGAAGCCCCCTAATGGTTGCCGTATCACAAACTACAGCATCCCTCTACAAATGTTTCAGTGGAGAACTCCGCCGCATCAGCTATCCAGAGCCATAAGTATATTCCATGGAAAGATTCAGCGAATACCGTATCATGTGGATCCTCGTTTTGTTTGATTTGCCTACAGAAACGAAAAAAGACAAAAAAGCTTATATCGATTTCAGACATAATCTTCAGAAGGATGGTTTTACCATGTTCCAATTTTCCATCTATATTCGTCATTGCGCAAGTTCGGAAAATGCCGACGTCCACATAAAAAGAGTAAAATCTTTTTTGCCAGACTATGGTCAAGTGGGCATTCTATGCATCACCGACAAACAGTTTGGATCCATAGAACTATTCTATGGAAAGAAAATTCATGATGTCAGCGCACCTGGTCAACAACTCGAACTCTTTTAAAAACAGAAAGAGGGAAATCCTTTATTATCAGATTTCCCTTCTCTGAAAAAACAGTCTTTTTTCATTTGTGACTACCCTTGTAAACAATTGAAAATCTTAACTTTGCAAGCATTGTACTGTTTCCAATTATTCAAAGATACTAATTTGAAAGCGATTCACAAC
>DAIRSI010000002.1:185981-199653 GCA_036804505.1 Bacteroidaceae bacterium
ACTGTTTCCAATTATTCAAAGATACTAATTTGAAAGCGATTCACAACAAAAACGTATTATTGATACAAAGTGTAAAAACTGTTTCCAATTATTCAAAGATACTAATTTGAAAGCGATTCACAACGGATTCTCCAACGACATTTACTTTGTCATACTGTTTCCAATTATTCAAAGATACTAATTTGAAAGCGATTCACAACAATGCAAACGACGAGCCGAAAGAAAATGCTACTGTTTCCAATTATTCAAAGATACTAATTTGAAAGCGATTCACAACAGTATCATACGCATCCAAAGCCTTTTGGATACTGTTTCCAATTATTCAAAGATACTAATTTGAAAGCGATTCACAACAAGAACACACATTCTTCCGCACTGGTATTTACTGTTTCCAATTATTCAAAGATACTAATTTGAAAGCGATTCACAACTAAGGTTTGAGTAATATTAAACCCGCTAATACTGTTTCCAATTATTCAAAGATACTAATTTGAAAGCGATTCACAACGAGGACGGACGCGTACACGGACTTTTGCAAACTGTTTCCAATTATTCAAAGATACTAATTTGAAAGCGATTCACAACCATATCCTTATCGGTTCGGATGCTTCCGCGACTGTTTCCAATTATTCAAAGATACTAATTTGAAAGCGATTCACAACCAATTGTTGATTGTGGTAGATGGAGTTCGTACTGTTTCCAATTATTCAAAGATACTAATTTGAAAGCGATTCACAACGCTTTATCGGCTTACTGTTCTCCAGCTTATACTGTTTCCAATTATTCAAAGATACTAATTTGAAAGCGATTCACAACTATTTGGTATTCGGCCTGTTTCCAGTTGCTACTGTTTCCAATTATTCAAAGATACTAATTTGAAAGCGATTCACAACAGGAAACTGCAAAGAGTTACAAGCCTCTATACTGTTTCCAATTATTCAAAGATACTAATTTGAAAGCGATTCACAACCATCTTTAAGTTCCTCGAGATTCATTTGGCACTGTTTCCAATTATTCAAAGATACTAATTTGAAAGCGATTCACAACAAAGCCATATCTTTTGTCATTTCCATAATACTGTTTCCAATTATTCAAAGATACTAATTTGAAAGCGATTCACAACTAAAGGAAGAAGCACAAAACCGTTCCTGATACTGTTTCCAATTATTCAAAGATACTAATTTGAAAGCGATTCACAACATGTCAGCTATCCGGGTGAGCTGACTTCAAACTGTTTCCAATTATTCAAAGATACTAATTTGAAAGCGATTCACAACCTGCCTTTAAGTCAAACAAACCACAGTATACTGTTTCCAATTATTCAAAGATACTAATTTGAAAGCGATTCACAACTATTGCCGGTAATGGGATCCAGATAGGCCCACTGTTTCCAATTATTCAAAGATACTAATTTGAAAGCGATTCACAACCCATATACGCCTGTTTAATTAAGTTTCCAACTGTTTCCAATTATTCAAAGATACTAATTTGAAAGCGATTCACAACAAGATTAGTATTTCGGAGGCAAAAGTAACGACTGTTTCCAATTATTCAAAGATACTAATTTGAAAGCGATTCACAACATATTTATTTGAAGTGTTGTGAGCGACAATACTGTTTCCAATTATTCAAAGATACTAATTTGAAAGCGATTCACAACACTGCTTGCATACCATATATAGAAAGGAGCACTGTTTCCAATTATTCAAAGATACTAATTTGAAAGCGATTCACAACCTGATGCAGACTTTATATCCACAAGAAAAGACTGTTTCCAATTATTCAAAGATACTAATTTGAAAGCGATTCACAACATAATATAAGAACGGAGCGGTACTCAATCACTGTTTCCAATTATTCAAAGATACTAATTTGAAAGCGATTCACAACAAAATTGGCAGATTCACGAGAGCCGTACTTACTGTTTCCAATTATTCAAAGATACTAATTTGAAAGCGATTCACAACACTTTGACATCTCATCATATACGGATTCAACTGTTTCCAATTATTCAAAGATACTAATTTGAAAGCGATTCACAACAGAGACCGATATGGATATCCTGAATAATGAACTGTTTCCAATTATTCAAAGATACTAATTTGAAAGCGATTCACAACAGCGGAACGCACAGCACAATCCATCTTCGTACTGTTTCCAATTATTCAAAGATACTAATTTGAAAGCGATTCACAACCGTATCTAAGGTCTGCATATCCAAGGTTTGACTGTTTCCAATTATTCAAAGATACTAATTTGAAAGCGATTCACAACGAATACCTGTATGATATATCTGGTAATAAGACTGTTTCCAATTATTCAAAGATACTAATTTGAAAGCGATTCACAACGCATTCTTTGCAGGATTGTTATCAATGCTGACTGTTTCCAATTATTCAAAGATACTAATTTGAAAGCGATTCACAACGTGCATAAGAGTGAGTTCCTGATCAATGACACTGTTTCCAATTATTCAAAGATACTAATTTGAAAGCGATTCACAACGGGTCCTGCTTTTCAACCTATGTTAATAAGACTGTTTCCAATTATTCAAAGATACTAATTTGAAAGCGATTCACAACAGTTGGACGGACGGATGCAAATGTAACATTACTGTTTCCAATTATTCAAAGATACTAATTTGAAAGCGATTCACAACTCCAGCGTAATTCGCGAATATTCCAGCTGGACTGTTTCCAATTATTCAAAGATACTAATTTGAAAGCGATTCACAACTATCTACATGCCAATGGCGTGCAGGATGTGACTGTTTCCAATTATTCAAAGATACTAATTTGAAAGCGATTCACAACTCCAGCGTAATTCGCGAATATTCCAGCTGGACTGTTTCCAATTATTCAAAGATACTAATTTGAAAGCGATTCACAACTATCTACATGCCAATGGCGTGCAGGATGTGACTGTTTCCAATTATTCAAAGATACTAATTTGAAAGCGATTCACAACCTACAGCCATTTAATCGAATATTAGAGGGAACTGTTTCCAATTATTCAAAGATACTAATTTGAAAGCGATTCACAACTGTGCAGGCGTGTATAATTTCAATGCCTTGACTGTTTCCAATTATTCAAAGATACTAATTTGAAAGCGATTCACAACTATATGTGACATCTGCCAATGCTGATTTGAACTGTTTTCAATTATTCAAAGATACTAATTTGAAAGCGATTCACAACTGATAGCTCCAGGATAATAACTAAGTCTGAACTGTTTTCAATTATTCAAAGATACTAATTTGAAAGTAATTCACAACTTAACTTGTCGAAATCTGCCTGCATGGCTACTGTTTTCAACTATCTTATCCAATTTCTTTTGAATGTGCTCTTTCAATTCTGCATTTTCTATCTGACCGATTAAATCATTTATTGCTGCCATATTATGTTCCTTTATTATTAATCAAATTTACTACCACTTTAATCATAGTGTCTTTTTCTTCCGGACGGCTTTCTGCAATCATCAACGTAATGGCCACAAGTGTACTGTCAGGAATACGTTTAGTCCCATCGGTATTATAGAGTATGCCATTGGCATTCATGAACCAAAGAAATAGTGTGGCTGCAATGCGCTTATTGCCATCGCTAAAAGAATGATTCTTCGTCACGAGATATAGTAGCATAGCAGCTTTTTCTTCAACAGAAGGATAAAGATCTTTTCCCTCAAAAGTTTGATATATTTGCCTTATGCTGCTTTTAAAACTATCATCCTTTTCATTGCCAAAAAGTGAACTGCCACCAAATTTTTCACGAAGAGTTTGAATGGCTTCAATAGCATTTTCATAGGAAGCATGAAAATGTTCTTCGTTCGTTGTGTTATGAATAGAAAGACGTTGAAAATCGTAATCATCTAATCGATCAAGCGCTGTATTATAATCTACGACAACATTCGTTAGCTGTTTGCTTTCTGCAAGGGTGAGATTTTCCTTATTAAGCGATGTGCGGCCAAGAACATGAACCAGTTGTTTTAAGTTTTCGTAATTTTCTAATTTTATATGTTCTTTTACAACAAAACCATTCATGAGGTACTCTTTGAGCACTTTGTTAGCCCATTTCCTAAATTGAACACCTCTCTTACTTTTGACTCTAAAACCAATTGAAGAAATCATTTCTAAACTATAATATTCAACTTTATAGGTTTTACCATCAGAAGCAGTTGTCGCAAAATTTGCGACAACTGAAGAATCGCCCTCTAATTCTTCTTTTAGCGCATTGTTTATATGTTTGCCTATCGTTTTAACATCTCGATCAAACAATACAGACAATTGCTTACGATTCAGCCATACTGTTTCGTTGTTTATCTTTACATCTACAGATGTTTGTCCGTCCTCCGTCTGGTAGATAATTATTTCATTATTAAATTCAACCATTAAAAAAATATTAAATAGGTTAGTCTACCTTATTTTCAATAATTATATCCTTGATACTAAACAATTTATAATTGACAGAACAAATAATGCTGTGAAATTATTAATACACGACAATAGCATTTGTTCTTTACAAGATTGATAATGACTTACCGTCCGATAATTATGATCGTCATTGGAGCCATGATACCGTTGAAACTGTTTTCAACGATTCAAAAATACTAATTTGAAAGCGATTCACAACAGATAATAGCAACCTCAATGGGCAAGCTGTTACTGTTTTCAACGATTCAAAGATACTAATTTGAAAGCGATTCACAACCATTCGTTATGTTTTTTTATTTTTGAACTTGCCGATTTCTTCTAAAAGGTACTATTATAAGACTGAACTTTACTGCTGAATATTATTGCTTATGACTCATTGCAGCTAGAGTTACGACAAAAGGGAGTAACCCGTTAAGGCATACTCCCTTTGTTCCCCCAGACAGGATAGTGCAGGCTTCAGAGAACCTGTTTCCTTTCTATCTTCAGAGATATTTTCTCGAAACAGCCTTTACTGAGGCTTCGGATGAGACACTTGCTCTTCCACCGGCTCGTTTGCACTTTCACCTGAAGCATGGTCAGCATCGGGTGATCTGCGAGAATCTGGCGAGTGGTGAACACCGGACCCAGACTGTTGTAGATTTCAATCCAATCCACTATCATTGTGCTCTTGGATGTCGCCTGCGCCAATTTGCATTCTTTCATCCGCGAGGCAAACTTCATGTACTGGGCCTGAAGGGTGAAATCGGAGATGAAAAGGGCGAATCTGATGGCATGACGTGATATTTTCAGAGGCTTTCCAGCCAAAAAACTGTCGATGTTCTCGATGATGGCAAAAATGACACCTGCCCTCTCGCCTATCAGCGCGGAACGCTTACGCAAATCGTCCAGTTCGTAGTCCTCGCTCATCTCGGCAAGCTGGGCTTTGTCGGCACACCATTTGTACATTCTGTCCACGAGAGTCTTGGCATTCACCTCGCACTCGTCCTTCAGATTGTTGAGCTTCAAAGAAATACTCGACAGCAGATGCTTTTCTGCCGGGGTGCGCATGTGGCGCACGGGTATCATCTTGAAGGGCTCGAACGGCATGGGATAGTACATGAGGCGTGTGGGAAGACCGCCCATGATGTTGGCATTGTTCACCAGAGAGTCGAAGGAGCCTTCGGTACCACTCACCACCATGTTCAGATTTACCTGAACCTCACCGTTCACGGCTTGGTCATTGGCATAGTCCATGCCCCAACGTTCGTTGTGAAAGGATTTGCAGTAGATGTCGTTCTTCTCTATCCACGAACCACCCTTTTGGGCGCGTACGGCGGTGGCAAGTTCGGTTTCGATGTGGTAAAGATGGTAGTGCCAGTTATCGTCGGGATTGCCGGGGTCGTTCTTGGCATCGCGCGCCCGCTGCGCAAGCATGGTGTTAGAAACTTGTATGGGGACGATGCGGATGCACACGCGTGGTTTCTCGGCTTGTTTCTGCTTGTTTTTGTCCTTTTCCTTCTTGCGCTTGTATTCTTCCTCAATGAGACGGCCTGTTTTGTCGGCTTCGCGGACGGGGTACATGAGGAGTTCGTCGAGCTCGAGGATGAAGGATTTTCCCGATGCGGCTGGCCCCACGATAAAGGTCATGCCGGAGAGACGGCTCATGACTCCGTCGAAATGACGAAAGGTGATGCCAGTGGCCAGAGTGTAGAACATGGGGAGGGAGGCATATACCGCGCCTATGCGGAGATTCTGCGGCACTCCGGAGATGATGGCTTTGAACACGGGCGGCAACCGGAGGGCTTCGAAACGGTCACCGAACTGTTCCTGAAGAAGTTTGTTGGCCACATTGTCGTCATACTCGTCATTGCCGGAGGAGGAATCGGCCTCGCTCGTGTTGATGTCGAGCGCATCGAGAACAGCGCGCATGGGGCGTGGCATGGATTGGTAGATGGCATAATGACAGGCATTTTTCACGATGGAGTCCACCTCGGAATCCGAAAGTCCGTATTTAGGAAGGATATTCTTCACCATATCGGAGCGTTGGTCGCAGATGTAGCGGAGGCTGGCGGCGAGTTTCAGAAGTTTCGCATTGCGCTCGCCTAGTTGGGGTTCGCCTCCGTTGAGTTCCCACCACTTGCGGATGATGTCGGCATAGTCCACTCCGTGATATTTGGTCATGGATGGCATCGGCTCGAGGTCGGGCCGGGAAGGATCCGATTGAGCCGACGGCTGCACCGACGGTGTGGCATCGCCCCTGTTCACAGGTGCTGTGGGTGCGGATTTTCCACCACGATAGATGTCGCCGTATTGGCGGTCGAACTCGGGATTGCAGAAGGTGAAAAGTTCTTCGTTCAGAAACACGAGGTCTTTCTTGGGAAAGGCGTAGCTTATCCGCGAAGAGTCCTTGCAGGATCCATCATGCTTAAGTCCCAGCACATTATCCAGACGTGCCTGGTTGTCGGCAAGGTTGCCCACGGAGGCATCCGCCATCATCACCAGACGGATGCCGTGACCCGAGGGAGTGATGTGGATGAGGAAAATTTGGTTTTGGACGACGAAATTTGTCATGCTGCCAAACTTCTGGAACCATTCGTCCAGGGTAGCCGCAGGGTCGGCAATCCCGTCGTAGTCCACCATGCAGAGCCCATTGAGCACGGCTTCCTTCTGAAGCCGGCGGGTTCCGGGAAAGTTGGCTTGGTAGATGAAGCACGGAAGTTTTCTCTTGATTGCATTGGCCTCGTCGAGGTGCAGGCGGCGTTCGTCTTCGCTCCCGGACTTTCCAGCCTTGTCCTTGAGAATATTCACGCGGTTGCAAAGGTCGGCCACTTCGGGACTGCTGATGATTGCATCGAAGGTGGCAGCCCCGTCACAGGGCTGCACTTTTTTTCGGATGGATAACTGATAGCTTATCATATTCGGCTCGTGGAAAATAAATTAGCAAATAGTGTCATTCATATCGGTCTCGCGGTTTCTCCCGTTTGTCATGGGTACGGCTATGAGCAAACGCCTGCGCGGGCGAACGGCATAGACAAGGGCCATATCACTCAGCAGCTTCTCGGCGGAGTCCATGAGGTCGGCAAAGGGATTGGGTGCAGCTGTTTTTACGTAGATGGTCATTTTGATGCGTTCGCCTTTCTCCCCCACTTTTTCTATCTTGTCGTTGCCTCGCTTATGGATAAGTTCGTAGCGCGAAACACCGGTTTCACGGTTCGGAATGAAGTGTGCTTCTCCATCGGACATGATGGTGAGAGAACCCCGGTATTTGTTCCGGATAGCAGCAGTGGCCTTTGTTGTGGTTGTGTTTTTTGTTGACATAATTCAATGTTGTTTCTGATGATAAGTTATGTAATTATTAAATTTTGCGGAAGCCGTCGAGTACCACATCCTGATACACATTGTTGTTGTATTCATTGACACGGAAGCGCAAGGATGCAACTATCACATCGTCCTGAAAGAGCTGACAGTCGGCAATGGGTCCCAGCATGGTTGCCACAAAAGAATCTTCGTAGGTTCCACCGATTTCTTGAATCACCAACTGACGTTTGCGCAACATTCCGGTTTCGCTTTTCGCACTGTTCACTTCGAACGGTTCCATACATTTTAGTACCTTAAATATCGATTTCATAATTTAAAAATTAAAAGTTATTATGAGGACAAAGGTAGCGGGCATCAGGCGGACAGCAAAATAAAGAAGCGGAATAGAAGCAGCACACTGTTCTTTTCCGCTTGTGATTAGTTGGGGAGGCAAACGAATTCGCCATCCTTCCTGTTTTTTGTATTGTGAAATGAATCGACCCGTGGGGGATTCCCCATCACACTGCCGAAGTTTTATAACTGTTTGATGAAATTGCTGTAGGCGGTTCTTCCGAAACCTCCTATTTCGTTTCCGAAAAGCCGATTGAAAGTCTTGTAAGAGGGCATCTCTTTGATGAGCGATTCTTCTTTCATCCGTCTGAAGATATCACTTAAGATCATTGTTTTGTACCTTTTGCGGTTTAGCTTGATGTTTTCTTCAACGCATTCAACGATTTTCTGTTTCATGGTCATCACAATCAGGTGGCGTTCTTCGTGTTCTTCCTTGTTGATAAAAAAGTAATCGGAGTACATCAAAAAGGCTTCGTTGCCGTCTTCATCCTCTTTATTTATTCTTTCTTGTACAGATGCAAACTTTACGATATCCTGACTTTCTTTTTTTATTTCTCTCTGAGACGACAAAACATCTTCCGTATCCTTACTGTAGTTGTTAATGGTAATATATTGAACTATCTTACATTTGATATTTTTTTGTTTAGTCATATATTTGATTATTTTATTTGTTTATTGGATGCAAAGATATAAATAAAGTTTTAAGATAATAGCAAAAATGAAAAATATTTTATGTTTTAGTCTTTTGTTCTTTAACTATTCAATTTATCTTATTGAATCTTCTCAACTAGAGTTAGTTGAAACAGTTACTTTTGGTTACAAAGGTTACATGTTTCTATGTAACCTTTTTTTTGTATCAAAAAAGAAAGAAGAAGAAATTATATAGTATATTAAATTAATATAATAATATATTATTATTGTATTATATTATTGATATTATTATTATTTTTTTATACGCGAGTGAAAAAAAAGGTTACACGAAATCATGTAACCTTGGTAACCTTGTGTAACCTCTCGCTCCCCCGAAAGGGAAGAAGTTATCGGCATTTTCATCACCAGCGTTCCTTCCGAACGTCGAAACACGGGCACAATTTGGTCCATTCGCAAGGCTCCACGCGTCCGTTTCCGTTGCGGTCGGGACTCAGGTCGCGATGCCCCACCACCCTTGCCGCGGGATACTTGCGCAGCAGCTCGCGCACCAACGCCTGCAGAGCAGCACGCTGCCGCAAAGTGCGTGTATCGGCAGGACGGCCGTTCTCATCGAGTCCACCCTCGTAGCACACGCCGATACTACGGGCATTGTGGCCGTTGCAATGCGCACCCACATCGGCCTCGGGGCGCATAGGTTCCACGGTGCCGTCCTTGCGCACATAATAATGATAGCCCCAGCAGCGAAAGCCGCGCGCACGGTGTGCACGGTCCACATCCCGAGCTGTGAAATCCGTGTCGACACGCGTGGCGCTGCAATGAATAATGATGAGGTCTATCCTTCTTCCTCCTCCGCCCATGGCTACATTCCGGCAATGACGGGTACGGGTCCCACGCACGAAGTGGTGCCGATGGTGGTGAGGATGGACGTGAGAATGGTGACGATGAACTGCACAATCACCTTCCAGTTGGTTTTTACTTTTTCTGACATAATTTTGTTTGGTTTTTTAAATGGTTGTTTTTTTACTCTGTTTTGCTTTTTTTCAGGGGGGAAAGAATCCCCTTCCGGATTCCGGACTTCGGGAGGAGAGGCTTTCGGGGAGGGGAAATCCAAATGAAGAGGAACAGCACAACCTGATGCTTTTCGGAGCGTTTCGCCGTACCTGCGAGAGGGAGGATTTTACGTCATCCCTTCGTCAGATTGTTGTTGTGCGGCTGTGCTATCCCTCTATGATTCAGGCACCCGCCATGTCATCGCTTCCGCCGGAAGTACCGCCAGAAGTTCCGCCGGAAGTTCCGCTAGAAGTACCGCCGGAAGTTCCGGAAGAAGTACCGCCGGAAGTGCCGGAAGTCCCCGAAGCATCGGCAGCGGTAGCCCCCTTGTTGATTTCGAAGCTCAGGGTTTTGAGCATATCGCGCAGAGTGGAGCACGGTGTGAAGAGAATCTTGGCGCGGGTGATTTGCGAAATGGCAAAATCCTCCTTTTTGGCAGTACCCTTGCTGCCCACGCTCAGGCGCAGATACCCGATATTTCCCAGACGAATGATTTCGCCGTTCTGCAATCCCACGATGATACGTTTGCGAAGGGCCTCGATCACCGCCACGATGTCCTGACTGGTCACCGTACAGCTGGATTCAATCTCCTCGGCAATCTCCTCGATGGTTTTCTCGCCGCTCGTCACTGCCGATGCGTAGAACTTGCCCGCCTCGGTAGGTTTGGTGGGGTTCTTGCGTTCCACCACATTTACTAATACTGTTTTACTCATACTTTTTTTGTGTGTGTGTTTAAAAATGAATACTTGATTAAAACAAACTCTCTCTGTAAGCTTACGAAGACAAAGGTACAACATCCCCCCGAGGCCCATCTGCAAGCCCCGTGAAGCCCCGCCACGAGACGGACAGAGACGGACGAAGTCTGCGGAAGAAGGACTTTCAAGGGAAGAAAAATTCAGGGGAAAGCGTTTTTTCGGGAAAAGAGCTTTCGGGAAAAGATTCTTTCAGGGAAAAGATTCTTTCAGGGAAAAGATTCTTTCGGGAAAAAGAGCTTTCGGGGAAAGATTCTTTCAGGGGAAAGATTCTTTCAGGGGAAAGATTCTTTCAGGGGAAAGATTCTTTCAGGGGAAAGATTCTTTCAGGGAAAAGATTCTTTCAGGGAAAAGATTCTTTCGGGAAAAAGAGCTTTCAGGAAAAGAGCTTTCGGGAAAAGAGCTTTCGGGGAAAGATTCTTTCAGGGAAAAGATTCTTTCGGGAAAAAGAGCTTTCGGGGAAAGATTCTTTCAGGGAAAAGAATAATTTCTGCATTCTGATAAAACTGCCGTGTACACAATTAAGTACACAATTGCTTGCATTTCATTAATATTCTTCTTATTTTTGCGACATAAACCTTTAAAATTAATCTCATGCAAATAATTTCAGCCAGAGAATTCAGAGCCAATCAAAAGAAATATTTTGACTTGGCCGAGAAAGAGACTATTTTGATTTCGAGAAAAAATCAACGGCCAATTGTGATTAATGTAGCTGATGAGGAAGATTTTCTTTCTAAAGAAGAACTTGATTCCATCCAACAAGGGATGAAAGATATTCAGGAAGGGAAAAACTACAAAATGAAAGAAGGTGAATCATTGTCGGATTTCATTAAAAGGACAGAGTAATGTACGAAATTGTGATTTCCGAAACTGCAAGAAAAGAGTTCGCCGCTTTGATGAAGTCGGAGGTATCTGCCTTTAAAAAGTTTGAGAAACTTATTTCTGAACTGCAGGAACATCCATATACCGGAACCGGACATCCTCATCAACTTCGCTATCTGCAAGGCATTTGGTCACGAAAGTTAGACAAAAAGAACAGAATCCGCTACAGTGTTAATGACAATACCGTTACGGTGTTTGTGATTTCGGCCAAAGGACATTACGACGACAAGTAAACTTTTCTTCTCGCCGCCCCCGCTTCGGTCTTCCCACCCGTGCAGCCACCTTTTGATTTTCAAGGCAATCCAATTTCATCAAACCGTCGGATAATCCGAGGAAATAACCATTTAGAACGAACTGAAAAGGATGCAAGAATGACCTTCCCGAACTCTTGAATTCCATCCGAAAATTCCATCCGAAAAATGCTGTCGCACATCAGCTGATTTTTGCCATTATTTCTTGCACATCTCCCCCCTTTTCACTATCTTTACTCCACAAACAAACACACACACGCACACACCACAACCATGCAAGAACGAACCCCCGTACGCACTTATGCCAAGCACGAGCTGGCGCATCTCTACAACCCGCAAAGCCCCTATTCCACCGCGATGGACCTCTTTCGCAAGTGGATAAACAACAATCCCGACCTCCGCCGCGAGCTCGATGCCACCTACCCCACGCCCAAAGCGAAGTACCTCTCGCCCCGCCAAGTGGAAATCATCTTCAAATACCTGGGCGAACCATGATGTTTCGGGAAGACATCACCAACCGCATGGAAAAACATCACCAGCGGAGGCGCCCCCGCTGGTGATGTTTTATCTACTGATAATCAGTATGTTAATCAGCATAATTTTTCCCATCTTCCACCATGCGGACATTGTCAAAAATTAAGAATCGACGCACCCTTTTCTTTCCACTCTTTATCCGGCACCTCCCCCTTATCCCCCCACATCTTATAGATTAATAGGTAAAGACAATGAAAAACTTCAAAATAAAAAGAAAAAAATCCATATTAATTACATTATTTTCTTTTTTTTTATCAAAAATACAGACAAAATAATTATCTTTGCCTAAAATAGTGAGAAGAATTAAATTTTGAAATTTATGAGTGATTACCAACTTATTCCCTTGATTATCAATGGAACGATGTGCTTCACCACGGCAGTGATGTTGCTCACCATCAAATCATATTCCCAATTCGGGAGCAACCGTTTCGAGCGCATCAAGCAGATGCTAGCCTATTGCGGTTTTCTCGAAACAGCAAAAGTTTTAGGTCTGGTGTTCTGTCTTTATTACCATGTGGACACGTATTTCATGGCCTACATTGACACAGACCTGTACTATCTGCAACTGTGCATGGTATCCATGGGCCTTCTCGGCCTGGTGCACTCCCCCATATTCACCGACCGCAAACTGCTGATAGCCGCCTCCCCCTTTGCCGTATTCACCCTTGTCCACATCATCGGCTACCTCATCCATTCCCATTTCATCCTATCTATCGAGAGCTATTTGAGATATATGGGAACGGAATTCGCGGTGATTCTGCATTGGACAACCTGGATATTTACCATTCTGGAAATCATCATATTCGTGTACCTGCTCATAGTAGAGACGCGCAAATACCGCCATCATCTGGTCAATGTATATTCCGGCAAAGAAGTGGTGAACGGCCGCAAGCTATCCTATCTGGTATATGGATTTCTGGCATATCTCGTCATGATATTCACCATGGATTACACCCGCAACGACACCTTCTATTTCTTCTACATGCTCTTCATCATAGGCATTTATCTGATAGGCGTAATAGTCATGTTCAACATACAAGAGATGTATAGCCGTGTGATGATAGTAGAAGACTACATGCAAAGCAGTTCCAAGAAGAAAGACGCCCTCCCCGAGCAAGACCGAGAAGAGAGGAACCGTCTGAACACGCGAGTTTCCGAGTGGGAATCGAGAGAAGACAAACCCTATCTGAGAGAAGGCCTCACGCTGGTAGATGTATCGATAGACATGAATTTGGATCAAAAGCAACTATCCAACTACATAGAAAACATCTGCAAGATGAGTTTCGACAAGTGGATAGACGTTCACCGCATAGACGAAGCCATCCGCCTGATCACCGCCAACCACGATGCCAACTTGCAAGACATCGCCGAGCAAGTAGGTTTCGGCTCCCTGAAAAACATGACAAAATCATTCCACAAAATCATAGGAAAAGACCCCGAAGAACTAATACAAACCCCCTAAACCCATTACAAACAGGACCCTTCCCAAGAACGAGGC
>DAIRSI010000003.1:0-181689 GCA_036804505.1 Bacteroidaceae bacterium
ACCTTCTCTTATGGCACCAATACCAAAACCAATCTTGCCATTAAGGGCTTGTTCAATTATATTGATCCGAATGGAGCTGAGGCAAAAGCCTTGGTAGCCGATGGTTATGCAAAAGTAGATTGGGGTTCACTGATTACAAAGAATACAGATGAGTATTACACATACTTGTTCTATGATTATGATTATACGAAGGCTCCTATCTATTTGTGGCCGTTCACTCCTAACGTCTTGTCAACGGGTGGCTTCACAAATGGTTATGGCTTCAAACAGGAATAATCAAGTCTTTCCAATATAATATTACTCAAAAGAGGGCTCTTTTTTTAAGGAGTCCTCTTTTTTGTGCTTGTGATAATATGAAACTAGATGCGTCTATAACTTTTTAATCGATTTATTTGTGAGATATTCCAAGATATTTTCAGCAAAGTTTTTTATTTCTTCCTGGACCCAATTCTGCTTCAACATTTCAATTTGGTCTGTTTACATCTGCAAAGATGGTAGAATTCATAGTTGGGGAGAACATGAAATCCGTAGGTGGTAGATTCTTTTTGGGCAATTCCCCTTTGTGAATAATGGATTGGTAGGGGGCAGTTATGTCTTTTCTCCTTAATATTAACCTCTCCGATAGGTAAGATTAATGCGTTGGTCTGCAAGGTGACGCGCGTCGCACTGCAGTCCGACACGCGTCGGCTTGCAGTGCGACGCGTTGCTGACTGCAGTGCGACGCATTAATTCTGCTTATCCAATAGGTTAATTTTCTTGTTCGGAGCAGTAACTCATGCTATTCTGCAGGATAACCTACAGGGTGGTATATCAAAGGAATCGAATTTTCGGACAGTCCCAATGCTTTTTGAACTTTCTCGGCATCCATGCGGGGAGCACAGGCTACAGTGCCCAAGCCTTCGGCTGCACAGAAAAGATAGATGTTTTGGGAGACATAACCTGCATCCATCGCTCCCAGAATATCTGCATTCTGATTGCCGCGGAACTTGGCTTTATCGCTGACCAAAAGAATAACTACAGGGGCTTTCATGGCAAACTGGTTGCGCCCTACAATGATGGTGCGGATGTCTTCACTGCTCACTTTGACCAGTTTCTTGTCCGCTGCTGCATAATGATATACACCATCTGCTTTGTTCACGTAAAGTTCGATGTCCTGCGCATTTATTGCCGAAGGAGCTGTACGGCGTCCGTCCTTACGGTTCACTCCGTTGGCTGCCCAAAGCAGATTGGACAGCGTTTGCTCGGAAAGCTGCTTGTCTGCATAGGAACGGATGGAGTGGCGGTCCTGCAAGGCTTTCTGCACAGAGGTTTGGTTGAAACTTTGTGCTTCAGCACAGTTGAAAGATGATGCCAGCACGGTGAGTGCGGCAGTTAATCCGATAGTCAATACATATCTTTTCATAAAGGTCTTTTTTATTGATTCGAGACAAATGTAATTTCTTTTTTGGAAGAGCGAAAGACATATCCTGAACAATTATACATTTTTGATTGGAAATTTAAAGATTTTAAGTATCTTTGAACGCAGAAATAAATTAATCAAATCATAGAAAAACGAATATGAAAAAATCAATCCTATCCGTATTAATCTTAGTAGCTTGCGGCTTACTCATGCCTGCACAGGCTCAAAAAGTCTATACACCATGGTCTCATGGGAAACTGGTTGTCAGCAAGGAACATCGTTATCTGATGAATGATGACGGTACCCCTTTCTTTTGGCAGGGCGATACAGGCTGGCTGTTACCGGAAAGGCTTAACCGTGACGAGGTCGCATTCTATTTGGGAAATTGCCACAAGGCCGGCTTCAATGTGGTACAAGTGCAGACCATGAATGCCGTTCCTTCCATCAATATTTACGGACAGTACTCTATGACCGACGGTTATAATTTCAAAAATATTGACCGGAAGGGCGTCTACGGATATTGGGACCATATGGACTATATCATTCGCACTGCCGAACAAAACGGTATATACATAGCCATGGTCTGTATCTGGGGTTCGCAGGTGAAGTCCGGGGCCATCAATGCGCAACAGGCACAGGCTTATGGAAAATTTCTGGGCGAGCGTTACAAAAACTTTCCTAATATCATTTGGGTGATAGGAGGAGACTTGCGCGGTGATATTCATCCTGAAGTTTGGGAATCGCTGGCCCATGCCATCAAATCTATCGATAAGAATCATCTGATGACCTATCATCCGTTTGGACGAACTTCAAGTGCGCAGTTCTTCAATAATGCCGATTGGCTCGATTTCAATATGTTCCAGAGCGGACATCGCCGTTACGGACAGACGAAAGGGGACGGTGACATGACTTCAAAGGAGAGTGTGGAGGAGGACAATTGGCGATTTGTGGATAGCGGATTGGCCATGACTCCCATGAAGCCTATTTTGGATGGAGAACCGAGCTACGAAAGTATTCCTCAAGGTTTGCATGATCCTTCCCAGCCTCTTTGGAAAGATAATGATGTCCGTCGTTATGCCTATTGGTCGGTCTTTGCGGGTTCTTTCGGGCATACTTACGGGAATAACAACATCATGCAGTTTGCCAAGCCGGGAGTAGGGGGTGCTTATGGTGCCGACGGCGAACAAAAACCTTGGTACAAAGCCATGCGTGATCCAGGATTCAGTCAGATGCAGCATCTGAAAAACCTGATGTTGAGTTTTCCTTTCTTCGAGCGTGTGCCCGACCAAAGCATCATTGCAGGAGAGAATGGCGAAAGATACGAGCGCATTGCCGCTACCCGTGGCACGGACTATCTACTTGTCTATAACTATACCGGACGTCCCATGCAAATAGATTTGAGAAAGATTTCCGGTGAGAAAAAGAACGTGTGGTGGTACAGTCCGAAGACAGGACGGCTGGACTTCTTGGGCGAGTTCGACAATCAAGTGAAGTATTTTAGTCACGACGGCGCTTACGGTGATGACCAAGTGCTTATAGCTGTTGACTCACAAAAGGACTATGTGCAGAAGGAATGGAAAGAATTGCCCGACGCGCAGCAGAAGTGGAACAAATAAAAAACATGTCATGAAAAATATCTGTGTATGGTTGATCGTGATGAGTTGTCTGCTTTTAGCGGATAACACTGTCTTCGGAAAGGCCAAACCGGCTGATGTCATAGTAGGAACACTCCGAGTGGAACAATTGGATAATCCGACGGGGATTGATGCCGTTCATCCGAGATTGAGTTGGAACATATCGTCTGCCAAACAAAACGTGATGCAGACAGCTTACCATATTTTGGTCGCTTCTTCTCAAGACAACCTGAATAAGGACATTGCCGATATGTGGGATTCGGGAAAAGTGGAAAGTAGTGAAAGTCTATGGATTCCTTATCAAGGAAAAACATTGCGGAGCAATCAGCGTTGTTATTGGAAAGTGAAATCCTTTACTTCTCAAGGTGAAACACCTTGGAGTTCAGTAGCTTCATGGACCATGGGCTTGCTTTCGGAAAACGACTGGAGCGGACAATGGGTTGGCTGCGACAAGGTGATGCCGTGGGAAAGTGAAATAAAATACAGCCGTCTGGGTGCCAGATATCTTCGAAAAGAATTCCCGGTGAAGAAAACGGTGGCAAGGGCAACTTTACACATCTGCGGATTGGGAATGTACGAAGCTTATATCAATGGCCAGAAAGTAGGCGACCAGGTTCTCTCGCCAGCCCCCACAGATTACCGAAAGACAGTGCTTTACAATTCATTCGATGTGACTTCCCTGATTAAGCAAAACAATGCTATAGGAATTGCTTTGGGTAATGGGCGCTATTTTGCCATGCGTCAGAAATACAAGACTTACAAGATAAATACCTTCGGCTATCCCAAGATGAGGTTGAACCTTATTCTGGATTACACTGATGGAAGCAAGGATATCATAGCAAGTGATACTTCCTGGAAACTGAATGTTGATGGACCCATCCGCAGTAACAATGAGTATGACGGTGAAATCTATGATGCAATCAAGGAACTTGGCACCTGGACTTCTGCCGGTTATGATGATAAAAACTGGGAGAATGCCGAAAGAGTGGGTGCTCCTTATGGCACTTTGCGGGCAGCGATGGCACCGAATATGAAAGTGATGAAGTCCGTCAGACCCGTAAGCCTCCTAAAAACAGGTGACAAGTACATTCTGGATATGGGGCAGAACATGGCCGGATGGTTGAAAATGAATGTCCGTGCGTCCAAGGGAGATACTATCCGCTTGCGTTTTGCCGAAACACTCAAGAAGGACGGAACTCTCTATGTAGAGAATCTTCGCGAAGCATTGGCGATGGATACTTACATAGCTAACGGCCAGGAAAACGGCAAACCATGGAATCCGACGTTCGTTTACCACGGTTTCCGGTATGTTGAAATCAGCGGATACAGAGATGCAGAACTGAGTGATTTCATCGGGGAGGTTATTTATGATGGCATGCAGACCACAGGTTCTTTTTCGTGTGATAATGAAACCTTGAACCAGGTTTATAAAAACGCCTGTTGGGGAATATGCGACAATTACAAGGGCATGCCTACGGATTGTCCGCAAAGAGACGAACGCCAGCCTTGGTTGGGCGATCGTGTCATGGGAGCCTGGGGAGAAAGCTTTGTCTATGGGAACGGTCCTTTCTATGCCAAATGGATGAACGACATCCGGGAGGCACAGCGTGAAGACGGAACTATTCCGGATGTAGCCCCTGCCTTTTGGAACTACTATACTGATAATGTGACATGGCCTTCTGCCTTTTGGTCGGTCAATGACATGCTCTATACCCGTTACGGCAACGTGAGTCCCATTGTGAAGAACTATCCGGCTATGAGGAAATGGGTGGAACATATCATGACTGAATACATGGATAAGGATTCCATCATCGGCCATGACAAATACGGGGACTGGTGTGTCCCTCCCGAATCTTTGGAACTGATTCACAGCAAGGATCCCGCTCGGATTACGGACGGGAATCTCATTTCCACAGCTTATTTCATCAAGATATTGCAGACGATGGGCAAGTTTGCCTCTCTTCAAAATCTGACTTCGGAAGAACAGCACTGGAATACTTTGGAAAGACAATTTAAAGACTCTTTTAATAAGGCGTTTCTGCATGTAAAGGAAGGAACGTCTCTGGTGCCGCAACATGTTCTGTACCCGGACAGTACATTCTATGGCAATAATACTGTAACGGCCAATCTTCTTCCGCTGGCATTCAATCTTGTTCCCGAAAAGTATAAGGAAAACATTGTTAAGCAGATTGTTAGGACAATTCTTATAGATAATGACGGTCACGTCAGTTGCGGAGTCATCGGCATGCAATGGCTGTTGAAGGAATTGTGCCGTGCCGGACGTGCTGATGTAGCCTATCTGTTGGCAACAAACAAGACTTATCCTTCCTGGGGCTATATGGCGGAACAAGGTGCTACCACTACTTGGGAATTATGGAATGGCAATACGGCCAACCCGGCCATGAACAGTGGAAACCACGTGATGTTGTTGGGTGATTTGCTTCCTTTCTGCTATGAAAATCTGGCCGGCATTCGTTCGGCAACGGACAATGGCGAGGTGGCTTTCAGACATATCATTATGAAGCCGGACTTCGAAATTCAGAATTTGGGCAGAGTGGAAGCTTCTTATGAAAGCCCTTACGGATTGATAAAGAGCAGGTGGAGCAAAATGCCTTCCCATCTGGATTGGGATGTCACGATACCTTGCAACACGACTGCGGAAATCTATCTGCCGAATGGGAGAGTGGAAAAAGTCCCATCAGGCTCCTATCATTTCAGTGTGGAGATTCCTACTTCCGATAAGGCCATTCTTAAAGATGAATTCTTGTATGAGAAGACTTCTTTCCCAGAATGTCATGCATCTACCATTGTGGAATTGCCCAATGGTGATCTGCTGGCCGCTTTTTTCGGAGGTACCAAAGAGAGAAATCCCGATTGTTGCATCTGGACTTGCCGTAAGACAAAAGGATCTGCCGCCTGGACGGCACCGCGGAAAGTGGCGGATGGTATATATAATGATATAACGAAATCGGCCTACAATGAATCTGATTTGAAGGATGGAATAAAGAGAAAGGCTTGCTGGAATCCGGTTTTGTTTCAGGTTCCTCATGGAGAACTTCTCTTGTTCTATAAACTTGGAAACAATATGCCGGATTGGACAGGCTGGTTGGTTCGTTCCAGGGATAATGGAAAAACATGGTCGGTACCCGAAGCATTGCCCGAAGGCTTTCTAGGTCCGATAAAGAACAAACCCGAATGGATTGACGGTCAGATTCTTTGTCCTTCAAGTACGGAGGTGAACGGATGGAGAGCTCATATGGAATTGACAGATAGTAAATGCAAGCATTGGAAAATGATTGGTCCTTTGGACAGTGAATTGTCTGTGCTGACGCAATTTAGAAAGCAGAAAGAAGCCAAGGCAGAAGCTATCTACGCCATTCAGCCAAGTATTCTTAAATTATCGGACGGCAGACTTCAGATTCTGTGCAGAACACGGAATGCCAACATTTCTACTGCTTATAGTTCTGATAAAGGATTGACATGGAGCAAGATGGCCCTTATGAAAAACCTTCCCAATAATAATTCGGGCATTGATGCCGTGACCTTGCAAGACGGTCGCCATATCTTGATTTACAATGATTTTTCTTCTTTGGACGGTACTCCCAAAGGACCTCGTAATCCTCTTTGTGTCGCTATTTCCAATGACGGACAGGTATGGAAAAAAGTCTTGACACTCGAAGACAGTCCGATTAAGGAATATTCCTACCCGGCGGTGATTCAGGGTAAAGACGGGGAAATACATATTGTTTACACATGGCGCCGTCAAAGAATCAAGCACATCGTGATTGATCCGGGAAAGATAGAATAAGTTCAGTTTGTATCAACGGGTTGAACTTTCGGGGGCTCCTAGAAAAGAATCTTTCAGTCCCCCGAAATCAATCATAATCTTTTGGATGACAAGTGCAGGGTTCAAGGGGCGATATCGAAGGGTATGTTTTTCTTTTTTATCACACCGAAGGATCACTTTGGATGTAATGATATATTCTGCTTGCCATTCTCCCAACTCTCCTTTGTAATTCCCGTTGAGATTTATAATTTGTTCCGGACCGTTATCCAGACTGACAGCAAAGGATAATCCTTTGTTTGCGTTAAAATTAAGGGTCGGAGAGAAACGTATGATTATAGGGATATCACCGCTCTTGTCCGTAGTAAAGTCATATTCCAGATACATGTCTTTCCCCGGTGCAGACGTTGCAGGCATGGTCGTTACCCCCGAGAGGGTACGCCCCATATTGGGAATGATAATCCATTTGGCATTATCTTCTAAGGAACGGTTGAAATGTTCCGCTTCAATGGAGATATAACCGTCCTTCTCTATAAAGATTGAAGCTTTTTTCGCAGCAACTGCTTCCTGGATGGTCTCTACTTCAGGCTTAATATTGAATCTGGGATCATTCCAACTCTTGTAGCCAATATGTGACTGATCCATCATGTGTTTCCATTTCCCGTTGCTCATAATATTGTTGTAATGACCGGTAAGAATGGAGTCTCGCTCGAAATATTCTTTCACTTTCTGAGCCCAGAAATTGGTTTCCGGCTTTTTCCCCGCTGCAGCTTCCTTGTTCTTGGCAAGTGCATAATACATATCATACAGATTGGAACATGCCTGGATGGGGAAAAGAACCAGCTGGTCGAAGCAATCTTTCTTTTCGTTCGGCATCAGATAATAAAGCTTGAGAGCATCTTCACAAAGAGCATTATATTCCTCCTTTACTTTTTCCCATTCATTATAGTTGCATAGACTGTAGGTTTTGTCATTTAGCATCTCGGGCGTGACCCGGCGATTGAATTTTGTATAGCAGTCGATGAGCCGAGCAGCCTCCTTGGCATATTTTTCTCCAAATTGCTGTTCGCAAAAGCTGATGGTATGTTCAAACAAGTTATTCTCGTTGTATTTTGAAGGATTCCAAGCCAGATCCATAAAAAACGTGATAGGGTATTCCATAGGCTTCAAGTCACCTACATTGACTACCCAGATTTGTTTCACTCCATAATGATAGGCCATGCTCATTTGTTCCCATGTTCTTTGTATTTGGGTTACATTAAGCCATTTGGAATTTCTGGGAGCTCCCACATAATCAAAATGATAGTACATTCCATAACCGCCTTTTCTTGGCTTTTCTTCCAGTCCCGGCAGTTTGCGCACATTGCCCCAATTGTCATCACAAAGCATTAGGGTGACATCATCGGGAACGCGCATTCCTTTGTCATAATAATCCTGCACTTCTTTATATAATGCCCATGACTGAGGTGTTGCCGAAGCTTTCTTTCCTGTTACCTTTTCTATAATGTTTCTCTGGTCCCTGACAATGTTCTGCAGTAGGTTGATATTCGCGTTTTCGCTCATAGGCTCGTCACCGTCACCTCTCATTCCTACTGTAATGACTGATTCCCAGTTTCGGCATCTCTCGATTCCTGTTTTCCAGAAATTCTGTAGTACAGTACTATTGGTAGAATAGTTCCAAGGTCCGGATCCTTTCCTTTTCCAGTCCTGTTGCGCCAGTCCCATTGGTTCGTGGTGGGATGTTCCCATTACCACACCCATTTCATCGGCAAGTGGGCCATTGAGTGGATCATCGTCATAAAAGGCGTTTCCCCACATGGCTGGCCACATGAAATTTCCTTTCAGCCTCAATATCAGTTCAAATACCTTTTCATAGAATTTGCTGTTGAAACCTCCAAAAGTCATTTTTGCCCATCCACTCAAAGCAGGGGCTTCGTCGTTCAGAAAGATTCCCCTGTATTTCACAGCCGGTTCACCGTCAGTGTATGAACCGGATTTTATACAAATCATTTTCTTTTTCATGACAGGAACATCTGCCCAATAATACCATGGTGAAACCCCCATCTGCGAGGATAATTCATAAATGCCGTAAATAGTACCCCTTTTGTCACTGCCGGCAATGACTACGGCTTCCTCTATATTTTCAAAAGGTTTCTTTATTGTTTGAATAATGTATTTTTCGTGTTTCCCTTCCAGTTCTTTCTTATTGATTTTTCCATTCTTTATGAGCTGGCGGATGAAGTTGCTGTTCTCCAATGAGCCTATAATCAGCATTCTGTTTCCGGATAATTCATTTTCTATGTTCGGTTTAGCCCCTGTTACGGCCAAAGCATCGTTTTGTAAATTGCTTATGGCGCGTAGCACCCCTTTATATTCAAGATGATCAACTAATATCGGTAAAGCTTTTCCTTTATTTATCCAAATAAAACCGTCGTTGGTATCCGATACGAACTTTTCACCGGCCAAAACGGATATACCCGATGTCATGAATGTAAAAAGGCAAATCATTTTGAAGAATCTCGTTTTCATGGCTTATGTTTAAATATTTCTTGAATGCAAAATTAAAGACATAAGTTATTCATCTGGTTTTTTTACGTTTCAGATGATATAAAAAATGTAACATATTTACTTATAAGCATCCGAAATAATGATAGATGTTACCTCAAGAAAGGTTTGTGTTACAATTTTTATTGTTTGGTAAATTCAAGTGAAATAAATTTGTGACAGAATTCAAAATATTAAATTATAATCAGATGAAGAAGTTATTTCTAATATTGTCTGTCTTTTTATTGAACAGTGTGGCTTTTGCCCAAAATGAGGAAATGCCTTTCAAAGCAACAACAACTATTTCGAGTAGTCAGTATCCAAGGATACTTTCAGGAAATAGGGTAGAGTTTCAAATCAAAGCTCCCAATGCACAGAAGGTTCAGTTGGACTTGGGTAAGGTTTATGACATGAACAAAGATTCCAATGGCATTTGGAGCGTCATCTCCGATCCTCAAGGGCCCGGTATACATTATTATAGTTTGTTGATCGACGGAGTATCTGTTGCCGATCCGTCCAGTGAATCATTCTATGGATGTAGCCGGATGATGAGTTGTGTGGAAGTACCTTATGCCAAGATTATCACGCAATATGAAATCAAGGATGTACCTCACGGGGATGTCCGTACCGTTCGTTATTTTTCCAAAGTAACGAATTCCTGGAGAGTGATGTATGTCTATACTCCAGCAGACTATGACAACAAGATATCCGAGAAATATCCGGTTCTTTATATCATACATGGTGGTGGAGAAGATGCCCGTGGATGGGTTCAACAGGGACGTACGGATATTATTCTTGATAACTTGATAGCGGAAAAGAAAGCTGTGCCTATGTTGGTTGTCAGTCTGGATGCAAATGTCGGCGGTTTCGACAATATAGAGAAGGAAATTCTTGAGAATGTGGTCCCTTTCGTGGAAAAGAGATTCCGCGTTGATGCGAGAGCAGACAAAAGAGCGTTGTCCGGTTTGTCCATGGGCGGCATGTACACGCTTTACACAGGAATTCCTCATACGGATTTATTCCATTATCTGGGGGTATTCAGTTCAGGTTGGTTTGCACGGAATGATTCTTTCATGAATTTAAATAAGGAGACGGAAGGCAATTATGCTTATATGAAAGACAATGTTGATAAAATTAACAAGAATCTGAAACTTTTCTGGATTTCGCAGGGAGGCAAGGAAGATATCGCCTATAACAACTGCCAGGTAATGAACCGGAAAATCAAAGATTTCGGTATAAAATATGAGTATTATGAATCAGAGGGAGGAGGGCATACATGGCCTGTATGGCGTGAGGACCTTTACTTGTTTGCTCCTCGTTTGTTTAAATAAGATATCAATGAAAAGATTGTTTGTACTTTTGAGCTTGGGCTTGGGTGTTGTCATCGCGGCAAATGCCCAGAATCCCATTATTCACGACCAGTTCACAGCCGACCCGACAGCACGGGCTTTTGAAGGAAGAGTCTATCTGTATCCTTCGCATGATATTCCTGCTCCTGCCAATTTCTCACGCAAAGATTGGTTTTGCATGGAGGATTATCATGTTTTTTCATCCGATAATCTGGTAACATGGAAAGACCATGGAGTTATTCTCAGTCAGGATAAGGTGCCTTGGGGTAATCATGAGGCTTATGCCATGTGGGCTCCCGATTGTATTTTTCGCAACGGAAAGTATTATTTCTTTTATCCGGCTACGCCCAAAGATTTCAAAATGGGAAGCATCGGAGTTGCTGTTGCCGACAAACCTTATGGTCCTTTCAAACCGGAGGCAACTCCTATTAAAGGGACAAGGGGGATTGATCCGTGTTCTTTTATTGATAAAGACGGGCAGGCCTATCTATATTGGGCCGGAGGAAATATTTATGTCGCCAAGTTGAAAGACAATATGTTGGAACTGGCTTCGGATCCGAAGATTATCGAAGGATTGCCGAAGGGCTTTAAGGAAGGTCCGTTCTTTTTCGAACGCAATGGTTTTTATTATCTTACTTTCCCATTGGTACTCGACAAAACTGAGACTTTGGCATACTGTATGGGCAAGTCACCGATGGGACCTTTTGAATATAAGGGACTCATCATGGATCAGTCGCCTACCGGTTGCTGGACAAATCATCATTCTTTGGTTCAATTCAAGGGACAATGGTACTTGTTCTATCATCATAACGATTATTCTCCACAGTTCGATAAAAATCGTTCTGTACGTGTAGACAGTTTATTCTTCAATTCCGATGGTACAATTCGAAAGGTTATCCCTACTTTGCGCGGGGTTGGTATTACTTCAGCCAAGGATAAAATTCAGATAGATCGTTACTCAAAGATTGGTAACGGTACGTCTATTGCATTTTTGAACGAAAACAACAAGTTCGAAGGCTGGAAAACAGTCTTTGCTCAAAAAGGTTCTTGGCTTCAGTACAACCGGGTGGACTTTGGTCATAAAAAACTTTCTAAGGCATATCTCCGGGTGAAATCATCCCAAGGAGGTATCTTACAGATAAAGGCAGACAATGACAACGGAATGGAAATTGCGAAAGCTGTTGTTCCGGCAAAGAATGCATGGACGGTTATACAAGTTCCTGTAATAAAATCTCCTAAAGCTGTGAAGAATCTGTTTGCTGTTTTGAATAGCGGAGAACAAGTTGAAATTGATTGGTTATACTTTAAATGATAAAGACAAGATGAAAAGATTTTTGTTTTCAGTTTTATGTGCCTTACCTATGATGGCCATGGCGCAGAATGCAACAATCCGCATCAATACTTCGAGGGTTATTGGCGAGATTGATCCGAATATATACGGAGTGTTTATGGAACCTATTTCTTTCAAGGGCAGTCCAGGTAGTCCGATGAGCGGCAATACACTCTATGGACCACTCTATGACCCGTCATCTCCATTAGCCAATAAAGACGGTTTCAAAACCAATTATATTGATGCCATGAAGGAGTTGAAAATCCGCAACATGAGGTGGCCTGGCGGAAATTATGTAGCCGGATATAACTGGCAGGATGGAATAGGTCCGAAAGATCAGCGTCCGGTGCGCAAGGATCTGGCATGGGGAGGACTTGACACCAATCAGGTTGGCACAGATGAATGGATTGCTTTGAACAAGGCTATCGGCAGCGAGAATATTATTTGTGTGAATCTTGGTTTGGGTGATATCAGTAATGCACGTTACTGGCTGGAGTATTGTAACTCCGATGAAGGAACAACTTTTGCCAAGAAACGTGCCGAATACGGACATCCCCAACCTTATAATGTTAAATATTGGGGCTTGGGCAATGAAGTTGACGGCGAACCTTGGATTATGGGACACAAGGATGCTGACGAGTATTGCAAAGTGGCGGTCGAGGCAGCTAAAGCATTGAAAAGTGTAGATAAATCCATCCAACTTGTGGCAAGCGGTTCTTCTTATTATGAACCCACGGGTAAATGGTTGGAGTGGAACCGTAAAGTGATTACCGCTCTTACCGGTGTGGCCGATTACTTGTCTATCCATCGCTATTGGAATGATGGAAGCAGCAGCAAAGAGTATTATGATTATGTAGGAGATGCTGCTATGGACATTGAATCCAAAATCACGACAGTGCAGTCACAGGTTAATATAGCAAAAGCTCTTTATCCAGACAAGAAACCTTTGTATCTCACTATGGACGAATGGGGAACTTTCGGACAATCTATGCGTGAAGTTATGGCTTTGACAATGAATCTGAATTCTTTCATCCGTCATGCAGACTTCGTAAAAATGTCCGATTTTACGATGATGACATCGCTTTTGTCTACAGATAAAGAGAAGGGAACGTATAAGTCTCCTTTCTTCTATGCCTACAAGCTTTTTTCCAACAACTGTTTGGGAAGTTCTGTGGATACTCAGGTAATTTGTGATACTTTTGATGCTAAAGTCAATAAGGGCATACCTTTTTTGGATGTGACAACAGCCTATTCCAAGGCCAATGGAAAAATCTATATCAATGTAGTGAACCGCAATCAGAGCAAGGCCATTACTGCTGATATTTTCAGCGATGCGTCTTCGTTTGAAGGAAAAGCAGTTGCAAGCCAGATATGCTACGGCTTGGATGAAAAATTTGCTTATGCCGCAGACAATGCTTATGCTCCGGCAAAGAAGAATGTGGATGTGAAATCAAATAAAATGACAATTGCATTCCCGGCACATTCATTTACCCAAATAGAGGTTGGTATTAAGTAGAGAAAATCATAGGTGTTTTATTGGGAGGGAACAGGAATCCAAGGCATTGTCTTGCTCTTGTTCCCTTTTTATTCTAAAAATAATCTGTCATTTATATCAAATTTCTTTTGGTCTGTCAGTCTAATTTCTCTATTTTTGTATCAGTTAAGTCAATCGAAACTATGAATAGAATACTTGCGAAGGGAAACTTAATAATGTCCCTTGTGTGGACCGCCGTCTTTATCGTGCTGTTCTTGAGTTTGCAGCATCTTGCAGCCTACCATTTTTTCTTTATGGAACAATGGCAGAATTTTTTTTATGACGGAACATTTGTCTCTTCTGTCCTCTTTCAGCCAGGAGGCCTTGTCAGACTTATTGCGGATTTTCTGGTACAGTTTTTCCGTATTCCTTATTGCGGGGCTTTCGTTTTTTCCTTGATGCTTACATTCACTGCTTGGATGACAGGACGGCTTCTGAATCGCCTGGCACCACAATGCCGTTGCTCGTTTCTTGGTTTGCTGCCTGTAATTGCTATCATGTTTCTGCAATTGAATATAGATTATCAATTATCCGGAACAGTCGCCTTTTTTTTCTGTGTGATTTCTCTTTATTATCTGACCTGTCTGAAATCTGTGAGAATGCGGGTCTTTTATTCCACAATAATGGCTATTTTGTTGTTTATACTCGCAGGACCCATAGCCGTTCTATTTTCCGTAGCGGTTCTTCTATTCGGACTTTTGCTTCATTTTCGTTATTGCTATCTTTTTCTACTCCCTGTTCTTGCAACAGGTATGTCGGCATGGATAGCCATGCATTTGGGTATTGCAGGAGAATATAAATACTTGTTGTTGCCCGATGGTTACTTTTCTTGGATTGTGCAGGCCGGGAATGTCATCTATCAGCCTTGGATAGCTTTTCTGATAGTTTTTTATGTGGCTTTGCTCCTTCATTATGTGAAGAATGTGAAGAAAATTCTGTGGCAATTAGGTTTGGCGCTACAGGTGATAGCAATCGGTTATTTTGCTCACTATCTCTTCAATTCACTGTATGATTCTCATGATGAATTTTTCAAGGAATTGAGTTATTACGTTCGCAACGGACAGTGGGATAACATTATTCAGCGGACTCAGGAAGTCGGCTCCGATAATTATCTTTATCAAAACTGCCGAAATCTGGCTTTGGCCGAAGAAGGCAGGCTGGCTGATGACTTGTTTAATTACTCGCAGGATGGTTTGCAGAGCATTTATTTGACGGATGTGGCTTCTCCATATGTGTCTATGCTGGTCGGTGACATTCATTTGTCAATGGGACATCTGGCATTGGCACAGCGCAGAATCTTCGAAGCTAATGAAAGTACGGGTAATAGTTGTGCTTACGCTTATCAGAGACTGGTGGAAATCAATTTGGCTTATGGCGCTTACCCTGTGGCAGAAAAATATATCTCTCTTCTGGAAAAGACTTTGTATTATAAGGATTGGGCACGTTCTCAAAGACGCTTTCTTAGGAATGACAAGGCTGTTATGTCAGATGTCTTCTTGAGTTCTTTGCGACGCTGTATTTTTCCTGAGAACTGTTTTTCCGGACAGTTTGGCATAGATTCGGACTTGATGCATATTATCGATCACAATCCGTCCCACAGAATATCCATCCAGTATTTGGGATCCATGTATCTTTTGATTCATGATATGGAAAAATTCAAAGCAATGATAGAACGATATTATGGGACTTCGGCTCTTACTGTTTTGCCAAAAGCATTTCAAGAAGGAACGGTAGCCGCTTATGAAGGCAATCTTCAGGCTTTGGCAAAATATCATATTCCTGATTCCGTCATGAAAGGATATCAGTCGTTCCTCCGTCATGAAACAGTGGGAGAAAATACTTACTGGAATTATCTGATGCATTATCGTGGAAACTAAAAATTTGAGCTTTATGCGAAAAATATATATTCATAGCTTCGTAGCTGCACTGTTGTCGTTACTTGTTTCGTGTTCAGGGACCCCCCGTATTGATAAAACATTGAACACTCTTCCGCCTATATTTCCGGATTATACGGAAGTAACGGTTCCGGCTAATATTGCTCCGCTTCACTTTGAATTGGTTGATACTTGCGGCTATACGGATTCTTATGCCGTCTTTCAATCCGGTTCGGAAACAGTCACTGTTCAATCCGATAAAGAACAAATAGCTATTGGTCAATCCGATTGGAAAAAACTGATGGAACAGGCGCGAGGTTCTTCCATTCAAGTGAAAGTTATTGGAAAACGGGCAGGACAATGGATTGCCTATACTCCTTTCCATATCTTTGTGGCAAAAGAGCCCATAGATGCTTATATAGCTTATCGTCTGATAGAACCCGGATATGAAAAATGGAATGAGATGGGTATTTACCAGCGTTGTCTGGAAAATTTTGAGGAGAAAGCCATCATCACCAATAAACTTACCAATTACAATTGCATGAACTGTCATTCTTTTTGTCAGCAATCTCCGGATAAGATGCTCTTTCACATGCGCAAGGATTTTGGAGCTACTTATCTGATAGACGGTGACAAAATAGAAAAGCTGAATACCAAGACCCCGCAGACTCTTTCTGCTCTTGTTTATCCATCCTGGCATCCGTCAGGCAATTATGTGGCTTTCTCAGTGAATTCTACCAAACAAATGTTTCATACCACGGATAAAAACAGAATAGAAGTATTCGACTATGCTTCGGATGTAGTGGTCTATGATGTAAAGAAACATGAAATAGTAACGTCTCCTTTGTTGTCATCCAAAAAAGCTTTCGAAACATTCCCGACTTTCTCACCCGATGGCAAGACGCTTTATTATTGCTCGGCCGACAGCGTGAAGATTCCGGACTTTTATAATAAGGTGAGATATAGTCTTTGCTCCATTTCTTATAATTCCCAGACCCGTCAGTTTGGCAATAAGGTCGATACTCTTTACAATGCCCGTCTTCAAGGTAAGAGTGTCTCTTTCCCAAGAGTTTCTCCCGATGGAAAATTCCTGTTGTTTACCTTGTCGTCTTATGGAAATTTCTCAATCTGGCATAAGGATGCAGATTTGTATATGGTAAACTTAGAAAACCGTTCTATTACGCGAATGGATGACTTGAACAGTAAAGATGTAGAAAGTTATCATTCCTGGAGTAGTAACAGCCGTTGGGTGATATTCAGCAGCAGGCGTATAGACGGACTTTACACACGTCCATTCATTGCTCATATCGATGTTAAAGGCAAAGCGTCCAAACCTTTCTTGCTTCCTCAAGAAGATGTGAATTTTTATGAGCGTTTGTTGAAATCATTCAATATTCCTGAATTTGTGAAAGGACCGGTGAAAATGAGTGCTTTCCGGATAGCTCGCGAAGCTCGAAAAGAAAAAGGCCTTGATGTAACATTCAGATAAGTTGTTAAAGTTTTTCTCGAAATTATATCAATAATCAGATTAAACATGTAATTTTGTGAAACTTTGATGATATATACGATGGATGTAAACACAAATTTTTATTTGTTAAAGGCCTTAAGTCAAGGAGATGAAAAAGCTTACGATGCCGTCTTTTTGGACTATTTTCCCAAAATGAAAAGATTCATAAGAGGTTTTGTTGCTAGAGATGAGGATGCCGAAAACATCGCTCAGGATATTTTTATGACCTTGTGGATGCGAAGGGAATGCTTGGCTGATGTTGCTGATTTGAATTCCTATCTATATGTTATGGCAAAGAATGCTTCTCTTCATTATCTTCAAGAATCCATGAAAAAGGAGAGTGTCAGTATTGATGATACTTTTGATGTTTCAGAGAAAGACAATTTCGAAGATATTCTTCTTACAGAGGAACTCAACAAACTTATCATGGAAGCTGTCTACAAAATGCCGGAGCAGCGCAAGAAAATTTTTTTAATGAGCAGAGTGGAGGAACTGTCAAATGACGAAATAGCCTGTCGATTGAATATCAGCAAGAGAACGGTCGAAACTCATATCTCTGCAGCTCTTGCTGAATTAAGAAAAATCCTTCCACTTATAATTTTAACTTTATTTTACAGGCTCTGACTACGTGTGCTTCCTTTTTTTATACTCTTAGAAGTAAAAAGAACAGAGTATGGACAAAAAAACAGCATACAAAATAATACAGGGATTTTGGGATGGGGTGTTTCATTCCCGTTACCGTTATGCCATCAAGAAATGGCTGATTAGCGATCAAGACGAGACTTTGAAAGATTATTCTATACGTAGAATATGGGATGAAACTTCCGGAGAAGCCGATGCTTCTACTGCTCAATCTTTGGAAACATTCCGCATTAATAGGAGAAAGAAACAGACACACAAAGTTTTTATGTTCAGAAATTTTTTGCGTTATGCAGCAATATTTCTTTTACCACTTGTTACGGGATTGGGAGTATGGAATTACGCATCCAATCATTTTTATGTTAGTAGCGAAATGATGGAATGCTATGTTCCTAATGGTCATGTACGTACAATCATTCTTTCCGACGGAACAGAGGTGAGAATAAATTCCGGCACAAGTTTGCTTTATCCCCGTAAATTTGGTAGAGAGAACAGAAAGATCTATCTCACGGGAGAAGCTTATTTTAAAGTTACAAAAGATGCTTCGCATCCGTTTATCGTAAGAGCAGGTAATTTGAATATTCAAGTTTTGGGAACCCATTTCAATGTAAAGGCATATTCCGATCAAGGTTTTATTACAACTACATTGGAAGAAGGTGCCGTAAAATTATATGGAAGTGATAGAAATACATGCATGGTTTTTTTGCATCCAAATGAACAGGCCCTGTTTAATTGCAGAACAGGTAATATAGCCGTTAATAAAGTGGAATCAGAGAAATACTCTTCATGGACAGTAGGCGACTTAAATTTCGAGCAGCAGCCCATGAATGATATCCTGCAGACGTTGGAGCACCATTTCGACGTTCATTTCATCGTTGATCATACCATCGACATGAACAAGGAATATACCATGAATTTTAAATCTTATGAGACTTTGGACGATGTTCTGCGCATCTATATACAGGTAGCCGGAAATATCTCCTATAAAAAAGAAGGACGAAATGTCCAGTTATTCATTAAGGGAAGGGGGGCTGTTCAATAAAAAAAGACACCGGAAAACTCAGTTTGGAAGGTGGTTTTCCGGCATCTGAAACCAATGTTACAAATTAAATCCTGTGAGAAATAATTTATATGGTTATTAATTCTAATACAAAAATATGAAAAAAAATCGAATTTGCGACTCATATTATTTTAAAATAAGAAAAGTCTCTTTATTTTTAATTTTGTTTATAATAGCAGCTTCTGCTTATTGTCAGAACCAAATTATAAAGTTGCCATCAACAAGCGCAAGTGTAAATACGATTGTTCAAGCCATAGAAAAACAAACGGACCTATCTGTGGATTATAGTCCAAATATTCTAGATCCCAATACACTTATTAATCTTGATACGAATACACCTTCTTTGTCAGCTCTTATGAAAAGTATGTTGGATGGTAAGAGTTTGAAATATGACATTCAAGGTCGTCATATTATTATAAAAAAGGCAGTTTCACAAAGAAAAGAAGTGAATGCCAGAGATAATAATGCACGAAGAAGAGTTACCGGTACAATAAAAGATACAACCGGAGAATTAATTATAGGTGCAAGTGTTCTTGTTAAAGGAACAACAAATGGAACTATAACCGACGTGGACGGACATTTCCTGTTGGATGAAGTTCCTAATAATGCATCTTTAGTCGTTAGTTATGTAGGCTATGCTACACAAGAAGTTTCTTTAAATGGAAAAAGAAATTTGAGCATAGTATTATCTGAAGATTCAAAATTATTGGATGAAGTGGTTGTTGTGGGTTTTGGAACACAAAAGAAAGTGAATTTGACCGGTGCTGTTTCAACCGTCAGTTCTAAAGAAATCGCAGCCCGCCCTGTAAATTCAGTTGTGGATGCATTGCAAGGAACGGTTGCAGGTATGAACTTTTCTGCAGGAAGCGGCGGTGGAGCTCTTAATTCCGATAAGAAATTTAATATTCGAGGTATAGGAACTATTGGTTCTGGTTCGTCAGTTACTCCTTTGGTTTTAATTGATGGAATGGAAGGTGATATCAATACCATAAATCCTCAGGATATAGAAAATATTTCAATACTGAAAGATGCTTCTGCATCTTCTATTTATGGTTCTCGCGCAGCAGGAGGAGTTGTTCTCGTTACTACCAAAAGCGGAAAACAAGGAAAGGTTTCAATAAATTATAATGATAATTTCCGTTTTAACTCCCCTTTGAACATGCCTGAAATGATGGATTCTTATACATGGGCTTTATATATGAATGATGCTTGTACCAATTCCGGTAACGGAGTTTGGTTCTCTGACAGTAAATTGAAACAAATAAAAGAAGCTCAAACCAATCCTAAAGCAGTTACCATGTTTGCCAACAACAATAATCGTTGGGAAGTTTGGGATGTTTCTGATCTTTTGCCTGTTGGAAATACCGATTGGCTTAAAGAACATTTTACCAATAGTTTCTCTCAAGAACATAATATCAGTATAAATGGTGGAAATGATTTGATGCAGTACTATGTTTCAGCTAACTATCTTGGATTAAAAGGAGCTTTGAGACATGGTGACGATACTAAGAAAAGATATACAATCACAAGCAAAGTGGATGGTCAGCTTTATAAATTCCTTAAACTGACTTATAGCATGCGTTTCAGCCGTATCGATTATGATGCACCTTCATGGGTAGGCGATCAGGATCAGGCTAATCTTTTTTATCATAATGTGTGCAGATACTGGCCAATTATACCTGTAAAAGATCCTAATGGTTATAATGTTCCGGAATCATTCGTTGAGGAGTTGGAAAATGGTGGACGTTATAAGACACAAAAAGATGTCTTGTCTCAGCAGCTTGCTCTTTTATTTACTCCGATTAAGAATTGGAACACCCATATGGAAGTAAATTATCGAATTACAAATAATGATAATAATATCTCGAGGCTTACTACTTATGGACATGATGTAAATGGAGTACCTTACATGACAAATAATAACCCGTCCAGTGTTACAGGTTACGGTTATAAAGGAAACTATTTTAATCCCAATATCTATACGGAGTATTCTCGTTCTTTCGGTGATCATAATCTCAAGGTAATGGGAGGTTTCCAAAGTGAATGGTATCGTTATCGTGATCTTACAGGAACTCAAAAAGGAGTAATAGCAAATATTCCTACTCTTAATACAACATCTTATGATCCAACTGTTTCAGGAGGAACACAAACATGGACAACCGCCGGATTTTTCGGACGTTTGAATTATGATTACAAAGGACGATATCTTTTAGAGGCAAATATTCGTTATGACGGTTCTTCACGCTTTTTACGTAGTAACAGATGGAAAACATTCCCGTCATTTTCAATTGGATGGAATATTGCCCAAGAAAATTTCTGGAAAAATTTGTCATCCACTGTCAATACACTTAAATTACGTGCTTCTTGGGGTCAGTTAGGTAACCAGAATACGGATAGTTGGTATCCATTCTATTCATTGATGGGCTATAATACGAATGCCGGCACTTGGCTGGTAAATAATGCCAAACCTAATTTATCAAGTGAGCCGTCACTTGTTTCTTCTTCCTTGACATGGGAGAAAAATCGTACTTGGGAAATCGGCTTGGATTGGGGTGCTCTTAAAAATCGTTTGACTGGTTCTTTCGGGTATTATCAGAGAAAGACTTTTGATATGGTTGGTCCGGCTCCGGAACTTCCAGAGATTCTTGGCACAGATGTTCCTAAGGTTAATAATTTGGATATGACCTCAAAAGGTTGGGATTTGCAAATCAGATGGCAAGACTATATTAATGATTTATATTATGCAGTCAGTTTGGTATTAAGTGATAATAAGATTGTTATAGATAAATATCCAAACTCGGCCAAAGATCTTGGACAAACATATTATAAAGGAGCGCATTTAGGAGATATTTGGGGCTACACGACTGAAGGTATTGCGAAAACAGAAGAAGAGATGAACAATCATCTTTCAAAAGCAGACCAAACATCATTGGGAAGCAATTGGACAGCTGGTGATATCATGTATGCCGATTTAAATGGAGATGGAAAAGTCAACAAAGGTGATAATACTGCAGAAAAGCCGGGTGACTTGCGCATTATTGGTAATTCTACTCCTCGCTATAATTTTGGACTTAACCTCGAAAGTGCATGGAAAGGCTTTGACCTTAAGGTCTTCTTCCAAGGAACACTGAAGCGTGACTATTGGGCTAGTGGTGCAGTTTTTTGGGGAGCTTGCGGAATTCAGAAATGGCAGGCTTTAGGCTTTACCGAACACTTGGATTATTTCCGTGCAGATTCCAATGACCCATTGGGACAAAATCTTGACAGTTATTATCCACGTGTATCCTGGAATAGTTCGAGAGATACTTATAAACAGACTAAATACTTGCAAAATGCAGCTTATTGTCGTCTAAAGAATATTACTCTTGGTTATACTTTGCCAAAGGATATAACGAGCAAAATGTTTATACAATCGTTAAGACTCTTTGTTTCAGCAGAAAATCTGTTGATCATTACCGATTTTACCAAACTTTCTGATCCGGAGCTTATTGATGCCGAGAGTTGGGGCTTTGGTAAAACATATCCATTGTCAAAGACTATATCTTTTGGAGTTGGTTTAACATTCTAAAGTCAGATTATTATGAAAATAAAAAATTCATTTATATTTTTATTGGGTTCATTGCTTTTTGGATTAACATCTTGCAATGATTATCTCGATCGGGAGCCTGAAGATTCCATTACACCGGAAAAATATTTTACTTCTGAAGCAGATTTAGCATCATATACAATTAATTTGTATCGATTCAACAGTTTCAAGCAAGGCAGTTATGACCCTGATGTATTTGGCGATGATGATGGTACGGATAACCAAGCTGCTGTTGAATATTCCACACGTTGGGTACCTGGTCAATGGCTAGTACCTTCTACTGTTACAAAGACTAATTATTCAGATCCGTGGAATTTTAGACAAATTCGTCATTGCAACTATTTTTTAAGTCAGGTTTTACCAAAGTATCAGGCAGGCAAAATTCTTGGGAATACAGCAAATATTAAGCACTACATTGGAGAAATCTATGTACTTCGGGCTTACGAATATTTTGATAAGCTGAAAAAAATTGGTGATTGTCCTATCGTTACGACGGCTCTCACTGATAATGAAGACACATTAGTAGTGGCCTCTAAACGTCAGCCGATGAATAAAGTTGCCAGATTCATTTTGCAAGATCTGGATAATGCCATATCTCTTCTTGAGGAAACATCTCCGGGCGGTAAAAACAGAATAAGTAAGAATGTGGCTTATTTGTTGCGTTCGAGAGTTGCTCTTTATGCCGGAACATGGCTCAAATATCATAAAGGAACTGCATTTGTTCCTGGAGGTCCGGGATGGCCTGGAAATACGGCAGATTTGGGAAGTGGCTACAATATTGATACAGAAATCAACTATTTCCTTACAGAAGCCATGTCTTCGGCAAAAGTTGTTGGAGATCAAATGGTTGGCAAGTTAGCCGTAAACACAGAAAGTAAAGAAGGTATGGATGCCAGTTTCAACAGCTTGAATCCTTATTATACAATGTTCTGTGATGAAAATATGGAAAACTATGATGAGGTTATAATGTGGAAAGCGTTCAACAGAGAACTTGGAGTAATAAATAATGTTCAGTTCTTATTAGAGAGAAGCGGAAGTGGAACCGGTTATACAAGAGGAATGGTAAATTCTTTTCTGATGCGTAATGGTCTTCCTATATATGCATCCGGTTCCGGTTATGATTCCAATTGGGAAAAACAGGGCGTTACTGCAACATTGCAAAATCGTGATTCCAGAATCCAGATTTTCACGAAGCGGGATGGTGATGTGAATTGTTATGATGAAGATGGTTCTCCTGAATTGTTTGATCTTACCTGGGTTGCATCCGGTATAAATCAAAATCGTAATACAACAGGATTCAGTATAAAGAAATATAAGCATTATAACAGCCGTTTCACTTTTACACATGACTATGGAACCACAGGCAGTCTCGTATTTCGTGGAGCAGAGGCACTGCTTAATTATATGGAAGCCAGCTATGAAAAAACAGGAGTTATTGATGCAACAGCAGATAAGTATTGGCGTGCATTACGCAGTCGTGCAAAAGTTAATGAAAATTATTCTGTGACGATTGCAGCTACAAATATGAGTGAGGAAGCCAAAGGTGATTTTGGAGCTTATTCACACGGTAAATTAATTGATGCGACTTTATATAATATCCGTCGTGAACGTCGTGATGAATTTATTTCTGAAGGAATGCGTTGGGATGATTTAAGACGTTGGCGTGCTTGCGATCAGATTAAAAATTATCAGATTGAAGGTATGCGTTATTGGGGATCTATATATGAAGGCAACTTGAAGGGTAAATCTGGAGACAATCTTGTTAGAGTTGATGTATCAGGAGGAACCGGCAATATGTCTGATTATAACATAAGTGGTCCTTATATTCGTCCTTACCAGATATCCAAAGTAAATAACTCTGTTTTTGACGGATATAATTTTACTCCGGCATATTATCTGAGTCCGCTTCCTCAAAGTGTTTTCCGCCAGACAGCAAGTGGAGATAAGACAGATTTAAATACTTCTGTGATTTATCAGAACCCCGGATGGCCGAAGATTGCGGGTCAAAGTGCAGAAAGTGTTCAATAAACATATTACTCATCATTTAGCAGGTATCAAAAGACATATTTGATACCTGCTAAATAAAGATTTATCTTTGTTTTATTAATCAAAAAAAATTAGTAATGAAAACAAAATTATTTGCTCTCATCGGATTATTATTCTTTACCTTTAGCATTCAAGCTAAAGATAATCCACTTATAAGAGTTTCTGATAATGATTTCAAATTCGAAGCTTTAAATACAAAATGGTATGATGGTGTTCCATTAGGAAATGGTACCGTAGGTGAACTTTTGTGGAAAAAAGGCAATTCATTGCGATTTGCTTTGGATCGCATAGATTTATGGGATTTACACCCTGTTGACAGTTTAGCAGGACCGAATTATCGATTCTCTTGGGTTGCAGAGCATATAAGAAACAATAATTATCTGCCTGTACAACAAAAATTTGATATTCCATATGATAAGGAACCTACTCCATGCAAACTGCCCGGTGCAGCATTTGAATTTTCCTTAAAAAAACTTGGAGAACCGGAAAATGTCAAGATTATCCTTTACAATGCACTGTGTCAAATAGACTGGAAAAACGGTACCCAATTGCAAACTTTTGTACATGCAAATGAACCAGTTGGCTGTTTCCTTTTTAAGAATCTAAAGGCTGATATCAAGCCTACATTCTTTGCTCCTGTTTATCAGAATCGGACAGGGGAAAAATTGAAGACTAATGGAGCTCAATATGGAAATAGCGTTGAAATGTTAGGTTATGAACAAGGCCCCGTTGTAGAGACAAGTAATAAAATTGTTTATCACCAAGTGGGTTGGAATGGATTTTATTATGATGTTGCAATTTGTTGGAAGAAAGTGGGGACAACTCTTTTTGGTACATGGAGTGTTACTTCATCCTTTACAAAGGATAATGCAGAAATGAAAGCCGAACAGGCTTTAAAGAAAGGATTTGATAAAAATTTTAGCGAGCATATGGTTTATTGGAAAAATTATTGGGCAAAGTCTTCCATTACAATACCAGATACAAATATGCAAAAGATTTATCAGATGCAAATGTATTTGATAGGATCTGCTTCAAGAAAGAATTCATTTCCAATAAATCTTCAGTCTGTATGGAGTGCTGATAATGGATTGCTTCCTGCCTGGAAGGGAGATTATCATCATGATATGAATACAAATTTTGCATATACGCCGGAGTTTACCAGTAATCATCTGGATGAAGAACTTGCTTTTATAAATACACTTTGGAATGAGCGTGATGTCTTTAAAAAATATACAAAGACCTATTATCAGAAAAACGGAATAAATGTGCCTGGAGTCATGAGCCTTACCGGTGAACCGATGGGAGGATGGATTCAATATGCCATGTCCCAAACTATTGGCGCTTGGTTGTCTCAATATTTCTACTGGTATTGGAAATATTCCCAGGACCGTACATTTCTTAAAGAAAAAGCATATCCTTTCTTGAAGGAAGTGTCCACTTTCCTTGAAGAACAAACCATTATAAACAAAGATGGCAAGAGAACATTGGAATTTAGTTCGAGTCCTGAATTTTACGATAATTCACGTCAAGCTTGGTTCGATAATCTGACGAATAACGACAATGCCCTTATCCGTTTTGCCTTTAAAGCAACTTCTGAGTTGGCCAATGAATTAGGAAAGAAGGATGAATCGGAACATTGGAAGAAACTCCTTTATGAAATGATTGATTATGATCTTACCCCAAGTGGAAGTTTATCAATCGCAAAAGGTTTTCCTTATATAACTCATAGACACCTTTCTAATATAATGGCCATTTATCCGCTTGGTGTTCTTGATTTGAGTGATGGACCGGAAGCTCAGCGTATTATTCGTGCCTCTGTTGATGAATTGTCACACTGTAGCATTAAGAACTGGTGGGGATTTACTTACCCTTGGTTTGCTAATTTGCAAGCGCGTGTATTTGACGGTGATGGAGCCATTAAAACTCTTAATACATATATGGCACGTTTTTGCTCGAAGAATACTTGGCATTTGAATGGAGACCAGACACATTCCGGATTATACAGCTTTACGGATGATCCTGTTACAGTGGAAGGTACTTTGGAATTGGCTGCAGCACTTCAGGAAATGCTTATCCAGAGTCATACAGGAGTGATCCATCTGTTCCCTGCCATACCGTCCGACTGGAAAAATGTATCTTTTGATAAATTACGTACAGAAGGAGGTTTCCTTGTTTCTGCAAAAATGGAAAATGGAAAGGTTACCAGTATACGTGTCTTTTCAGAAAATGGTGGAACAATAAAATTATCGATGCCAGAGGTCAGATCATTCAATATACCTGCAAATAAATGGATTGATATACGCTAATGCGATTGCAATTTATTACTAACCTAAATATATATAAATTAATGAAAACAAGACTTTTTGCAATCATCAGTTTTTTATTCTTAGCTTTATGTAGTTATGCATCTGATACCCCCCAGATGAAAACGTCGGCGAGCGATTATAATTTTTCGGAACTAAGTACCGTATGGTATGATGGAATTCCTCTTGGCAACGGTACGGTTGGAGAGTTACTCTGGAAGAAGGACAATTCCTTACGTTTTGCTCTGGACCGAATTGATTTATGGGATTTGCATCCTGTCGACAGTTTGTCGGGTCCTAATTATCGCTTTTCCTGGGTGGCTGATCATATTAGAAAGAATGATTACAGACCGGTACAATTAAAGTTTGACGTTCCATATAATGCTGAACCCACTCCTTGTAAGATTCCGGGAGCAGCAATGGAGTTCCCCTTAAAGGAATTGGGTGCGCCTACGAGTATAAAACTGATTCTCTATAATGCCATGTGTGTTATAAATTGGAAAAACGGTACTCAATTACAAACATTTGTTCACGCCACTGAACCTGTAGGATATTTTGTATTCAAAAATCTGAAAGTCGATTTCAAGCCGAAATTGATAGTCCCTATCTATCAAAAAAGTGCGGAGAAAGTCAAGATGAATGGTCCGGAAGTCGGTCAAAAGCCTCAGTCTTTAGGCTATGAGCAAGGAAAAATAACAGAAACAAACAATAAGATCATTTATCATCAAGTAGGATGGAATGGTTTTTATTATGATGTAGCTATCTGTTGGAAAAAAGTCGGAGACAATCTTTATGGAACATGGAGTATTACATCATCTTTTACAAAAGACAAGGCTGAATCGAAAGCTCTTATTGCATTGAATAAGGGTTTTGATAAAAATTATAGCGAACATATGGTGTATTGGAAAAAGTATTGGAATATGTCTTCCGTATCAATTCCGGACGCTAAATTGCAAAGTTTCTATCAGAAGCAGATGTATCTGTTTGGTTCTTCTTCCAGAAAAGATTCTTATCCTATCAATCTTCAGTCTGTATGGACTGCTGATGATGGATTGTTACCTGCATGGAAGGGAGATTATCACCATGATATGAATTCAGAAGTTTGTTATTGGCCTACTTTTAAAAGCAACCATTTGGATGAAGGCATGGCTTTGATCAACACTCTTTGGAAAGAACGTGATGTATATAAAAAATATACAAGGACTTATTTTCAAAAAGAAGGATTGAATGTGCCCGGAGTGATGACTTTGGCAGGTGAACCTATGGGTGGATGGATTCAATATGCCATGTCTCAAACATCCGGTGCATGGCTGTCCCAATATTTCTATTTGCATTGGAAATACACTCAAGATCGTAAGTTCCTTCAGGAAAGAGCCTATCCTTTTTTAAAGGATGTGTCAACTTTTTTGGAACATCAGACAATTATTAACAAAGATGGAATACGTACCTTGGAATTCAGCTCTAATCCTGAATATTTCAATAATGATTGTAAAGCTTGGTTCAAAGATATCACAAATAATGATTTGTCTTTAATACGTTTTGCTTTTAAGGCAACGTCAGAACTGGCTACGGAGTTGAATAAAAAGGATGAGGCTGAACATTGGACAAAACTTTTAAATCAGTTGCCGTTTTTTGATACTACAGCTGAAGGAAGTTTGACTTTTGCCAAAGGATTTCCATATACCAGTTACCGTCATCTTGACAATGCAATGGCAATATATCCTTTAGGTCTCCTGGATTTAAGTAACGGACCCGAAGATGAGAGGATAATTCATGCAACAATGAAAGATATTGATAAGGAAGGTGTAAAAGAATGGTGGGGATTTACTTATCCATGGTATGCTAATTTGAAAGCACGTGTATTTGATGGAGAAAGTGCAGCCAAAGCCCTTCACACATATGCAGATTGTTTTTGCTCTAAGAATACTTTCTGTCTGAATGGTGATCAAAGCAAGTCTGGCATGCATAGTTATACAGACAATCCATTTACGATAGAAGGTGGTTTTGGATTCGCATCTGCAATTCAGGAAATGCTTATTCAGAGTCATACAGGAACGGTAAAAATATTCCCGGCAATACCTAGAGACTGGAAGAATGTTTCTTTTGATAAATTGAGAGTTATTGGAGGTTTTCTTGTTTCAGCCAAGATGGAAAATGGAAAAATCAATGGTGTTAAAGTCTTTTCAGAGAAGGGCGGAAAATTAAAAATTGATTATCCTACTATTCAGACAGTCGATGTACCTGCAGGAAAATGGATAGATGTTCGATGAATAATTTATTTAAATCAGTTTCCCTTACGGTTATTTTAGGATTGACTATGTCATCTTTTGTGGAATCTCATGATACGGTTCAGGCCGATTATCATGTGATTCCACTACCCCAGAAGATATGTCTCATTCCAGAGACGAAACCTTTTGTTCTTGATAGACATACTAGGATCTTGTATCCAATTGGGAACTTGTCGATGAAAAGGAATGCGCAGTTTCTGGCTGGCTATCTTAAGAAAATTACAGGAGATGATTATATCATTCAGGCTGGATCGAAAGGAACCAATGCCATTATTCTGAATTTGGGTTTAAATTCTTCGAATAAGGAATCCTATCGGTTAAAGGTTGGTAGTTCTTCCGTATCGATTTCTTCTTCAAATCCGGCAGGGGTCTTCTATGGGATTCAGACTCTTCGAAAGTCGCTCTCACAAAAACGTAGTAAGAATATGATACTTCCAGCCGTTATAATAGATGATTGTCCAAGGTTTGCCTACCGAGGAGCTTTGCTGGATGTAAGCCGCCATTTTTTTTCATTAGCCGATGTCAAAACCTATCTTGATATGATGGCCATGCACAATATGAATTATTTCCATTGGCATCTTATTGATGATCAAGGATGGAGATTGGAAATAAAAAAATATCCGAATCTGACCAAAGTAGGATCACAAAGATCAGAAACTGTTATTGGCCGGAATAGTGATAAATATGATGGGAAGCCCTATGGCGGATACTATACTCAGAAACAAGCGAAAGAAATAGTCAAATATGCGGCAGATAGATATATTACAGTGGTTCCGGAAATTGATATGCCAGGACATACTTTAGCAGCCTTAGCCTCATATCCTTATTTAGGATGTACTGGTGGGCCCTATAAAGTCGCGACTAAATGGGGGCCCACTCCAGATGTTCTTTGTGTGGGGAATGATAAAACACTGACTTTTGTCGATGATGTCTTGACTGAGTTAGTGTCAGTTTTTCCATCTCATTATATTTTCATCGATGGAGACAGTTGCTCGAAAGTAAGATGGGAGAAGTGTCCGAAATGTCAGGCTAGGATTAAGGCTTTAGGTCTGGTTGATGATAAGAAGCATAAGAAAGAGGAAAAATTGGAATTCTATTTTGTCCGGCATATAGAGAATTTTCTGAGAGCGCACGGAAGAACAGTCTTTGGCTGGACTGATATGCTTGAATATGGATTGACGCAAGATGCCATGGTTATGTCAGGAAGAAGTGATGCAAATATTATCAAAGCTGCTGATTCAGGTCACAAGGTTGTATCCGTGCCTTTTTTCTTTGATAATTATCAATCGAAAGATGTCAAAAATGAGCCATTGGCCATTGGTGGATATTTGCCTATGGAAGAGGTATATCATAGTGAGCCTATGCCTCCTATGTTGTCAACGGACAAACAAAAGTTCTTGTATGGAGTTCAGGGAGATTTGTGGTCTGAGTACATAACAACGGGGTCTCTTATGCAATATATGGTACTCCCTCGTTGGGCAGCACTTTCTGAAATACAGTGGACTTTACCTGAGAAAAAAGATTATAAGTCTTTTTTGTTAAGATTGCCATGCTTGATTAATCTTTATCAAATGGATGGGTATAATTATTATGCTATTCCAAATTAAAAGTGCTTTGTAAAAATAGTAATAGTTTATTAAGGAAAAGAATTTCTTGATTACATTCTGGTGAAAGGACTTAGTATTGTTTTGTAGGATAAAAGATGTTTGTTAACACATCGGTATGTTAGAAAATCGTTTTTTAATGGTAAATAAGTTTCCTTTCACCAGATTTTTCACTGAAATATATTTTTTAAGGGGTAACAATCTAGATGATTTTTTATATTTTTGCCTTTAGTAAAAATATAAAAGAGTAGCATATGAAAAAATCGATTTGTCTTGTCATTGCATTATTAGTCTTGATTCCTTTGGAGATTGGAGCACAGTCACATCAATCATTTAAAGGACGATTATGCATTATGTCCTATAATACTCATAATGCGGTAGGTATGGACGGTAAACGTGATTTCAAGCGAATTGCATCGATTGTCGCCGCTTCCAATCCTGACATTGTGTCTTTGCAGGAACTGGATAGCGTGACAGCACGAAATAACGGGGTTTATGCTCTGAAGGAAATAGCGGAATGTACGGGCATGAATTATGTGTATGGTCCTGCAATTGATTATGATGGCGGCAAATATGGTATAGGGATATTGTCCAAAGATAAGCCCTTGAAGGTTCATTATGTGTCTCTGCCGGGACGCGAAGAGGCTCGCACGCTGTTGATTGCGGAATATGATAAATTCGTTTTCCTTGCAACCCATTTTTCTCTGACTCCCGAAGATCAAGTAGCTTCGGCTAAAATAATCTTGAAAGAGGTTGCTTCAATGAAGAAACCTGTTTTTCTTGCCGGTGATATGAATTCGGTTCCGTCTTCGAAACCGCAAAAATTGCTTTGCAAGTATTTCTCCGTACTTACGGATTGTAATTGGAAAACTTGTGAAGGTGAATGTATTGACTATATTTATGGAGATAAAACTGCACGGAAGAGTTATTCTGTTTCCGATAAAAAACTAATAGAAGATTCGATGGCTTCCGATCACTTCCCCGTTGTTGTAACTTTATCGGTTCATGAAAACAAATAACCAAATTGGCTTCTATGCCATCACTACATTAGGCATGTCTCTTTTATCGATGAATGCCTATGGTCAGACGAAGACGCGTCCGCATATCATTTTGATAATGACCGACCAGCAGCGGGGCGATGCTTTGGGCTGTGCAGGTAACGAGTGCGTGATTACTCCCAATATAGATCGACTGGCGGCCGACGGGCATTTGTTTTGCAATGCCTATACAGCTTCACCAAGCAGTACGCCGGCACGTGCGGGAATGTTGACGGGTATGTCTCCGTGGCATCATGGCTTGCTGGGATATGGACAGGTGGCCGAACATTACAAGTATGAAATGCCGCAGATGCTCAAGGATCTTGGTTATCACACCTTGGGAATAGGGAAGATGCATTGGCATCCTCAGAATGCTTTGCATGGTTTTGAGGCTACTCTTCTTGACGAGAGCGGACGTGTGGAATCGCCTTATTTCAAGAGCGATTATCGCAAGTGGTTCGATATTCAGGCTTTTGGATTGAATCCGGATAGTACGGGTATTCCATGGAATGCTCATGGTGCCAAAGCGTATGCTTTGCCTGAACGTTTGCACCCGACGGTGTGGACTGCAGACAGAGCCGTGGAAGCCATTCACGGCTATTCTTCGGATAAGCCTTTGTTCCTGAAAATATCTTTTGCGCGCCCTCATAGTCCCTATGATCCTCCTCAGCGTGTGCTGGATATGTATAAAGGCAAGGAAGTGCCAGCTCCGTCAGTAGGGGATTGGTGTAAAAATTTGCCGGTGGACGCTCATCCGGAAAAGAACCCCGAAGCTGCCATCGGTAATTATGGGGCTGAATATGCACAGAATTCCCGTCGTTATTATTATGCATCGATTACTTTTATTGATGAGCAGATAGGAAGAATCATCACAGAACTGAAAGCAAAAGGGATGTATGACAATGCGCTCATCTGTTTTGTTGCTGATCATGGAGACATGTTGGGAGATCACCATTTATGGCGGAAAACATACGCATACGAAGGTTCGTCGGCAATTCCTTTTATTGTAAAGTTGCCTAAGGATGTCCCGAGTTCTCTAAAACCCGGTGCTGACATTGATGCTCCGGTAGAGTTGCGCGATTTGCTTCCTACATTTTTGGATTTGAACGGAAAGCCTGTTCCCAAGGAAATGGATGGCATGTCCCTGCTTCCTTTATTGGAGAAAGGGAAAGCTGCTTGGCGCAAATATATTGACATGGAGCATTCCACCACCTATTGGGCCGATAATTATTGGTGTGCTTTGACCGATGGCAAGATAAAGTACATCTGGTTTTTCCGCACTGGCGAAGAGCAATTGTTCGACTTAGTCAAAGACCCTCATGAACTGCACAATCTATCCCAAACAGCAAAATCAAGAAAGCAGCTGGAGATGATGCGCAAAGAGATGGTCGAACATCTGCAGGAGCGGGGGGATGAATGGGTAAAGGATGGCAAGTTGGTCATTCGCCGGCAAAGTCTTCTTTATGGTCCGAATTATCCGAAATAATTAAAAGAATACATCTCCCTCGTTTTTTCCTGTAGAGTCCAAAAACATTACATCATAGATTGGCATGTAAACCACTTTGTCTTTGCGATAAACTTGTCTGTTGTTAGAAAGGACCAAGCCGGAGCGGGTATGATATTCTTCTTCCAAAAGCAAATTATTCAAGGCGCTATGTACCGTATAGTTTTTTCCCGACTTCACTTCTACAGGTAAAATACTTAAATTGGAGTAGTCATCAATCAGAAAATCTACCTCTCCTTTTTTCCTGTTGTCATAGTAAAACAAGGAATGTCCATGTGCTTTCAGTTCTTGTGCTACTACATTTTCATAGACAGCACCTAAATTGATGCTTGGCTCATCATCCAATATCGGGCGCAAATTATGATGGTAAAGTTGTGATGTCAGCATTCCAACGTCATTCAGGTAGAGCTTGAGCAAATTCTTCTGTACTGATTCCTTTAGTGAGTATCGGGGATTGGATATAGCATGCACGTCAAGCGATATTCCGGAAGAAATAAGATATTCAAATTCTTCTTGATAGCGGCTGAAACGATCTCCCTCTTGCCCTTTAATATCTTTCACTACAATACGCTTTTTCTTGTTTTCCATTTGGGAGGGTATCATGTCGTAAATGCGATGGATAAGAAGATGACGACTGTTGCTCTTTTCATACTTTGATGCATCATCTCCATATAGTACACGGATTGATTCTTGCATTTCTCTTACTTTCACAATATTATGTGAGGATAGATATTCGTTTACTACATCAGGCATTCCACCGACAAGCAGATAACGACGAAACATATCCATCATCCGTTGATGTACTGCTTCAGAGAGGCTTTCTTTCTTTAAAAATTTCTGTTTCATATCGACTATTGCGTCAGTCCCCATGTTATTTGCTATAAGAAATTCTTCGAAATCAAGTTGATACATCTCCTTACGAATGATGCTTCCAACGGGGATGGATGTAGTCGAGCGCAAAGCTATGCCTAGCATACTTCCACTTGCAATAAAATGATAACGATGGTCTTGCCTGAAAAATTTAAGCATTGTGAGAAATTGTGGATAATGCTGTATTTCGTCAAGAAAAATCAGTGTGTTGTCTTCTCTGTCCAACTGTTTGCCGGCTACCATGCTTAATGATAGATAAAAATCTTCTGTGGTTCGGATATTCTTGAAAAGTTGAGGGCCTTCGGCATCCTCTACGAAATTTACTTCTATAAAATTCTTATAGATTTGCTTGCCAACTTCTCTGATGATGTACGACTTACCGACTTGTCTGGCTCCTTCAAGAACTAGAATCTTGTCTGAATCGGACTTTAGATGGTTTTCTATATATTTGCTTATTTTTCTGTATAGCATGATGTTTTACACTTTTCAATATTTTATAGATGAACAAAGTTACACTTTTCAATATAAAAATCCAAATAAAAAAAACACTTTTCAATATTCCGATGGTTCTTCGTCAATTTAGTTGAAAAAATGTTTTTTATGCTTCCATGCTTCCACTAAGTATGTATGGTTCTGTAAATTAGTGTATTATGTGTGTAAGTATCGATGTATGTATGGTGTAACCATGGATGTATGTTTACATAAAGTCTAAACGTGATTTTTCCGGTTTATTGGCACCCATTAATATTATGGTATAATCCGAAATTCTTTTCGGCTATACGCGAAAAAGAATTCGGGTTAAGTCGTATTTGTTTTTGGCTTATACCGAATGATTGCTCTTTCCTTGTTCCTTTGTTAGATGAAAAATGAGTGGAAGTAAAAAATTTATACTTCCATTCATGCTTCCACATATATGATATTCATTTTCAGTCGACTATGTATTAGTGGAAGCATGGAAGCATAAAAAGCGTTTTTCCAATTAAATGGATGAAGAACTTTTTGTAGTTGTTTCCAGATTAAATGATTTCAAATTGATTGATTTCAAATTAAATAATTACATTTGCACGATTAATCATTAATCATAAGAGTAATGGGAGCACCTTTTGTTTTTGGAAGAATAGCTGTGGGATAGGATTTTACTGACTTTATGGAGATTCAAAACCTGCTTTTTAAATGGTGGTCCCAAAATGAATATTAGGCTATGAATTTGTTTCAACTATGATTAACGCTAAAATAAAAAGTGAGGCAGAACTCATCAGTGAATTGAAACTTGGATCAAGAGATGCATTTAATAAAATCTATGCAATGTATTCCAAGCGATTGTATGGCTACTGTCTGAAAATATCAAAAAACAGGGAGGATGCTGAGGAAATAGTCCAAGATGTCTTTCTGCGTCTTTGGAACATGAAGGAAGACATCCGGCAGGAAGAAACGGTACGCTCCCTGCTGTTCATCATCTCCAAAAATTATCTTCTCAAGTCCTGTTATAATCAAGTACATTCCCAGATTTTTGAAGACTATGTGGATTATGAAGAAAAACTGAGAAATGACGACCGTGCCGATTCGAAAATTGAATATGAAGATTTCCTGAAAATGATTCGTCAAGCCATGCAGACGCTTCCCGAAACCCAGAAGAAGGTGATAGAACTGACGAGGCTGAAGCAATATTCCGTTCAAGAAGTGGCTGAGCAGCTTTCCCTGAGCGAACAGACTGTGCGCAACCAATTATCTCTGGGGCTAAAAGCTCTAAGAACGTTGATAGGCGATATTCCGTTGCTGTTGTTATTATTGGTTAAATATCTGCCTTAATAAGGTATATCTTTCAAAAAAAAAGAACATTACAATCAGAAGACAAAATATGAAAAATTTATATAGTAAATACATAAATAATCAATTGACCGTTGCCGAGCTGGAAGAATTGAGAAAGGACAATCCTCAGAAGTTTTCTTCGGAGATGGAAGAAGCTTTGAATGAGGAATGGAATGCAGATGAGGACTATTCTCAAATCCCCGACGATGTGGTGGCAGGAATCAAAAGCCGGTTGGACAAGGCTATCGATAAGAAACGTCGTGTAATCGTCCCGCTTTATTACAAAGTATTGGGATGGGCAGCTGTTATCTTGCTTCCTTTGTTCATCTTGTCCACGCTGTATATTTACAAGGAACATACGCAAGCAGTTTCGGAAGAGATGGTTGTAGCTACAGCCACAGGCGAAAAAGCCACTATCACCTTGCCCGATGGAACTCTGGTGACGCTCAATTCGAATTCCCGGCTTTCATATACACCTAAAGTGTATAACAAAGATAATCGGCAAATCAGTTTTTCAGGAGAAGCCTATTTCAATGTGGCTAAGGACAAGGAGCGTCCCTTTATGATTGATGCCCGTGGCTTGAAAGTGCAGGTACTTGGAACCAAGTTCAATCTGTCGGTACGTAAAGAAGATAAAAATGCGGAACTGTTTTTGGAATCAGGGAAAGTCTTGTTCACTTCCTTGCTAAAGCGTGAATCAGTTGTTCTCTCACCCAATCAGAAGTTGACAATGAACCAGATGACAGGTGAAATGTCAGTCATGAAAGAGACGGACAATATGGTATCGGCATGGCGACAGAATGAAATGATATTCCGTAATGCACCTTTCGAATCAGTTGTGAAAGCCATAGAGAATGTATATGGTGTCCGTATCCGGATGGAATATAAGAGTGACAGCATGGATGTATTTACCGGAACACTGGTTACGAATGATTTAAACAGCGTTTTAGAGGTGATTGAAACAACCAATAATCTGAAAGCGACAAAGACTAACAACATCATTTCAATAGGCAAAGCTAAATAAATTTCTTTAAAATTTGAATTGGGGTCGTTTGCTTAAAACTAGAGAGTAAACGGCCTTTTTGTTAAAATGCATGTTAAAGAACATATAAATATTTCGGTATAAAATTAATTTTTTGGGAACATTACTAATAAATACTTCGAAAGGAAGTAGAATTTGTTAAACAAAAAATTTAATAACATGAAGAAAAAACAAATCTTTAGAATGTTTATTGCATTTATTGTTTTATCCATGTTTTGGTGCATGAATACTAATGCACAGGAACAAAGAGTAACTGTAAATGTAAAGAATGCATCTTTGAAGGATGTGTTTAAAGCAATTGAGAGACAGACGACCTATCGTTTCTCTTATCGTGATGTCCTTTTGGATAATCGTTATGACATAACAATGTCAAAGGAAAAAGCCAATGTATCTTCTGTTTTGGATGAACTTCTTAAAGGGCGTGATTTGAATTATAGGATCGTGTCCTCGAAGATGATTGCTATTTCAGAAAAAAAGAACGATGTAGCTCCAACAGGAAAAATAAGAAAAATTTCTGGTGTGGTAAAGGACGAAAGAGGAGATCCAATTATTGGAGCTAATATCAAAGTAGAAGGAACTACAATCGGAACCATTACTGATGTTGACGGTAATTTTTCATTTGAAGCTCCCTCAAATGCTAAACTAGACATCTCGTATATCGGATATCAAAGTCAGATTATTTCAATAGGTAATAAAAATACAGTCAATGTTATTTTGAAAGAAGACACAAAGACTCTGGATGAAGTAGTAGTTGTTGGTTATGGTACGCAGAAAAAAGTTAATCTGACGGGTGCTGTAACGAGTGTATCAGATAAAGCCATTGAGAATCGTCCTATTACACAGTCTTCTCAGGCTCTAGCCGGTTTGGCAAGTGGTGTCACTGTAAGTCTTTCCCAGGGAAACCCCGGTAGTGATGGCGCTAGTATCAGAGTTCGTGGTCAAGGTACTTTTTCAACAGCTGGTTCTGATCCATTGGTGTTAGTCGATGGATTGTCAGCTTCATTGGATGATGTGGATCCTGACAACATCAAAACTATTTCAGTCTTGAAAGATGCTGCTTCTGCTGCAATATATGGAACTCGTGCTGCCAATGGAGTCATTTTAATTGAGACAAAAAGAGGGCAAAAAGGTTCAACTCAGATTAGTTATAATGGATATGTCGGATGGCAAAAAGCTACGGAACTTCCAGAATATGTTGATTCATGGGATTATGCGACTATGAGAAATGAAGCTGATGTAAATCAAGGTAAAACAGCAACATACAGTGATTCAGAAATTGCAAAATTCAAGGATAGCTCAGATCCTGATAATTATCCGAATGTCAATCATTTAAAAGATTTGGTTACTTCTGGATCCGGTTTCCAGACCGGACATAATATTCGTTTTGCCGGTGGAGGTGAAAAATATTCTTATTTGTTGTCCTTAGGATATTTGCACCAAGAGGGAATTGTAGCACAGAATTCATACGACAAGTATAATTTTCAGTTTAATGTAGACAATCAATTGACAAATACTTTGCATTTAAAAGCCGACATTAGTGGTTATACAGGAGTACAAAAAGAACCGCGAAGCAGTGACAACTTTAATACGATGATTGGTTATAGTGTGCGGGAACCGTCTGTTATTGCAGGTCGTAAATCAGACGGAACTTATGGTTATCAAGATAATTATTGCCCTGAAGGGTGGTTGGATTCTCCATCTTTTACGAACAATAAGTCTAACCAATTTATGGGAGGTGTTGAAGTGGAATGGAATCCGTTCAAAAATTTCTATTTAAGTGGGAAAGGTGGTTATAAGTATTATAATTATTACAATAAAGACTATATTTCAGAGTTAGTGTATAATGCTAATAAAACATATACACCTAATAGTCTTTCCGTGTCCAATGGATGGAATTCTTTAGTAACTTTACAAGCTCTTGCTCGTTACAGCTATAATCTTAACGATAATCATTTCAATATACTGGCGGGTGTATCACAAGAAGAATATAAAGGGGATTGGGGTAGCGGTTACAGAAAGAATTTTCCAAACGATGCGCTCTATGAACTGAATGCAGGGTCTACTACCGGTCAAAGTGTATCAGGCTCTGGTACCGAATGGGCTTTACGCTCTTTTTTCGGAAGAATTAATTATTCCTATTTAGATCGTTATCTGTTGGAAATGAATGCTCGATATGACGGAACTTCCAGGTTCCCGTCTAACGGTAGATGGGGATTATTTCCATCTGTTTCAGCCGGTTGGAGAATGTCTGAAGAATCTTTTATCAAAGACAATATAATTTGGATTGATAATTTGAAATTAAGATTGTCTTGGGGACGTTTGGGAAATCAAAACATCGGTAATTATCCATATCAAAATGTGTTGACATTAGGCCGTAATTATCCGTTTGGCAATACTATGTCATCTGGTGCTGCTGTAACTACATTAGCGAATTCTAATGTAAGTTGGGAAACCACAGAGGTAACGGATTTAGGACTTGACTTTACTGTTTTCAATGGCAAATTGGATGGTATTATTGATGTTTATAATAAAAAGACTTCTGATATTTTGTACAAGATTGCAGCATCCGGTATTTTAGGCTTGACTCCTTCTGAAATCAATGCAGCATCCGTAAGAAATAGAGGATTTGAAATCACCCTAAATTATAGGGACAAGATAGGCAATGTGAAATTTGGAATATCTCCCAATTTCTCTTATACAAAGAATGAAGTAACATCATTGGCAAATGGGTTGAATCAAGATATCAATAGCGGATTGTTCGTAGGTGAATCTTTAGGCGCAATTTATGGATATGTGGCCGATGGATTGTTTGTAGATCAAGCTGATATCAATAGTTATCCAACTCAGCCTTATTCTGCCGAGCCAGGTTATGTTCGATATAAAGACATCAGTGGACCTGATGGAGTCCCTGACGGAAAAGTTGATGCTACTTATGACCGTAAAGTCATTGGCTCAACATTACCTAAATTTACTTATGGATTGACGCTTTCTGCTGAATATAAGGACTTTGATATTTCTGTTCTATTATCAGGTATGGGAGGGTATAAACAGCAAATGGGTTCATACCAAGCTTATGCATTCTACAATAGTGGCTCAATTCAAAAATGGCAGATTGATAACCGATGGACAACAGAAAATCCTGATAGAAATGCCAAGTACATAAAACTAACATCTTTGTCTATGGGTGCTGGAACTTTGCAGACTTCAACTTATTGGTTGAGAAATGCATCTTTTTTGAGAGCAAAAAATATTCAGGTCGGCTATACACTTCCAAAATCACAAATTAGTAAATTAGGAATAAGTCAGATGCGAATTTATTTTAGCGGACAGAATCTTTTCTGTTTTAAGAGTTTCTATAAAGGCTGGGATCCTGAGATGTCTTATTCTACCGGAGATCATCCTAGTTTTTATCCGATTACATCAGTTTATACTTTTGGCTTAAATCTTAAATTCTAAACAATAGGGATATGAAAAAGAATATATTTATACATAGAGGAGAGCTGGCTTTGGTTTTTATTGTAATGAGCTTGTTCACATCTTGTTCTAATGATTTATTTGATAAGCAGCCATTGGATCAGGCATCGGATGGTACTTTCTGGAAAACGGCAAGTGATGCCAAATTGGCTTTGACGGGTTGCTATTACACTTATGGCGGTGGTTGGGCCGGTGAAAACTTTTGGACACCCAGAGCATTGCTTTATCTTGATTTGATGGCCGGAGATGGATCCGAAAAGGAAGGTATTCCAGATAAAGTAACTGATGGAACATTATATTCCGGTTATTGGGTGACATCTTCATATTGGACGCATTCATATGAAAAAATCACTCGTTGTAATAATTTCTTAGATCATATTGATGCAATTGATATGGATGAGAGTTTAAAATCTGTATATAAAGCAGAAGTGAGGACTTTGCGTGCATACGAATATTTCAATCTTGCTTTATATTTTGGAGGTGTTCCTTTGGTAACTAAAGTGCTTTCGTTGGAGGATGCCAATTCAGTATCCCGAAACACCAAGGAGGAAGTCTGGTCTTTTTGTGAAAAAGAATTGAAAGAGTCTGCCGTTGTATTACCTAATACTCGTTCGGGAGGTGAATTGGGCAGAATGACTTCCGGGGCTGCCCTTGCATTGCTAGGGCGTTTGCAAATGGCAGAAAAGAAATGGGCTGAAGCTGAAGCTTCTTATAAATCAATCATGGACCAAGGTGTATATGAAATAGATTCCCGTTTTAATGAGTTGTTTACAGAACAAGGTGAGGACAGCAAAGAGTTCGTTATGCGTTCCGATTATGTTCAAGATGATTACGGACACGTTATGCTGCAATATCTTTATCCAGAAACATGGGGCGGTTGGCATCAGTTTTCCCCATATAATGAGTTGGTGAAGGATTTCGAATGTACGGACGGTAAAACGATAGAAGAATCGCCTCTTTATAATGAAAATTCACCTTATGAGAACCGAGATCCTCGTTTGGAGTATACATTATTGATTAACGGACGTTCAAGTTTTAAAGGAACACTTTTTGTTTCGACACCGGGCTCTTCATCTGTAGACAGATTGAATAAATATTCCCAATGGAGTGGTTATGGTATTCGTAAATTTATGGATGAAAGTTTCAGTGGTAATCTGATGAACTATGGAGGTGATTTTCCTATGATTCGTTATGCTGAAGTTTTATTGGGCTATATTGAATCAAAATTGGAAGCTGGAGAAACAATTACTCAAACTGATTTGGATAAAAGCATTAATCTTGTTAGAGGACGCGCTTGTGTGAATATGCCAAAAGTCACAGAAACTAATGCTAATTCATTACGAAAAATAGTCAGAAGAGAAAGACATGTAGAATTAGCTTTTGAAGGTGAACGCTATTTTGATATTTTAAGGTGGGGTATTGCTGCAGAGACATTGAATCATCAATTCACAGGAATGAAACTAACAACTGATCCTAAGAATTATAATGATTATAAGGTTGATGATGATGGTTATTACTTAACTCAAAAGAGAAACTTTATAAAAGGTGTAAATGAGTTATGGCCTATACCACTGTCAGAGATTCAGATTAATTCTAATTTGGAACAAAATCCAGGTTATTAGTTTTTAGTTAAAGGTTCGTTTCTGATTGTTGGGAACGAACCTTTTTAATGATACGTTTACAAAAAAATCGTATATGCTAAATAAAGAAATGACCCAATATAAAGATTATTAATATTAAGTTTTTTCCTAAAAATTACATGGACTTTCTAAAAGACTGAAGTCAGTTCAGATATTAGCTTGTTGTGATGTAAATTACAATCAGTTGTAAGAATATTTATAGTTAATATTTTTCGTATCATTTATAAATAAGTCTCTTTATATCATATGAATATATTGACGAATATTTCTTTTTATGAAAAACAAAACAAATAATTTTATTTTTTTTCTAGCAAAGAAATGTTTGAATTATTTTCATTTTGTTCTTTCGCTCGTTTTGCGTCTTTTGTCTTATCTTATGTCGAAAAAAGACAACTGCTTATTGTTTTATTTGTCGTTAATTTGTAATCTAGAATAATGAGCATTATATTTTTGCAAATAAAATAAAACAAAAAGATGAAATATTTAAATCTGAAGAGCATTATTACTCTTATTATTTTATGCTTGGCTACTTCCGGATATTCTCAAATAGCCGATTCAAGGACTTATTTATCTGAAGTGAAAAAGGAATTGTCGAAAGAATGGCCGGGTAATCGAACTGTAAATATTGTCTTTCATGGACACAGTGTACCTAGCGGATATGCCAAAACACCTTTGGTAAATACATTGGAAGCTTATCCTCACCAGACATTATGCAACATCAAGAGTCTTTATCCTTATGCTGTTGTCAATGTGATAACAACGTCGATAGGGGGTGAACAGGCAGAGAAGGGGGAGCGACGCTTTAAAGACGAAGTCTTGACACATCGTCCGGATGTCCTTTTCATCGATTATGCGCTCAACGATAGAAACATAGGATTGGAGCGTGCCCAAAAAGCCTGGCGTAGCATGATTGAGCAGACATTGAAAGCCGGAATAAAATTGATTCTTTTCACTCCGACACCTGATATAGGCGTGGATATTCTTGATAATAATTCTGAGTTGGCTCTTCATGCAGCACAAATCCGCAGCTTGGCCACCGAATATCATGTGGGATTGGTTGACAGCTATTCTGCTTTTCAGCAGTTGAAACAGAATGGGACGGATTTGTCTGAATACATGAGCCAGCAGAATCATCCTAATAGAAAAGGACATGAGGTAGTAGCCAAACTAATCAAAGAATGGTTTCTTCCGGATAGCATTTCTGTGTCGTCGAAGTAAACTGGCAATCGTTTCTCCATCAGCCGATTGATACTATATGAAATGAAAAATAATTGGTATAACATTTGGTATAACCGATTATTTTTGTAATATTTGAGTGTAGAAATATATGTATATAAAATCGGGAAAATGCAAAGTTTAAAATCACAACCTATAAAAGAATTTAAACAAAGAAAAGATCAAAAATTGTTTTTTTTAAAATGGTCATTGGTACTCTTATGTATTTTGATTTCATTAGGTACATATGCAAAACCTCATCTGAAATTTTCCATAAAGAATTATGACTATGATTATTTCAATAAGGCAATAAATGAGTTCAACTGTATTTGCGGACATTCTGGTAATACGATAATAAAAACAAATACTGGAAAATGGAATATTCGAATAGATACTGTTCAAATCAAAAAAGGAGTTATTGATTTTTCAGTTGGGTTTTATTTGGAAGAGGGTTATGAAAAATCATCTAATGTAGGGGTTGATTTGATTATGGATAACTGGAAAAAAACAAATTATGTTCTTCTTCCGGCTGCAGCTTATGATGGAAATCGTTTTGAATCGAGGAGGATTGCATATTGTCCCAATTTATTCGATCCGCGAGATATAGGAAAGGATATGCCGATAATCATATCGGATGTCCCCCGTCTTGAAATAGGTGACGGGTATTCATCCATACAAGAACGGACAGGTTCGATGTCGGTGCCTTCTATTGGTATTTATGACAAAACGATACAATCCGGTTTTTTCCTTTTGACGGAACAAGCAAATTCTTATGGTGATTACGGTATCAATATATGTGAGAATCGCAATCGGAATGAAACTGTCTTATCTATTCGAAGTCCATTGGTTCGTGAGCTTTATAAATATAAGATTGCTACCATGATGGATGTCACACCTGATAAGCCTTCAGATTTTAAAAAAGGAGATAAAATTGTCTTTCATTTTAGAATATACGATTTTCATTCGGAGAGATTGCAGGGACTTTTTGATAAATTCATAGAAATACGACATGATATGGTCGGGCAACCTTCTTATGAAAATAAATATCCATTCTCAAATTGTTTCTCAATTCAAGAAGAGAAATTCAACAAACAAAATTTCGTTTCCCAATGGGGCTATTATTCAGTTGGAATGCGAGAATCAATATCCCAGGACTGGCAAATAGGTTGGACAGGAGGTATGATTTCAACATATCCTTTGCTTTTTGCTGGTAATGCCCAATCGAGAGAAAACGTTATTCGGAATTTTAATTGGTTGTTTCCTAATGGAATTGCCCCGTCAGGTTTCTTTTGGGGGTATGGCGAGAAGGGAAATCGCTGGTGGGATGACAGGCATCTGATTCGTAAAAGCGGAGATGGTGTGTATTATATTCTTAAGCAATTCATGCTTATGAGAAAAGAGGGGATTGCCGTTGATTCTTTGTGGGAGAATGGAACAAAAAAGGTTGCCGACAGATTGGTTCAATTATGGAATCAGGAACATCAATTCGGACAATTTGTTGACAATGAGACAGGTGCTCTCGTAATTGGTGGTTCTACATCAGGAGCTATCATTCCTGCAGCTTTATGTCTTGTGTCTGATTATTTTCATGATAAGAGCTATCTTGATATTGCTGAAGCTTCGGCAAAATATATGTACGAAAACTTTGTGATAAAAGGTTATACTACGGGAGGTCCTGGTGATGCCCTTCAAAGCACTGATAGTGAATCGTCTTACGCAATGTTGGAGTCGTTCATACATTTATATGAATATACAGGAAAAAGTTATTGGTTGCAATGTGCCACTGATATGGCAAATCAGTTTTCAACTTGGGTTATGGCCTACGACTATGCTTTCCCCCTAAAATCAACTTTCTATAAACTTGGAATGAAATCAACCGGAGCCGTATTTGCAAATATACAAAACAAACATGGAGCTCCGGGTATTTGCACTCATTCGGGTGCGGCGTTACTGAAACTTTATCGTGCAACAGGAGATTGTACATATTTGGAGTTGTTAAAAGAAATAGCCCATAATATGCCTCAGTATATGTCTCGTAAAGAAAGACCTATAGGGAATATGCCTCCCGGATGGGTAAATGAAAGAGTGAATACAACTGATTGGTTGGAACCGATAGGAGAAATATTTTACGGATCAACGTGGGCCGAGACTTCTTTAATGCTGACTTATGTTGAAGTTCCGGGGATATATCTTGATTTTGATAAGAGAAAAGTGGTATGTTTTGATCATGTAAATGCTAAAATAGTAAGAATAAATAGTCATAAAGCCGTACTACAGATTGAAAACCCGACAGATTATTCAGCCAATGTTAGAATATTGGCTGAAAATGCTCAATTGAAAAGTAAACCTTTAGGTGAGAATTATCTGTATAATTCAATTTCTGTACATTTACAATCGAAAGAAACAAAAACTATTTCTATAGTTCCCCTATGTAACAGGTAAAAGGTTTTAGAAATGATCCTTTGAAATGCCGCATATCTAAAGATTGTTTGGGCTTTTTGCATCTTTTGTCTTATCTAATGTCGAAAAAGTTCTATAAAGTATTGCATAATTAATCGTTATTTTGCTAACTCAAGGAATATGAATTAATATTGAATTGTATGAGTAAGAAAAACAGAATTGTTTGGGCTTGTCTTTTTCTATTGACTATATGCTTTATGCCGATGAATGCACAACAGATAAAATCACCTGACGGCAAAGTAAATGTGGATTATCCGGGAGGAAAGACCTCTGCTTCTTTTAACGTATCTTACGTGAAGGATGGACGGAAAGTAAATGTATTTACCCTGTCTTCAGTTGGATTACTGACGGGAGTTGGCTGTGAAATGAAATTGGTTTCCGTTTCAAAACCCAAATATCTGAAAGAAAGCTATACGATGCTTTCGGGAAAAAGAAAGGGCTGCACGAATGAGGGTAATGAAGCTGTATTTTCATTTATGAACGGCAAGCGTGAAAAGACAGATATTCGATTCAGAGTCTATAATAACGGAATTGCTTTCCGTTATGAGTACGAGCCTCGGAAGGCTACGGAGATAAAAGATGAACTTACGGCCTATAAGGTACCTGAAGGAATAAAGAGATGGACACAAAAATATAATGTTTCGTATGAGGATTTCTTTCCTATGAATCAGAATGGGGGAGATGCCAAACATTGGGGATATCCGGCTTTGTTTCAGATGGATGATGATGTATGGACTTTGATAACGGAGGCAGGTGTCGGGAGAATAAATTGTGCTTCAAGTCTCGATAATTCAAAGGATGCATCCTGTTATAAGGTACAGCCGGCGCAAAATAATGTGAAGGCTTCGGGCAAGTGGATATCGCCTTGGAGAATTGCTATCATTGGTTCTCTGGCTGATGTGGTGGAGTCCACTTTGGTGACAGATGTGAGCGAACCTTGTCGGATTAAGGATACATCGTGGATAAAGCCGGGTGTGGTGTCGTGGATTTATTGGGCTTATAACCATGGCTCAAAGGATTTTCAGCTTGTGAAACAGTATATTGATATGGCTGTGAAATTGAAATTGCCGTATGTCTTGATAGATTGGGAATGGGATAAAATGGAAAACGGTGGAAATATCGATGATGCACTGGCGTATGCCAAGGAAAAAGGAATTAAACCGTTGCTTTGGTATAATTCTTCAACAGCTTGGACAGACAAGGCTGCCGGACCCCTATTCAAACTGAATAAACAGAATGCACGGGAAAAGGAATTTTCTTGGCTTAGAGAAAAGGGCGCAGCCGGGGTGAAGATTGATTTCTTCTCCGGTGACAGTCTTTCGACAATGAATTATTATATGGATTTGCTCGAGGATGCTGCAAAGTATCATTTACTGGTAGATTTCCATGGTGCCACGATTCCTCGCGGATGGCAGCGTACTTATCCCAACATGATGAGTGTGGAAGGTGTTTATGGTGCCGAATGGTATAACAATGGTCCTGCGATGACGGATAAAGCTGCGGAACATAATACGACTTTGCCGTTTACCCGTAATGTTGTGGGTCCTATGGATTATACACCTTGCACTTTTTCGGATTCGCAGCATCCGCATATCACCACGTCGGCGCACGAACTGGCTTTGACCGTGGTCTTTGAATCTGCTCTTCAGAATTTGGCTGACAAGCCTTCTTCTTATCTTTCCCAACCGAAAGAAGTTCAAGACTTTCTGTCTGCGTTGCCATCTGCATGGGATGAAACGAAACTGCTTTCGGGATATCCGGGACATCATACAGTCATGGCCAGATGCAAAGACGGTGTCTGGTATATAGGAGGACTCAACGGTACAAATGATGCTATGGAACTTCCGCTCGATTTGAGTTTCTTGAAAAAAGGTAGTTATTCTATTACCCTTTTTAAAGACGGAAAGGAAGAACGGTCTTTTGCTATCAATGAAGAAATCCTGCAAAGTCAGTCGATGAAAATTCCGACTTTGCCTCGCGGGGGGTTTGTTGCCGTGATCCACGAACATCAGTAGCCTTCGATAGCAAGAAAGACGTTGGGCTTACCGGGAGGGCATGCAGAATATACTCCTCAAGGTATGTACAAAGCAACCTGTGAATCGATGAAAGAATGTTACCGGACACCAGAATGGTTCAAAAATGCGAAGTTCAGAATATTATTCATTGGGGAGTCTATATGGTTTCTGCAGCAGGCTGTGAATAGTATTGTCGTATACAAGATTATTAAATGATATTTGAATACTGATTAAATAAGATTTCCACGAATTTTGCCACTTATATATATTAGACAAGAACTCCCTGAAGTTTAGTCATTTTCCCTATAGAAATTACCTGTCGGATGAGCAGTATTTGGTTATCGCATTGCAATGCGAGAGTTATAGCACTGCAATGCTATAGTTGTCTCACTGCAATGCGATAGTTATAGCACTGCAATGCTATAGTTAAATGTTGCTGAATTGCGGACTAATTCTTCCTTATCTATTCGTTAATTCTTGAGGAATGAATCATTAAAAGACATAAGGAAAAAATATTTTTTTTTTGCACTTTGCAACTATTTTATCTTGTTGTTCGTCTAAAAAGAAACGAAAAACAAGATTTTATGAAAAAGATAATTACTGTTTTAGTATTGGTCTCAGTAGCCGTAAGTGTTTGTGCCCAAGGCATTCAGATGAGAGGAAGGATTGTTTCGGGAAAGAATCCCGTGGAGTTTGCCAATATTGTATTGCAGACGAAAAAGGATTCGGCATTTGTGAATGGAGGTATCAGTGACCGTCGCGGCCGATTCAGTTTTGAAAATGTTCCTTCGGGAAATTATAGGGTGGTGGTGTCCAGCGTAGGGTACGAAACCCGAAAGATAGATGTGGATAACCTGGATAAAACTACGGATTTGGGTACTATCGAATTGGATTCCACAACGGTGATGTTGAATGAAGTGGTGGTAAAGGCATCGCATGTAATCAAACAGGCCGACAAACAGATTTATCTTCCCACAGCTCGTCAGATAAAGGGATCTACCAATGGGGTAGATATCTTGCAGCAGATGAAATTGAGCCGTTTGCAGGTGGACCCTATGAGGAAGACTATTTCTTCATCCAATGAAGGCGAAGTCCAGCTTCGCATAAATGGAGGGAAAGCGGATATTCAGGAAATTCAATCCCTACGTCCCGAGGATATCCAGAGAATTGATTATTATGACGACCCTAGTCTCCGTTTCGGGGAGAAGGTGGCAGTGGTTATCGATTACATAACCAAACGTCCGCAGGCAGGCGGGTATATCGGTCTGGATACTCAGAATTCACCTTTCACCGGGTTTGGCAATAATGGAGTGACCGCAAAATTCAATCATAAGAAATCGGAATTCACCTTGAACTATTGGGGTATGTATCGTAGTCTGAATGAAATGTGGAATGACAAAAACGAAGTCTTTCGTTTCGCAGACGGACGTATATTCTCCCGTCAATCCGACGGAATTCCTTCTTCCGTACGAGAGAATCATCATTATTCCACTTTGGGTTACAGTTATCAGGAACCAAACAAATGGAGCCTTATCGTGAAGCTGAGAGGAAATCTGGATTGCAGCAAAATGAAGGAACGGAGCCTATTGTATCCCGTGAATGATGTGGCAAACTCTGTCAACATGATGAATGATAATAAGGAATCTTCCGTGCGCCCTTCACTGGATGTATATTTCCAGAGGGACTATAAGAACAAACAGACTTTTATTTTGAACTTGGTAGGTACTTATATTGACAGTGACGTGCATCGTTATTATTCTGAAAGCAAGGCGGGACAAACGCTTACTGATATCCAGTCGAAGACTATAGGCAACAAGTATTCAATAATCGGTCAGGCCATCTATGAAAAGGGTTTCAAAACAAGCAAGCTGAGTGTGGGTACCAACTTCAATTATGCTTATACGGACAATACCTATAGCGGAACCGTGAATTCCATTACCCGTATGCACTACTTTTATGATATGGTTTATGCCGAATTCAGCGGTAAAATTGGGAAAAAGATAAACTATAAGTTGGGCCTGACTAATATATATGGCGGATATACCCAAGACGATAACGATTATTCCAAGATGGTGCTGTCGCCCGAGGTGCGTCTGGGATATAATTTCGACGAGCATTCTTCCATCCGGCTGAAGAGCCAGATCTATTATGATACTCCTGATTTATCGGATTTGAGTAATGTGGAGCAGTTGATAGATTCTCTTCAGATAAGGAGAGGCAATCCTAATCTGAAGGAAACCCGCAAATACTCCAGCTCCCTGTTCTATGAATATCGCAATGGGCTGTTCAATGGGAATCTGAATCTGGCTTATCAGTATAATCACCATCCCATGATGGAAGAAACTTATCGCGAAGGCAATAAATTTGTTCTCACCACTCTTAACCAACCGAGTTATCAGAGCGTGAATACGGAAATGGAACTGAAAGTGGGACCCATCAAGGATATTCTGAACCTTTCCTTGACAAGCGGAATGAATTATTATGACAGTAAGGGTATCGATTATCACCATTATTATACGAATTGGTATTACAGAGCGGAACTTTCGGCCATGTACAAGAAGTTCATGCTGATGTTTCAGATGCAGAACCACCAGAATTATTTCTATGGAGAAACCTTGTCTTGGGGAGAGAGCTACCACATCATGATGGTGAACTATAAAATCAAGCCGAATATGAATATAGGCATCATGGCCCTGAATCCTTTTGTGAGCAATTACAGGCGGCCGTCGGAAAACCGCAATCAATATGTTTCTTCTCACCAGTGTATGTATCTGGACAAAGGTATGAGAATATTCTGCGCAACCTTCAGCTGGAATATCAGCTTCGGAAGGAAATATAAAAGCGTGGAGCAACGTATTGATAATGAAGATACTAAAACCGGTACTCTTAAAGGAAATCGTTGATACTTTTTTTGATTAGCATTACATAGAACATCATTCAAGGCACTGTCGCGAGGATAGTGCCTTGAAGTTTTTTTATAGAAAAAATTGTGTAGGTCATCAGTAATTCTTATTTTTGGCGAATAGTTGAGCGACTTTAAGAAGAATGAGAATAAGAACGATCATATTGCCAGCATTGGTGTCATGCTTTTTTTTGCCTGTATTCGGTCAAAAAGAAGGTCATGTACTCAATAGTCCGGAGGCAGATAAAGTAAAGGCTCTCCTTAAAGAGCTTGACAAAAATTCCTTTTCAAGTCGTACCGTTCCCATCTCCGACAGCATCATAAATCTCGGTAAACAAATAAAGTGGTCTGCAGCCGTAGGTAGAGCTTATGATGTGCAATGTAAATATTATTGGCAGACAATCAAAGAGAATGAGTTTCCTCTTTTCAGGAAAAAAGTGAATGAAATGATGGCGTATTGCAATGCCAACAATCTTTCTGACGGATATTTCGGAGGATGGAATTCATTGATTTATTATTATATTTCCCGTTCCCGTTTCGACGATGCCTTTCTGGAATTAAAGAAATTTGAGGCAGAAACAAGACGGCGAAATTCAAAGATATATGAGGCGAAGTCTCACATGTCTTTCGGAAACTTATATTATGTACAGAGTCGTAAGAACCTGGCATCGCAAGAGTTTCTTAAAGCTGCCACTCTTTATAAAGGGAACGGGAGTTGGGTATCCGCATACGATTCTTATTTCATGTCGGCAAGCAATGCACGCGAAAGCCGGGATTACCGGCAAGCTTTGGAAAGTCTTAAAAAGGCAGAGGAAATGATTACGTACATAAAAAAGAATCAGGACCTGTTCAAAGCGGAAGTTTGGAATCTCAGTGGCATTTGCTATTATTATCTGGGAAACTATGATAAATTGCTTGACCTTCGGGACAGTGTGAATCGGATGAAGGTCAATTATGTAGATGATTATACCCGTAATCTTCATCTGGAGATGTTGGCATACTGTTATCTTGTGAGAAAACAATATGATGAGGCTCTTTGTTATGCCGATTCGCTCACTTTTACAAATCCTAAATATTCTATAAGAGAAAGAGTGTTTTTGTCGAAGGGTCAATACAAAGAGGCTACCGAGGCAAAGACAAATTATTTTACTCCCCTTTATAACTTGTTTAATAAAGGAGCGGGTTCCTACAACAAATTGGAAAAGACTTTGTTGGAATTGGATGAGTCAGAGCACTTGAAGGAACGTTTGGATTTGGAAAACAAACAGTTGGCTTTGAAGGAAGAACTGGCAGTGCAGTCACGAAAGAATGCGTTAATGGAAAGAGAAGCCTTGTTGCTGGAAATCAAATCACAGGAAGCCAAGTCACGATTGGCCAATGCCAAGGGATTGAACAAAAGGGAAAATGAGAAGCGTTTGGCTTCTCAAAAAGAGTTCGAACTGACCAAGAATCTTAATCAGACTCGCCGTTTGGGTATCATTCTGTTCATATCCGTGCTGTTTGTTCTGGTTATAATTTTTTTGCTGAACCTGAAGAGAAGGGACGATTATCTGAAGCAACTGAAGAAAGAGAAAGACGATAAGCTGAAATCCCAAAAGGAAGCAGAGATGCATTATCAGGAAGCGGAAAAGGCCCGTAAGGAAGCTGAGGATGCCGATATGATAAAGAGTCAGTATATACGGAACGTAAGTCATGAAATACGTACTCCACTCACAGCCATCGTAGGTTTCTCAAACTTGCTGGCCAGTAACGAAATAAGTTCCTATGAAGAGGAAAAAGAAAAGTTTACTCAGATTATCGAGGAAAATTCAGAGAGGTTGTCGTCCATAGTCAATGATATTCTGGATTTGGCAAATTTGACTACCGGGAAATATAAGATGCAGTACTCTCAGATAAGTGTGGAGGACTTGGTCAATATGGTCGTGGCAACGGTGAAACCCAGACTGAATGGAGATACGCAGCTTGTAGTGGAAGTATCGGAAGAATGCAGAAGCCTTACTGCCTTTACTGATATGAAGAGAGTACTACAGGCTCTTAATTGTCTGATGGACAATGCAGCAAAGTTTACTTCCAAAGGATTTATTCGTTTTATCCTTGAAAAAGTTGTGATTGATGGAAGAGAGATGATACAGACAACCATCTCGGATTCGGGTATCGGAGTTCCGGCGGATAAAGCGGAAGCTATCTTCGAACGTTTCTATAAAGTCGACGAATTTTCAAAAAGTAACGGAGCGGGTCTAAAAATAGCTCGTTCCATTGCTTCTCGTCTGCAAGGAGTTTGTTTCTTGAATACAGATTATCATCCAGGTGCACAGTTCATTTTCAGAATTCCATATTGGAAGGAACTGCCCGAAAAGGAAGGAGGCATGCAATGAAGAATGTAGTGCTTTTGATAATCGGAATATTTTTGGGTGGTCTTTTATCGGCACAGAACAATCCCCCCAAAGAAATCTCTATGCTCAGAAAGAAGATAGACGAAAAAATTCAGTTGAAGGATTCTTTTCTTCGCTGTGGAGAACACAAGCGTGCGTATAAGTGTATTCTTTCGGCGGATAGTTTGAGATTGCGGTTGCAGGAAGCCACATACAAGGAACAGAATAAAAATCTGCAGCTGATGTTGCAACTGCAGGAAAGAAACCAGGAAAATAAAATTCTGCAGTTAAGGCGAGATAGTCTGGCTCTTCGGAACCATATAGCGCAGACTCAAAGTAATGAGGCCAAACTGGCGAAGGAAAAGGTAGATCGAATACTACGTACGCAGAAAGTGAAGCAGCGTTATGAAGAGGAACGGTTGAAAACGAACTTGACAAAGGAAAAGAATGCTGAAATCCAACATGAACTTCAGAATGAAAGACGGCTGGACCGCAACTGGATAGCTGTAGGATTAATCGTTATATTGGGATTGATAAGTATACTTTTGTCAATGAGATTTCTTTTTCATAAGAGGGCACTGTACGTACGTGAATTGAAAAAACAGAAATCTGAGGCTGATGCTTCCAAAATGAAAGCTGAAAAAGCAAAGGAAGAAGCTGAGACGGCGCGCCTTGAAGCTGAAAAGGCGAATGCCATGAAAACTGTATTTATTCAAAACATGAGTCATGAAATACGCACTCCGCTTAATGCTATTGTAGGTTTTAGCGGTGTCTTGACGGACAAGACAATGAAACTGGACGAAGCTGGAAAACTTGAATTCTCCTCAATGATTGAAAAGAACTCAGAGATGCTGACGACGCTTATCAATGATATTCTTGATTTATCCAATCTGATAAGCGGCCAGTACAAAATGAAGTATTCGGAAACCACAGTGCAGGATATTGGATATACGGCATTACGAACCGTGGAGCATCGTGCGCCGAGAGAGGTGGATATGAGTTTTGATATTCCTCTAGGAGAAGAGAATCTGACTTTGTGGACTGACGGAGGACGTGTGGAACAAGTCCTTATCAATTATTTCACGAATGCATGCAAAAACACTACGCAAGGAAGCATCAAGTTGAGTTACAGTATCATAAGAAAGCCTCATTCTCATAAACCGATATTTGTACGATTCTCTGTTACCGATACGGGAATAGGGGTTCCACAGGAAAAGGCTGAAACTATTTTCAAACGCTTTGAGAAGCTGGACGATTTCAAGCAAGGTAACGGCTTAGGACTCAATATTTGTCGGACTATTGCCGAACGTCTCAATGCTACCTGCTGGCTGGATTCCACTTATCACAGTGGTGCCCGCTTTTATTTTGAAATACCTGTCCTTACGGAGCAACCTGAAACCTGATAAAAACAGAAAGGGCACTGCCCGCATGGCAGCACCCTTTCCTCACCTAATGTTGAGATAACATTACATTAACCTAAAAATGTAATCTTTAGTACCCCTCATTTTGATCACATAAATTATTCCTTAATAACTCGTTTGTAGGAATAGGGAATATCATCTTCTTGGCACTGTAGTCGAAGTTACGATAAGTGTGCCAGTTATCAGCTGCCGTTGCATCTGTGTTAGGAACTCCTACACCTTTAGGATAGCAGTGAGTCAGACAGTCTTCCATGAATCCTGAACGCTGCATGTCATATTTCTCGCAGAACTCTGCATTGAATTCCTTGCGGCGTTCCATGCCTACAGCTACCAACCATACCGGTGAAGTCAATCCATAGTCGGCCTTAACTTGAGTGTAATAGGTCTTTGCATCAGGAACAGAAACTGCTTCCTTATTGAAAGGCAATGGATATCCATCGTATTTATAATCGCCATATCCCCAATCGAAACCTGCCAGACCTTTGTAATAAGGGCCATAAGTATTTTCGAGACTTTCGGATTTGCCTACTTCCAGATTACCGAATGCGCGGCTACGAATCTGACCGATAATGCTCCAAGCTGTAGCATCGTCGGCACCATTGGTACGGAACAGACATTCTGCATAGTCGAACAAAACATTTGCATAGCGTTTGTAATAGATCTGCATCGGGGCCATGATGATATCATAGTTTGCACGAGCAGTTCTCCACCATTTCAAACTCCAAATGGAAGGAGCAAACTCACCGCCGTTGGCATATTTATAATGTGAACTGGTACCGTTTGTAGGCAATGCTTGTTTGGTATAAGGGTTATATCCGTAGCAGTAGTCTGAGCATCCTTTTTCAGCAGGAATCAGGCCGGTAACAGCTGATGCGTCACGACGTTTGTCACCTTTTTCAAAGCTCTTGTACCATTCCCAAGAAAGATAGAGGGAACCCCAACCACCTAATTCAGGACATGCACAGTTATAAATGTAGAAGATAGCGGCATCTATGTCCGGATTCCAAGATGTTTTCTTGGTCTGGTCTTGAAGAACAACTTCCCAAACACATTCCTTGGTCCAAACAGCTCCCGGATCCCACAAAGTGGTATAAGAAGGATTCAACTCATATTTTCCACTGTCGATAACTTGTTTCAAGGCTGCTGCAGCTTGTTTGTAGAATGAACTGTCACCTGTCTTGAAGGCTTTCCACATGTAGGCTTCGCCTAGATAGGAAAGAGCCATACCTTTTGTGCAACGTCCATACTGGCTGTTGTCCGGATCCCAATTCAATTCGTTGGAAGCATCAACTAAGTCTTTGATGATAAAGTCCCACATTTCTGCATCCGTAGCTGCACGGGCTTTGTTAGGCGTGTTGACATAAGTTTCACCTGTGGCCAACATTGGTACGCGGCCCCATGTTTCTGCAAGATACATATAGAAGTAAGCACGAAGAGCTTTGGCTTCTCCGTCCATGATCTTCTTTTTGGCATCCGTAACGTTGTTTGTGGTTTCAAGACCTGCCAAGAAATCGTTACAACGGGAAATAGCACGATAAGAATAGATAAATCCCGAACTTAAATCACTATTGTCGGCGGTCCAGCTTTCTGTACAGAAGTCTTTATCCCAACCTGTAGCCTGAGTATCCAGAGTAGGGTGACACCCTGTCATGATCTGTGGCTTGAAGTTCCAGTTATCACTGTAAACGCCACCCAGACTTTGTTTTTCCGGAAGCATCATATCATAGCAACCAATCAATCCTTTGGCTGCATCGCTTTCGCTTTTGAACATTTGATCGGCATCAATTGTTGTATAATGATCAACCGACAAATATTTATCGTTGTCGCAGGAGGTTAATCCCAGAAGGACGAATCCGCTTGCAACTGTAAATATTATTTTATTTATATTTTTCATATTGCTGATAAATTAGAAGTTAACACTTAAACCTAATGAATAGATTCTTGGCATAGGGTAACGGCCTGTATCCAAACCTGTGTAAAGAACACTTCCCTGACCACATTCAGGATCTCCGTATTTGTTGTAGCCTGACAGGCAGCAAAGGTTGCGAACGGCAGCATAAATACGTGCACTTTCAATACGCAATGGCTTTAAAAGATTCTTGTCGAAAGTGTAACCAATCTGGATGTTATTGATTTTCAAGAAGTCTCCATTCTTAACCCATGCTGAAGAACAACGTGTGTTGTAATTGTGGTCGGCAATGCTCAGACGAGGAACTGAATTTCCTCCGTTGGTTGATGTCCAAGAATCATTCACTGCTGATTTTAACATGTTAGGAATACCATCGTCTGAAGGATCCAATGTAGAAAGTTTCATAGCTGAATAAGAAAGAATGTCTTGTCCAAGAACTCCGTACATGTAAAGAGAGAAATCCCAATTTTTGTATGAAGCGTTCAAATTCAAACCATAGTTCAAATCTGGGAATCCATTGCCCAAAATAGTCATATCATTTGAATCAATATGTCCGTCACCGTTGATGTCTTTGTATTTGAAGTCTCCTGCAGTGGTTGTTGCTTCTTGATATTGGTTATATCCTTTAGCTTTGGCTGCAGCATTGGCTGCATCTACTTCACCTTGGTTCTGGAAGATGCTTTCGACCTGATAGCCATAATAAGAACCTACAGCGTAACCTTCGCGGCAAATGGAGTGGTTGTCCCAATGAAGTCCGGAACCAACTGCACCTACGTTACTTCCATCACCTGTACTTGAACCGTTTGTTTTCAAGATATCAGCACCGCACTTCATGACTTTATTGCTTAAGGTAGATCCCGTGAGAGTTGCACCAAAGTTCCAATCTCCGAATTTCTGATTCCAGTTTACACTGAATTCAAAACCTTTGTTACGGATTTTTCCAAAGTTGGTATAAACCTGAGAGAACCCAGTTGAAGGACGAAGTGACTGATAGAGCAACAGGTCTTTTGAATCACGAACGAAGTAATCCATTGTGATGTTCAAGCGGTTGTTGAATAATCCTAAATCAATACCACCATTCCATTGTTCGTTGGTTTCCCATTTCAAATTAGGATCGATAACGCTCAATGCAGCCATACCGTTTGCTGTGGTATATCCTGAAGATGCTCCACCCTGTGAATTAAAGTAATAAGCAACGCGGTTTGTTGACAATTGCAGATAAGATAAATCGGATACTGAACCGGCATTACCTGTACGTCCCCAACCAAAACGGAGCTTTAAATTGGTGATATCAGAAATGTCTTTCATAAAGCTTTCTTCAGTTACACGCCATGCAGCTGCCAATGATGGGAAAGTGCCCCAATGGTTGCCGGCGAAGTTGGATGAACCATCACGTCTTACGGTTCCGGTCAAGATATAACGATCTTTGAAACTGTAAATGGCACGACCAAAATAAGAGATAAAGCGGCTTTGTGCATTAAAGGCTCCTTGGGCACTTTTAGTGGAAGTATCAGTAGTCAATTCAATACTGCGGACAGTTTCCGAAGGGAAACCTTTGGCATAAACACTTTGCCAGTTACCGAATGAATTGCTGACGGTATTACCGGCCATCAATGTCAAATTGTTAAGCTGATCTTTGTAGTTATAGGTAAGATAACTTTCTATAGCCAGTTCACTATTCTGTGCGGGACTCATTGTAAATTCATTGTTTGCACTGTAGTTGGCAATGGAAATTTCTTCACCGTTATTGTAACGATGTTTGATTTTGGTAAAGTTGGAATAGTCCTTTGCATAGAAATTATAGGAGGCAACAGATTTGAAGTTCAAGCCTTTGAACAGCTTGATGTCGGCATAACCACTTGCAAAAACACGATTGGTTTTTGTTTTTCCTCCCAATTCTTTCTGTTGTGCAACAGGATTGTCCAGACCTCTGGCAATTTCTGAGTCTGCAGTTGTCTGCCAGAATACGCCGTAAGTACCGTCAGCATTTTTAATATTCGGGCTGATATAATTACCGCTGGCATCCACATAATCCATAGTAGGTGTCAGGAAGGCCATATCACGCAAGCTGGACATATTACCATTATTACCTGTGCCGGAATTACTTCCGTGATCTTCTTCATGAACGAAATTGATGTCACCACCTATTTCAATGAAATCCGCTACATTGGTTTTTACATTAGCGCGTGCTGTCAAACGTTTGTAATTGGTATTCAGGACAACACCGTCATTATTCAAGTAACCTACAGAGAATGTGGACTGAGTTTTGTCTGTTCCACCTGAAACAGAGAGGTCATATTGCTGCTTCAAAGAAGTGCGGGTCAATTCTTTCTGCCAGTCTATTGTCTTTCTTTGACCGTCGTATTTGGAATTCCAAATAGGCATTGCAACTGAGTTTCCATCATTGGCACGACCTGTGCGGATAGTATAAGCATATTGGTCTGCATCACCTGTGTCAAGAGTTTGTGCTCTTGTCTGAATACCCCAATCTGCATTGAAACTCAAATGAGTTGCACCTTTATTACCATGTTTGGTAGTAATCATGACAACACCATTGGCACCACGAGCACCATAGATAGCTGTGGCGGAAGCATCCTTCAATACTTCAATGCTTTCGATATCGGCCGGGTTCAGGAAGTTTGCATTGGTTCCTACTTGCACGCCATCTACAACATAAAGAGGATCGGCTGAACCGTTGATGGTTGCAACACCACGAACGCGGATTGTTGCCAGACCATTAGGAGAACCGTCCTGCTGCTGTACCATGACACCCGGAGCTGCACCTTGCAAGCCCTGAGCGATGTTCGTAGGAGCTTTTCTCATCATATCTTCACGATTGACTGATGCGACAGATCCGGATACATCGCTTTTCTTGATGCTACCATAACCTACGACGACAACTTCATCCAAGGTTTTGGTATCTTCTTTCATAGTCACATTGATTGCTTTTTTACCAGCTACAGGAATAATCTGTGGGATGTAGCCTACAAAAGAGAATTCTAGTTTGGCATTGGAAGGAACAGTAATGGAATAATTTCCGTCAAAATCGGAAATCGTTCCATTGGTGGAACCAACCTGCAAAACGTTTACTCCAGGAAGTGCTTCGCCGGAAGCATCCTTAACGTTACCCTTAACAGTGATGTTTTGGGATACTGCCCATAAAGGAATCAGCATAAACATTGCCAATAGCCCCAAGGCCTTTTTTAGATTAATGCATTTCATAGAAAAAATAAATTTTTGTGTATTAGATTAATAAAAATATTATTCTCTTTTTTATGTCTCGAAAAGGAGGCATGAGCAAAATCTCATTTTTAGGTTTTCATGATATTACATTTTTTTAGGTTGAACAATGAATTTTCACTGTCGCAAATTTGTGTACTTATTTTTAAAGAGTGCTTAATTATTTGTTACATTAAATAGCTGAAATGTTACATGAGGGGTCAGAAATGTAACCAAGAAATAGCTAAAATGTTATCGTATGAAAGATGATATGTCAAATAGAACAAAAAAGAGCATAAAAAAAGAAGGAATGACCACCCGCTGGTAGTATTCCTTCTTTACCTAATGTTGAGATAACATTACATTAACCTAAAAATGTAATACTTTTTAGTATCCTGGATTCTGTGTGATTAAATTATTTCTTAATAATTCGTTTGTTGGAATTGGCATAACCAATTTCTGTTTGTTAAAATCCCAGTCGCGATAATAGTGCCAATTGTGGACTGCCGAAGCATCTGTATTCGGTACACCAACGCCTTTCGGATAACAAGCTTCAATATCAGGAATCAGAAAATCTGAACGTTGCAGATCATATTTCAAATTCCATTCAGAACTGAATTCCTTACGGCGCTCCATACCTAGAGCAACTTCCCAAGCCTTTGAACTAGAGAATGATTTGTGATATTCATCACTAGTAGAAGCATACTGTGTGTAGAATGTCTTTGCAGACGGTACGGTTACTGCTACTGTATTGAAAGGAATAGGATAAGTTGAAGGAGCTACATAATCTTTATAATCATTGTTTATATTGGCCAAGCCTTTGAAATAGGTAGTAAATGTAGAATTCAACTCATCAGCCTTTCCTACTTCCAAATTGCCGAATGCACGATTGCGAACCTGATCGATTAAACTCCAAGCTGTTGCATCATTTTCTCCATTCAAGCGAAACAGACATTCTGCATAGTCAAATAACACTGCTGAATAACGCTTATAATAGAAATGAACCGGTTCGTGAGGGGATGACCATTGACAACGCTGGTTTCTCCATAATTTTAAAGTCCAGATTCCCGGAGCATAATCACCGTTCATATTCATTTTGTAACTGTTAAGTCCGGCATCAGTACTTCCAATTTTTTGCTGCATGAATGGATTGTAACCATAGCAGTATTTTGATCTCATTGATTCCGGCAATTCGGGTACAGGATTTGTACACATGGATGCATCACGACGTTTATCACCGTTTTCGTAACTGAAATATAATTCCCAAGAGAGGTATTCGGATCCCCAGCCACCGCCACCATTGGTGGAACCTGAGAAGAAGTTCACGAAGTTATGAGCGTTAGAGTCCCATTTACCGTAGTTTCCTTTACCCATATCCATGCAAACCTGCCAAACAGCTTCTTTGTTCCATGCTACATCTACATCCCAAAGAGTGGAGAAAGATGGAGCTAACTCGTAAGTTTTGCTGTCAATGACTTGTTTCAAAGCAGCAGCAGCTTTTTGAATATTCTCGGTGCTTTTTGCGTCACCATCACCGTTTATACGTGCCTTATATGCTTTCCACAAATAAGCTTCACCCAAATAGGAGAGTGCCATACCTTTGGTGCATCGTCCATATTCATTATTTTCAGGAGCCCAATCCAATTCATTGGAAGCATCTGTCAAGTCCTGGATTATGAAATCCCACATCTCATCATCTGTAGTAGCAGCAGCTTTGTTAGGTGTATTTGAAAATGTTTCTCCTGTTGCCAGCATAGGTACTTTTCCCCATGTTTCAGCAAGCCACATATAAAAGTAAGCACGAATGGCCTTTGCTTGCCCATCCATTGATTTATAAGAAGACCAGCCGGAATCCGATGTTGCTAAACCTGCCAGAAAATCATTGCAGCGTCCGATGGCACGATATGCGTACATCCATCCTGCGCTTAGGCTGGAGTCGTCTGCAGTCCATTGCTGATTCCCATATTGTTTGTCCCATAATGTTGCCTGAGTATCCAATGTTGGGTGGCAACCTACGAATAATTGAGGTTTGTAGTTCCAGTCGTCGGCGTTATCGCCTGGGAAGAACATGTCATAGCAACCGTTCAAGCCCTTGGCAGCGTCGGCTTCACTTTTAAACATCTGGTCGGCAGCGAGAATCGTATAGTGCTCGACTGTCAGATATTTATCGTTGTCGCATGAAGTTGTTCCAAACAAGACTCCTCCAAAGGCAACAGTCAGTAATATATTTGATATCTTTTTCATATTGTATCAATGTTATTTGAAATTAATTAGAATTGAACGTTTATACCTAAAGAGTATGTACGAGCTTGAGGATAGCGACCTGTATCCAATCCGGAGTAAAGGACACTTCCCTGACCGCATTCAGGATCTCCATATTTATTGTATCCGGAGATACAGAAGAGATTCTGGATAGATGCGTAGATTCGTGCACTAGTCAGGCGAAGAGACTTGATGAGATTCTTGTCGAAAGTATATCCGATTTGCAAATTATTGATTTTCAAGAAATCACCATTCTTAATCCAATAATCTGAACAGCGTGTATTGTAGTTCAAGTCGGTGATGGACAAGCGAGGATATTTTCCTGTTGTGTTTGAAGAAGACCAAGCATCATTGGTAACTTCTTTCAGAATATTGGATACGCAGTCATCACAAGGAGTCATGGTTGAAAGCTTCATGGCTGAATAGGAAAGAAGATCCTGTCCGAGTACACCATACATATAAATCGAGAAATCCCAATTCTTATAACTTGCATTCAAGTTTAATCCGTAGTTCAAATCTGGGAATCCGTTTCCAAGTACACACATATCATTACTGTCGATATGACCGTCACCGTTGATATCTTTATATTTTAAATCTCCAAGTTGAGTCTTTGTTTCCTGATATTGAGTGAATCCGGCTGCAACAGCCTTGGCATTCAATTGGTCGAGTTCTGCCTGGCTAGTAAAGATGCCATCGCACTTATATCCGTAAAAAGAACCTACAGCATAACCTTCACGGCAGATTGAGTGGTTGTCCCAATGAAGTCCTCCACCTACTGCACCTACATTGCTACCGTCGTTTGTAGTTCCGGAGTTCGTATTGAATAAATCGGAACCGCATTCGATAACCTTATTACTTAATGTAGAACCTGTCAATGTGGCTCCGAAAGTCCAGTCACTTCCAACCTTTGTATTGTAAGCTACACTGAATTCGAATCCTTTGTTGCGAATTTTACCGAAGTTAGTATAAACTGAAGAGAAACCGGTAGAAGGACGCATAGTCTGATATAATAACAGATCTTTGGCAGTACGGACGAAATAATCCATGGTGATGTTCAACTTGTTGTTGAATAACCCTAAATCTATACCTCCATTCCATTGTTCATTGGTTTCCCATTTCAAATTGGTATCTATGACGCTTTGTTGAGCATATCCGTTTGCATTCGTGAAAGCCTGACTGCTTGTCCCCATGGCATAATAATGATACAAACAATTTGAGGAACTTAATTGGTTTACAGACAAGTCTGTTGCACCACCTGCATTACCTGTACGTCCCCAACCCAAGCGGAGTTTCAAATTACTGATTTCAGGAATATCCTTCATGAAACTTTCTTCCGATACACGCCAAGCCAAAGCAGCTGATGGGAAAGTTCCCCAGCGATTACCGGAACCGAAGTTTGAAGATCCATCACGACGTACAGTAGCTGTTGCTATATAGCGATCTTTGAAACTGTACATGGCACGACCAAAGTAGGAAATGTAACGAGTTTTCAAGTTGAATGCGCCACTGCAATCTTTTGTTGACAAATCATTGGTAAGATTAATGCTGCGGATATTTGAAGCCGGAAAATCTTTTGCATAAACATGTTGCCAATTACCTAAGCTGTTACTGACAGAATTTCCTGCCATCAATGTAAGATTATGCACATCGTTTTTCCAATTGTATGTAAAATAGTTTTCAATGGCAAGATTGTTGCTTTGTGCCGGATCCATCGAGAATTCTTCAACACCCGAATAACCATAAATGGTGATTGGCTGACCATTGTTGTAACGACTTTTTAATTGTGTCCAATTGTAACCGTCTTTTGCATAGAAATTATAGGAACCGATGCTTCTGAAGGTTAGTCCTTTGAATAACTTGATGTCTGCATAAGCACTTGCGAAAACTTGATTGACTTTTGTCATGCCTCCTAATTCCATTTGGATTGCATAAGGATTATCAAATCCTTTTCCTATTTCATTAGGACTTGAAGTTTGATAATATATACCGTATGTGCCATCAGCATTCTTAACATTAGGGCTTACATAACTTCCGTTATCGTCAATGTAGTCCATAGTTGGAGTATAAAATGCCATATCACGTAAGGATGACAAGTTGACGTTATTGCCTAATCCGGAGTTACTTCCATGTGATTCTGTATGAACAAAGTTAATGTCGCCTCCAATTTCGATGAAGTCTGCCACATTAGTTTTTACATTAGCACGTGCTGTCAATCTCTTATAGTTGGTGTTAACAACGATACCGTCATTATTCAAATAACCTACAGAGAATGTGGATTGAGTTTTCTCGGTACCTCCTGAAACAGACAGATCATATTGTTGTTTCAATGAAGAACGAGTCATCTCTTTTTGCCAGTCGATTGTCTTTCTCTTACCATCATATTGTGAGTCCCAAATCTTAAGTACAGGGACAGCTCCGTCTGATGCACGTGCAGCGCGTATATTACGGGCATAATCATCTGCATCACCTACTTTCAGTGTGGAAGGCAAAGTCTGAATACCGAAGTTAGCCGTAAAAGAAAGGTGTGTTGTTCCTGCTTTACCATGCTTTGTAGTAATCATGACTACACCATTGGCACCACGGGCACCATAAATAGCTGTTGCGGATGCATCCTTTAAGACTTCAATGCTTTCAATATCCGTCGGGTTCAAAAAGTTGACATTGGTACCTACTTGTACACCGTCAACTACATAAAGAGGATCGGCTGTTCCGTTAATGGTGGCAACACCACGTATACGAACTGCTGCATTAGCATCAGGAGCACCGTCTTGTCCGGTTACCATGACACCAGGGGCTGCACCTTGCAAGCCTTGTGCAACGTTTGTCGGTGCTTTCTTTAACATCTGCTCACTGTTGACTGAAGCAACGGAACCTGAAATATCGCTCTTTTTTGCGGTACCATAACCTACTACGACAACTTCATCCAGAGTCTTGGTATCTTCTTTCATGGTTACATTGATTGTTCTTTTGCCAGCAACTGCAATGATCTGCTGGGAATAACCGACAAAAGAAAATTCCAATTTCGCATTGGAAGGAACAGCGATAGAATAATTTCCATCGAAATCGGAAATTGTACCATTCGTGCTGCCTACCTGCACAACATTTACACCGGGAAGTGCTTCGCCGGAAGCATCCTTAATGTTACCCTTAACAGTAATGTTTTGGGACATTGCCCACAAAGGTATCATTATAAATATAATGAGTAACCCGAGGGACTTTTTTAGATTAATGCATTTCATAGAAAAAACAATAAATTTAGTATTAGATTAATAAAATAAATATTCTTATCTTAATATGTAAGATAATCAACTTTCTGTTTCTCTTTTTCTTATGTTTTCATTCTAGTATATTTTTTTGAGGTTTAACAATAATTTTCATGGGGACAAATTTATGTAACAATTACTTAAAACTATATTGTTTTTGTTACATAAACCTTTCATTCTGCTTCAGAATTATATTCATATGTAACCAAGAATAACAGATTTGTTAACTAATGGGGTATAGAATTGATATTGATGCTAAATAACATTTGTTTTTGAATTCTTTGAAATGGATTTTGACTTAACTTTGGTAAACAAAATAAATGATATACCTTATTATAATTATGAAAATCTGCAAATATTGGATCGTCTGTACAGTTATTTTATGTACACAGCTTGCTTTTTCACAATCATTCAAAATAACTCCTTCCGGTTATTTTAAGAATTCAAATGTGGATGTCATGGTCTTTAATGATATCTATCCGGAAGGACATCAAGGTGGTATTTCTATTGTGATGAATGACGAACGGGTCGCAGCAATGGGGGATGTGCGTATGGAACCAACGCCCGGGCAATGGCAGGGACTTCCTAAAATCAAGAAAAGGACAGTCAGTGAGGAAGAACAGACCATAACCATACAGGCTTGTTATCCTGACTCACTGCATCACCTTGCAGGATTTAATCCGATGATATATACCGATTATGCATTTACTTATACAATCCATGCCAAAGCAGCGGGAAACCAAATTATAGTAACCGTAGACGTGGACAAACCGGTACCAGCAAAATATGTCGGGAAAGTAGGCTTCAATCTGGAGCTTTTCCCGGGCTATCTTTTTGGAAAACCTTGGATTATGAATGACCAAACGGGCGTTTTTCCCCGACAACCTTATGGACCTACTATCAGACAAATTAGTAACACAACTTATCCGGGAAACTATAATCCCCAAGGGAAAGCCGATATAAAGAAACTTACCGAAGGAACTTATAATCCCATGGTCGCTGATGATGTTATTGGGGCACCTTTGGCTCAAGGTAATCTTTTTATATTGAATCCTCAGGATTCATTGTATAAAGTAACTGTAAAATCCGAAAACGGTGATATGGAATTATATGACGGCAGACTGAATCATGCTAATGGTTGGTTCGTACTTCATTCCGATTTTTCTGAAGGGGCTACTGTTGAGGCTATTAAATGGATTATCACTCCTCAAATCTCAACAAAATGGATGTACACTCCTGTCGTGCAGACCTCTCAAGTAGGTTATCATCCCAACCAGCCGAAATATGCATATATTGAATTAGATAGTCGTGAATCAAATTTTCATACACCTATATTATATAAGGTGACAGAAAGCGGCTTGAAGGAGGTCTTGAAAACTCCTGCTGTCAAATGGGGTAATTTCCTTCGATACAATTACCTGAAATTCGATTTTTCCTCAGTCAAGGAAGAAGGGTTGTATCAAGTGAGATATAGTGATTCCTGGTCATCATGTTTCAGGATTGCATCGGATGTATATGATAAAGGAGCCTGGCAGGCCGAATTGGAATATTTTCTGCCGATACAAATGTGCCACATGAGGGTAAACGATAAATATAGGGTGTGGCATGGTCTCTGTCATGATGATGATGCACTGATGGCACCCGTTAATCTGAATCATATTGACGGATATGTGCAGGGTCCTTCCACCTTGACGAAATATAAGTCCGGAGATCACGTTCCGAATATAGCTATCGGTGGATGGCATGATGCCGGCGATTATGATTTGCGAGTAGAATCCCAAACGGGTGAAGCTTACATTTTGGCAAAAGCTTATGAGAACTTTCATGTGGATTATGATGAAACCTCGATTGACCAGCTCCGACATATTACCGAAATTCATCAGCCCGACGGCAAAAATGACATTTTGCAGCAAGTAGAGAATGGAGCTTTGTCTGTCGTTGCGGGCTATAAGGCTTTGGGGCGTTTGTATAGAGGTGTCATGTGTAACAGTGTAAGACAATATGTTCATTTGGGAGACGCAGCTACAATCACGGATCATAAAACAGGTACTGCTGATGATCGTTGGGTATTTACTGAGGAAAATCCTTATCGCGAACTCTCGTCGGCAGCTCATTTGGCATGTATTTCAAAGGCATTGAAAAACTTCAATGATACGCTTGCTTCACAATGTTTGGAGATTGCTAGAGAATTATATGTTAAGACAAACGGAAACGGATGGGCGCAAAGTGCCAAAATACAGGCTGCAGTGGAGTTATTTCTTACTACGGGAGATAAAGTATATAAAGAATACGTGCTGTCACAGCAGGAATATATATCTTCTCATATTCAGCACTGCGGATGGTTCATCGGACAGTTTGACAAGGCTGTTGCCGATAAGAAATTCTCTAAAGCTATCCGGGAATCCATGCTTCAGCTAAAAGATAGTTTTGAAAAATTCGCAACTGAGTCTCCTTATGGAATCACTCCCAATCACGGCAATATGGCAAGCGGTTCATGGGATGTACAAAGTATGGGTTTTTCCTATTGCTTTTTACAGGATGCTTATCCGGATATCTTTAAGCCGGACTATATCTTCAATTCCATTAATTTTATATTGGGTTGTCATCCAGGGTCCAATACATCTTCTTTTGTAACCGGTGTCGGAGCAAAGACCATGACTGCCGCGTATGGTGCTAACAGGGCCGATTTTTCATATATCCCCGGAGGCGTTTCTCCAGGTACGGTACTCATCCGTCCTGATTTGCCGGAATTGTACAATTATCCTTTTCTGTGGCAGGAAGGAGAGTATTGTATGGGTGGAGAAGCTTCCTATTACATGTATATGATTTTGGCAGCAAAGAAAATTTTAAATCAATAATACTATAGAGTTATGAAAAAGTTATGTTTGGTTTTTACTGCTTTGCTCTGCATGTCCCTTCATGTATTGGCAGGCAATTATCAAAATTTCAAAGTGTCCGTTTATGTATGGGCCCGTGATGTCGTGAAGATGGACGATTCTCATTGGCTGGATTCTACATGGACTGCGATTACTCAGCAAGTGAAAATTGATAAAGTGTATTTGGAAACACACCGTGATATGGTCATGGTGCCGGCTTCAACCATCGAGAAAGCCAAAAAGTTCTTTTTAAAGAAAGGTGTTGAGGTTGCCGGAGGCATTACATTTACAGTCAATGAGTCCAATAACTTCGAGACATTCTCTTATGCTAATCCTGAACATCGTAAGAAAGTACAGGAGATAGCGGAGTTCACAGCCAAACATTTTGATGAATTTATTCTCGATGATTTTTTCTTTACAGATACTAAATCCGATTTTGATATCAAGGCAAAGGGTAATAAGAGTTGGGCGAACTATCGACTTGAACTAATGACTGAGGCCGGAAAGAATCTTGTGATTGCACCAGCCAAAAAGGTCAACCCCAAAGTAAAAGTAATCATTAAATACCCTAATTGGTATGATCATTTTCAAGGATTGGGTTTTGACTTGGAACATGGACCTCAGATTTTCGATGGAATCTGGACCGGAACAGAAACCCGGAATCCTGCTTCGAACCAACATCTCCAGAATTATTTGAGCTATAATATTATCCGATATTTTAATAATCTTCGTCCGGGATACAATGGCGGTGGTTGGGTAGATTCAGGAGGAATTGATATGGGAATGGATCGGTATGCAGAGCAATTGTGGTTGACTATGTTTGCCAAGGCTCCCGAGATGATTCTCTTCAATTACTCACAGCTTCTGAATATAAAATTACTACCGCTGTTCCGTACTCCATGGCAAGGACAGGGAACCAGTTTTGATTATGATGCCATGATGGAGCCTATTTCTGTAAAAGGAAAGTCTGTACAACCTACGACAATAGCACGGGCAGCCGGTCTGACATTCGAAACCATCGATCGTTTTGTAGGAAAACTGGGAAAACCTATAGGCATCAAATCTTATAAGCCATTCCATTCTTTGGGTGATGATTTTCTCCAGAATTATCTGGGAATGATAGGTCTTCCTATGGATATGTATCCAGCCTTTCCTGAAGGATGCCGGACAGTACTTCTCACGGAACAAGCCAAGGCCGATGCTGCCATTGTTGACAAGATGAAAGCACAATTGGAAAAAGGGGGTGATGTCGTTATTACTTCAAGTTTATTAAAAGCTATTCCAGAGAAAATTGCCGAGATTGCAGAACTAAGATGTACGGATCTGAAAGCTATAGTCAATGATTTTGGCATGTTTGGAACTTCAAAGAAAGATATATTGATACCGCAAATCCGGTATCAGACCAATGATACATGGGAAACAGTCAGTGCGGGACGACCTTTAAAAGGGGGAGTGAGCGGCTTTCCTGTCATGCTTCGTTCGCCTTATTCAAAAGGAAACCTGTATGTACTTACCATTCCGGATGATATGGGTAATCTGTATGATTTTCCGGATGCAGCCTTGAACTCTATCAGAAAGACTATGAGCCATGATTTGGATATTTATATCAAAGGTCCTTCCAAAGTCAGTCTTTTTTTATATGACAATAGAACCTTTATCATAGAATCATTTAACGACAATCCTGTCGAAGTTCAGGTTATGACAAAAAAATCAGTTCTCACTTTGAAGAATCTTCTGAATAATGAATCCTTATCACCTGAAAAAGTAGAATCCTCAACCTACATGTCTGATTGGAGAAGGGTGAAAGACGATGAAAATGGCTTCAAAGTAACCTTGAAGCCTCATTCCTATCAAGTATTTTCTTATTAAAAGACTATAAAAGCATTGAATTATGAAGTCTCTTAAAATCAATAAAATTACAGGACTCGTTTTGGGCGGGTTATTTAGCGTAGCAGGATTGTCAGCACAGAGCTTTCAGTTGCAGCCTTCGGGTTATTTCATGAATTATGGAATCAATGTAATGGCTTTCGATGATATTTATCCTGAAGGGCATCAAGGCGGAGTAAGCCTTATTATGAATGGAAAACGATTGGCTACGAATGGAGATATTCGTCTGGAAGCGACACCGGGACAATGGCAACCGGTTCCCAAACAATTGGAAAGGAAAGCAGATGTTTCCGCCAATCAGATTGTTACCCGTTTGTGTTATCCGGATTCGGCTCGTCATATGAGAGGATTTAATCCTATGATTTACCCGGATCTTCAACTTAAGTATACTGTAACAGTGAAGGGTACAGAAAAGGGTGTCGTTGTTACCGTAGATTTGGACAGACCTATTCCTGAAAAATACAAGGGTAAGATAGGTTTCAATATGGAATTGTTTCCTGGAGAGATGTTCGGTGAATCTTGGATCATGGATGACGCTACTGGTGTCTTTCCTCGACAACCCAACGGACCAACAGAATCTGTTCCGACAAATCTGACTTTTGCCGGTAATTATAATTCGTCTCCTATCGGAAGTACAAACATGGCAGATATGAATCGGTTGGTCGGAAAGGGATACAGTCCAATTGTGGCCGATGATGTCATTGCTGCTCCTTATGCGGTTGGACACAGTTTCACTGTTTCTCCGGATGATCCGCTTCGCAAGTTCATGATTTCCTCTCAACAGGAACTGAAACTCTATGATGGACGCATGAACCATAATAACGGATGGTTCGTCCTTCGTAGCGAAATTCCTGTAGGAGTTGCCAAAGGAGCTATCGAGTGGGTGATAACTCCCAATGTAACTTCTGAATGGGTCTATCCACCAGTTATACAGACATCGCAAGTAGGTTATCATCCCAATCAATCTAAGGTGGCAGTCATCGAACTGGATCAGAAGTTCAGCCAAAGACCGATGGCTGAACTGTATCGGATTGATAAGGATGGTGCAAAGATTGTGTTGACAAATGCCGGAAAAGACTGGGGTAAGTTCCTTCGTTATAATTATGTGAAGTTCGATTTTTCTGAAGTGAAGGAAGAAGGACTTTACCAGATTAAATATGGAGATTCCCGTTCTTCCGTTTTTCGTATTTCCAAAGATATTTATGACCGCGGTGTTTGGCAACCGGTATTGGAATATTTCCTTCCGGTCCAGATGTGTCACATGAGAGTTAATGAGAAATATCGGGTTTGGCATGATTGCTGTCATATGGATGATGCACAGATGGCACAGCCCGGTGATCATATTGACGGTTATTTGCAAGACGCAAATATGCTGACCAAGTATAAGGCGGGGCAGCAGGTACCCGGATTGAATGTAGGAGGATGGCATGATGCAGGGGATTTTGATCTCCGTGTTGAATCCCAGGCCGGCGAATCTTATATACTAGCTATGGCGCAAGAGTGTTTCCATCCCGTTTGTGATGCTACGACAATCGATGAGAAAGATCATTTGACCGAGATACATCAGCCGGATGGGAAGCCTGATATCCTTCAGCAAATTGAACATGGCGCTTTAAGCGTTGTTGCCGGTTACAAATCATTAGGCAGGTTGTATAGGGGTATCATATGTAATGGCCTTCGCCAGTATGTCATGTTGGGTGATGCTTCAGCTATGACCGATCGTAAGTCCGGAACTCCTGATGACCGTTGGGTCTTTACTGAAGATAATCCGTCACGGGAACTGTCTACAGCCGCTGAATTAGCTGCCATTTCTCGCGTGTTGAAAGGATTCAATGATTCTTTGAGCGTACAATGTCTTGACATTTCAAAAACTTTATTCCAGATTACCAGAGAAGATAAGTTTTCACAGATTTCCAAAATACAAGCTGCCACTGAATTGTACCTCACTACAGGGGAATCTTTATATAAGGATTATTTGCTCAAACAGCAACCTTTTATTGTTCAGCGCATAGCCCTGACCGGCTGGTTCATTGGCAGGGCAGCAGAGAAAATGAAAAACAAAAAATTCTCCGAATCTATACGAAATGCATTGCTGGCATCCCGCGAGCTTTTGGAGAAAGCCGGTGATGCCACTCCTTACGGAGTTCCATATCGTCCGTATATCTGGGGTGCCGGATGGGATATCCAGACATTCGGTTTTCAGCATTATTTTCTCATGAAGTCGTATCCCGATATCTTCGATGCAAAATATTTGTACAATGCATTGAACTTTGTCCTGGGTTGCCATCCGGGAAGCAATACAGCTTCTTTTGCTTCAGGAGTGGGAGTTCATTCAGCCACAACGGCCTATGGTGCCAATCGTGCAGATTGGTCATATATTCCTGGTGGGGTAGTTTCCGGAACTGCGCTTATCCGGCCCGATTTTCCTGAATTGCTTACCTTCCCGTTCCTATGGCAACAGACAGAATATGTTTTAGGAGGAGGGTCCTCTCACTATATGTTTTTGGTTCTTGCAGCACAGAATTTGTTAAGTTCAAAATAAAGATGACTATAAAAAAGATGTGCGTACTCTGTTACGGAGTACGCACATCTTTTTTTTATACGTTTTCTTTTCTATATTTGTTGATAAAATCTTTGGGTGAAAGGCCATACAAGGTTTTGAACGCCGTTGAAAAATAAGTAACGTTGATAAAGCCTGTAGCCATGGCTACTTCGCTGATATTCTGTCCCTTTTCCTTCAAGAGGGAAGCCGCCTGTTGAAGACGGGTGTTGCGAATGAATTCACGTGTAGACTGTCCGGTCAGTTCTTTCAGCTTCCTGTATAGATGAACCCGGCTGATGCCTACGTTTGCAGCCATAGTCTCAATATCATAATCCGGATTGCTGATATTCTTGTTTATCTCTGTCAGAATCCTTTCCATGAGTTTCTCGTCAGGAGTCTTGATTTCTACTTTATTGACCATCTCTTTTTGAATGACTTCACCTTTCTTCGTGTTTTTCAAGGATTCCCGATTCCTGATTAAATTTCGGATAGTTTCCTTTACAATCCGAATACTGAAAGGCTTGGTAAGATAACTGTCGGCTCCGACTTCGAGTCCTTCTATATTGTCTTCCTGGGTTGTCTTGGCTGTGAGCAAGATAACCGGAACATGGCTGATAAGAATGTTCTGTTTGATTTTTCTGCAGAGAGTGATTCCATCCATTTCGGGCATCATGATATCGCTGATAACAAGGTCCGGAGTCTTTTTCAGTATGAATGATAGGGCTTCTTTTCCGTTTTCAGCTTCTATAATATGATAGTCATGTCCTAGTTCCTCATGCAGATAATTCTTGATTTCATCATCATCTTCTACAATCATAACCCGGTATTTTGTTTTGGTCTTGATTGTATTTTCCTGAGTGTCGCCCTCTTCATCATTTTGGGGGGCCAGAGATTGTTCCTTGGTGACGGATTCTGTTGTCTGTTCTTCTGTTTCTGTAGACATCTCTTCCGGTCTGAGATGACCGTTTCCGAGAGGCAGTTGAACTATGAATCGGCATCCATTTCCATCTTCTTCGTTTTCTACCCATATTTTTCCATGATGCAGTTCTACCAAAGATTTTGCCAAGTGTAGTCCGATTCCAGTACCCACTTTCATGTTCATCTGGTTGTTACTTTGATAGAAACGTTCGAAAATCCGCTCCATCTCTTCGGGTTGAATGGTAATTCCATTGTCGGATACAATGATTTCATATTTTTGACCCGTAACTTTAACCGTTATGTTTATCTTTCCCTTTTCCGGCGTATATTTGAATGCATTGGATAACAAGTTTAGGATAATTTTATCGAAATTCTCCGGATCAATCCAAGCATTCAGTGTATGCATTTCATGATTGAAGGTATATTGGATATTCTTTTTCTGCGCCTGACTCATGAAAATATCCGCATGACTCTGTATAAAACTGATGATGTCTGTTTCTTTGAATTTCAGGACCATTTGTCCTTTATCGATTTTTCGTACATCCATCAGTTGGTTAACCAATGAAAGTATGCGTTGGGAGTTGCGGTCTATAGTTCTGTATAGCTTTTGACATACATTGTCTTTGTCTTTTTTCATCAACTCCTGAAGCGGACTGTATATCAGAGTCATCGGTGTTCTTATTTCATGTGCTATATTAATAAAGAACTGAAGCTTGGCTTCATTTAATTCTTCAGCATGTTCCCGTTCCATCAATTCTTCTTTCATTCTCCGGCGATCTTCCAATTGTTTGATAATGAAATAAACGATGGTCACAATGATGGCAAGATAAATGAACTTGGCAATAAAAGAAAGATACCAGGGCGGTGAAACGATGATGGTGATTTCCTTTTCGGGAGAATAGTTGTTGCCATCTTTGGCTTTCACTTTGAGATGATAAGTGCCTGGTTGCAATGTCAGAGGAACCCAGTTGGCTCCTGGTTGTGTTTCAATCCAGTTATTGCCGTCCAAATTATATATAAATGTGATTCTTTCCGGATTGTAAAGCTCCATGGCAGAAAGCTGGATGATAAATGAATTGTCTTTCGCTGCAACATGAAAGAGATTGGCTTCTGAAATCTCACCCTTGACAATATCGAAAGGACCTGATTTGTCACCTTGATGAATGTATTTGCCTTTGATTCGGAGTCCCACGATTTTTATTTGCAGTCTTTTTTTGTTTAACGAAATCTCATCGGGTGCGAAATAAGTAATTCCGTTGAGACCGGCAAATATCATGTTGCCCGATTTGTCTCGGATGGAAGCTTTCTTGCTGAATTCATTACTTTGCAATCCGTCATACGAGAAGAAATTGGTGAAAACATTCTTTTTTATATTATAGTAGGAGAGTCCGTGGTTGGTACTGATCCATAAATTTCCTTTTTTGTCTTCTTGAATGCCGCATATCATTTCACTTGGCAGTCCGTTATTGATACCCCAGAATGTAATTGCCCCATTCTTCGGATTCAGACGGAATAAACCTTCGGTCGTACCTATCCATATAAACCCCTTTGAATTCTCAAAGATGGTGAGAATGATATGATCGGACAATATTCTTCTTTTGTGAAATGTCGAAATGAAACTCTTGGATTTTAAATCCAGACATCCTAATCCGGAATACGATCCAATGTACAGTTTGTTGTCATGCGAAAAGCAAAGACAGGAGATCCAAAGACTTGGAACAACGTTACCATGGTTTTTCGAAGTGACAACTTCATTTGAGTAATATGTCATTTTCTTTTCTTTCAGATTCCAGCACGCAAGACCGCTGCCCATTGTTGCTATCCAAAGATTCTTATTCCCGTCTTCACACATATCCACTACATTGTTAATGTATGAGGTTTGGTTAAAGTCGCAATTTCCTGTTTGAATATTTAACTTGGCAAGATTTTTGAAAAAAGAGCCTATCCACATATCTTTGTTGGAATCTTGGAATATGCATGTCACAGTCTTTGGTACATTCATTCCTTTATCGGGACAAAAATGCGCTTTGAACTTGTGATTCTTATCTAAGGCATAGATGCCTTCTTCATTGACACCTAGCCACAAAATACCTTCCGAATCTTTGCATAGACACGATACATTACTTGACCCGATATAGTTGTTCATGATGGATTTGTTGCCGATGTAACCGAAATTTAGGCCTTCATTAGGCAAAACCACGACGCCCTTTTGGTATAAAGCTATCCAAAGGTTACCATTGTTGTCCTTTATCAAGGAATTGATTTGAGATTTGGAAAAGTCGAAAGTGTTGAATTGGTAATTACTATTGCTGATGGTCCGAGTTACGGGATCGAATATCTTCATTCCGCATCCACGCGTTCCCAACAGTATTTTTTGTGAATTGTCCAAGTTCATTGACTGGATAGGAATATTTTCCGAATGCGGTATCTCTTCGAAGCAATCTTTTGCAGCATTATAGTCGAACATTCCCCTGTTGAGACTGCCGATGTAAATCCTATTATGACTGTCAATGCAAAGGGTCGTCAAATCCAGAACTCCTTTGATTTGCTTGAATTCATAATGCTTTATTCTCTTGTCAGGAGATATTCGGAATACACCTCCGCCTTCTGTCCCTATCCATAGATTTTGCTTCAAGTCTTCGGCGACAGCTGTAATGTATTCCACAGGCAATCGGAATGTGGGGTTATAATAAGCTTTCTTTGCACCTTTTCTTAACAGAAAGATACCATAGCCTGAGGTCCCGATGACGATATCTCCGTTTTTCCTTTCTATGATACTGAATATGCGTGCATCATTCAATTCTCGGTTTTCGCGGACGAGCGGAACATTTTCAAACTTATCCGTAACATAATCATATCTTTGCACTCCATTGGTGTATCCTATGAACAGATCACCTCGTCGGTTGGCATATATATGAGTAACGTTGTTGTTTTTGATAGAAAAAGGATCATCTTTCTTGTGCTTGTAGACAAGGAATTTATTACCGTCATAGAAGTTTAGTCCGTCTTCGGTACCTATCCAAATATAGCCCTTGGTATCTTGAAATACCTGGTTTACAAAACTGCTCGATAAGTCTCTGTCTCCTGTGAAAAGCTTTTCCGAATGAGCGGATAAACCTATACTATAACAGGTCAATGTAATAATGAAAGAGAGAAATCTTTTCATGGCGTGAGATATAAGGTTTATTGTGTATTGGAGAAACGGTCTGCCCGCCTTTATTATGGACGGGCAGTCCCGTTTTATAGTAGAAAGAAACTTTTTGCTTTATTGCAAGGTCACTTTCAGCGTTTTTAAGTCTTTTGCATCGGAACTTGTTCCGTACATCAGTTCATAGTCACCCGGTACTACTCTCATAGTATTGGTCGTTGTGTCGAAACATTCGAATGTGCTTGGTGTAAGAGGAATATTCACATTGACGCTTTTTCCCGATTTTATATCTATGCGCTTGAATGCTCTAAGTGTCTTTATCGGGCCTTCTGAATCTCCAACTTTGTGCATATACACCTGAATGACTTCGGCTCCATCCCGTTTACCTGTGTTAGTAACAGGAATGGTCAGATTCATTTCTTCTCCGGCTTTCATCTCTGTCTTGTCGGCTTGTGCTGTACCCACTTCGAACGTTGTGTAACTCAATCCGAAACCAAACGGGAACAGAGGAGAGTCATTGAAATATCTGTATGTACGTCTTTTCATGGAATAATTCTCAAAGTCGGGTAATTGTGAAGTACTCTTATAGAAAGTCACCGGAAGTTTTCCTGCAGGATTATAGTCGCCAAAGAGAACGTCGGCAACGGCTGTTCCGCCATTTTCGCCCGGATACCATGCTTGGAGGATTGCATCGCAACTTTCCGTTTCAGGTTCGAAAGCAATTGCAGAACCGGAGCAATTTACAAAAATCACCTTTTTCCCTGCCGCTTTTAATGCTTTCAGACAATTTCGCTGCACGGCCGGAAGTTCTATGTCCGTACGGTCACCACCTTTGAATCCCGGATAAGAGATTGGCATCTCCTCGCCTTCAAGTCTGGATGAGAGTCCGCCAACAAAGATCACCACATCAGCATTTTTAACTTTCGCAATCAGTTCATCGTATTTAATAGGACTTTCTGAACCGAAATTCATTTTAAGTCCTGCCGGATATTTTCCGTCATGCGTATATTTCAGTTCTATTTTATACTCTTTTCCTTTCTCAAAGTTATAAGGTACCCGTGAGGCCAGACTAGACCACCAATGATTGTTTTTATAGACAGAAGTCCCGTTGATAAACAATTCTGCCATACCCATTACTTCCAAACGGAACACTTTCTCTCCACTTTCGGTCGGTTTATAAACAGTCTCATATATTGCCGAAAAATTATCTATGCTGACATTGGGCGCGAAAGTGTATTGTCCCATGGTTGTTACATTGACAGGCTCGTTTATCTGTAGATGAGTGACTTCTTTGCCTTCAAATTTTGCATTGTTCCAGAAGGTAGCCTTGAAGCCTTTTTGTCCGTCAACATTACACTGGCTGAAAAGCGGTGTGATAATTTTATCTTCCACCCAATCACAAGCTTTATCGAATATCACTTTGCCTTTACCGGCCTTTGCTTCGATTCCTTTCAGAATGGTTACTGTGCTGACAGGAGTTCCGTTGTAATTACCCCACAGGATTCTTTCTTCATTGGCATTGGGACCGATTACAGCAATTTTCTTCATTGATTTGTTCAATGGAAGAATACTGTTTTTGTTCATTAAAAGGGTCATGACCTGTTGTGCAGTCTCGAGAGCCAGTTTCTGGTGTTCTTTGCTGTTCAGACTTGATGCAGGGATTTTGGTCCATGGAACCAAAGCATCATCATCCATTTCGCCTAAATCAAAGCGTCCGGTCATTAATCTTACAACGCTTTCATCAATTTTCTTTTCCGAAACCAACCCTTTGGCTACAGCTTCAGGCAGTTTCAAGTAGGAGTAGCCTGCACATTCCACGTCTGTTCCGGCCAGTGCTCCTTTGGCGGCAGCATGAGTGGCATCTGAGGAATACTTATGACTATTCCAAAAATCATTTACGGCACCACAGTCAGATACGACCAGGTATTTGAATCCCCATTCATTGCGCAATATCTGCTGGAGCAGACGGTTATTTCCGCAGCAAGGTTCATCGTCCAGACGCTGATAGGCGCACATCACTTCGCGAACATCGGCTTTCTGAACCAAATCCTTAAAGGCTGGAAGATAAGTCTCCCACAAATCCCGGGGTTCCACATTGTTCAGATTAGCCGTGTGGCGACTCCATTCCGGACCCGAATGAACTGCGAAATGCTTGGCACATGCCAATAATTTCTTGTATTTTGAACTTTCAGGACCTTGTAAACCTTTCACGACAGAAATACCCATGCAGGAAGTAAGATATGGGTCTTCACCGTAAGTCTCCTGTCCGCGTCCCCATCTCGGATCACGGAAAATATTAACGTTGGGAGTCCAGACGGAGAGCCCAGCAAATCGTTTGTTATCTTTTCCTTGTGCCTTGTTCATGTTGTAATGGGCACGTGTTTCGTCAGAAACGGCGTTGAACACGTTATAAATCAAACCATCATTAAAGGTGGCTGCCATGCCGATAGGTTCTGGGAAAACGGTGACTCCTGTCTGGTTGGCAAATCCATGAAGCGCTTCGCTCCACCAGTGGAATTCCTTTATACCGAGTCTGGGAATAGCTTCTGATTCGTCACACATCAGAATGGCCTTTTCTTTTAAAGTAAGTCTTGAAACTAAATCCTTGGCCCGTTGTTCCGAGGTCAGATTCGGATTTTGATAGGGCAGTGTTTGTGCCCAACTTGAAACTGCCCAAAGGCAGCACATTGCTAGCATTGTTTTTCTCATATTGAAAAAGGTATATTTATTTTGATAATTCAAGTGTACAAATTTATTCTTTTTACTTTGGGCAAACAATCAATTTTGTAACAAAAGTATTCGTCTATGTTACATTTTCTACGAAAACGTTTCCTTGCTTGTCTTTTAATTTCTATTTTTGCATAATTATAAACCTAAATAATTATGAACAGCACACTCCATCAGAGTGAACCTGAATTGATTCGTGAACTGAAAAAAGGGTCCATGCGGGCGTTCGATGCTATCTATTCGATGTATTTTAAACGATTGTATGCCTATTGTTTTCAGTTTACAAAATCTGGGGAAGATGCCGAGGAAATTGTGCAGGATGTTTTCCTTCGTCTTTGGAATGTCAGGGAATCTATCCGACAAGAAGAAACATTACGGTCACTCTTGTTTATCATGTCCAAGCATTATCTTATAAATGCCTACCATGATAATATCAATTCTCCTATATTCGAGGACTATGTGGACTATCAGGAAAAACTGTCAGTAAATGGCAGCGCCCAGAATCATTTGGAATATGAAGATTTTCTTGGTCAGGTGAAACAAGCTTTGAAGCAATTGCCTAAAACACAACAGGCTGTGATTGAGTTATCACGTCTGAAGGACATGTCTACTAGTGAAATTGCTGAGAAGCTCTCTTTAAGCGAACAAACCGTGAAGAATCAATTGACTTTAGGATTGAAAACACTTCGTTCCCTGTTAGGATTTGCTTTCTTCGTTTTGTTATTCTCTGTTAAATACCTTATTTCTCGGTATTTTATTTCGTAATCATTGTCATTATATAAAAGGTAAAATATGAAAGAATTATTAGAAAAATATATATCAGGCAAGCTCACACATCAGGATTTGGAGACTTTGCGGACACAGGATCAAGCTTCTGCTGATGCTGAATTGGGGGAATTCATGAAAAATAAATGGATGAATGAAGATATTGATACCTCCCGTGTTTCGGATGGTTTACAGGATAAAGTGAGAATGAATTTGAATCGTCAGCTCAACCCTGTGCGTAACAAGATTCCTTTATACGTGAAAGTGTTGGGGTGGGCAGCAGCCATTCTTTTGCCTGTACTCTTTATTTCCACTTTGCATTTTTATCATGAAAGCAATAATTTGATGTCAGACGAAATGGTAGTTACTACCGGAGAAGGAGAGAAAGCAACTATTTCGTTACCCGATGGAACTAAAGTGACTTTGAATTCCGAATCGCGATTGGGTTATATACCCAAAACATTCAATAGAGAAACGCGTCAAATTAACTTTTCCGGTGAAGGCTATTTTGTAGTTGCAAAAAATAAAGAGTGTCCTTTTATGATAGGAGCAAGAGGATTGAATGTAAAAGTATTGGGAACAACATTTGATTTATTGGTTCGTGAAAAAGAGGAAACGGCACAATTGGCTTTGGAAGAAGGAAAAGTATGGTTCGGATCTTTAGTTAGTGGAAAATCAGTCATACTTCTCCCTAATCAGAAACTGATGATGGATCAAAATACCGGGAAGATTACTGTATTCAAGGAATCTGTTGAAAACGTATCTACATGGCGGAGGAATGAAATTATATTCAGAAATGTTTCATTGCAGACTGTGTTAAAAAGAATAGAGAAAACATACAATGTGCGGATAAGTATTAAAGGTCGGGAAGATTCTACTGATCTGTTTACAGGAACCTTGGCTACCAACGATATCAATGGGGTGTTGGAAGTCTTGGAGAAATCCTATCATATGAAAGCAATTATGAAAGGTAAGGACATCTCCATCATTCAGACAAGGTAAGAATGATTGTGCATAAAGGAATACAGCCGTTTTTTCATTTAGTTGGGGAAACGGCTTTTTTAATATACATTTATGCTTTATAACATAAATAAAAATCGGTACTATTCTTTTAGAGAAGGTGTCTATACAGACAAATCGCCTCACCAAGGGTCGGTAAAAAATGTATAACTTTAACTTTAATCAGATGAAAAAACATCAAAGATTGAAAATGTTCACAATGTTTTTTTTGCTATCGCTGTTCAGCTTCGTTGAAGCATACGGTCAGGAGCAAAGGGTTACAGTGAATTTGAAAAATGCTTCTTTAAAAGAAGTATTTAATGCAATTGAGAAACAAACGACCTATCGTTTCTCGTATCGTAATGCAGTGGTCGATAATAAGGAGGATATTAGTATTTCTCAAACGAACGCTTCTGTCCCTACAGTTTTGAATGAAGCACTTAAAAATCGTAGCTTGGATTATAAGATTGTGTCTTCCAAGATGATTGTTGTTTCGGATAAAGAAACAAGTGTTCAGCCAAGTGGAAAAAGTCGAAAATTATCCGGAGTAGTAAAGGATGAGAAGGGTGAACCTATTATCGGTGCCAGTGTGGTGGTACAAGGGACAACGAATGGTTCTATCACAGATTTAGATGGTCATTTTACGTTGAATGACGTCTCAAACGGAGCTATGCTTACTATAAGTTATGTAGGTTTTGTAACTCAAAATATTTCAACAAATGGAAAATCATCTATTAAAGTGCAATTAGCAGAGGATACAAAGACTTTGGATGAGGTCGTAGTTATTGGATATGGGACACAAAGAAAAGGTGATTTGACAAGTTCTGTGGGAAGTGTTAAGAAAGAAGATTTCATACAGGGGGCTGTGAAAGATGCTGGTCAATTAATACAAGGAAAGGTTGCCGGCTTGGCCATTACTAATCCTAGCGGTGATCCTGTCAGCGGTACAACCATCACTTTGCGTGGAAATACAACAATCTTAGGTGCGAGTACCAATCCTCTTGTCTTGGTAGATGGTGTTCCCGGTGATTTGAATACAGTGGCACCTGAAGATATTGAGACGGTTGATGTTTTGAAAGATGGTTCCGCTGCAGCTATTTATGGTTCTCGTGGAACAAATGGAGTCATTATAATTACGACAAAAAAAGCAAAGGGAAACAAAATAAATGAGGTTGAATATGATGCATATGTCAGTACATCACAAATATCTAAGAGATTGGATATGTGTACGGCTGCAGATTATCGTCAGCAAATAAAGGATGGCTTGCGTGATGCTTCTTGGGATTTAGGCAATTCAGTAAATTGGTTGGATCAGATTGTTCGCACTCCTTTTAGTCATGTTCACAATCTTTCATTCCGTGGAGGTTCTTCCGAAACTAATTATTCTGTCAATCTCAATTATCGCTCTTTACAAGGGATCATGAAAAAAAGTGATAAAAATACGTTTCAAGGCCGTGCGGAAATCAATCACAACATGTTCAATGACAAATTGAAATTTAACTTTGGTATTTTAGGTAATCAGACCGATTATACTTCAACAACTGATGGGGGTAGTTGGAACACATATGCCTATCGCCAAACTCTGATTCATAATCCTACAGAGCCAATTAAGAATGAAGACGGAACCTGGTATGAAAACACCGGAGTATTTGAATATGCGAATCCGTTGGAATTACTTTACGAAAGTGATGGAAAGCAGGAAATAACTCAGACTCGTTTTTATGGGAGTGCTACTGTCTTGCCTTTTGAGGGTATGACTTTGAAAGCTCTATTATCATATGACAAACAGCATCAGTATGGCGGATATTACGAAACTAAGTACAATATATCGAATGTTCGTGATAATCGTAACGGTTATGCTTCTGTTAGTTCTTCTACAAACATGACAAAATTGATGGAACTGACAGCTCAGTATCAGAAAAAAATAAACGGTCATAACATTACAGCTTTGGCAGGTTATAGTTATCAAGGAACAGATTATAGCAACGAATATGAAACAAATTATGATTTTCCGACTGACTTATATAGTTATAAGAATATAGGTGCCGGAGAAGCTTTGAAAAAAGGATTGGCCAGTCAATATAGCTATAATATACAGACTAATTTGATTTCATTTTTCGGACGTTTGACATATTCATACAAAGACCGTTATCTATTGATGGCCAGTATCCGTCATGAAGCTGCAAGTCAGTTGGCTGGAACGAAGAGCCCTTGGGGTAATTTCCCTTCCGTATCTTTGGGTTGGAGGCTTACTCAGGAAAAGTTTATGGAAAATCAGAAGATTTTCAATGATCTGAAACTTCGTGCGGGCTATGGAGTAACGGGTAGTCAACCCAGTGCATCCTATTTGGGAATGTCTTTATTGAGCTATGGAGACTATTTTTATTATAATGGAAGTTGGATCAAAACTTTGTCTCCTTCGCAAAATGCAAATCCCAATTTGAAATGGGAAGAGAAACATGAAACTGATTTCGGATTGGATTTTGCCATTCTTGATAATAGAATAAGCGGAAGCATTGACTATTATAAACGTACAATTAAAGGCTTGTTGTATGACTATAGTGTGCCTTCACCTCCGAATCTTTATACTACAACTCGTGCCAACGTAGGTAAAATGGAAAATAAAGGCGTTGAGATTATGTTGAATTTTGTACCTGTGAAAAAGAAGAATTTTATTTGGAACTCTACCGTTACTTTCTCAACTAACACAAATAAACTTGTAAGTTTGTCAAATGACCTATATCAGACTACCAGTGATTACTTCGTTACAGGTTGGATCCAGGAACCTATTAAGACAGAATCTCATATAGTACGTATAGGACAGCCTCTTGGTCAGATTTTCGGATTCAAGGTAGTTGATGTTACCAGTGATGGAAAATGGATTTATAAGGATCACAACGGTAATCTGGTTGACTATGATAATTTTACTCACTCATTTGAAGACAAACAGGTCTTAGGCAATGGATTACCTAAATACTATCTAGGATGGAGCAACCAGTTCAAATATAAGAATTTTGATTTGGCTATTGCTATGAGGGGTGCATTTGATTTTCAGATCATCAACGGTTCGAGAATGTTCTATGAAAATCGTAGCCGTCAGGATTGGAATCGTATGAAATCAGCTTATGAGCCGGTATTTGGAAAGGCCCAGTTAAATTCGCTTTGTTCTGAGGAGTTCAATAGTTATTATGTGGAAGACGGTGATTATTGGAAAATCGACAACCTGACTTTGGGTTACACATTCAATAAATTGGGAGTCAAGTTTGTTAAGTCTGCACGCGTTTATTTCAATTGTCAGAATGTCCTTACTATAACTGGTTATAAAGGTATTGATCCGGAAGTTTCCGTATCAGGTTTGAATCCGGGTTACGACAACAGAGATGAATATCCGAGTGTACGTTCTTTTACTTTGGGAGCAAGCTTTAATTTTTAATCGAAAAAGAGATTATTATAATGAAAACAAGAATATTGATATATGGAATGGTTGCTACCTTAATGGTGGGAACTTCCTGCACGGATCTGGAAGATACCAGTTATCATAATATTGTATCCGAACAATTTCAACCGACGAGTGAGGACTTGGCGTCATTATTGGGCGCTGCTTATGTCCCTTGGCGCCAAACATTCCTTCTTTGGAATGGAGTGGCTAGGGCTCAAATGCTTTCTGCTGATGAAGATGTTATTCCGGCAAGACCGAACGGTTGGGTTGATGGGGGCGTATATAAACGCATGCATCAGCACAAGTGGACATCTGAGGATGATATTCCTTTGCAATCTTGGCAAAGAACCTATGTCGGCATTAATGCCTGTAATCGTGTTCTTTATCAAATTGAGTCTGGTTTGATTAATGTATCTGATAACAAAGAAAAACTTATCTCGGAATTAAAGGTTCTTCGGGCCTCTTATTACTACATTTTGGTAGATTTGTTTGGGAATGTTCCTATTGTTACCAAATTTGATGTAGAAGATGGATATCTCCCGGAACAAAGTACTCGGAAAGAAGTATATGAGTTCATTATTAATGAGATTACAAGTAATATTGATAATCTCCCTGAAGAGGTTAATAGCGAGTATTACGGTCGTTTCAATAAATGGGCTGCTTATACTTTGCTGGCAAAAATGTATTTGAATTCTCAAATATTTTCAGACGGTAATTATACAGAATGGCAGAAATGTATAGATGCTTGCGATAAAGTGATTAATTGCGGCAAATATAGTCTCGAGGCCAATCAAAAATCTGTTTTTCTAACTAAAAATGAAAACTCGAAAGAAATAATCTTTGCATTGCCTTTTGATGAAACTTATGTATCAGATTGGAATGCTTTTGATTTTCATATGTATACATTACAACCGGAGAACCAAGCAACTTATAATTTTCAATACAGTCCATGGGGTGGCGTTTGTTGCATTCCTCAGTATATAAGTTCTTTTGATCCAGACGATTCCCGCTTGAAGAATTGCTTTATTCAGGGACAGCAATATGATGTAGCTGGAAATGAGTTGAAGTGTACTATGGGCGATGCTGCCGGACAAAAGTTAGCTTACGTGAATGAAGTTCCAAGCATTGATAACAGTCAGGAATACCATGGCTTCCGTTGGGGTAAGTTTGAGTATGCTTCCGGTATAACAAATCGTTTGAGCAATGATTTCCCGGTATTTCGTTATGCAGATATTCTGTTAATGAAGGCTGAAGCAATGCTGAGAAATGGTGATCCCGATGGTGCAGCAAAATTAGTTTCTCAGGTACGCAAACGTGATTTTGCTGATAATCCTGAGAAAGCTGTTGTGACAGGTGATGATTTGAAAAAAGGCAGCACATATGATTATGGTCGCAGAGATAATCTTGTATCTCCTACACATGAAGGTGGTAATGATATTCAATTTGGTCGTTTCCTTGATGAACTTGGATGGGAGTTTACTCAGGAAGGTCGTCGTCGTCAAGATATGATTCGTTTCGGAGCTTTCACTACCAAATCTTGGATGTCACATGATAAAAGTAATGCTACACGCAATCTTTTCCCGATACCTCAGAAAGAATTGCTTACAAATAGTAAATTGAAGCAAAATCCGGGTTATTAATATAATAATGAAGGGACAACGGATTTGTACTCGCTGTCCCTTTTTTTCTAAAGATAAAACCTTTATAATGAAAGATATGAAAAAAAGAATGATGTTCTTAACTTTGTTGTTCAGCATTGTTATGCATTTGAATGCCCAGACAGAGAAATATGGTTATCCCATTACACCTGTTCAATTTACTTCCGTAAAAGTTGATGGCGGTTTCTGGGGTCAAAGATTAAAGGCAAGCAGGGATGTTACTATACCTTTGGCTTTCAGGAAGTGTGAGGAAAACGGTCGCTATTTGAATTTTGTAAGAGCAGCGCATCCTTGTGATACGTTCAAAATAGGAGGGTTCCCTTTCGACGATACCGACGTGTACAAAACAATTGAAGGTGCAAGCTATTCTATTCAGACATATCCCAACAGAAGGTTGGAAAAATATATTGACAGCATTCTTACTATTGTAGCAGCTGCACAGGAACCAGATGGTTACCTTTATACTGCACGTACCATGAATCCAAAGCATCCTCATGCCTGGTCAGGGCACAATAGATGGGAAACTGTTGAAGATGGCAGTCATGAATTTTATGATCTGGGACACATGCTTGAGGGTGCAGTCGCTTATTATCAGGCAACAGGAAAAAAGAACTTCTTGAATATAGCCATAAAGTATGCTGATTGTGTATGTCGTGAGATAGGAAGCGGTCCTGGGCAACAAGTAAAAATTCCAGGTCATCAGATAGCCGAAATGGGTTTAGTTAAACTTTATCTGGTTACCGGAAATAAGAAATATCTGGAGCAGGCAAAATTTTTCTTAGACCAAAGGGGGCATACAAAGCATATTAATTCCTATAATCAGTCACACAAGCCCGTCATAGAACAAGAGGAAGCTGTAGGACATGCTGTTCGTGCAGTTTATATGTATTCAGGAATGGCAGATGTGGCTGCACTAACAGGTGATATGTCTTATGTACACGCTATTGACAAGATTTGGGATAATATTGTATCAAAGAAATACTATATAACAGGGGGAATAGGTGCAAGACACGATGGAGAAGCCTTTGGTGATAATTACGAACTTCCGAATGCGGAAGCCTATTGTGAGACGTGTGCGGCTATAGGCTTTGTCTATGTGAATTATCGTTTGTTTTTGCTTCACGGAGAGTCTAAGTATTATGATGTTTTGGAACGTACACTTTATAATGCATTGATTGATGGTGATTCTATGGATGGGGGATGCTTCTTTTATCCTAATCCTTTGGCATCCAAAGGAGGCTATGAACGCCAGCCATGGTTCGGCTGCGCATGTTGTCCTTCTAATCTGAGTCGTTTTATTCCTTCGCTTCCCGGATATGTGTATGCACAGAAAGATAACAATGTTTTTGTGAATCTTTTCCTAAACAATTCTACCCAATTAAAGGTTGGCGGAAAGAAAGTGGTCTTGGAGCAGAAAACGGAATACCCTATAAACGGTGATATAACTTTAATGGTGAAGGAGGGTAATCAACCCTTCAATCTGAAGATTCGCATTCCGGGATGGGTGAGGAACCAAGTGGTACCGAGTAATCTGTATAGTTATTCTGACAAGGAACAGTTGGGCTATTTCATATCGGTAAACGGAGTGAAGCAAGCCTCCGAGCTGAAGAACGGATATTTTGATATCAACCGTAAGTGGAAAAAGGGAGACGTGGTACGTATTCATTTTGACATGAAACCCCGTTTGGTGAAAGCTTTAGATAAGGTAGTTAGTGATAGAGGCCGAGTTTCCGTTGAATATGGTCCTTTGGTTTATTGTGCTGAATGGCCAGATAATTCTGCTAATGTGGAAAGTTATCTGCTGCAGAAGAACCCTGTATTCGAGGTTCAATATAAAACTGGTTTGCTTGGCGGAATCAATGTGATTTCCACATCTTCCGCACAGATATTGAAATACGATGCTTCAGGCAAACTTTCAGTAGAGCCGGCAAAACTCACTTTGATACCATATTATGCATGGGATCATCGAGGTGCAAAGGGTTCCATGGCTGTATGGTTGTCTAGTGAAGTATCATCAGTTAATCCACAATTTGAATAGAATTTAAATATATAATTTAGTTTATGAAAAGACTATATTTGTTTTATATTTTGGCTTTTCTCGTCCTGGTATCTGTGCAAGCTCAGGAGCAGCAGCCATTAAAGAGTAAGGTGATTTTCTATTCGCCTTCCATTGTCAGAGTAGTAAAATATCCTTCTTCATTGAATGATGTTCCTTCTAAAAAGAGTTATTCGGTTATCATGAATCCTGAAAAAACAGAAATCAATTGTCAGGAGGATAACGACAGAATTATAATGAAAACCTCTTGTATGATTGTAGTGCAGGATAAGAACAAAGGAACAATTAGTTTTTCTGATTTAAAAGGTAATACGTTACTGAAAGAAAAATCCGCATCATGTGCTGTTTGTCAAAATGTTGCCGATACCGGTAAATACAAAATAAGCCAGACTTTTGCTTTGGAGAATGACGAAGCTATTTTCGGTTTGGGTCAGAGACAGTGTTTGCAACTGAATCAGAGGGGACAGAAAGTGCGCATTTGGAGTGGCAATACCAATATTACGATTCCTTACTTCACTTCGGAGAAGGGCTACGGTGTATATTGGGACAATGCCGGAGATTCAGAGTTTGCTGATACGCCGGAAAATACTGTTTTTACTTCTGAAGTGGCTTCCTGTATCGACTATTATTTTTTCTATAAAGATGGCACTCAGGATGGAGTCATTTCTGGTATTCGCCAGTTGACAGGACAAGCTACCATGTTCCCTCTTTGGACAATGGGTTATTGGCAGTGTCGCGAGCGATACAAGAGTAGTGATGAACTATGTGGAGTACTCGACAAATACCGTGAATTGCATGTCCCCTTAGATGGTATTGTACAAGATTGGCAGTACTGGGGGTGTGATTCTAATTGGAATGCCATGAAGTTTATGAATCCGCATTACATTAATAAGATGGGAGATGTTAAGTGGGCTCGTTATTTACCTAATGATGAAGATCACAATGTAAATTATAGTGTGCCTCGCATCAAGACACCAGAAGAAATGGTTAAATATGTTCACGCTAACCACGCGCATCTCATGATAAGTATTTGGGCAAGTTTCGGCCCTTGGACAAATCAATATAGGGATTTGAAGAAAATCAATGCATTGCTTCCTTTTGAGACATGGCCCCGCAATAGTGGCGTAATGCCTTACGATGCTTTTAATCCGAAAGCAAGAGATATCTACTGGAGTTATCTCCTGAATCTCTATAAGATGGGTTTCGATGCTTGGTGGACGGATTCTACCGAACCTGATCACTTTGAGAAACCTGGTGACAGTGATTATAAAACTTTTGACGGTACATGGAGGAGTGTTAAGAATGCATTTCCACTAGTGACTAACAAGGGTATCTACGAGCATCAACGTGCCATGAAGGGGAATGGCAAGCGTTCTGTACAAATGACACGCTGTTCGGCTTTCGGTATTCAACATTACGCTACTTTCAGCTGGAGCGGTGATATTGTATCCAACTGGAAAGTAATGAAAAACCAGATACCTTCGGGGCTTAACTATGTGATTTGTGGTATACCTTTTTGGAATACCGATTTAGGAGGTTTCTTCGGATGGGATTACAACAATGATCCCAAGAATCCTGCTATGCAGGAATTGCAGGTGCGTTGGATGCAGTGGGGATGTTTTATGCCTCTGATGAGAAATCACTGTTCAGCACCTATGGTGGATGAAATCTATCATTTTGGTAATCCCGGGGAATGGGCTTTTGATGTTCAGAAGAAATACATAGAGCTCCGTTATCGTCTCCTTCCTTATATTTATAGCAATGCAGGTGATGTCATATTGAATAGTGGTAGTATGATTCGCGCTTTTGTCATGGATTTTGCTAAGGACAAGAAGGCAATTAATGTGAATGACGAATATATGTTTGGTCGTTCTTTACTCGTGAAGCCAGTCACAGATCCTCTCTATACGTGGAATGACAGCAAGAAGAACGGGCATACTATTTATCCTGATGTTACAAAGGGTAGTGCACCTGTTAATGTATATTTACCTGATAGTTGTGACTGGTACGATTTTTGGACAAATGAAAAGATAAAGGGAGGACAGAACATAATGAAACCATGTCCTATTCAGACAATGCCTGTTTACGTGAAGGCTGGCTCTATTGTTCCTTTCGGTCCTGCCGTGCAATATAGTAATGAAAAGCCATGGGATAATCTTGAAATAAGAATATATCCCGGTGCAGATGGGAGCTTTACTCTCTTTGAGGACGAAGGTGACGGTTATAATTATGAAAAGGGTGCATATTCTACTATTAATTTTAGGTGGAATGAGGTCAAAAGGACTCTTACTATAGGTGATTGTAAAGGTTTTTACAAAGGTATGTTGCAACGCCGAAAGTTCAATATTGTTCTTGTAGGTGAGGGAATGGAGTCGGGTGATCGGTTTGTATTAGGCCGCAGTATAGATTATTCAGGGAAAATGATACAGATTGTGTTATGACAACAAGAAGAGAATTTCTAAAGAAAACTAACATGTCTTGTTCACGTAGATTTTATCCCTTTTATACTAGAAAGTAATCATATCACTAATGTGGATTAATCATTTCACATTAGTGATTATTGCTAATCACATATATAATGTGATATCTTCACATACGTGAAAAGATATTATATAGGGTATTTAAGCATGAATTTTCCATTGTACAAGTATATTTTTCTATAGTCGTTCAGGTAAATAAAAGGATAATTACAAATATTTTCTGTTGAAAGTATTATGATTGAATTGCGCCTTAAAAAAGTTAGAATGTAGTTAGAATGCTCGAAAAGTTAGAATGCTTTTTAGTAGCATTCTAACTTATATCTTATTGATTAATAGTATTTTGAACGAAAAAGTTAGAATGGTTGGAATGCTTTTTCAAAAATTTTTCTGGGGAGTGATTATTTCATCTAAAAAGACAAAGACCATTCTATCCGAAACGTTTGCAAAGACCGCTAAAATATAATGACTCTCTATTCTTGCTTTTTAAATAAGCTTTGTCTAATTTTGTATTCATCAAAAATTTAATGGTATGAAAAATAAAATTTGCAAGTTGATTTTAAGTACTTTGTTTATTACAGGTGTAGGTTTTCCGCTTCAGGCTCAACCAAACGGAGGGCAGAATGTGGCTTATCAGGACAATACAGTAAGAATATCCATGATAACCGACGGAGTGGTACGTTTGGAATATGTACCCGACGGCAAGTTTGTGAACGACCATTCATTCGTGGCTGTCAATCGGGATTATCCGAAGGTGAATTATCTTGTAAAGAACAGTGGAAAGAATGTGGAGATACGTACCGCAAAGATGATTGTGAAGTATCTGAAAGGAACCGGAAAGTTTACTGCAGACAATCTCAGTATTACTTCTGTCAAAGGAAAGAACGTACAGCCTTTTGCATGGAAGCCGGGAACTGTACAAAAGGGAAACTTGAAAGGAACATACCGCACTCTTGATGGATATGACGGTGAAATCAATGTAGGATCCAAGAAGCCGATGCCTATTGAGGATGGCTTACTCTCGACCGGGGGGTGGACTTTGATTGATGATTCCAAAAGCTTTCTTTTTGATAATTCCGAATGGCCTTGGGTCATGGAACGTCCCGAAAAGGGCACCACACAGGACTGGTATTTCATGGCTTACGGACATGACTACAAAAAGGCTTTGAAAGACTATACCGTATTTGCCGGAAAAGTTCCGTTGCCACCTCGCTATGCTTTCGGATACTGGTGGTCACGCTATTGGAGCTATTCCGACAACGAACTGCGCAATCTGGTGAATAATTTCCATACCTACAACATTCCTCTCGATGTGTTGGTAGTCGATATGGACTGGCATTATACGGAACCCGGCAAAGGAGGATGGACCGGCTATACGTGGAATCGTCGCTTGTTCCCGGATCCCGATGGATTCTTGAAATACTTGAAACAGAACAATCTTCAGATTACTCTGAATCTGCATCCTGCCGATGGCGTGGCTTCTTATGAAACACATTTCCCTGAGATGGCTCAATGGATGGGAGTGAATAAGGATACCGTCAAAGTAATTCCTTGGCAAGGCTCCAACAAGCAGTTCATGTCCGGTTGGCTTAATACTCAACTTCGTCCGATGGAAAAGGCCGGAGTCGATTTCTGGTGGCTTGACTGGCAGCAATGGCCAAATGACAAGAAGCTGACTGACTTGAGCAATACATGGTGGATTAATTATGTAGTCTTTTCGGATATGCAGCGGAACCGGGACACTCGTCCTATGCTGTATCACCGTTGGGGAGGATTGGGTAATCATCGATATCAGATAGGTTTCTCGGGAGATTCTTATATCAGTTGGGCTTCACTGGATTTCCAGCCTTATTATAATGTGACGGCTTCTAATGTGCTCTACGGATACTGGAGTCACGATATCGGCGGCCACATGGGTGCTTCTCAAATCGATCCCGAGCTTTATGTGCGCTGGTTACAGTTTGGTGCACTGAGTCCGATACTTCGCACACATTCCACCAAGAATGCCGGTTTGAACAAGGAACCGTGGGTGTTCAGCGAGAAATACATGAATATTATCCGCAATACCATATTGGAACGCTATCAGTTGGCTCCGTACATCTATACCATGGCTCGCAAGACGTATGACGAAGCCTTGTCTTTGTGTCGTCCCATGTATTATGACTATCCGGAAAACCAGGAAGCTTACAGCAATCGCAACGAATATATGTTCGGTGATGACCTGTTGGTGCAACCTGTTTCGGCTCCTATGAAAGATGGGAAATCCCTTGTGAAGGTATGGTTGCCGGCCGGCAATGATTGGTATGAATGGCAGACGGGTACTTTGCTTAAAGGCGGACAGACGTTGGAACGTTCTTTCCGGATAGATGAATATCCTGTTTATGTGAAAGCCGGTTCCATTCTTCCTCTCTATGGCAAGGATGTGAAGAATCTGCGTGGAAATGATGAAACGGTGGAAATCACTGTATTCCCCGGAGCCAAAGGCTCTTTCGATATGTATGAGGATAACGGGAATGACAAGGACTATGCCGGTCATTTTGCTACCACTCATCTGTCATCCGAAAAGGCAGGATCTGTGCTTACAGTCAAAATAGGGGCTCGCAAGGGTACTTACCCGGAGATGCCGGCCAATCGTCAGTTCAAGCTGAAGGTGCTGGCTTCTGCAGTTCCGGAGAAGGTAACGGCTGATGGTCAGGATGTGAAGTACGTGTATGACGGCAATGAACTTACTTTGATTATTGATGTTCCCGAAACGGATTGCAGCAAAGAGAAAGTCATTACGGTGACCTATCCTGCAGATGCTCCGGAAGTAACGGATGGATTGATTTCGCAGATGCGTCATGTCCGTGCTGCCGTGCTCCACTTGAAGAGTCAGAATGCAGGTGTTGTCTTGAATGAAGGCATCGGAAGTATGGAATCCACAGGCATTGCACTCAGCTATTATCCGAATGAATTCAAACAGCGCATTGAGACCTTCCGCAAGAATTTTGCCGATTTGGACAATCTGCTGAAGGACCAGAAACTGAATGAACAGGAACTGGGAGATTTCAATCGGGCAGTGAAATAATAAAGACTATGTGAATGATCCACGAGACTTTGAAAAGAACAATGTGCTCTATCATTATTCGCTTTGCAACAAGGAACGAAAACTCGCAGGTATAAGAGTCTATAACTTCAAGGAAACCGAAAATATGATTGAATACGTTTCGTTAAGCGATTTCTAATCCCATTGCTTATTCATATTCAGAATGAAGAATCCCGATTGCAAGAAAACAGTCGGGATTTTCCATTATAGAGGTAAATTTTTTTTGATGGTAATGGAATAATGTTTGTAAAACGTCCGATGGTATCAAAAATAATACCTATCTTTGCACACACAATAAGATTAAATACACATGCCGGAAATATTTCGATTCTTTGGTTTTTCGTTCTTCTTTTATAGCAAGGAGCATGAGCCCATTCATGTTCACGTTGAAGGGGAAGAAGGATTCGCAGAATACGATTATACGGAAACAGGCTTTGAATTGCGGGAAAGCAAAGGTCTCAAAGCCAGCAGTCTGAAAAAAATCAAGATGGTTATCGACGAAAACCAAGACATCATTGTTTCTCGTTGGAATGAGTATTTTAACAAATAATGGAGGATATAATTATGACTATCAAGAAAATCTGGTTCGACAATGATTACATTTATGGTGAGGATGAGAATGGCAAAACGCTCAAACAATCACTTATATGGTATCCTCGATTGAAAGAAGCTTCGGATGAAGAACGTCAAAATTATCGGGTTGGTTATGACGGACTTCACTGGCGGTCTTTGGATGAAGATGTAAGCTTTGAAAGCTTTGAGTATGACGATGCCGAGCCAACCCCTTTGCAGAAGTTCTTTCTTACTCACAAAGAACTGAATGTTGCTGAATTTGCCAAGCATATTGGTATCAATGCCAGTTTGCTCAGAAATTACATCAATGGTTTCAAAAAGCCATCAAAAGCGCGTGAGCAGGAAATTTTACAGCATATTCATACGCTTGGAGCTGCACTAACTGCTACATCCTTTTAATTCGAAGATTCAGCGAGTACGAGCAAAAGCACTGCCAAATGTTGGTACACTCAAGAGAGGACTCGTATTTCAACTGAAGCCATCAGCAATACTATTCAGAGAGAGTGTATTCTCCGGCTTCTTCGGTAACGACTTTCTGAAGTTCTTCCAGAGTCAGTTCCTTGCCGGTGAACTCCACCGTTGCAACAGCAGGTTCAAGAGTGACTGATGCCTTGACTCCTTCTATGCTATTGAGGGCTTTTTCTACATGCATGCGGCAATGATTGCACATCATGCCTTCTACTTTGAATTCTTTTTTCATGAGTTTTTTATTTGTTAGTTCTTCAATGGATTTCATTTCCAGTCTTTTCCGCTTCAATCTCAAACTATTGGTCACTACACTCACGCTGCTGAATGCCATAGCGGCTCCACCAATCATGGGATTCAACAGAAAACCATTGATAGGGTAGAAGACTCCGGCTGCAACGGGAACTCCTATCAAGTTGTAGATGAATGCCCAAAAAAGATTTTCGTGAATGGTGCGAATCGTGAGCTGAGACAGACGGATGGCCTCGGGTATCTTCATCAAATCTGAAGACAGAATGGTTATCATGGCAGTATCCATGGCAATGTCACTTCCTTTGCCCATGGCAATGCTGAGGTCGGCTTGAGCCAGTGCGGCACTGTCATTGATTCCGTCACCAACCATGGCAACTTTCTTTCCATCATTCTGCAGTTTCTTTATGAACAGTGCCTTGTCCTGAGGAAGAATGCCTGCCTGATATTTTTCTATACCCGCCCTTTCGGCGATTTCTTTTGCCGATTGTACATTGTCTCCTGTAAGCATGTGCACGGTGATTCCCATTTTTTTCAGCATGGATACGGCCTGCGTTGAGGTCTCTTTGATTTGGTCGGTTATGGCTATAGCTGCAAGAGCCTTTTCTGCATTGGCAAACCATATCACAGTCATGGCTTCTTTCTCCCACGCTTCGGCTTTTTTCAACATATTTTCGTCAATCAAGATATGGTTCTCCTGCAGCAATTCTTTTTTCCCTGCATAATAGTTCCAACCTCCTTTGTTTCCTGTTATTCCTTTTCCGGGGATATTCCGGAAAGCTTCGATAGAAGTTATTCGGTTATTTTCCAGATCTTTTACGACGGCTTCTGCCAAAGGATGCTCCGACAGCTTTTCCATGCTCAGAAGAATATCCTTCAGTTCGGGAGTTTCTTCCAGCCATATTTTTTTTGCCACTTGGGGACGTCCTTCCGTGACGGTCCCTGTCTTATCGAGAACGACCGTATCTATTTTTCTTGCAACTTCCAGACTTGTAGCGTCTTTAACCAAAATTCCTTGTTCCGCTCCTTTCCCGATACCTACGATGATAGCGGTAGGAGTGGCCAGTCCCAAGGCGCATGGACATGCAATGATAAGTACGGTGACCATGGCCAGTAATCCGTGAGTGAAGCCATCGACCGGATCAAGAAGCAACCAAAGGATGAAGGATAGTATGGCAATGCCTATGATGATCGGAACAAAGATTCCGGCAACTTTGTCTACAAGCTTTTGTACGGGTGCCTTGCTTCCTTGTGCGTCTTGCACCATGTGGATAATTTGGGCGAGCATGGTGTCAGAACCGGTTTTGTCAGCCTTGAAGCGGAAAGCTCCTTTCTGATTGATGGTTCCGGCGAACACTTTCTCATCTTTTTGCTTGAAAACGGCTACGGGTTCTCCGCTGAGCATGCTTTCGTCTACGTAAGATTCTCCGTCGGTAACCGTGCCGTCAACAGCGATTCGTTCTCCCGGCTTTACTGCAATGATGTCTCCCGCTACGGCTTGTTCTATGGCAATGGTCTTTTCTCCGGCTTCCGTGATGACGGTCACCGTCTTGGGTTGCAAACCCATAAGTTTTTTGATGGCCGTGGACGTTTTTTGTTTGGCACGTTCTTCCAGTGTTCTTCCCAAAAGGATGAAGGCGATGATTCCGGCTGCAGCATCAAAATACACGTGTGCTTCGATGCCTCTGGAAATCCAGATATCCGGAAAAAGCAGATTGAAAACACTGAACAGATAAGCAATGCCTGTACTGTTGGCAACAAGTGTATCCATATTGCTTGCCCCATGCAAAAGCTGTTTCCATGCATTGATATAGAAAGATCGGCCGAAATCAAAAACGACAATGGTGGAGAGTGCCCATAGCACGTATTTCAGATAAGGTACATCCATCAGCCACATACTGATTATCATAATGGGGACAGCCAGTGTGATAGCTCCAATCGTTTGTCTTTTCAACGTACGGTATTTCTTTTCATGCTCTTGTTCCACCAGGTCGTCGGTTCCTTCGTCGTTGCCGATAATTAGATCATAACCTGCATTTTGTACGGCGGTCTTCAAACTGTCTGCAGAACATTTGCTTGGATCGAATACCACTTGAGCTGTGGATGCAGCATAGTTTACACTTGCTTCCACAACACCTTCCTGATGATTCAATACCTTATAGACCCTTGCTGCGCAGGAAGCACAGCTCATCCCTACAATGGGGAAAATTTCTTTTGTTTCCTTTTTCATCTTTATCTCATTCTGATAAGCCAAAAACTATTCGTTTGCATCAACGTATGCTCACCTGATGTGCATAGTTGAAATCCTCGTATAAAGGTTGTGTGCAAACGGTCTTTGCTATATTTTCTTGAACAGCGGAAATGGCAAACACGCGAATGGACTCATCGTCGGGTAGCGTGATGCTTTTCGTGTTTTTAGGAATATTTATTCTATACCTATATATATAACTGTATTGATATGCCAGATTCTCCGAAGGATATGCCGAATGTCCATGAGAAGCAAACCAGGCAATGTCGGCTTTCTTCACAAAAGGTGAACTGATACTTTCCACAGTCGTTTCGTCCTTCATGAAATTACGGTTATAGTATTGACCTATATATCCCGTCCATTTCTGAATGGGCAGAACAATAGATTTTTCGTTGACTTTGAAAGTACCGTTCACATCTTCCTTTGCAGCTGCCAAAAGATAGACAGCCGTAAAATCTCCTTTGGGTAGAGCTATCGTTTGCCCTTTACAACTAAGGGCATTGTTCTGCTCGTCGTTCCTGCTGCCCATCTTGAAGTATATGCCGTTACTTGTTATTGTATCGGACATTAATTCGGCCGGCATGGTGTAATGGCCATCCATACTTCCGTCGTCTCTGTTAGTATCGTAGCTGAAAACATCCGCGTTGTATGGCAGGTCAACGGAGATTTGTTCGGCAACTTCTGTACAGTGGGTATGCTTTTCCAGTTTGACTGCATAAGATTTAATGGCGTAATGAGATAGGTCGAAAGTCAATTGATGTCCTGTGAAATGGGCATTTCCTATACGTTCTTCCTGTCCGTTCACCTCATAAGCATCAGCTATGTCATTACAGAAATTCAGAGAGATGCTTTGTGCATCCTTGCCCAGCAGTTCGTTGACACGGACAAGGTAGTAGTCGGAATCTTCCATTTTCTTAAATGCCATCAGTCCGATTTGTGGGGAGCTGATAGAGAGAAAAGACATGGATTTTCCCTGATGACCTTTATGCTTGACGGTTTCGAAAGCGATGGCCGGTTGATTAAGGATGCTTCCTTGCCAGGGGGTCAAGCCTTCACGCCAGTCACCTTGATGTGCATAAATGCCATATTTGAACTCATGAACTCCCCAATCCTGCGTTTTTTGAACTACGTATCGTTTGTTAACCTTCGGACTATAGACCAACGTCAGATGTATGTTGCTTGAATCGGGCTTGTCGGATCCATACTTGCAATCTTCGAGTATAGAGACGCCGAAAGTACCCGACTTGTCTGTTTGATCAAACCAAAGTTTTGAAGGTACTTCAAATTTCTTTTCATTGTTTATATTTCTCTCAATGGTGCCAACGCCCATGTTGTAAGTCGTCATGTCGTTGAGAGCTGTCAATGGGAAAGCTGCTTTCAGATCAAGTCCGGACGACTGCCAATCGAGATTGTTCTCTACGATGAGGCGTTTGCCTGATTCTCCGCTCGACAGACTCAACACTTGGGTGATGGTTGAATTCTCACCCTCCCGTTTCACTTCCAGAGCTATACGAACAGGACCATTTTCAACGATACGGGTAGAAACATTCTTGTCGATATGAGAATAGACTGGCTTTTGTCTTTCACTCCAATTCATGTTCCAAGCAGGCCATTCTTCCGATTTTTCTGATAGGAGATCCAGCGTGGCAGGTTGAGACAAGAGCTGACGTTTGCCAATCTTGTCATATAAGCCCGATATATTGCCTTTTGCATCAATCTCTACCTTGTAATACTCATTTTCCAGAGAATGAGCTGTAATCTTTAATTTGCTGTTTTTGCTAACCGGCTCATTAACTTCGCGAACATCAAAAACAGCCATCCCTACCGAAGGTAACTTTGCCGGAAAAATGAATCTGACGGTATTACCTTTCTTTTCTATAATCTGAGCAGGAACTTCTTCACCTGTAGGATAGGCGACGGTGAGAGCTTCGGGAGCTTGATTGAAAGTCAGTTGTGATGTGACAATATCTTCGCGTTCGATGGCCAGCGGGTTATAAACCACAACCGGTGTACCCTTAACCATCGTATTCAGGTTATAGGCAACAGTCTTGGCGGAATGACGAAGTACATCGGCGAAATTGTTGGCTGCAATAAACTCGTTGTTCCATGAATATTCGTATGCCTTGGGAATGGACGTACCTGGCAAAATATCATGAAACTGACTGGCCAGTACCAATTCCCATGCATCATTCAATTTCCGGATAGGATAGGGATCGTTACACCCCCAGTCGGCCATGACAGCCAACTGTTCGGCTGCTTGTGCCAGAAATTCGTTCTTGCGGTTCATCTTCTTCATAAAAGCTTGTGAAGTTATAGAACCTGCGCTATGTTCTGTCAAAAGTAAATCACCGGTGTAAACAGGCAGTTGCTTTTTTATCTCGGGAGTGATATCTTTGAACATTTGGTCGGAAGATGTCAGTACTACCTTGAACTTACTATTGGAATTGGATAGACAAGCTTCCGCCTTGCGTGCATCACTTTCACGAGGTGCTCCGCCTTGGTCACCTACACCATAATACATGTAGTCGAAAGCGTAGCCGGATTTTGCTTTGTCATCAGACAATCGTTTGTTCCATTTTTCATCCGTATCCAAATGGGCCGGAAAGCGACTTGTATAGGATCCCGGGTTTAGAGCAGAAACCAACCCGCTACCATCGGGCCCGTACCAAACGCCTACATTGAAAGGAACGCCCACGGCCGAACCCCAAGACAGCTTCTGGGTAGAAAAGCCTTTAAGACCGGCATAACTCAGTAATGTCGGCAGACAAGCTGGAAATCCGAAACAGTCGGGTAGCAGATAATCTGCACTGACTTTTCCAAATTCCTTTTTGAAAAAATGATTCCCATACAATATTTGGCGGATGACCGATTCGGGCGAAGAAACGACTGCTTCTGCCTCATCTACGGAAGATCCTGCTACATACCAACGACCGGCATCAATATATTTTTTAACCTGCACGTATAAATCGGGATAGTACTCTTTCATCAGATGATAGCGATAGGATCCTGTAAAACTGAATACATAATCAGGATATCTGTCGAAGAGATAGAAGTTCTCCGTCATAGTATTCTTGATATACTTGTTGATAGATGCCGGATAATCCCAGTTCCATTGGGTATCCAAATGTGAGTAACCGATAGAATACAAAACTCTATCCTTGCTGATATCATAATGCATTTTATCCGGAACGGACTGAGCTTGTGCCAGTCCTAAACACGCAGCCGCATTCAATAATAATAAAAATAATCTTGCTTTTCTCATGATACTTAATTATTCATAGGTTCCGATTTACTGTTCAAGTATATCAAAAATAATTGAGAAAACCATATTTTCATCTAATTATTTTGTACGATGTGATATTTGTCACTTCCTAAAACGTTTGCCACAAGATTTAATCAAGTGTGTAACGAAATGTGTAACAAATAGGTTGATTTTAACGTACAAAAAAATACAACAAAGTTACATAAATTCCTTAATCCGGTTATTTATAGCACTTTGTTGTATTTTTAAAACTCTCTATAAGTCAATTCGTGGAGCTGGAGGGATTCGAACCCTCGTCCAAACGAGGAAGCCATACGCTTTCTACACGCTTATCTCTGCCTTAGGTTTTCGTGTAAAAGCAAGACCAGAGCCACCCACTTTTACCTTAGCCTTTTGAATTTTCATTCAAGCTGAGAGGCACAACCTGAACTATCCCCGATTTGCCTGCACCACTCGACCGGAACGCTTCGGAGCAACAGCTTCCGAGTGATGTCTCGTTCCTCTACCTAGTAAAGGAATAAAGTTAATCTACTATACTTCGATTAAGCAGCGAGAGCATAATTATTTTCGCCAGATAAATTTTTGGCCACTGAGATTATAGTGCTAACAACCGACGCACTGCGTGCTTACATACCACCTCTACCCGCTGTCAAATCCAGTCAACCCCTTTTTTAACGACTTATAGAGAGCTGCAAAAATATGTCTTTTTTATTTCATTTCCAATTTTCAGGAAATTATTATTCCAAATTATTTTGCAAAGCTTACTACACGGGTCTCGCGGATAACTGTAATCTTCACCTGTCCCGGATAGGTCATTTCGTCTTGAATCTTCTTTGCAATGTCTGCACTCAGGCTTTCTACACCCTTGTCATCAATCTTGTCTGCACCAACAATAACTCTCAGTTCACGGCCTGCCTGGATGGCATAAGTCTTTGTTACGCCCGGATAGCTCATAGCCAGCTCTTCCAAGTCATTCAAACGCTTGATGTAGGCTTCTACAATTTCACGGCGGGCACCCGGACGAGCTCCTGAAATAGCATCGCAAACCTGAACGATAGGCGCTATCAAGGTTGTCATTTCCGTTTCGTCGTGGTGTGAACCGATGGCATTGCAGATATCAGGTTTTTCCTTGCATCTCTCTGCTATTTTAGCACCTAGAAGTGCGTGCGGCAATTCCGGTTCCTCATCGGGCACCTTGCCTATATCGTGGAGTAAACCGGCTCTTTTGGCTTTCTTCGGATTCAGTCCCAGTTCAGATGCCATGACAGCGCAAAGATTGGCCGTCTCACGGGCATGCTGCAACAGGTTCTGACCATAAGAAGAACGGTATTTCATTTTGCCTATCATACGGATCAATTCCGGATGAAGACCGTGAATACCCAAGTCGATCGTGGTGCGTTTACCGGTTTCGATGATTTCCTCTTCCACTTGTTTCTTTACTTTGGCAACAACCTCTTCGATGCGTGCCGGATGGATGCGTCCGTCAGTAACAAGCTGATGAAGGGCGAGGCGTGCTATTTCACGTCTGACAGGGTCGAATGCTGAAAGAACGATAGCCTCAGGAGTATCGTCAACAACGATTTCCACTCCGGTTGCTGCTTCCAACGCGCGGATGTTACGACCTTCACGACCGATGATACGTCCTTTTACTTCATCGCTGTCGATATGGAATACGGTTACGGAGTTTTCGATAGCCGTTTCTGTGGCAACTCGCTGAATGGTCTGGATGACAATTCTCTTGGCTTCTTTGTTAGCTGTGAGTTTTGCATCGTCCATGATGTCATTGATGTAGGATGCCGCCTGTGTTTTGGCTTCTTCCTTCATAGCTTCCACCAAGCGTTCCTTGGCTTCTTCCATACTTAACCCACTGATTGTTTCGAGTTTTTCTTTCTCCTGCATCTGCAGTTTCTGAAGTTCCTCTTTGTGCTTGTCCACAATCACTATTTGAGCTTCCAGATTTTCCTTTACGGCATCAGCCTCGTTCTTTTTTCTCTGGAGTTCCTCTTGTCTTTGGTTCAGCATCAACTCGCGTTGTTTCAGACGGTTTTCTCCTTGTTGGATTTTTTGGTTACGCAAGGTGACTTCTTTCTCCAAGTCAGCCTTTTTATTCAGAAATTTCTCTTTAACTTCCAGAAGCTTTTTTTCTTTGATTACTTCCGCTTCCGCTTGTGCCTTTGTCAGAATGGAGTTGTACTTTGCTTTCAGGCCATATCTGAAAAACAGGAAACTTGCACCTCCACCTGCTAAGAGACAAATAATTGCTACTATAGCTATACTCATTTTTCTTTTAATTAATATATAAATAAAATGCGCACTACCACATTCCAAAGACGTTTGCCTTTTGAACAGATAATGCGCGAAATTCTTTTACAAAATAATGACTAAATTATTCCTTATTGTTGAGATAAGACTCCAGATCGTCTGTCAGTCTGTTTATCATTTCCTTATAAGGACCTGTATCGTTTCTTTGTTTCTCTTTTACAAAGTTCACTGCAATGTCCAGCAGTACAAGGTTCGCTTGTTTTTCCTTGCTGAGTCCTGCCAGTTTGCTGCGATACGTATTTAGTTTATCATTTATACATTTTGCGGCTTCCCGATAGATTTCTTCCTCGTCCCTTGGTATGGTAAGAGGTATTTCACTATCATTTACCGATAGATGTATTCTTAATTTATCGTCCATATTCACCGGTTTATTTCAATTATACCTTTAATAAAGCGATGCATTTGTCGACTTCGCGCACTAATTTCGATAATCGTTGTTTGGTTTCCAACTTGTCATTGTCGCCCACGCTGATTATCTTTGCCGTTTTTAAATGGTTGTATGAATCATCCAGCCTGCGGTAGTTCTCTTCCAAGTTCTGTTTGAGTTCCAACTCTTCCGTCAGTTGTTTTTTCAAGGCAGCATTTTCCTCCTTCAAGTTGTCACACATCAGCATGAGATGTCTGATTCTCGCTTCGAGTGTATATAATAACTGGCTGTCTTCTTTAGTCATATAACCAAATACTGATTACAAATGTATAGGTAAATTATTAAATCTGCAAATTAATATCAAAAAAATTAAATATGAATTTACAGATTAATCCTTATCTTTCGGTTTTGGCTCTTTTTTTGCCAATAACACGATATTGAATACATATTCCGTCATCCATTCTGCTGTGTATCCTAACGTGTGCTGATAGAGGCGGATGTTCTTGCAGGTTTTCTGCACCCCATCGTCTTTCCAGGATGTTTTTGTCAGGATTTCATTGATCGTCTTTTCGGTCATATTGTGAATGACTTTCTTGAAGATAACGGGCATACGGAATTTCCATTGCATCAGGTTCCCAATCAGCATCATCAGGTCATTGCTGAAGCCTTGGAACATGAACAGGTAATTCTTGATGTCGTTGGGGTTCTTGCAGTTCTTCTTGATGCTGGCATCTATTTCCTTGAAAAAACCGTCGCTCAAGCCGTAGAGCTGCATCAACATTTTTTTGCAGCGGGACCGTTCGGCTATACCCAGCTTGTTGCCTTGGGTAGGAACTTTCAAGGTCCTTTTAAAAACTGCCATATCGGGCAAAAAAGAAAGATTGGTAATACCGAGGTTGGAGGCCATGACTGCTTGATAGTAAACCCGGATGAGGGTCATAAAATCTTCCATTCCACCGACTCTCGATTCTTCTTCCTCTTTGTCTTTCTTCCCGAAGAGTTTATTAATGAGATTCATTTTATCTGATAATTTATTGTCAATAATTCATTTAGCACGCAAAGTTAAATGAATTGTTTGTGTTTACCAAAAAATGACCGATGAAAATGTCCGATAATTCCCTTTCCAAAAAATTAAAAGGGAATTGTTTTCCTGCTATTTATTATTTTGTGTATATTTGGCAAGTTTTCAGAGAGGAAAATTAAGTTTTATGAATTATGGAAGTTGAAAAAACATCAATAGAGGGCGTGGTAATTATCAAACCGCACTTGTTTGAAGACGCGAGAGGGTATTTTTTTGAATCCTTTTCCCAGCGTGATTTTGATGAGAAGGTAAGGCCTATACGTTTTGTGCAGGACAATGAGAGTAAGTCCGGATACGGTGTGGTGCGAGGGCTTCATTTCCAGAAGCCTCCTTTCACACAAAGCAAACTGGTGCGTGTGATAGAGGGCAAGGTACTGGATGTAGCGGTAGATATCCGTAAAGGAAGTCCCACTTACGGTAAGTATGTGTCTGTGGAACTGACGGCTGAGAATCATTTTCAGTTTTTCGTCCCGAAAGGCTTTGCCCATGGTTTTGCTGTTTTAAGTGAGACGGCCGTCTTCCAATATAAATGTGACGAGTTCTATGCACCATCGAGTGAAGGGGCTCTGGCTTGGAATGATCCTGAGCTGGCCATAGACTGGAAAGTTCCGGGAGAAGAGGTTCAGCTGAGCATGAAAGATATGAATCATCCTTTCTTGAAGGATTTCGATTCTCCTTTTGATTTCCATACTTCGTTATATTAATAATTCAGATTTATGAAAGGTATCGTTTTAGCGGGTGGTAGTGGTACCAGATTGTATCCCATCACCAAAGGCGTGAGCAAGCAATTGCTGCCTGTTTTCGACAAACCGATGATTTATTATCCTTTGTCTGTCCTTATGCTGGCAGGCATCAGGGAAATTCTGGTTATTTCCACACCATACGACCTTCCCGGCTTCAAGCGTCTGCTGGGGGATGGCAGTGATTACGGCATTCGTCTGGAATATGCCGAACAGCCTTCTCCGGATGGATTGGCACAAGCTTTCATCATTGGCGAGAAGTTCATCGGAGACGACAGTGCTTGTTTGGTACTTGGTGACAATATTTTTTATGGGCACGGATTCACGGGAATGCTGAAAGATGCGGTGCGAACTGCCGAGCAGGAAAAGAAGGCAACCGTTTTCGGATACTGGGTAAGTGATCCCGAAAGATATGGCGTGGCTGAGTTCGACGAGAGTGGAACCTGCCTGAGCATCGAGGAAAAGCCGGAACATCCGAAAAGCAATTATGCGGTGGTTGGGCTGTATTTCTATCCGAACAAAGTGGTAGGAGTGGCCAAGACTATCAAACCGTCGGCTCGAGGCGAATTGGAAATCACCACGGTGAACAAACGCTTTCTGGATGACGGCGAACTGAAGGTTCAGACTCTGGGACGAGGTTTCGCTTGGCTCGATACGGGAACACATGATTCTTTGAGCGAAGCTTCTACCTTTATAGAGGTGATAGAAAAGCGGCAAGGCTTGAAGGTGGCATGTCTGGAAGGCATAGCTCTGGAGCAGGGATGGATAAATGCCGATAAAATGCGTGAGCTGGCCAAGCCGATGATGAAGAATCAGTATGGGCAGTACTTGCTGAAAATGGCGAACGACATGGGAAAATCAAAAAACAGATAATTAAAGATATATATGAATATAGCTATAGTTGGAACCGGATATGTGGGTTTGGTAAGCGGAACGTGCTTTGCCGAAATGGGTATCGATGTGACATGTGTGGATGTGGATGAAAAGAAAATACAACGTCTGCTGAGCGGTGATATTCCCATTTATGAACCGGGACTTGACGAAATGGTCTTACGCAATGCCCGGGAAGGACGTTTGCATTTCACCACCGATCTCACTTCTTGTCTGAATGATGTGGAAATTGTGTTCAGTGCCGTAGGTACTCCTCCTGATGAAGACGGATCGGCCGATTTGCGTTATGTACTCGAAGTGGCGCATGAGGTAGGCCGCAGTATGAATCATTATCTGGTGCTGGTTACCAAGTCTACCGTGCCGGTAGGTACGGCAAAGAAAGTGAAGGCCGTCATTGAGGAGGAACTGACTCGTCGCAACGTGAAAATAGATTTCGATGTGGCGAGCAATCCCGAATTTCTGAAGGAAGGTGCAGCGATTAAGGACTTTATGAGTCCCGACCGTGTTGTCGTAGGTGTTGAGAGTGAGCGTGCCAAGGAATTGATGTCACGATTGTATCGTCCGTTCCTGTTGAATAATTTCCGCATTATCTTTACGGATATCCCTTCGGCTGAGATGATTAAGTATGCCGCCAATTCCATGCTGGCAACGAGAATCAGTTTTATGAATGATATAGCTAATCTTTGCGAATTGGTGGGAGCCGATGTGAATATGGTGCGCAAGGGAATAGGAACGGACACCCGTATTGGAAGTAAATTCCTGTATGCCGGTTGCGGTTACGGAGGCAGTTGTTTTCCCAAGGACGTAAAGGCGCTTGTGAAGACTGCAGAGAAAAACGGGTATTCCATGCGTGTACTGAAAGCTGTGGAAGAGGTGAATGAGAGTCAAAAAGCTGTTTTGTTCCAAAAATTAAACAAGCATTACGGCGGTGATTTGAAAGGAAAGAAAATCGCTATTTGGGGACTGGCTTTCAAGCCTGAAACTGATGATATGCGTGAAGCCACAGCCCTTGTCATTATCAGGTTGCTGTTGCAGGCTGGCTGTTCAGTGCGTGTATTCGATCCGGTTGCCATGGAAGAATGCCGCAGACGTGTGGGGGATGATGTGGAATACGCTGCCGACATGTATGACGCCACCTTGAATGCTGATGCCCTGTTGTTGCTCACCGAATGGAAACAGTTCCGTCTGCCGTCATGGGGTGTCATCAAGAAATCCATGATTCATCCTTTGGTCATTGACGGAAGAAACATTTATGAAGCCGAGGAAATGAAAAACAACGGGTTTGAATATTATTGTATAGGGAAATAAAAATGGAAAAAAGTATTGTGACCTTCGGAGAGATTTTGCTGAGGCTGTCTGCTCCGGGGACGAAACGCTTTCCTCAATCGAAGGAATTCAAAGCCTCTTTTGGCGGAAGCGAAGCGAACGTGGCTGTATCATTGGCCAGCCTGGGACGTAGAGTAGAATATATTACCCGAATACCCGACAACGATTTGGGAAAAGCCTGCATGATGGTTCTTCGCCAGTTCAATATAGGAATGGATTATACGGTTCATGGCGGAAAACGCCTGGGCAGCTATTATATGGAGACGGCAGCCGCCATGCGTTCCTCGAAAGTGGTATATGACCGCGAAGGGTCGGCTTTTGCCACACTTACCGCAGATATGGTGGATTGGGATGCAGCTTTTGCTGATGCCGGATGGTTCCATTGGAGCGGAATCGCAGCAGCCTTGTCGGAATCTACGGCAGAGGCATGCCGGTATGCTATCGGTAAAGCCAAGAAAGCCGGACTGACGGTGTGCTGTGACATCAATTATCGCAAGAATCTTTGGAATTACGGAAAGACATTCGAAGAGGTGATGCGTCCTTTGGTAGGACAAGGCGATGTCGTTTTCGGAAGTGAGGACGAGTGGGAGCATATTCTGGGTCTTGAAGCCGGTTCCTTCAGCGGAATTGTGGAGAAGGACGACGGTTATGCCATCGACCGTGAAAACTGCGAGATGATGGTCCGCCTCATTAAGGAGGCTTATCCTGAAATCGGTATTTTCACTGTGGAGATGCGTCGTGTGGTCAATGCAAACCACCATCTTCTTTCAGCAGTGATTTATGATGGAAAGGAAACCGTCATTGCCCGTTTGTATGATATTGATGATGTTGTGGATTGTGTGGGTGTAGGCGATGCCTATATTTCAGCCTTGGTCAACGGCTTGATTATCTATCCCGGTGATTTGCGTTCGGCTGTGGAGTTTGGTCTGGCTGCTTCCACACTGAAGAATACCATACCCGGAGACTTTAATCTGGTGTCCGAAGACGAAGTGCTTTCCCTGATGAACGGAAATACTTCGGGGCGTGTTCAAAGATAAAAATCATTCTTCTGCCTGCAATTCGGGCAGAAGATCTTTTTGTATATTGCTCATGCAGCTCCATAGATTATAGCGCGCCTGCGGACTCATGGCATCAATCTGTTCCAGAATGTTTTTCATGTCCGCACGGTGTGAATCCTTTTCGTAAGGACAGTTCTTGATTTGTTTTTGATAATTCCTTGTCAGAGCCCATTTCTTCAAATCACTTTCAGACACGAGACACAAAGGGCGGATGATGGTCATGTGGAATTTTTTCATCACCATTTTTGGTGGCATGGTACTGAAAGTTCCTTGAAAAGCCATGTTCATCAGCAGAGTAGCCAGAATGTCGTCCATGTGATGTCCTAGTGCAATCTTGTTGCAGCCGTGTTCCTGAGCCACAGTGAAGAGTGCCTTCCTCCGATTCCATGAACAGAGGAAACAAGGTGATTTGCGCATATCGGTTCCCGCATCAAAGGAAGTCTCGCAGGGAATGAATTCCACGCCTGCCTTTTCGCAGAAACATTGCAGGTAGTCCATGTTGCTTTGATAGGGAATATTCGTCATGACTACATGCGTAGCCAGTACGGAGAACCGTGGTTTCAGCTGTCGTGCCCTTTCAGCAAGCAGTTCGAGCAAGGCAAGCGAATCCTTTCCGCCGGAAAGGCCGATGAGAATGCGGTCTCCTTCCTCTATTAATCCATATTCCACCATTCCTTTGTTGAAGCGGCGGCGAATCATCTGACCCAATTTTTCTTCTTCAGTGCGATTTGCCATTTTCCTGTTCTGTTTTTCTTCCTGCAAAAATAAACAAATAAAGAACAATTAACAAATAGTGCTTCAAGTTATAGGGAAGATTGAATAAATCTTTGTATTTTTGAACACTTTATTTTTTGAAGAAGAATGAATCGCATGAAAAGAAATATAATATGGGCTTTTTGCTTGGGACTTTTATCCATGCCTATATACGCCCAGACTTTGGCGCAGGCAAAGACCTTGTTCGAAGAGGGTAAATATGCCGAAGCGCTTCCTGCTTTTGAGAAATTTATCAAACAGAATCCGTCCAATGCCCAGATGAATTACTATTTGGGTGCCTGTCTTTATGAAACGAATCACCATGCTAATTCGGAAATCTATCTGAAAAAAGCTTCCGAACATGGTTTTGCCGAATCGGGAAGATACCTGGGAAGACTTTATGCCGATAAGTACCTATACGATGAAGCGGTGGATAGCTATACTAAGTTTCTGGAAGCCTGGAAAAAGAGGAAACTTCCGGTGACGGATTTTGAAGCGGAGTTAGAACACATCAAGATGGGTTCGCGCATGCTCAAGGGAACGGAACAGGTGCAGTTTATTGATAGCGTAGTGGTGGACAAGGCTTCGTTTCTGCAATCTTACACCATCAGTCAGGAAAGCGGTGTCATATCCACTTATGCTGACTTTTTCAACCAGGCTGCCAAGGATGAAGGGACTCTTTATCAGACGGAATTGGGAAACAAAATCTGGTTTGGAAAGAAGACTGACGGGAATCGTATGCAGGTATATACTTCCGACAAATTGGAAGGCAAATGGAGTGAAGCCCAGACTTTGCCCGGACTTGAATCTCAAGAGGACATGAACTATCCTTACGTGTTGGCCGATGGCGTCACTCTTTACTATGCAGCCAAAGGGGAGTCTTCCTTGGGAGGGTATGATATCTTCGTTACCCGTCTCAATCCGGAGACCAACCAATATCTCAAACCGGAGAATATAGGCATGCCTTTCAATTCACCGGCCAATGATTACATGTATGTGATAGACGAATACAATAATCTGGGTTGGTTTGCAACCGACCGTAATCAGCCTGAGGGCAAGGTATGCATTTATACATTCATACCCAACGAGAGCCGCATGACGTTCGATTACGAGAACACGCCTAAACCTACGGTGACTGCAGCGGCAAGGCTTGCCAGTGTCTTGTCCACCCAGAAGGATAAGGAAGCTGTGCTGGCGGCCAAACAACGTCTGGCTCTGGAAGTAAACAGGCCACATTCCGTAGAGAAGAAAGCCGATTTTACTTTTATTGTCGATGATTTGTCCACTTATCACAGCTTGAGTGATTTCCGCAGTCAAAAGGCCAGAAGTCTTTTCCAGAATCTGCAGCAGATGAAGCGTGAGTATGTGAAGATGCAGAACTACCTGCAGAAACAGCGGGATGAATATGCAATGGGGAGTGCTGACCGCAAGGCACGTCTAAAAAATGACATTCTGGATGCCGAGACCCGGATGGAAAAGATGGAACTTGACATCGACAAGCAGGAAACTGCAGTTCGCAATGAAGAATTGAAAACCAAATAAAAAACAACAGATATGGTAGTCACGATTATTATAGTCTTAATTGTCATCGGTCTGCTTCTGCTCATAGCCGAAGTCTTTCTGATTCCGGGTACCAGTATTGCCGGATTTGCCGCAGCGGCATGTCTCATCATTGCCAATTTCTATGCTTTCAGCACGTTGGGTTCGCTGGGCGGACTGGTTACGCTGGCAGTGTCGGTGTTTTCCGTGTTAGCGGTTGTAGCCTGGTTTATGAAGTCCAAGTCACTTGAGCGTCTTGCACTGAACAAGAATATTGATTCCACAGTAGGCACGCAGGAACGCCGTGAAGTAAAGGTTGGCGATACGGGTAAAGCCATTACTCGTCTGGCTCTCATCGGCAATGCCGAGATAGACGGGAATATTGTGGAAGTGAAGTCGGCCGACGGCTTCATTAGTGAGAATACCCCCATTCAGGTTGTCCGCTTGATGGAGGGAATCATTTTAGTAGAAAAGAAAAAATAACCCATTAAAAATATACATTATGGTAGACCCATCATTTATTCCTTTTATAGTCATAGCGGCGGGAATCATCGTCATTGCTATCTTGTTGCATTATGTTCCTTTCATCCTGTGGTTATCCGCCAAAGTCAGCGGAGTGCGTATATCACTGGTTCAGTTGTTCCTGATGCGCATCCGTAATGTGCCGCCATCGGTTATTGTGCATGCCATGATTGAGGCACACAAGGCAGGTTTGGGTACCATTACCCGTGATGAACTCGAAGCCCATTATCTGGCAGGAGGTCATGTGGAGAAAGTGGTGAACGCATTGGTTTCAGCTTCCAAAGCCAACATAGAACTGTCTTTTCAGATGGCTACAGCCATTGACCTGGCAGGACGTGATGTGTTCGAAGCTGTGCAGATGAGTGTCAACCCGAAGGTTATCGATACCCCTCCGGTAACGGCCGTTGCAAAAGACGGTATCCAGCTGATAGCCAAAGCTCGTGTCACGGTGCGTGCCAACATCCGCCAGTTGGTTGGAGGAGCAGGAGAGGATACAGTGCTTGCCCGTGTAGGTGAAGGAATTGTGTCATCTATCGGTTCTTCCGAAAATCATAAGTCGGTCATGGAGAATCCCGATTCCATTTCCAAACTCGTATTAAGGAAAGGACTGGATGCAGGGACGGCTTTCGAAATTCTCTCCATTGATATTGCCGATATCGATATCGGTCGTAATATCGGTGCTGCCTTGCAGATGGATCAGGCCAATGCCGACAAAAACATTGCACAGGCCAAGGCCGAGGAACGTCGCGCCATGGCAGTAGCTACCGAACAGGAAATGAAGGCTAAGGCTGAAGAAGCCCGTGCCAACGTGATACAGGCCGAAGCAGAAGTGCCCAAAGCCATTGCCGAGTCTTTCCGCAGCGGGAATCTGGGTATCATGGACTATTATCGCATGAAGAACATTCAGGCGGATACTACCATGAGAGACAGCATTGCGCATCCGGAAAATAACAAGCCCGGCGAACCTATCGTAAAACCATAAATAAAAAATTGTCATGAAAAAGCGTTTTGCAGAATCGGAATTGATTATAAACTCCGATGGAAGTGTGTTCCATCTTCATCTGAAACCCGAACAGTTGGCCGATAAGATTATCCTGGTAGGCGACCCCGGGCGTGTTCCCGTAGTTGCATCTCATTTCGAGAGTCAGGAATTCGATATCCAGAATCGTGAACTTCGCAGTATCACGGGTATGTATAAGGGAAAGCGCATCTCTGCCATATCTACAGGTATGGGGTGTGACAACATTGACATCGTGGTGAATGAACTGGATGCCTTGGCAAATATTGATTTCAATACCCGCGAAGAAAAAGATACCTTCCGTCGTTTGGATATGGTGCGCGTAGGTACTTGCGGCGGTTTGCAACCTTATACGCCTTCCGGCACTTTCATTTGCAGCGAAAAATCCATCGGCTTCGATGGCCTGCTCAATTTCTATGCAGGCAGAAACGAAGTGTGCGATCTCGAATTCGAGAAAGCCTTTACAGAACACATGCATTGGAATCCTCAGCTTTGTGCACCCTACGTCATCGATAATAACAAGGAACTGCTTGACAGGATCTATGACGAGGACATGGTAAAAGGTGTGACCATTTCTTGCGGCGGCTTCTTCGGACCTCAAGGTCGTGAGTTGCGAGTTCCGTTGGCCGATCCCAAGCAAAACGAAAAAGTAGAATCCTTTGAGTATAAAGGCTATCGCGTCACCAACTTCGAGATGGAAAGTTCTGCTGTAGCCGGGTTGAGCCGTTTGATGGGTCACCGCGGAATGACTGTGTGCATGGTCATTGCCAACCGTGTGGCTAAGGTGGCCAATGCCGATTACAAAGGCTCTATCGATACACTCATCGAAAAAGTTCTGGACAGAATCTAATCAGATTAATTCATGACAGAAGATACCATTTGTGCCATTGCTACCGCCCCCGGAGGAGCTTTGGGAATCATCAGAGTGAGCGGACCCGAATCCTTGTCCATTGTCGATAAGGTGTTTGTTCCTGTTCATGGTGCAAGAATTCCTGAACGCAAACCGTCGTCGCTTGTTTTCGGTGCTATCCGTACTTCCACGGGCGAAGTGCTCGATGAGGCTGTAGTTTCTGTTTACCGTGCTCCCCACAGCTATACGGGTGAGGACAGCGTGGAAATCAGTGTGCATGGTTCTTCCTATATTATGCAGCAAGTCATCCAGTTGCTTGTCCGTAACGGATGTCGCACAGCTCGTCCCGGGGAATATACCCAGCGGGCGTTTCTTAACGGCAAGATGGACTTGAGTCAGGCCGAAGCAGTGGCCGATCTCATTGCATCCCGTTCGGCAGCAACCCACCGTCTTGCCATGAATCAGATGCGAGGCGGCTTCAGCAAGGAGCTGCGTGCTCTGCGCGATCGTCTGCTTCATTTCACCTCTCTTGTGGAACTCGAACTCGATTTCAGTGACCATGAAGAACTGGAGTTTGCCAATCGTGACGAACTCCATCAACTTGCTGATGAAATAGAACACGTCATTTCCCGTCTTACGGATTCCTTCAGCACCGGCAATGCTCTGAAGAACGGAGTGCCCGTAGCCATTATCGGCGAAACCAATGCCGGCAAGAGCACTTTACTCAATGCTCTACTCCATGAGGACAAAGCCATTGTGAGCGATATACAAGGCACCACGCGCGATGCCATTGAAGACACTATCAGTGTGGAAGGTATTACCTTCCGCTTCATTGATACAGCAGGCATCCGCCATACTGAAGATACCATAGAGAACCTCGGTATTGAGCGCACCTTCCAGAAGATGGATCAGGCCAGCATGATTCTTTGGATGATTGATGCCAGTTCCCCTCAAGAGAAATTCCGCGAGATTACCGAGAAGATTTTGAGTCATTGTGATGGTAAGAAACTGCTTATTCTCTTCAACAAGAGCGATTTGATTACCGAGGCTAAAGCACAGGAGCTCTTGCAATGGATGGATGCGCAGAAGCAACATCAGGATCGTAAGGATTGGCAGCACCTATTCATATCAGCCAAACAGAACCTCAGTTTGGACGAGTTGGAACATTGGCTTGTAAAGAGCGCCGCACTTCCCGAAGTGAGTCAGGACGATATTATTGTGACCAACGCCCGCCATTACGAAGCCCTGCTTCATGCCCTCGATGCTATCCGCAGAGTGCAGCAAGGCCTGGACAATGAACTCCCCGGCGATTTGATGGCGCAAGATTTACGAGAATGCATCTTCTATCTGCAGGATATCGTAGGAGAGGTGTCCAGCCAGCAAGTGCTTAATAATATTTTTGAGCATTTCTGTATCGGTAAGTAAAGCCTTATAAACAACTTCAACTAACTTGCAATAACTATAAGAAAGCTCCTCATTATGAGGGGCTTTCGTTATTTTAACACTTCAAGTTACCAATTCTTTGTTTGGAGTTATTTCAGCTAATTTTGTATTCTATTTATACCTCGGGACTTCAAGGTGTACGAATATGCGTCATTTAGCGTAGCATATTGCATACTAATGAGACGCTGTGAGAATCATCGTAATCGTAATGTAATGTATAGCATGAGACACGGTGAGACACCATGAGACAGAGTGAGACACTTTTGGCGAAATAAAAAGATATTCAACATGGAAATTCAGAAGAGATGTTTATGGTGTGGCAAACAATATATTGCACATAAGATGACTACTAAATACTGTAGTCACCAATGTAATTCTGCGGCCTACAAAGATGCCAAAAGGAATGAGCGACTAATTGAGATGGAAAAGAACGACAACTTAAAACCCATTATTGAGGTGAAAAAGTTTAGTGACAAGCCTTATCTATCTCCTAGCGAAGTTGGCATTCTTTTGGGTTTGAGTCGTGCATCTGTTTACAGATATATGGCTAGTGGTGATTTGAATGCTCTTCAGTTGAAAGGAAAAACTCGTATAAGGCGATCTGATGTTGAGAAGATGTTCGAAGATTCAAGCGAGTATTCTAAACGTGGTCATACGGTTTCTGCCGCTATTACAAATTATACTCTTGATGAAATTAGCGAGAAGTATAATATTGACCGAAGAACCATTCAAAGGAAATGCGAAGAGTTTGGTATAAATAAAGTTTTAGTAGGACCAAAAATATATTATGATAAGGAATTAGTCGATGAGAAGTATGCAGAACTACTTCAACCCATTGATACTTCACTCTACTATACAGCTGATGAAATGGCAGAAAAATTTGGCATTAGCTATACTGCCGTAATAGCTTTTGTCAATAGGCACGGTTTTCCAAAAATCAAACGGCACAAGAATGTTTACTATTCCAAGTATGCAGTAGATGAATATGTTGAGAACAAAGAAAAGGTCGATCCTGATTATTACACCTATGATGAGATTTCAGCAAAGTATGGCTTCAATAAGATTAATATCAGCTACTATGTAAATCAATATAAGGTTGAGACCTTAAAGAAAGGAAGACGTAATTTTGTTTCAAGAGAATCTTTCGACAGAGCTATTCTAGAACACAAGGACGGAGTAACTCAAGCTTCTTCAGCTATCACCACTATCAAGTCTCAAATATTTAAAGAAATTGATGAGAACGAAATTCCCGATGGATATTGCGATGCGGACCAAATTGCCAGTGAATACGGGCTAAGGAGACCTACAGTTTGGAGACTTACACGAGAGAACAATATTCCAAAGATTTCTATTAGTGGCATCAATTATTATGAGACAGCCAGTGTAATGGTATTCTTTTCAAAATACAAAACTACTGAAGAAGTTACAGAATGGATTTCAGCAGGTGAAGTCGAATCACTATTTGGTTTAAAAGGTGATGCAAGAAGACATTTCGCATCTAGACATAATATACCCTCTAAAGTCGTTTTTGGTAAAGCATACTACTCTAAGGAGCATATTGAAAACGCCAAGAACAATAAATTCAACAACTCAGAGAATTACTATTCTATTCCTGAAGCCATGGAAAAATACAAAGTCAAGCGAGAAGTCGTTTATGCCGCCATACGCTATAACAAAGTAAAGAAGTATCGACAGGGAAAACAAGTCTATGTTTTGAAAGAGGATTTTGATAATCTAATGAATAATAAAACTCAATAATTGAACTTACTTCCAGTTACTTCAACTTATTCATAACTGATTACGTGCTGATTTCAATCTATAAAGAATCATATTGGAATTTTGCACCAGAAATAAAATTACAAATAATAAAACTTATTCAATATGCAGTGTTGTAAGACAATTACCCTCCGCTCAAAGCTACTGAAAAATGGTATGCTTTCTTTTTATCTGGATTTCTATCCAGCATATAGAGACAAACTCACGATGAAAACCATTCGTCATGAATTCCTTGGCATCTATATCTATGCCAATCCAAAGAATCAACGAGAAAAACTATTTAATCATTCTATGACTGAAAAGGCAGAGGTTATTAGATGCCGCCGTTATGATTCTATCATCAATGAACGCTATGATTTCTTTGACAAGAGTCATCAGAATGGCGATTTTCTTGAGTACTATAGACATATTAAAAAGAATAAAAACCCCAAATGGGAATTTGTTTATGCTCATTTTGTGAAATTTGTCGATGGCAGATGTACTTTTAGTGATGTTACAGTAGAACTATGCCGTAAATATAGAGATTATCTCCTTACAGCAAGGAATCTGAGAAATAATCGTCCATTGAGCAAAAACTCTGTTGCAGGTTATTGGTCAACTTTCAGAGGATTCCTAAATATAGCATTTCGTGATAAGATGATTAAGGACAATGTCAATGATTACCTTGATAAAATAGATTATGAGCCGGTTGAGAAATCCAGTCTCACCTTAGACGAACTGAAAATGCTATACAAAACTCCGTGTGATATAGATATATTGAAAAAGGCTTCCATCTTCTCCTGCTTAACCGGATTAAGACGCAGTGACATCATCAATCTCGAATGGAAAGACATTCGCCAGTATGCTAATGGCGGTTGGTATTTAGACTTTGTCAGCATCAAGACACGCCAACAGAATATAATTGCCATAAGCGATGGTACTCTTGAAATGATTGGTCCTAAAGGCGAAGGAAAGGTATTCAAAAGTTTTAAAGCCACCATGACACAATATCCATTAAAAGATTGGCTGAAAACCGCAGGAATCAAAAAGCATATAACCTTCCACTCATTCCGCCATACTTTTGCCTCATTGCAACTTGAACTTGGCACAGACATATATACTGTACAGAGTCTACTTGCACATAAGAGTGTAACTACTACTCAAATTTATGCCCGTCATGCCGACCCCAAACGTCGAGAAGCAGCCAATAGAATGTCATTTGAAGTGTTAAATGATGTTTCAGAGAGCAAGAATGAATCATCTGATATTGGTACATCAGATGAATAGCAAATAAATATCAAGTGCAAAAACGAGCTAAAAACCGACAGAATCTGAAAACGATTTTGTCGGTTTTTGTTATTTCTAAAAAGAGTTAAGTATTTGTGTGTCAGCAATAACAACTTGTATCATTTCAAAATATTCTCTATAACTTTGTACTCGAAACTAAGAATAATTTGAAGTAATTATGAGTAACCCAACAAAAGAAAAAATCTATTTTGCCATTATCACAAACGTTGTGATGCTATCCATCATCGCCTTTATCCCATTATTTTTTGGAGATAACGTGATGGCAGATTGGTATCGCACAAAGGTTGAAATATTATCATCCGAACCTGCTTCAATATGGATATTTCTTCTATTGTGTCTATGTACTATTATGATTATTATACTTTTTGGTCGCAGCTTGTATAATGTCAAATTACCTTCTACTAATATATCCCCTAAAAGCAATGCAAATTATATGCAATGCGATACAGATCAATTAAAAGACCTGACCAACGAACTGGCAAGCTTAAACAAGATTGCAGAGCTTAAAGAAAAAAGAAGGATTGCAAATGAACGTCTGGAAACACACAAAATGGACCTTGTGAAAACGTATTTACACGAAGAGCTTTGTATCTATATGAAAGAGCAAGAACTCTCCATGCTTATTGAAAACGTATGCAGATTTACTTTGGAAAAAGGATTCTCACCTATTCCTGTGGTAACAGACTGTCGACTCTCTACTTTAGATTTGCGCCATTTAGTATGGAACATAGGCAAACGACTTTCTTGGAATGGCAATCAGTGCTCGATATTCTTGAAAACATGTTTTCCTATTGAGATGAAAGAACTTGAAATAGAAACAATTCGTCGCAATCTACGTCAAAGAGGTACATGCCTTATAGAATTAGATATACCTGAAAATGGGTCTTTTGAGTTTCATAACACTCACACATCATAATTAATCGACAATTACTTTTAATTACTTTGACTTATTTCCTTACATCCAAACACTTACATTTATCAGCATTTTATCATTGAGTTCCTTTGCCATTGAAATCAAATAACAATATTATGATCGATATGACAACAGATGAAATGACTTTCAATGATGTTCCACAGGTAGTGGCGCATGTCTACAACAAAGTAGAAAGATTAGAAACTCTTATTCAGAATCTAAACGAGGAACTGAGAAGAAATGTTCTTACAAAGAAAAGCGACCACACGCCCATGACCCTTGACGAAGCATGTGAATTTCTAAAGATGAAGAAATCTACAATGTACTATAAACTTGGACGTGGTGACATACCGGGAACACGTTCAGGAAAATACTACATATTATTCAAAGATGAGCTTATAAAATGGATTGAATCAGGTCGTAATGGAAAAGCACATCTTACACCTGAAGAAGAAAATGAATTAATCGCCCTATCTCATAGAAGAAAATCCAAACGTACACTCTAATTCAAACAGTACAGAGTCTCATTAATCGGTATAAACGTAAATGATAAATGCACATTATACAGGATTTTATATCAATCCTGCAGATGAATATAGAAAATTACAAGGTTGTACCGACCTGTGGTGCAATATGGCAGTAACTTTGTAGGTTTAAATAGAATGTATAATGTAAAAAGCCGCAAGCTCATATTACAAGTAAGCCCAACTTGAAACTGCAACAGGTCTCTAGCTGGGCTTTTCTTTGCTTAGAAAATGATGAATAAAGATATTATATATCAACATAAACATTAAAAAAATCAAAATTCAAAAAGAAATGACTGAAAAGAACAATCAATTCGGTCTCTCTCTTTTTGTGTATTCCAAGCCTACACAACAATAAGAGCCAGCAGACCTATGCACCGCAAAATGAGTTGCAGATGCTTTGTATTGCTGCCTATGAGCAGTATCAATGCGAAATCATAAACGATGGCAAACTGTATCATCGTTATGTAGAGGACTTTATAAATTCTCACATGATTATCGACAGTTCTAATCACAATGATTGGAACATACACTTCAAGAACCTATGTTCCATAAAAAGCCTCCTTGAGCAACGCAAGGATTTGGTATTGGAATACTTTTCCAAACCACACTTAGAAATGACAGATTGCAATGAGATGATTCACTCTCTAAATTATGGTAGACCTCCTAAAACAAAATTCTTAAAAGCTGAACTTGGTAATCTTTCCGATAATCAGCTTCAGCAAATTACAGATTTTGTCAATGGTGACTTTGAGAACCAGAAGAATAAGAAAGGATCAATCTTCGCAAAAGCGGTAAGCTATGATGAAATGTATGATCTCTTTTACTGCCGTCTTACGAACCCTCTCAGGACTGGAAGCAATGTCAAATTTGCTCTATTTATGGATAGTTTGAGTACACACAATCTTCTTCATTACTCCTATCAGGAATTGATTCTGGAATATCAACTTATTCTATCATCGAAGGATGGTGTTTATTATGGAGGGAATGCCATCAGTGCAAGTATCTCAATAGCGAAGAGAGGAAAAAGTTACATCGGTAACCCGTATGATTCTTTTGTAAACGAACTGACAAAATGTAGTGAAAATGCCATCAAACATACTAAGTGAAACAATAAAATTATAATACTTCTTATAATAGAAAAAGGTGTTATAAAGTCACTTATACCGGTTTGATAATCAGGAAGTAATTTTGCCTTCGAATCGATTCGAGATTCGGAGGCAAGACTTCCTTTCTCAACCCAAATGCAGTGTCAACCATAATGTATCACTGTTAGTCAGTAACATTTAAATAAGCAAGAACCGTATGGTAAAACAAAGAATAACCCAACAAGTATTACATAAAAGACTTGAACGAGTAGAGTTACTAATTGATGAATGTAATCCATCAGCCATTGAAGACATGATTAAAAGACTTGCAAAGATTGAGCGCAAACTTTTTTTGACCAAAAACATGCTAACATCTGAGGAAGCAACAGAGTTTACAGGCATCTCTATATCTCAGCTATATAAGCTTACACGTACACAAATGATTCCCCATTGGAAGCCAAGGGGAAAAATGGTCTACTTCGACAAGAAAGAATTGGAAGAATGGATGCGACAGAACCCGGTTAAAGTCTTTAATACAACTTCACAACATGAGCAAAAAATATAAATCCGCCCCTCATTATCTGACAGCAGAACATGAAAAGCTTACAGATAAACAATTGGAGCAGTTGATTGAAAAATCTACAATCACTGCCTCAGAGTATAATACAGAATCGCACCACGATTCAAAAGTACAAAGTAATGGAAAAGAAAATAAGAAAAATTAGTATACCAAAGCCTTCTGATGATTTCAAAAGTGATTTTGACTTCAACTTTAAAAGCGATTATCCGGATGATATGCTTGAGCGATGCTTGAATAAGGGGCAGATAAAAGTTACTGAAAGACCAGAGAATCCACCTCAGATATTATGGGTCGGTGACTGTGTAGTGGCTACATTCGGTAATTTTAGTGCTTCAACCGGAAAGGCAAAGAGTAAAAAGACTTTCAATATATCTGCAATGGTTGCAGCAGCTCTTACCAACAGTAACGTACTCAATTACAGAGCTAGTCTGCCCAAAGGCAAACGTAAGATATACTATTTCGATACAGAGCAAAGTCGTTTCCATTGCCATAATGTACTGGAACGTATTTTGAAGATGGCAGGTTTGCCCATTGGTCAAGATACTGACAGAATAAAGTTTGTTGGCCTTAGAGAGTACACACCAAGCCTACGACTCAGTTTGATTGATTATGCGCTTCGTAAAAGTGAAGGTTATGGGCTTGTTATTATCGACGGTCTTCGTGACTTAATGTATGACATCAATAATGCAAAGGAAGCCACTGATTTGATTACCAAACTGATGAGCTGGACAAGCAATTATAAATTACATATCCATTGTGTGCTACATCTAAACAAGAATGACAGCAATACACGAGGACATATTGGTACAGAGCTGGAGAATAAGGCTGAAACAGTTCTTGTCGTAAGCAAGGACAGCAAGAATACTGAAATCAGTGAAGTGCGCCCTATGCACATGCGAGACAAGGAATTTACATCATTCGCCTTTCATATTGATGATAATTCCCTCCCTGTACTTGAGGAGGATTACAAAGTTACCGTTGTAAAGCAGCGTGATCCACAACTTACAACTCTTCCGAAAACTGTCCATAAGGAAATTCTAGATGAGCTGTTTAGTCAATATAAACCTACCAACTATGCGGAAATGGTAGCGAGAATTGCTGAATCCTATACTGCACATGGCTATAAACGAGGCCTAGTTGCATACAAGGAATTGCTAAAGTTACTATCTGCAAGTGGTATCATAAAGAATGAGAATAAAGTGTACCACTATTATCCCAATATATTAAACATTCAGGAGTAAGTATGAGTATAGGTATTTTCCCCCTATATATATAATACTTATACCTGCCAAAAATCATAAGAAAATGACAATTGAAGAAATAAAACAGATAAACATCGTGGACTACCTTTATCATAAGGGTATTAAGCCAACTAAACAATACCATAATACCTATTGGTATCTATCACCTTTGCACGCAGAAACGAATAGCTCATTCAAGGTAGATATGAATACCAATCTTTGGTATGACTTTGCATTAGCTCAAGGTGGCAATATCATCAATCTTGTTCAAGCCCTGAACCCACTTTTAGACAATAATGGTATCATCTGCCATCTAAAGTCTTATAGTAATAATGATGATAATCAATTTTTCATCCCCGTCCCGGACAGAGAAACACTTATCAGAAATAATAAAGTCAAGAATGATAATACAATCATTAATAGAATAGTTGGTATCAGCAATACCAATCTTATCAACTATTTAATGGGAAGGGCAATTAGTATTGATGTTGCCAAAGAGTATTGCAAAGAAGTATACTATACAATTTCATCCAACAAAACATATTATGGCATCGGTTTCAATAACAATAGCGATGGTATGGAGATACGCAATCAATTTTTCAAGCGTTGTATCGGGAAAAAAGATATCACTCATATAGCTAAAGAACGAGAACTGCCTGTACGTCAATGTTGTGTGTTTGAAGGCTTTTTCGACTTTCTTTCATACAAGACATGTAAAGAACGAGGAGATCGATGGCTATGTGTAGATGGTGTCTGTGACTATTTAGTTCTTAATTCTGTTGCTATGGTAAACAAGGCCATCCCATGTTTGGAGAGATACGATAAATTATTTCTCTATCTGGATAACGACGATGCTGGAGAATCAGCGACAAGAACCATCATTGAAAGATATGGTTCGAAAGCTAAAGATTGCCGGGAACGATATGCAAAATTCTCTGATATAAATGATTTCATAACAGGTAAAACTAAAGTATAACATAAATAGAAGATGAAATGAATACAGACCCGAAGATTCTAAGACTAGAAGAGAGAGTTCAGCAGATTGAAGAAGAAATGAAGGTTTTGGGTATCTTTTCTGATTTTTTGAAAAGAATTGAAAAAATAGAAGCAACAATCTTTTTGAATAAAGATATCTTCACTTTCAAAGAGGCATCAATAGTTCTTGATATGTCGCATAGTCAGTTGTATAAGATGGCACGCAACAAAAGTATTCCCCATTACAAGACCGACCGAAAGATTTATTTTATCAAAAGCGAGCTTATCGATTGGTTGAAGCAGCATCCGAGAAAAAGAAATAAATACCCCAATGACTATGGACATAAATAAATGGTGGGAATGGTATCACCATATCCGAACAAGAACTAAATTCAATCCTATGAATATCGAACAAATAAATAAAATCAGTCTGACAGAACTCTTATCAGAATTAGGCTGTATGCCAGTGAAGAAGCGAAGAAATACCGTTTACTTCAATTCACCTTTTTATAATGATAATAAAAATAGTTTCGAGGTTGACATCGTTAAGAACGTATGGCATGATAGAGGACTCAATAAAGGTGGTGACGTTATATCTTTTGGACGATTATGGCATAAATCAAATAACGTGGAAAAAGTTATTGATGAGTTTGAGAAATATGAGCATCTGATTATTGGTCATGAGCTTTCTGTAAAACCAATTCCAAAACATGATTCAGATGAAATGATAATGATTTCATGTAATAGACTAAGCAACCATGCTTTACTATCATACCTTTGCTCAAGAGGAATAGATATCAATGAAGCAAAGATATTTGCCAAAGAAATAATATATAGAATTGAGGAAAAGAACTATGTAGCTCTTGCATTCAAAACTATATACGGAGGTTACCTACTTCACAATCCATATTTTAAAGGGTTCTTGGGCAAAGATGGTTTATCCATACTTCATCATGAGACTATAGGAGTTCAAGATACCTGTTGCATTTTTGAAACCTATATGGATTTTCTGAGTTATAAAACTCTGGAATCCAATGGTCATAAATTAATGGATACACCTGTTCCCTGTGATTATATTCTACTTCATTCAGCAGATTATTTACATAACTGCCTACAACGACTTGTCAGTTATAAGGAAATCCATCTCTATCTCCATCACTCCCTTTCCGGCCATACAATGAAAGAGACCATCTTTGGATTATACAAGGATAAAACAATTGATGAATCTTTCCGGTATATAGATGATATCAGCTTGACAAAGTATATACAATATAGAAGATAATTCTATATCCCCAATCAATTATGATTTAGGAGGCTTTTCCATTAGGAAGGTCTCCTTTTTTGCATCATCGTAAGATAAATGGCAACACATTTGAAAAACAAAACATTCTCCAAAATATGATATTTAAGTATGATTATATTGTCCATTAGAATTGATGTTAAGAATGCTTTGGGATGCCTCTGAAAATTCTTATATCTCAATTTTTCAAATTTACTTTGCACCTGAAAACGAGGTTAGCATGTGGCAAAATAAGATATTTTTCACTATTACAACCTCTGTCTTGAGAATAATCAACTGGCATTCTTGTCGCAAAATAGATTAATAAACAAAGTATGATATGAGTCCATTTTTAATTTTTGCAATTGTCCTAACTGTAGCTTACATCATCTACTATGCAGTGATGATAACAAGAGACCTATATGGTAAGAAAGATGAAGAAAACAAACATGAGGAAGTATTCGACGTGGGTGATATGGATGAATTGGAAGAAGCCGTTGTTGTTTCAGAGAAAGGTAATGGATTCTCTGTAGCTGATAAGCAATACGAAACCATAACTCATGCCTACGATGAGATTCCCGAAGATATAAAAGTTGAAAAACCAGCTCAGCCTGAACCCGATCAAACAACGAAAAAAGATATAGTAAAGATTATCGAAGCTAAGGTATTACCAAAGATGCAGGTTACCCACATTTATATGGAAGATCAAATGATGCAAGATGATACAACAGCATGCATACTTAACGGAGGTGACAGAGGAATAGGTAAACCAAGAGTAATAGTAACATCGTTAAATGATGAGTTATAAATATTTAATCATTTACGTGTGTTTGCTCCTCTTCGTATTCTGTCCCCAGTCCGTTTTTGCAAAATGTGGTGGCGTGGATTACAGTTGGGGAGCAGATGCACTCGCAACAATGCACGACTATATTGTCACAATGATGCTCTATGTACTCTGGCTATGTTATGCCATAGCAGCGATCATGGTAATAATATCGGCACTTCAGATATACATCAAAATGAATACAGGAGAAGATGGTATAACTAAATCTATTATGATGCTCATTGGAGCATGTATTTTCATGATAGGTGCTTCCATCGTATTCCCTGCTTTCTTCGGCTATCAAATTTGGTAGCCACTAAAACCGAACTCAATGCGCAACGAGTAATATAAGTACAATTAAAAATTAAAATTAAATCAAGAAGAATGTTTAATAAAACAATGAACTTTTTGAAGAAGACTGCGAAAAGAGCTGCTTCTTCTCAACGATTAAAATCAATGGCTCTTATGCTTCTCGTTGGCACAGGTGCCGTAATGGCACAAAACTCAGCAGGAGACTACTCAGCTGGCACAACAGCCCTAACAACTGTAACCGCAGAGATAGCTAAATATGTACCTATTGTGGTAAAGTTGTGCTATGCGATAGCTGGTGTTGTAGCCGTTGTGGGTGCGATTTCCGTTTACATTGCCATGAATAACGAAGAGCAAGATGTCAAGAAAAAGATCATGATGATTGTAGGCGCATGTATTTTCTTAGTATCAGCAGCTCAAGCACTTCCATTGTTCTTTGGCGTAACAAACTAAGCATAAATGACCAGTAAAGAACAGACAATCCATTATCCTGAATATCCCCTTTTCAAGGGCTTGCAGAAGCCACTTGAATTTATGGGATTTCAAGGAAGATATATCTATTGGGCGGCAGGAACTGTAGGTGGAGCTATCATTGGTTTCATTGCAGCATACTGCCTACTAGGATTTGTCGCAGGATTAATTGTTCTGGTCGCTACTATCTCGGTGGGTGCCGGACTAATCATAATCAAACAACGGAAAGGACTGCACACTAAGAAGAACGACCAAGGAATATTCATTTACGCAAGAAGCAAGCACAATTAAGTAAAGATATGACCATCATGACCAACGTATGGATAATAAGTAAATGTTGAACGCAGGCAGGTTCTACCTAAAATCCAGGCAGAGCCTGCCTTTATAAATTCCACAATCAATGAAGAAACAAATCATTCTATGTCTGATGGTATCGGCACTTAGTATCTCATGCAAGGAGAAACATTACACTCCACCTAGTCTTGATGCCGTAAGGTCAGCAGAAAAGGCAAGGATACAATGGAGTAAAGAAGTACAAAAAACAACTGTAACTCAGATAACAGTAATAGATACAATATCTATTCAAGATAGTATCACATCTGTTTCTGTCAAGAATGTGAATACAGATAGTATCACAAGCAAAGCAATAAATCAATAACGAAATGACTAAGAATATAAGAAAAAATAAAAGCAACGGCAATCAAGATGCAGGTATGAGAATCGGTTTTATGGCAATCAGAAACTTAACCATTAAAGATTTTCTATCACTTGATTTTAAGGATAAAGGTAAGGGCTACATTGAATTGACAATTGGCTTTGCTAATCTAAAACCTGTAGTGCTCCCTCTTAAAATCAGTAAGGAATGCTATGCTGATTTCCAAAAGCTAACTGGAGATAAGAGAATCAGTATCATAGATACTTTAAGAGAAGCAATCTATGGTGATTTGAATATTATCACTTTTTGGAAAGTGAAAAACTATGATCTGAATAATACCAAAGAATACATGGGTTGCCATCAAGCTGTCTGTGAAAGCATTGATAAATTTAAAAATATATGGGAATGTCACATCGAGTTCCTTGTGTGCGAAATGAGTCATTAACAAACCAGTCATAAAAACAATATCAAATGGTACTGTACATTATTCTATTTTTCATTGCAATCTGCTTAGGCATGGCCATTAGTGTCTATGCTTTCGGAACAGGTGGCAAACGAAAGAAAATATTCCAAGACATCTATTTCTCAGTAGAAGATATTGAGAATACCGGTGTGATATATACAAAGACCGGCGAGTTTTCGGCAGTTATGCGTATAGAGAATCCTGTGCAGAAATACTCAGCCAACATTGATAGTTACTATGAGTTCAGCCATCTTTTTTCCGCCATCTCACAAACATTAGGCGAAGGGTATGCCATGCATAAGCAAGATATCTTCACCAGAAAGCAGTTTAAAGACGAAAGTGGAAATGAGCATGAGTTCCTTTCTGAATCATATTTCAAATACTTTAAAGGTAGAGAATATACCGACACCAGTTCATATCTAATCATCACTCAAGAAAACAAGAAAGGCCGTCTGTTATCTTACGATAGCAAGAAATGGCGAGACTTCATCGTCAAAATCAATAAGGTTTATGATCAATTAAAAGATTCAGGTATCCCTGTTCGTTTCCTTGGTAAAGAAGAAGCCAGTGAATATGTTGATAGATTCTTTGCGATGAATTTCAGAGATAAGTCTGTATCCATGACAGGCTTTAAGGTCGATGATGAAATGATTTCTATGGGTGACAAACGCTGCAAGGTATTCTCTCTCGTAGATGTGGATTGTGCTAATCTACCATCACAAGTACGTCCCTTTACCAATATAGAGGTAAACAACACTTCTATGCCAGTAGATATGGTGTCGTTGATTGACAGCATACCTGGGGCTGAAACTGTTGTCTATAATCAAATTGTTTTCCTTCCGAATCAAAAACGTGAATTAGCATTGCTTGACAAGAAGAAGAATCGTCATGCCAGTATGCCTAATCCTTCCAACCAAATGGCTGTAGAGGATATAAAGAATGTTCAGGAAGTAATTGCGAGGGAAAGCAAGCAGTTGGTTTATACACATTATAACATGGTTGTCGCAGTTGCTCCTGATACGGACATTCAAAAATGTACAAATCATTTGGAGAATGCATTTGGGCGCATGGGTATTCATATAAGCAAGAGAGCCTACAATCAATTAGAGCTGTTCGTTAATTCATTTCCGGGAAACTGCTACAGTATGAACGAAGACTACGATAGATTCTTGACATTGGGTGATGCAGCAACATGCTTAATGTATAAAGAGAAAATTCAGCATAGCGAAGATACCCCACTAAAAATATATTATACCGACCGTCAAGGAGTACCCGTAGCAATTGATATTACTGGTAAGGAAGGACGTAACAAGCTGACTGACAATAGTAATTTCTTTTGTTTAGGGCCATCAGGTTCGGGCAAGAGTTTTCATATGAACAGCGTAGTTCGTCAACTTTGGGAACAAAATACTGACGTTGTTATGGTCGATACCGGTAACTCTTATGAAGGACTTTGTGAGTATGTCGGAGGTAAATATATCTCCTATACAGAAGAGAAGCCCATCACCATGAATCCTTTCCGTATCAAGAGAGAGGAACTTAACGTGGAGAAAACCGGGTTCTTGAAAAATTTGGTGCTACTCATTTGGAAAGGTACACAAGGAACTATCTCCAAAACAGAAGACAGACTCATAGACCAAGTTATAACGGAATATTATTCCACTTACTTCAATGGGTTCAACGGCTTCACACCACCCCAGCGTGATGATTTGAAAAAAAGCATTGAGATAGACGAACACAACTTGATGAACCAACATCCAGACGAAACGCAGCAACAGAGAGATGAACGTATCAATAATGTTATCAACGAAATCGAAAATCGACGTAAGGAACTCAAGGTAGAGAGCCTTTCTTTCAATACCTTCTATGAGTATTCTGTTCAACGTATCCCTGCTATCTGTCATGAGAACAGCATTACAGGAATAGATATAAGTACCTATCGGTATATGATGAAGGACTTCTATAGAGGTGGCAACCATGATAAAACTCTTAATGAGGATATGGACGGCTCACTCTTCGATGAGACTTTTATCGTATTCGAGATTGATGCAATCAAGGATGACCCACTTCTTTTCCCTATAGTCACACTCATTATCATGGACGTGTTCTTGCAGAAGATGCGAATCAAGAAGAACCGCAAGGTACTTGTGATTGAGGAAGCATGGAAAGCTATAGCAAGTCCATTGATGGCAGAGTACATCAAATACCTCTATAAAACAGCGAGAAAGTTTTGGGCATCTGTTGGTGTGGTAACTCAAGAGATTCAAGATATCATTGGTTCTCCTGTTGTGAAAGAAGCCATCATCAATAATTCTGATGTAGTAATGCTACTTGACCAAAGTAAGTTCCGTGAACGCTTCGATACCATTAAAGCTATCCTTGGTTTGACCGATGTGGATTGCAAGAAGATTTTTACAATCAACCGACTTGAGAATAAAGAAGGACGTAGTTTCTTCCGTGAGGTATTTATTCGGCGTGGAACTACCAGTGGTGTTTATGGCGTAGAGGAACCACATGAGTGCTACATGACATATACAACCGAGAGAGCCGAGAAAGAAGCTTTGAAACTCTACAAGAAAGAGTTGAATTGCAATCACCAACAAGCTATTGAAGCCTATTGTAAAGACTGGGATGCATCCGGTATTGCTAAATCACTACAATTTGCTCAAAAGGTTAATCAAGAAGGATGTGTTTTGAATTTGAGCAAGAAAAAACAACCAAATTATTAATAATCAATGAAAAGAATAGATTTAGTAAATCGTTTGCATTTCATCGAGTTGGATATCAGACCAAGCTTGATAGATAAGTTGGCACATGAATTAAATAAAGAAAATCGTCATGGTGATTCCTATGAATCAATATGTAAGATGTCAGAAGAAGAGCTGCTCAAAGTTCCTCATATCACAAAAGATATCGTAGAAAGAATAAAAGAACATCTTGCAGGTTATGGATTACGTCTTGGTATGACTGATAAAGATATCGAAGACTATAAGGATGCAGAGTATAATAAACTCCATGGCAAAGAAAAGGTCGAAGATACTTACGAGAAAAAGCAAGAATCAGCCTCCATTAAAGAGGAAACGCTCAAGGGAAGCCCAAAGCAAACAGAGGATAAGAAATCCAACAATCAAATAGAATATCGCAACAAGATCAATGCTAATCCATTTGAAAAAGGGACGCTTAATGATTTGGAGTGGATGCGTCATCAGACTAGAATCCAGCTGTTGACCCATCAATCATGGTTTGTAAGACTCTTTTTCCCATTTTCATTTCGTTTGCAGATAGCCATGGTACAATCATCGGAAGTGTTCAAAGTCTTTACAGATGATATCGTGCAACGGGCATCAGAATGTAGAAGTCAGGAAAGCCCAAAACAAACATCAAAATAATCCCACCAAACAAGAGAAGAATGAAACGGTTTCATGTAATTATAGCAATTTTATTTTGTGTGATAGTCTCAGCTAGAGCACAGTACTACAGCATAAACTACGATAAACAAACTATCGCAGCTATGGCTGCTGCCTATAATGCTGAAGCCGTTACAGAAGGATATTACAATGAGCAAGTTCAAAAAATACTTCAACACTATAATGCCGCTGAAGTAGCTTCCGCAGGTATTTTTGCTTCCAAGTTTCTGGAGAGAAAGGCACTTACGAACTTAGGCATTTGGTCAAGCTCTACAGAAAACTATTTCTACAAGCGTATCTATCACATGGTTAGCGATAAGATTATGCCGAAGATATGGACTGTTGCTGGTCTGATGATCAAAAGTCCACAAACAGCTATGTATTGGGGCAGTTATTTGATGAAAATATGTGATGACACAAAAAATCTGTGTATGCAGTTTGAAAGTGTGGTAACAAATTCCTCCCTGTCTTTTTCAGATGTAGCGTTTCTGCAAATCAACCAAGAGATTGCATCCATCCTAAAATTATCAGAAATAGGCAATATTGATTTCGAGGCTATGCTCAAAGATTTCTCTAATATACCTACCAATTTCTCTAAAGATGACTTAAAAGCGGATTTGGATAATCTCTATAGTTCAGGAGCAAATTTGGCAGCGGCCGGAACTACTAATCTTGGTGAAACATTAATGCAGTCAAGCCAGTTCAATTCATTGTTTTCAGGAAAGATGTCATCAGCCATTGACATAGCGAAAAACTATGCCAACACTTTTGAGAAATTTGAAAAAGATGCTGGTGGAGCATTACTTGAAGCTATTGGTGGAAGTGATAATGTATCAGCACTTTTTAGTTTTTCCAATTACAATATGACCTCATGGATAAGTGATTATGTAGATGGCGTCATGGGACAATACTATACACAACGATGGTATATATATCGTCGTGACCAAGGACGTATTGTTCTTTGTGATTATTATCCACCGACAGGTAAAGATGACATAATCTCGGGACCACATTGGACTCGATTTGATACATCTGATCCCAATTTCTATCCAAACTCCTCTCAGATGGAAACGGTATTGAGAAACTCGGAAAATATGGCCGGATGGTCAAGAAATCGTGTACAGCAACTCAATAACAGTAATGATGGCAATACCTACTCTATGAATTATTGGTCATCGAGCTATATTATTACACGTAACAATAGACAGACGAAGAAAGCCTATGCTTATGAGATTCATGTCACAAAGAGTTGGAGCCATACAGAAGAAATATACGAAGACGTTTTCGATTCCTACTCTATGGATCTGAATACTTTCAAAGCACAACTACAGGCACGCCTTTCTGATTTTAATGATAATGAGAATGGATATACATACTATATCGGTTCGGATAGCAAAAAGTATTATCAGACTACTGATGCAGCAAAGCTTAAAGGGTGTGAAACGGTAACTATCAGCGTAACTTGTAGTGATGGTGTCACATTAGGTTCTGGAACAACTAGCTATAAATGCAGTAGTTGCAGTGGCTCGTTAAATAACCACAGTAAGGATTGTGCTATGAGTACAACCATCTCAGAAAGCAATCTCGATACATCTGAACTCGATGCAATGGAACAGGAAGCAAAGAGTGCTATCAGCAAATTGGAATTGGAGATAGCCGCTTTGGAAGAGCAGAATAAGACATTGCTGCAATATATTGCCAGTGCAAGTGTTAATGATGCTTCTCGTTATCGTGAGCAGTATAATCAGAATACAAATAAGATTGCAGAGCTTAAGAAGGAACTTACTACATGGCAACAGAAACTCAACGATATCACTAATGCAAAAGCAGAAGCATCAAACGACAATTCTGTTGCTACTGATGACTATTATCGTATCCCTGCTATCATGGCGGATTGTAAATCTGCCTATAACCTGACTTGGCAAGGACAAGGTTCTTGGAATGGATATACCTATATCCGAAAAGCAACGATGCCAAACATCAATGGTGTAATAACATTCACAGCCACATTGAGTATTGCCAGAAAACCTAAATATTTCTTAGGTATCAAGATACACAGAGCTATCATGCAAATCAGTTGGTCGCTTACATCAGAATATACAGATACCTCTGTTATCGATGTATTGACGCTTGATCCAAACAAAAGTGAACAACAAAAGGCTGATGAAGTGAATAAACGCATATCCGAAATAGCCCGTGAATATCCATCTTGTAAGATTACTACTGAGTATGCAAAGACGGAACCGGCAGAGACAGACAATACAGATGACACACGTCATCTTCTATGGTCTTCGGACAGGCTGAATATCGCAATGGAGATAGACAGTAGAATTACACAAATATATGCAGACCTTGTTTCTCTGGAGAAGATGATGCATTACAAACGTAATATCATAGATGTTCTTCTTGATATAGCCCCTTATGTTAATACAGACCAAGGCAGACGATTAACCTTAGCAGAAGAATGTCGTAAACGTTGGTTGCGTAAGGCTGCCAGTACCAAACACTCTGATAGCTATAATGGCAAATACGAAGAGGAGGATGACCAATGAGAAAGTTGATTTTTATGATTATCGTTTTACTCTCCCCTCTCAAGATGATGGCACAATGGGGTTTTGATGTTGTGAGTGTAGAAGCCTACATAAATGACCATAAGAAACAGCGTAGTCTGTTATTGGCAAGATCAACATTGGAATACAGCAATAAGCTCCTTCATCAGTATAGTAGTGAGCAGACTAGCAACTACAAAGAGATCAATGTCGAACTAGATAAATATACCAGGGCGTTTGACGTGATAGACGTGTTGTATCAATCATTGCGTACAAGCATGAATGCCGTTAATACTTATGAGAATGTCAGTGATAGAATATCAGACTACAAGAAACTCTTGAACGATTTCAACTCTCAGGTGGTGAAACGTAAGCATATCGAGTTGGCAGATACAATGCTCATAAGTATCAACATAAAGGCCATCGCAAATATTGCTAAAGAGGGAGAATATCTCTATAAATCGCTCAGTGATTTAGTGCTATACGCCACAGGGGCTGCTGCTTGTTCAACAGCAGACTTGCTTGTAGTCATGGAAAGTATCAATACATCACTTGACAATATAGAAAAGATGCTTAACACAGCCTATTTCGACACTTGGAGATACATCCAGTTGAGAATGGGCTATTGGAAAGAGAAGGTATATCGAACGAAAACAAAGAAAGAAATGATAGATGATGCATTTGGAAGATGGCGGAAAGTCGGGAAACTAGAGAAATAGCATAAGTACAATTATATAAATTTTGAATAATGAAGATGACAATAAAGACATACAGTCTTATGGCAATTATGACTTTGTGCTCCGCACATTATGCTAATGCACAGAGAGTATCATACAATCATGATTCCTCTAAACAGAATCAGATTACCGTGATGGAAACTGGAGCCGGTTCTCTTACTCCTGAACTATATTATATGGCGACACATAATTCATACAAAAAGACAGCTGCCGCAAAGAATAAGCAAGGTTACCGCACGATAGCCAGCATAAGCTGTTACAATCAAGTTGATTATGCAGAAGCAATAGATTCAGCTCTGACAAAACGAGCTAAAATAGAAGCACTTAACCTTGCTGATAGAAGTATTGATTTAGCATGGTTGGCAGAGGGTTCAAAGATAACAAGTAAGTTGGATGTCTTTCAGAAAAACATAGATCGAATCATTCCGATGGGTGGATCTTATGAACAAAGGGAGCAATGGCTTGAGTATTACAACGAATATGAATGTGCCATCAAATCAATAAAAAACTACTATATGCCCAATGCACAACGAAAGAAAATGTACTTGGATATATATGCCGGATTGAATTATAAAAATGAGACACTGGTAAAACAACTGGTGAGTTTCCAAACAGCTAAAGAGACGAAACAGCTTCTCTCATCCAACACAAATTATAAACTGGCCGATAAGACAAGCATTATTCTTTTGGCAAAGCGGAACTGGAAGAAAGCCAGTAACTCAAAAGAAAGCGGAGGGTCAAGTAATGGTAGTATAGAGGAATCCGAATGATATAAACCAATAACAATATTAGCATGCAAAGTTTTAACCGACAAATGTCAATCATCACAAACAGAAACGTGGAGATAAGAAAAGCAGGATTAAAAACAAAGTTATACGTAACAGAACAATCAAACAAGTAATCATCTATGGCTGAAGGTACTAATATATTATCAGATTTTGGCATTAACCTCCTCGAAGAAGAGATTGATGATGTCATCTTTCAAACGAACGAGTTTCTTTGTGATGCTACTTTTACAGGCTCACAAGGTCCCTTTTGGTGGCTTGTACAGATGTGTATGGCATTGGCCGCTCTTTTCTCCATCGTCATGGCATCAGGAATGGCATACAAAATGATGGTTAAACATGAGCCGTTGGATGTGATGAAATTATTCAAGCCATTGGCAGTCTCCATCATTCTCTGTTGGTGGTATCCACCTGCTGATACAGGCATGGTTGGAGGTGGTAGCCAATGGTGCTTCCTTGATTTTCTGAGTTATGTACCTAATTCCATAGGTTCCTACACTCACGACCTCTATCAAGCGGAAGCAGCGCAGATAGAAGATAAGTTTACTGAAGTGCAAGAACTAATCTATAAGCGAGACACAATATATAATGACCTACAAGCAAAAGCCGATGTAGCCCATAAAGGAACTTCGGATCCTGCTGTCGTGCAAGAGACAATGGTAAGTGCAGGTGTTGAAGAAGTTACCAATATGGAGAAGGATGCAAGCCGTCTTTGGTTTACGTCGCTCACTGCTGGAGCTGTTGTCGGACTTGACAAAATCGTGATGCTCTTATCTCTGATAGTATTTAGAATCGGTTGGTGGAGCACTATTTATTGTCAGCAGATACTTTTAGGAATGCTAACAATCTTCGGCCCTATACAATGGGCTTTCAGTCTGTTGCCAAAATGGGAAAGCAGTTGGGCTAAGTGGATTACTAGATATCTGACGGTGCATTTTTATGGAGCCATGCTCTACTTCGTTGGATTCTATGTGCTTTTGCTCTTTGATATCGTACTGAGCATACAGGTTGAAAACCTTACTGCAATCACAGCTTCAGAGCAGACTATGGCATCCTACTTACAGAATTCATTCTTCTCTGCCGGCTATCTGATGGCTGCAAGTATCGTAGCGTTGAAATGTCTTAACCTCGTTCCGGATTTGGCAGCATGGATGATACCCGATGGCGATACCGCATTCTCGACACGAAATTTTGGTGAAGGTGTTGCTCAACAAGCAAAAATGTCTACTCAGGGATTGATTGGACATGTAGTCAAATAGTCTTAACCCCTAAAATGTAATCATAAAATGGTAATAAAAAATCTAGAGAATAAAATCAAACTTGTGACTATCATATGTGGATTGTTCCTCGTTGGCTGTGTGTTCATTAGCATTTCGAGTATTTGGACAGCACGTAATATGGTGGTCGATGCACAAAATAAAATCTATGTTTTGGATAGCAATGTTCCAATCTTAGTGCAAAGAACGACAATGGATGAAACGCTTGATGTGGAAGCAAAAGCACATATTGAGGCTTTCCATCACTACTTTTTCACCTTGGCTCCTGATGATAAGTACATAAAATACACCATGAATAAAGCCATGTATCTAGTGGATGAGACTGGTCTTGCCCAGTATAATACTCTGAAAGAAAAAGGTTTCTATAATAATATCATGGGAACAAGTGCTGTATTCAGCATCTTCTGCGACAGTATCAAGTTCAATAAGGAGAAAATGGAATTCACTTATTACGGTCGTCAACGAATAGAAAGAAGAACAAATATTCTGACTCGTGAGCTTGTAACAGCTGGACAGTTGAAAAGAGTACCACGCACTGATAACAATCCTCATGGACTTCTGATTGTCAACTGGAGAACGTTACTTAACAAGGATATCGACCAAAAGACAAAAGTCAACTACTAAAAATATAAGATATGAAAGGATTAAAACGAATGTTGTTTGGCGAGAAGATGCCTGACAAGAACGACCCTCAGTATAAGGAACGTTATCAGCGTGAAGTGAAAGCAGGACGCAAGTTTGCCCAAACTTTGAAAATTGACAAGGCGGCTGCACATGTACAACGATTTGCCGATATACACAAGACACTATTCTTAGTTATTGTCTTTGGATTTGTCGCTTTAAGTTTTGGCTTCAATATCTACCGTATGGCGAGAGTATATAACCACAAGCAGAGTTCAATATCTGCTATCGAGAGACAAGATTCACTTATACGCTCCAGACATAAGGGAGAAAGTAGGATTATTCACCCAATAAACAAACAAAAATAGAATCATCATGAAGCTGACCGATAAAATCAATTTCAAACAGCCTAAATACATGCTACCGCTGATTATATATCTCCCTTTGCTTGGAACAGCATATTTCGTTTTCGATATGTTTGATACGGAACTGGCAGAGAAGAAAGATGCCAATATGCAGACTACGGAATATCTGAATCCGAAACTTCCTCAAGCACAGATAAAGAGTGATGGCATTGGTGGCAAATACGAGAATATGCTCAATTCTTACGGCAAGATTGAGGATCATAGTGCCGTAAACAATATCGAAATAGAAGACAATAATGAAAAAGAAGAGTTTCAATCGAAATATTCAGACGAAGAACTTCGGAAGCTTGATGCCGAAGCAGCCGAACGTACAGCAGAAATGGAAAGACAGAAAGGCATGCAGAAAACCGACACCGATAAGACAGAATCCGAAGCATTGGCAGAGCTCAACAAAGCATTGGCTCAGGCGAGGTTGAAAGCCCAACAAGAGACAGGTTTAACAGATACTGGCCAACAAGCTGATGAAACCAATCCCGCAAACAGAAACATAAGCGGTAGCGTAAACATCAACGATAAGTCAAGAAACGCAATATCCGAAGAGTCAGAACCCACTGAGGTCGTGAAGAAAGTCAAAGTTTCTTCTGACTACTTCAATACCCTCGCTGAAAACGAAAAAGAGGCCAATCTAATCAAGGCTATCATTGATGAAGACGTGAAAGCTACCGATGGGACTCGTATCCGTTTGCGCTTACTCGATGATGTGGAAATCGGAGAGCTAGTTGTACCAAAAGGTTCATACTTGTATGCCACAATGAGTGGCTTTGGTTCGCAACGAGTAAAGGGTAACATCAAAAGTATGCTTATTGATGACGAATTAGTAAAGATAAATCTGTCCATCTATGATACAGATGGCATGGAGGGACTTTATGTTCCTAGTAGCAGTTTCAGAGAGACCACTAAAGATGTAGCAAGTAGTGCAGCTTCAGGAAATATGGAAATGAATAATGGTACAAGCACAGGTAACAGTATGACTCAATGGGCAGCTCAAGCTATGACGAATGCTTATCAAAAGACCAGCAATGCCATTGGTAAAGCCATCAAAAAGAATAAAGTCAAGTTAAAATACGGAACATTCGTGTATCTCATCAATAGCAAGGAAAGTAAAAAGAATAAGTAAGCGTAAATAAAATCAGCAATTATGAAAATCAAGAAAATATTTGGCGCATTGATACTTTGCGCCGTAACAAGCACTCCGATATTGGCACAACAGACCTATGAGGAGATGGAACAGCTCACCATCAATGAGCAAGTGACAACAGTTATCACGGCTTCGGAGCCAATTAGATTTGTCGATATATCTACCGACAAGGTGGTTGGCGACCAACCCATCAACAATACCATACGATTAAAACCCAAAGAAGGTCTTCATGCCGATGGTGATGTGTTGGCAATTGTAACCATTGTAACAGAACGCTACCGCACGCAATATGCACTTCTGTATACTACAAGAATGCAGGAAGCTGTAACCGATAAGGAAATTCAACTTGTCGAGCGCAATGCCTATAACAATCCGGCAGTAAGTATGTCAACAGTTGATATGACTCGCTTTGCACGCCAGATATGGAACTCCCCGGCGAAGATAAGAAATATCGCCACCAAGAAACATCGTATGGTTATGCGACTGAATAACATTTACACGGCAGGTGACTATTTCTTTCTTGATTTCTCTGTTGACAACAAAACCAACATTCGTTTTGATATTGACCAAATACGATTGAAACTGGATGATAAAAAGATGTCGAAAGCGACCAATACACAATCTATCGAGATTCAGCCAGTGATGATGTTAGAACAAGCGAAGTCATTCAGGTATGGGTATCGTAATGTTATTGTCATTAAGAAAATGACCTTTCCAAATGACAAGGTTCTTACCATAGAGATGGCAGAGAAGCAAATTTCGGGCAGAAATATCCTTCTAAATATCGATTATGAAGATGTCCTTTCAGCTGATTCGTTTAATGCAGTTTTATTGGAGGAGGATTAATCTATGAAGAAAGTAATTCTAATGGCAATGTTGTTTATTGCTACCCTAACATCATCTTATGCTCAAGACGGTTCAAATAGAATATCTTTAGGTACAGGAGTATTGTATGAAAGAGGCTTAGACTTAACACTCTCTTATGAACATGAAACCAAATATCATAATGCGTGGGAGTATTTTGGCAATGTGTATCTGAAATGGGATGAGTGTGCTTCTTGCGGTCATGTTTGTCCCGACAGTTTTTGGAAAAACTACCGTACTTATGATTTCGGTATTGCCTATAAACCTTGTGTGGTACGAGGCAGAAACAATCATGGCAATGTGCGTATTGGAGCTTCCGTAGGCAGTGATACCGACAAGGTTATCGGTGGTATCCATGTAGGCTACGAACATAGCTATGCTCTCCGATCCGGTTGGCAAATCTTCTGGCAAGTAAAAACAGATATCATGATAAAAGGCCTTGACACCTTTAGGACGGGGGCTACTTTAGGAATAAAATACAGTCTATAACCGAAAACAATAATCAAAATGAGAAAAATATTTTCGATGTTAGCGATAGCTACAGCAGTAATCACCTTTACATCATGTGATGCTCACAAAGACTTTCCTGATACAGACACAAAGGTATGTCATGTACTATGTAGTGACGGGAAAATAATGCCTATAACAGATGTCGAGAAACAACATAAAACACCAGTTGCGGTTGTTTTTGATATCAATATTGATGACAACACATCCGGCAATGGAACAGCTGTATATCTATATGAAGTAACGCCATCTGCCTTTGCTGATAGTCTAGACGTAAAACAGAGCACATCGGCTGATGTTACAAAATGGGACGGCAATGAGAATACATTCAACATGTTCAATTGCAGAGATGTTTCTTCCCCATTAGCCAATAGCGTATTTGAACTTTGGAATAATGGACAAAGTGCCTATATCCCTTCTGTATCACAAATGCGTATGCTCTATGCTGCAAAAGATTTCATCAACCCTATTTTAAAGCAATGTGGTGGCGACCCAATCCCTGATAATCCGGATGACTGTTGGTACTGGACAAGTACCGAAGTATCAGGACAAGAGTTAGCCAAGGCATGGCTCTACTCACTTAGTAGCGGTTCGATGCAAGAAACGCCCAAGACACAGTCTCATAAGGCACGAGCCATTCTCACACTCAATAATTAAAAACGAATATCAAATTCATGGAAGAAAGTAAAGAATTACAGGGAGCTTATAAAATATTTAGGGCAGTCATCTATATCTCCATATTGGTGGAGTTCTTTGAATATGCCTTTGAACCAGCCATGCTAGACCATTTCGGAGGTATCCTTGCCGACATTCATGGTAGAGTAAAACAATGGTTTATCTATAATGATGGTCATCTGATATATAGCAAAGTAGTCACTTTCTTCCTCGTATGTATCACCTGCGTGGGTACACGAAACAAAAAGCATCTGGAATTTGACTCACATAAGCAGGTGCTTTATCCCATCCTAGGCGGTGTCATACTACTTATCCTATCCGTGTGGCTCTTTGGCTTCAACATGGATACACATTTTTATTCCCTAAGATTGAATATCATTTTCTATATGATTACAACAATAGTGGGAACAATTCTTGTACACATAGCATTGGATAACATTAGCAAATTCCTGAAGGAAGGACTTGGAAAAGATCGTTTCAACTTTGAGAACGAAAGCTTTGACCAATGTACAGAGATGGAGGAAAACAAATACTCAGTGAATATTCCAATGCGCTTTTATTATAAAGGTAAATTTCGCAAAGGAGCCATATCAATCAGTAATCCGTTCCGAGGAACATGGGTAGTCGGAACACCAGGTTCAGGTAAAACATTTTCTGTAATTGAACCGTTTATCCGTCAACATAGTGCGAAGGGCTTTTCATTAGTTGTATATGACTACAAGTTCCCAACACTCGCACAGAAATTATACTACCATTACCGTATCAATCAAAAGGCAGGTAAAACTCCAGATGGATGTAAATTCAATATGATAAATTTTGTTGAAGTTGAATATTCCAAGAGAATCAATCCTATTCAGCAGAAATACATCAACAATCTTGCAGCTGCCAGCGAAACCGCTGAGACATTGCTTGAATCCCTTCAAAAAGGAAAGAAAGAAGGAGGTGGCGGTAGTGACCAATTCTTCCAAACATCTGCCGTCAATTTCTTAGCTGCCTGCATCTATTTCTTCATAAACTATGAGAAAGAGCCATACGACAAGAATGGAAAGATGTTGATTGCGGAGAAAATTCTTGACCCCACAACAAAAAGGCTCAAACCTACAGGACGTGTATTTGACCATAACGGAGAAGAAACAAAAGCTGACCATTGGTTAGGTAAATACTCTGATATGCCACATATCCTGTCCTTTCTCAATGAAAGTTACCAAACCATCTTTGCTGTACTTGAAACCGATAACGAGGTCGCACCTTTACTTGGCCCATTCCAAACAGCCTTAAAGAACAAGGCCATGGAACAGTTAGAGGGTATGATTGGTACTCTACGTGTTTATACCAGTAGATTGGCAACAAAAGAAAGTTATTGGATATTTCACAAAGACGGAGATGACTTTGACTTAAAGGTCAGTGACCCTAAGAATCCAAGTTATCTGCTCATTGCTAATGACCCGGAGATGGAAAGCATTATCGGGGCTTTGAATGCTTTAATTCTAAATCGACTTGTGACACGAGTAAACACCGGTCAAGGGAAAAATATACCTACAAGTATCATTGTGGATGAGTTACCTACTCTCTATTTCCACAAGATAGACCGCTTGATTGGTACAGCCCGAAGCAATAAGGTAAGCGTTGCCTTAGGTTTTCAGGAATTGCCACAGCTTGAAGCCGACTATGGTAAGGTTGGAATGCAGAAGATTATTACTACAGTCGGTAATGTAATAAGTGGTTCTGCACGAAGTAAAGAAACACTTGAATGGTTGAGTAGTGATATTTTCGGTAAGGTTGTTCAGATAAAGAAAGGTGTTACCATCGACAGAGATAAGACATCAATAAATCTTAATGAAAACCTTGACAGCCTTGTTCCAGCATCAAAAATCAGTGATATGCCTACAGGATGGATTTGTGGTCAGACAGCACGTGATTTTGTAGTCACCAAAACTGGACGTGGCGGCTCAATGAATATACAAGAAAGCCATGAGTTCAAAACCACAAAGTTCTACTGCAAAACAGATTTTGACATGGAAGCCATCAAAAAGGAAGAAGAGGATTATATCCATTATCCAATCCCTAAGTTCTATAATTTCGGTCCGGTAGATGAACGAGAGCGCATCCTTTACAAGAATTTTGTTCAGGTTGGACAAGACGTAAAAGAAATGATCAATTCCATCTTTGGCAAGGATAAGCATATTTAGTGTGCTGAAAACTAAAATCCATATAAATGATTAGAATCTTGAATATTAGACTTTTGACGGCAGTACTGCTTCTTGTAATAACGATTAATGTTTCAGCAAAAGACAAACAACAAAATACAAACATAACATCAAAGGAGTATTCCTCACTTTATAGCCTTCCCAAATTTGAGAGGGCTGTTTTGCTTATAAAACATTGTGAAGGCATGCACACCCAAAAAGACTATCCCTACGTTGGCTATGGACATCGACTTCAACCCGGTGAGAAACTGACATCAAAGATTACCAAGAGACAGGCAGATTCGTTGTTACGTAGTGACCTAAAGAAGCTATGTTTCTTATTCCGTGACTATGGTTCTAACACTATTTTGCTAGCCACACTTGCCTACAACTGTGGTCACGTCTCTATCTTGGGCGACAAGAAAAAACCTGAGAGTCGGCTAATTCAAAAAATCAAACGTGGTGAAAAAGATATAGAAAATGAGTACATAACATTCTGTAAATGGAAAGGTAAGGTAGTTCCATCCATCAAGAGACGTAGGTGGATGGAGCTTAAATTACTTTATTCAAGATAATAACAAGACTCATTCATACGTTCGTTTGCCATCAAAACAGCCGACATAATTGCTATCATTAATAAAAAACAAGCATAAATACAATTTTTTTTGCTGATTTTGAAGATTTCTCGTATGTGTTCCGTATGATGACACACATTTTTTGTACCTTTGTAGCTGAAAAGGAAGCTGATAAAGCTACAACCTGAAAAATAAGACCAAGAATCAAAACAGTCAATATGTGCTAGATAATCAACAACAGTGCTGAAAGTATTTCACTAACGACTGTAATATAAAAAAGAATACATGAGAGACCCTCTTGCATCTATATGGGCTTTGGTCAGCCTTCAGGGGATGTTAAGAGGGTCTTTTTGTTTTAATAAAAGCAGGATGGAGCTACCCAAGTTAATAAATAACATAAATGAACGTGTTGTTGATGATCTTAAATCAAGGTTGTCATCTAATTCTAAAGTGTCAATTGCGGCAGCTTCGTTTTCCATTTATGCATTTGAGGCACTGAAAAAGGAATTGGAAGATATCGACGAACTTAGATTTATTTTCACTTCTCCAACATTCATCAAGGATAAAACAAAGAAAGAAAAGCGAGAGTTTTTTATCCCAAAACTTAATAGAGAACGTAATCTTTACGGCTCAGATTTTGAGATAAAGTTGCGAAATCAACTTTCTCAGAAAGCTATAGCTAGAGAATGTGCTCAGTGGATACGCAGCAAGGTTCACTTCAAATCAAACTCTTCCAGTGAAGATATGGGTGGATTTCTTGATGTGAATGATGAAACAAATCATGTTTATCTTCCTTTCAATGAATTTACCACAACCGAACTTGGTTGTGAACGTGGTAATAATGTTTACTCTATGGTAAACATACTTCCGTCCCCTACTGCTGAAGCCTATTTGAATATTTTCAATGAGCAATGGAACAATGATGACAAGTTCTCAGATGTAACAAGCTCTGTGCTTGAATATATAGAGACTGTTTATAATGAAAATCCACCTGAGTATATCTACTTCATCACTCTATACAATATATTCAACGAGTTTCTGGAAGATATTTCAGAGGATGTGCTCCCTAACGAAAAGACAGGTTTCAAAGATAGTATTATCTGGAGTAAGCTTTTCAATTTCCAACGTGATGCGGCACTTGCCATCATCAACAAGTTGGAGAAATACAACGGTTGTATTCTTGCCGACAGTGTGGGTCTTGGTAAGACATTTACTGCTCTTTCGGTTATAAAGTATTATGAAAACCGCAACAAATCAGTTCTTGTGCTCTGCCCAAAGAAGCTGCATAACAACTGGCAAACATTCCGTTCAAACTATAAGGATAATCCCATAGCTGCCGACCGCCTGCGCTATGACATCTTGTTTCATTCTGATCTTTCTCGTGACAAAGGGCTCAGCAACGGACTCGACTTGGGGCATATCAATTGGGGCAACTATGACCTGATAGTGATTGACGAGAGTCATAACTTCCGTAATGGTGGCAACGTGAGCGATGATGAAGTCCTGGATGACAATGATAACGGCAAGAAAGAAAACCGCTATCAACGATTGATGAACAAGGTGCTTCGTGCCGGTGTGAAAACCAAAGTCCTGATGCTCAGTGCCACGCCTGTAAACAATCGTTTCAATGACCTGAAGAATCAGCTTCAACTTGCCTATGAAGGTAAAGATGACAACATAAACGATGCTCTTGACATTGACAAGGGTATTGACGATATATTTAAGAATGCACAGAAAGCCTACAACAAATGGTGCAAGCTAAAACCTGAAGAACGTACAACCAAACTTCTTCTTGATAGCCTTAGTTTCGATTTCTTCCAACTGCTCGATGCTGTCACCATAGCCCGCAGCCGTAGCCACATCGTAAAATACTACGACACCACAGATATAGGCAAATTCCCGACCAGACTTGCACCTGTCTCCCGTCGCCCCACGTTAACCGATTTACCCAACAGCATCAACTTCACCGAAATAGCCGAGCAACTCAACAAACTCAATTTGAGTATTTACACGCCATCGCTCTTTATCTATGACAGTGTGAAGGAGGATTACGAAATAAATATTGAAGGCTCAGGACTTTCCATAGACGGTCGTGAGAAAGGTATCCGCAAACTCATGGCAACCAATCTGCTCAAACGACTGGAGAGTTCGGTGAATTCTTTCCGCTTGACACTTACACGTATAAAAGATTTTGTGAATGATACCATTTCGGTTATCAACAATTTCGAAGATAGTGGTTGTGGAGAAGTGGATGTTACCGATTTCGCCGACGATGACCTTGATAGCACAGATAGCGAAAACGATCCTTTTGTTGGCAAAAAGACAAGGATTGACCTTCGTGATATGGATTATGTGCGTTGGCGTGTCGATTTGAAACAGGATTTGGAAGTGTTACGTCTATTGCTTATCATGATTCAGGACATCACACCCGAACACGATTGCAAACTGCAAATGCTCCGTGCCGACTTAAAGAATAAGTTTGCAAACCCAATAAATGGCACAAACAAGAAGGTGTTGATATTTACAGCTTTTGCCGATACTGCCGACTATCTATATACCAATCTTGCACCTAAGATAAAGCAAGACTATGGACTCAATTCAGCCCTTATCACAGGTAGTACGGATGGACGATGCACCATACCGAAATTCCCCTTGAGTTTCAATAACGTGCTTACTTACTTCTCGCCTCAGTCAAAGAATAGAGACACGCTGTTCCCTAATGCGAAAGAAGAAATAGATGTACTGATAGCTACCGACTGCATATCCGAAGGTCAGAACCTTCAAGATTGCGATTATCTCGTAAATTACGACATTCACTGGAACCCTGTACGTATCATTCAGCGTTTCGGACGTATAGACCGTATAGGTTCAAAGAACGATGTTATCCAGTTGGTGAACTACTGGCCCGATATGGAACTTGACGATTATATCCAGCTCAAAGGACGTGTGGAAAGTAGAATGAAAGCCACCGTACTTACTTCTACTGGCGATGACAACTTGCTTTCGGTTAATGAGAAAGGCGACCTTGAATATCGTCGTAACCAACTGCGCCGTCTGCAAGAAGAAGTGGTGGATATAGAGGATATGGACACTGGCATCAACATCATGGACTTAGGACTGAATGAGTTCCGTCTAGACCTGTTGGCTCATATCAAAGAGAACAACGACATAGAACACGCACCTTTTGGCATGAGTGCCGTTGTGGAGAGTTCTGCTATTGCCAAACCCGGAGCCATGTATATATTGAAGAACCGTAATAGCGGAGTGAACATTGATAAGAAAAATCTTCTTCATCCCTTCTATATGGTTTATTTGGCCGATGACGGCAGCGTGATCTGCGACCATCTTCAGCCCAAGCAACTACTCGATACAATGCGTCTACTTTGTAAAGGCAAGACGGAAGTTAACAAACCGCTATGCAAGGCTTTCAATAAAGAGACTGCCGATGGAAGACGGATGAATCATTACTCTGACCTTCTGCATACGGCTATCGAAAGTATTATCTCTGTAAAGGAAGAAAGTGAGATAGACAGTCTCTTCTCAGTTGGCGAAACATCGGCTTTGCTAAATGAGATAAAAGGATTGGATGATTTTGAATTAATAACATTTTTAGTAATTAAGTAAAATGATTGTGAGTTGTATTAATTGGACAGCAGTAGGAAGTATTGCTACAGCAATAACAGCATTCTTCACTTTTATATTGTTAGGAATAAATTCTTGGCAGATATATATATTAAAGAAACAAAGAAAAGAAGATCTTAGAGCAAGAATAAGTTTATCTGTAATTGCTTGGGGTGGTATGTTTCTGCTCAAAATATCTAATATAGGGAAAGAAACTGCATATGACATCAATATTAAGATTAATAGTTCATTCATTAAAGAACATTATTCCACACACATAAAAACTGCATTCGATAAATTAGAACAAAAGTCTTTTTCTTTAGAAGCAGGTAAATCGCATTTTGCAGACTTAGGAAGTCATTATATGAACGATGATCAATTCGTTTTTTATGGGAATAAACGCGATGTTGATAAAGAAGAATTCGGAGGTCGGATTGTGAATGAGTGGCTAAAGAAACATGAAAGTGATGCGTTTGAAATCACAGGAAATTATTGTGGAAATAAATACAAAATTAGAGAGCGTTTCTCTATTGTAGATTTCGTGGCAGGGTCAATTGTGCATTATGATGATATTACAGCTGAATTAAAAGAGCTAAACAAGAGTATTAAATCAATAATAAAAAACTAAATATTATGGATAATATACTGCATTTCCCTGACTCCACGCTCTATGTTAAGAAAGTGCCCAAGACGGCTTTCTACAAACATCTGGAAATAAACGCCAAGATGAAGCAACACTTTGTGGACGATGTGGACTCTATGACGTGGCTCTATAAGCTCGCTCCTTCCACACTGAATGTGGTGGATGGGAAGACGGTGCATGAGATTGTTGTGTTTCATGTGCTGATGAAAGAGAAAGATTGCCCAAGCGACGTATTTACTTTCATTGATAAGAATATGCCTCGCCACGTACTTTTCGTTCTTCAACACTCCGACCATTATCGACTACTACTCAACTATAAGGAGTGGATTAACGAAAAGGAAGGTACTTTCAACATAGTGAAGTCGTTTGTTACCGAGTGGATGACACGAGAACATCTATCCTTGACTATTGATGGGCAGACAATGGATAAGGTTTACGAGTCGTTTGCTGGCTTCATCTCAGGATTCGGCACTAAGAGTAGCGAAGATACCAAGCGCATTGTGGAGCTGCAAGAACAGATTGAAAAGAAAACACGAATGGCAGAAGCTCTGCAAAAGAAGGTACGAGCTGAGAAGCAATTCAACCGACAGATAGAATTAAACAGTGAGGCAAAAACCTTAAAACGTGAGATTGCCACACTGAACAATGAACTGAATAAAATAAAAAAATAAATAGATATGGAACTTGAGCATTTAAAACTTGAATCAACATCCGGAGCACAGATTAATCTTGATGCTCTCTACAAGATATGTCCTGCATGTTTCACCGAAACCCGTGATGAACAGACAGGCGAAATGAAGCACATTGTAAACTTCGAAACACTTCGTACCCTGCTTGGAGATGACACCGTAGAGGATACCAACGAAGCGTATGAGTTCAACTGGGTGGGCAAACAAGAGGCGCGCCGCGAAGTGGCACGTCCCATTAAGAAGACCTTGCGTCCTGTGCCTGAAGACAGTGTGGATTGGGACAATACAGAGAACCTCTACATTGAGGGTGATAACCTCGAAGTGCTCAAGCTCCTGCAAAAGTCTTACCTCGGCAAGGTGAAGATGATTTATATTGATCCTCCATATAACACTGGCAACGACTTTGTGTATGACGATGACTTCTCTCAATCGCAAGCTGAATATGATGAAGCTGCTGGCAACGTAGATGAATTGGGTAATCGTTTCCGTAAGAATACTGACACAAATGGTAAGTTCCATTCTGATTGGTGTTCGATGATTTATAGTCGTTTGGCAGTAGCAAGAAGTCTGCTTACTGAAGACGGAATAATATTTATATCTATAAATGACAAAGAGATCGAAAATCTTAAAAAAATTTGTAAGGAAATTTTTGGAGAGCATAATGAGATTGCTACATTAATATGGGACAAAAATCATAGTGCTCAAGCAGGTATTTACAAAGTTTATCACGAATATATCATTGTCTTTTCAAAGAATAAAGGAAAACTAAATAATCCAACATCAATAGAAAATGACATTTTTGAAGCAGGAGCAATGAAAAAAGTATCAGGAAGGCATCCTGCTACATGCTTTACATTCCCTAAAGGGACAAGATTTGAGGCTGAAGATGAAACCACTTTTGATAATGAATATGGCGATGAAGAAAAAGTACAAGTTGTTAATGGAAAAATCGAAATTAAGGATAGAAAACTTGTTAATGATGTCACATTGAAAGCTGGATGGACTCAAGCAAATCAGATGAAGCAATTTTTTTATGGAGATAGACAGAGTTTAGTAGATACAAAAAATCAAAAAATTATAGATTTCTATTTTAATTCAAAAGGAAAAATTAAAATCGTAAAAAAACGCAGTGCTGAAACTCCCCAAACCACGTGTAAATTCGGAACACAATCTAATGCTTCAATAGCTCTTGCTAATTTATTTGAGTTGCCTGAAAGTCCTTTTAGTTCACCTAAACCACTTTCTATGTTAGAAGATTTTATTAATCGGTTTACAACAAATGATGATATAATACTTGATTTTTTTTCAGGGAGTGCCACAACAGCCCATGCTGTATTTAGTGTCAATTCAAGTTTGAATAAAAATAGGAGAAAATTTATTCTGATTCAATTAGAAGAGAATCTTGATTTAGCCTTAAAAACTGCTCAAAAAGATGCAGTACGAACTCTTGAAACAGCAATAGAATTTTTAACATCAAAGAAATTACCTCATATGATTACAGAAATAGGCAAAGAGCGTATCCGTCGTGCCGGCAAGAAGATAAAAGAAGAACTTGCAGCCAAGAAGCAACAAGAAGGTATATTTGCAGACCAAGAGGAAGAGACAAAACTCGATACAGGTTTCCGTGTACTCCGCCTTGACGAAAGCAATATGAATAAAGTATATTTCACACCTAAAAGCTATCGTCAAGACCAACTGGACTTGTTCCTCGATAATGTGAAGAACGACCGCACCGACCTTGACCTGCTCTTTGGCTGTATGCTCGATTGGGGCGTGCAGCTCTCTCTGCCTATGGCAAAAGAGACTGTTGACGGATGCGACATTTGGACAGTGAACGAAGGAGACATGGTGGCTTGTTTCTCTGAAAAGATATCACAAAAGGTAATAGATGTTATTGCCGACAAAGCACCACTGCGCGTCATCTTCCGTGACAGCAGTTTCTCTGCCGACGATTCTAAAATCAACATCTACGAAACATTCAAGCAAAAGCTCGATTGGACAGATGATGAAGTATTCAAAAACGTCAAAGTAATCTAAGATTCTAATTAAAATCCATTTGTCCGATGCTATTCGAAAAAATCGAATTTCCTCGGACAAATGGGATGAATAGCATAGCAATGAAACTACAATATAAACATCAACGATTCCAAACAGATGCTGCACGTGCAGTAGCTGACGCCTTTATCGGTCAACCCAAAGGCGATGGAACATCAAAATATACCATAGACCAAGGTAAAAAACGAGGCATATTTACTGTGGCCGGATTCGGTAACGAGCGTATAGTAATCGAGCGGTCGGCTATCACAGAGAATGTGCGTGCGGTACAGATGGCACAGGGCATTAAGCCTATAGAGTATCTCGAAGGTGATGACTTGACCTTCACCATCGAGATGGAAACGGGTACGGGTAAGACCTATACCTACATCAAAACCATGTATGAGCTGAATGCAAAATATGGCTGGTGTAAGTTTATCATCGTGGTGCCAAGCATTGCAATTCGTGAAGGTGTGTATAAGAGTTTTGAAAGTATGGAGGAACACTTTGCCGGGGAATATGGCAAACGAATGCAATACTTCATCTACAACTCCAAGCAACTGTCAAAGATTGATGCCTTTGCCGGTGATGCAGGTCTTCATGTGATGATAGTCAACACGCAAGCATTCAACTCTTCTATCAACGAAGACAAGAATAAAGAAGGTCGTGCCGGAGATAGTGCTGCACGTATCATCTTCTCAAAGCGTGATGAGTTTGGTAGTCGTCGCCCTATAGATATTTTGGCACAGACCAATCCTATCATGATAATAGATGAACCTCAGAGCGTGCTTGGTGTGAACAAAGACAACTCCACACGCAAGGGTATCAGTAAGTTCAATCCGCTATTCACTCTTCTTTATAGTGCCACACACCGTAAGGGCGACATCTACAACATGGTGTATCGTCTTGATGCTATCGACGCCTACAACAAGAAGTTGGTAAAGAAGATTGAAGTAAAAGGCATCAAGCAGGTGGGAAGTACTGCAACCAACGGTTTCATCTATCTTGATGAGATAGTTATCGGCAAGGGTAATCCACAAGCCAGAATCAGCTTTGATGTAAAGACAAGCACAGCTACCAAACAAACGTCAAGATTGGTTGGAGAAGGCTTTAACATAAAAGAAAATAGTGGCGGATTGGCAGAATATGACAATAATTTCATTGTAGAACGCATTGACGGACTGGAAGGAAAAGTGAGATTCCTCAATGGATTGGAACTTTATGAAGGTGACGCTGTGGGAAGTGTAAACGAAGACCTATTGCGCCGCATTCAGATAAGAGAAACAATCCGTACACATATAGAACGTGAACGAAACTTGTTTGGTCGTGGAATAAAGGTACTGTCACTCTTCTTCATAGACCATGTAGATAGTTATCGCCATTATGATACAGACGAGCCAAGAGGTAAGTTTGCAATTATGTTTGAGGAAGAATACCAGCGTGTCATTCAAGAAATGATGCCGACTTTTGGTGAGGCCGACTACACACGCTACTTAAGTAATCCGAAAAATGCGCCGGGACTTATTCATCAAGGATATTTTTCAAAAGACAAGAAAGGACATTTCAAAGATTCGAAAGAAGGAAAAGAGAGTGCTGATGATGAAAGTGCATTCGACTTGATCATGAAGGATAAGGTTCGCTTGTTGAGTATTGACGAGCCTGTTCGTTTCATCTTCTCCCACTCTGCCCTGAAAGAGGGTTGGGATAATCCAAATGTGTTCCAGATATGTACTCTCAAGAACTCAGACAACGTGACAAAGAAGCGTCAAGAGGTAGGTCGTGGTATGCGTCTATGCGTCAACTCAAATGGTGAACGACAAGATGCTGATGTTCTTGGAGATCGAGTATTCGACACAAACATCCTTACCGTGATAGCGAGCGAAAGTTATGAAAACTTTTCAAAGGCATTGCAGACAGAAATGGCTGAAGCTTGTGATGATCGTCCTATTGTGGTAACTGCAACTTTGTTTGCAGGAACGATTGCAGAAACAAAAGATGGACGTCAATATGAAATAACAACAGAACAAGCCTTGGAAGTGCATGAAGCTCTCATCGAATATGGCTATGTGAAGAAAGGAAAACTTACGCAGAAATATTTCGATGATAAACAACAAGGTACGCTCGACTTTGGCGAGGAGGTGAATGAAATAAAAGAGACTGTGATTCATAAACTGGATACAGTATTCAATCCTTCCTCTGTAAAGCCAGAGAATGCCCGCAAACCAAAGGAAGCTACCTTCAATGAGAATAATTATAAGAAAGCTGAGTTTCAAGAGCTTTGGAAACGTATCAATGCACGTACCTATTACAACGTGAGTTTTGACACCTCTGAATTGATTAAAAAAGCGACGAAAGCAATAGACGACAATCTAAAAGTTACTGAGATACGCATCGTTGTAGAAAATGGCTCGCTTGAAAATATCAAAGACAAGGAATCACTAGAAGCCGGTGTTGCAATGAATGCCGGCACTTCACGTACCATTCGAGTAACGGAAGCTATTGGTGAAGGTGTTACATACGACCTTATCGGTGATTTGGTGGGTAATACTGGTCTTACACGACGTACAATTATTGAAATACTGAAAGGTATATTGCCCGCTACATTCTACCAGTTCAAGATGAACCCCGAAGAGTTTATCCTGAAGGTTAGTCGTATAATCAACGACTGCAAGGCGTTGTCGGTAATACAGTGTATCAAATATGAAAAGTTGAGCAAGACTTACGAAAAGGACATCTTCACAGAGTCTACTCTAAGGGGAAAACTTGGAGTGAATGCGATCGAGTCAACGAAATCACTCTATGACTTGGTGGTGGTAGATAGTCAAGGCATTGAGAAACAATTTGCCGAAGAACTTGAAAAGCAAGAAGACGTGGTGGTTTATACCAAATTGCCAAACAGATTTTATATCAACACCCCAATGGGACACTACAATCCAGACTGGGCAGTAGCATTCCGTGAAGGAACAGTGAAACACATCTATTTCGTAGCAGAAACAAAAGGCAACAGCCTAGAAAAATCTCAATTACGTGGATCGGAAGATTCAAAGATAGAATGTGCTCGCCGTCACTTTGCAGCCATCAGCTCCAGCGACATAGTATATGGCGTAGTGAAAACTTACAAGGAACTATATGATGTTGTAACTAAATAAAGAAAAAATGAAAGTAGCAATAATTCAATTATCAGATATCCATATAAAATCAAAAAATGATTTTATATTACAACATGTTGATGAATTCGTACGTTCATGCAAACATATAATCAACGAATGTTTCAAATTAGTATTTGTTATAACTGGTGATATTGCCAACCAAGGCAGTAAAGAAGAATATGATTTAGCTTATGATTGGTTAAAATCCTGTGAAACAGGATGGAAAAAAGAAGCTTTGTGTCTAAATTCTATAGACTACGTTATTGTCCCAGGAAATCACGATTGTGATTTTAGTTCATCTGTAAAAGTAAGGAAGATTATTATAGATTCAATATTGAAGAATGATAAGCTTGAAAACAAAGAAATAAAAGATGAATGTTTAAAAGTTCAAGCTAATTTCTGGAATTTTAAGAACAGATTATGTAATGAAAAAAATGAACCAAGTATTTCTTGGACTAAAGAAATAATTCTAAAGTTGAATTACAAAATTATATTCAATTGTTATAATACAGCCTTTACATCTCAAATAAATGAAAGTCCTGGTTGTTTAATTATTCCAGAGGACTCCTTTATTGATTCAGTCGGAGATAAGAACACAGATATTGTTATCTCTCTTTTCCATCATAATTCAGGTTGGATTACACCTAATTCGCCAAATAATAATAAAAAAAGATTTGAGGATCATCTTTATTCCAATTCGAATATTGTTATGTGTGGACATGAACATTTTAATATAAGTCGAATTGTTTCAAATCTTACTGAACGGAGAGAATTAGTATATTTAGAAAATTCAGCATTGCAATCAGAAAATAGCTCTGAATATGGGCTTTTATTACTTGATACAGATACTGATTCATTGACATCTTTCACGTACAAATATAATAATGACTACTATGAAGAATCAGGAAATGGAATTATAGCAATAAATAGAAAACAAACAGGAATATCTTTAACCGATGCATGGATAGAGAAACTCGAAAAAATTGATATGCCACTTAAACATATCAGGAAAGAGAATCTTTATCTTTCTGATATTTTTGTTTATCCTGACTTAGAGCCTATATCAGAATTCCATTCGAAAAACGTTCATTATATAGATAGTGAAACTATAATAAATGATAATATTTCAGAACGTGTGATTTTTTTGGAAGGCGAAAGTCAATCCGGAAAATCATCTTTACTTCAGATGTTGTTTTCAGCTTTTTTTAAGAGAGGTGAGTATCCAATATATATAAATGGGAAACAGATAAAACATTACAACATATCAGACGTTATTGAACGTGAATACAAGAAGCAATATCAGAATAGTCTGTTTCCATATGAAAAATATGAACAATTAGACCGTTCAAAACATGTTCTTCTAATTGATGATTTTGATACTTCAATATTAAATCAAGAAAACAAGTCAAAACTGTTAGATAAGGCACTTTGTAATTTTGAAAGAATAATCATTACAAATAGCCAACAAATAAGTATTAGTAACATTCTTCTTCATACCAATAAAGAAGAAATAAAACGATACAGGATTTTATCTCTAGGATATAGTAAAAGAAATATCCTTATAGAAAAATGGATAAGATTAGGACAGGATAAATTAACTATTGATGAAGAAGCTATCCTTAATCAAGTAAAGAATATGTATGATAAAGTTACAGTTTTATTAGGTCAACAACTAATACCATCCTATCCAGTTTTTATACTTTCGTTACTTCAAGGATTAAACCAAGCATTAGAGAATTTTGATATTTCTCAGACTTCATATGCATATTGTTATAACTCTTTGATAATGTCTTCATTAATAAAAACAGGAACAGAAAAGGAGAAAACAAGTGGTGTTATCAAATTCTTATCAGAGTTTTCTTATTCTTTTTATTCGGAAAAGACAGATAGTAAATATTTTACCGTAAAAGATTACAAAAATTACTACACGGAATACGAAAAAGAATATAACGTACCATACACTGTAGACACTCTTTTATCCAAACTTATAAATGCAAATCTAATTCGATTAACAGATGAAGATTGTTATTCATTTGCATATAAGTATGTTTTTTATTATTTGGTTGCTCAAAAAATATCACAGTTAGTTAACGACAATAAGGCAGATGGAATTATTAAGAAATTATGCGACAATCTCCATAAAGAACGCGAAGCCAACATATTGATATTTCTTGTATATCATAATGGAACAGAAAAGCAAATGGAGGAATTACTATTTGCAAGTTGGCTACCTTTCGAAAATGAACAACCGATTACTTTGGAAGTAAAAGACCCTTTGTTTAGTGGATTAAAAACAATTGTAGACAGCATAAAATCACAAGTAATGCTTCAAAATGTAGATCCTAAAAAGAACAGAGAAATTATTTTGAAAGAATCAGACAAACGGCATCGAGAATTAAATTCTGATTCAACTATATCTGAGAAAGATTTTGAAGACAATAAGTGTTTACGCGAATTAAATAATACTTTTAAGATTATAAAGATATTAGGACAAATAGTTAAGAACCAAAAAGAAACACTGAAAAAAGACCAGATATTGAGATTAATTGAGGAATCTTACAAAGTTTGCTTTCGCTCTATAGCTTTCTTCAATCGAATGATAGAAGACTCTCAAGAAGATATTGTATCATTCTTTTTAGAGCAAAACAATAATGGCATTAATTTGAGTGAAGATTCAATAAGAGAAAAAGTAACAAAATTTCTGCATATGTTATTGTATCATAATTGCTTATTGTCCTTTGCACATTTATCGTGTGCCGTCGGTACGTCTGATATGATAAGCATATATGATGAAATAGCAGAAAGGTTCAATACTCCAGCAGCTAAAATAATAACATTTACAATTAAAACATACTATAACAAAATGAAGTTCAATGATTTGGAGAAATTAGTAAGTGAGTTCAAAAGTAACCCTGTTGCCATGGAATTCATCAAAGCACGAGTTCTCAATTATGTCTACAACAATTATGTTGAATTATCAGACAGACAAAAAATAGGACAATTATGTGATTTGAAGCTCGTTAATAATACTCGCATTTTATCCAATCATGAGAAAAGACCTGATAAAATACTGTAAAATAAAACAATGTAAAATACAGACAAAATTCTAAGTATGTTTTTTAAAATTGAGTCTGTTTGAAATGTCTATCAAAATAATAAATAATTCAGAGAGATGAAATATTATTTACTTTTTACACAACCATAATGTATGAATTCACCATTAGTATTTAAAGAGTACATCTGGCTGGTAAATACTATTTATCAAGCCAAGAAAATTTCTCTCCGTGAGATAAGCAACAAGTGGAAAGAGACAGAGATGTGCGGAGGTTTGCCTTTATCTCGAAGCACGTTTAACCGCCATAAAATTGCCATCGAAGAAATCTTCGGCTTATATATCGAATGTGATTTAGAGGATAAATTCAAATATTACATAGGAAATGCTCACGTACTTCAGGAAGACACTATTCAGAATTGGATGCTGTCTACCCTAACGGTCAATAATACCATTAGCGAAAATCTCTCTTCACTTAGAGATAGAATTATATTGGAAGCTATACCATCAGAAGGTGATAATCTATGTAAAGTAATTGGCTGCATAAAAAATGACTATAAGATAATTATTGAATATCAAAAATATAGTACTTCTGAGCCAAAGAATTACTTGATAGAGCCATACTGTATTAAACTCTTTCGCCGAAGATGGTATCTACTTGGGAAAAAATCAGGAACAAATGAGTTCAGAACACTCTCGTTTGACCGGATGATAAAGATTGAGATTACTAAGGATAAGTTCAGAATGGATAAAAACTTTAATGCAGAACAGTATTATAAAGACTGTTTTGGCATTGTTAGCGGAGATGGCACAGAGGTACAGACTGTAAAGCTCAGAGCCTTTGGAACGGAAAGACTATCCATGCGAGACTTGCCTATTCATTTTAGTCAAAAGGAAATATTCACATCCGATGAGTATTCGGACTTTGAAGTGACTTTACGTCCAACACTTGATTTTTCGGGTTATATCGTTTCTCGTAGTAGCTTGGTGAAGGTGTTAGAGCCACAATGGTTATCAGATAAAATTCGCAAGATGCATGAGGATGCCACAAGGTTATATCAAGACTAAAATATCTAATAAGTAATTATTTAAGATGAAGCTATACCATATTTTTAAGCAATATATTTGGCTTTTGAACACGATATATAAAGCCAAGAGAATCACACTTCGAGAAATCAATGAGAAGTGGCAAAAGACAGAGATGAGTGGAGGTATGTCAATAGCACGAACCACTTTCAATCGTCACCGTGATGATATACTGGATATCTTTGGGGTTTATATTGAATGTGACCCTAAAGATGGCTTTAGATATTATATAGGAAACGCCCATGTACTTGAAGAGGACTCAATACAAAACTGGATGTTTTCGACGTTAACGGTAAATAATACAATTAGCGAATATAGAAGTCTGCATGATTGTATTGTTTTGGAATCTATACCGACTGAAGGCGAGGTATTATCGGTAATTGTTGAAGCACTAAAGGAAAGTCAGGTTTTGCAAATTACTTATAAGAAGTATAGTTCATCAGATGAAAAAACATATACGGTTAACCCATATTGCGTGAAGCTGTTTCATCGTCGTTGGTATCTTCTTTGCAAAAGAATTGAAGATGGTGAGTTTAGAACCCTCTCTTTCGACCGGATGCAAGAAGTCACTCCTACCAATACCCATTTTGAAAAAGATGAAGATTTCAATACTGAGCTTTATTTTAGAAATTGCTTTGGCATCGTAAATAATGATGGGACACCTACAGAGCGGATATTGGTTAGAGCTTATGATACAGAACGACTCTCTATGAGAGACTTACCCATACATTCCAGTCAAAAGGAAATATTCACATCCAATGAGTATTCAGACTTTGAACTGACCCTAAGACCTACACTTGATTTTGCCGGTTATCTCGTATCAAGAGCCGGATTAGTAAAAGTGTTAGAGCCACAATCACTACAGGATAAAGTGCGTGAATTACATCAAAATGGACTAAATCGCTACGAATAACTACAAATATTTTGACTGTGTACCGACCTTTGGTACACATTGCATGTAACTTTGTACCCTATATTCGAATAACTATAAACATATTGAAAATATGAATGAAGAACAGACATTGCTATTAAAAGTAGGTGGAGAAGGTGGATTTGTAGAGATTCTACAGGATAGTAATGGTTCATTCTTTTATCATTATGATCAATCTTCATATAAAGATTTCTTGCCACATGATAAAAATGAAATTGATAAAGATACTTATACATTCGATACTCTCCAAGAAGCTATCGGTCGAATAAACCTTTCTTTACTCGTTCATGGTGTCATTTTATATGCTGACGAAGATATGGGATTCGATATAAAATTGGCAATTCATAATAGAATTAAAAACTTATAGCTTATGGGACAGACAAAAAACTATAAATGCAAGCAATGTGGAAATGAATGGACACATTATGCAGGTGTCGGTTTCCAAAACAAGAAAATTATAGGCAGTAAAGCAGATAATACCACCGGAGATGCAGACAAAGTCGTAAAATGCCCTAAATGCGGAAGTACAGAATTTGAAGATATAGGCGGAATTGTGATGATGTTTGATTAGAATGTTCAACCATAAATTTAATTGATATGAAAAGATTTTTATTCGTAGTTATTGCAGTGATAGCATTGTCATCTTGTACAGAAAATACCAAATGGGAGTACAAGGTTGTAAAAGTAGCAGGTCAGAATGCTGAGAGTTTGCCTGATTATGCTCCAATGGTATTTAATGACCAAACACCAATGCTCAATAAAATGGGGGAAGATGGTTGGGAATTAGTAAATTCTTATACTGAGACGAATACCGTTCATCCCAATTTTGGAAGTTCTGAATACGTTACAGGAATTAGAGAGAATACACGAACAAGTGTGTTGAACTTTGTTTTTAAGCGTCCGCAACAGAAAAAAGATAAGAAATGAGAACGTCATTGATATCCATTTTAATTATTGCAGCATCCGGTTTATCATCATGCAGTAATAACGGAGATGTCGCAAAGGAACTTGTTGAGAATTTCTTTATAGCTGCTACAGATTCAACAGCAAGTGTCAAGATTAAAGATATATACCCTCAATTTGATTCTCTTGGCATTGCTATAAAACGTGATGTTCTTGATATAAATGATGCTATTCAGAAAAAAGGTGATACTATAATTGTTTCGGGACAGAACAGTTATACTGGAGAAGATGGTATTTTCAAGCAAGATAGCGTGAAATTCTATATACATAAAGATAAGAATGGAAAGTTTAAGATTGTCAACTCGGAAGGATTAATTATAACTCCAACCTATTTGAAAGATTTAGCCAAACAAATAGATTTGAAAAATAGCGCAAAAACTGATATAGAGAAATATAAGCTTCTTTCAGACTTGAATGGTTTCTATCGTTCAATTTACATTGACGCATATATTGAGTTACGTGCTGGAGTAAAAGTATCTTATTGGGATTGGGAAACAGATTATAGTAATGAACCTCATGGACAAGCATGGATTATCAATAATACCAATCTTACAATAAGGAATATCAAGTATAACGTTAAGTATTATGATAGGAATAAGCAATACATCAGTGATGACAACGGTAATGCGTGTTCAAAGTTATCACCAGGTGAAAAATATCGATTCACATTCTATTCTACTCATGTAAAAGGGCCTTCTTCTGCAAACTTGTCAATAGATTTTGCAGATTCTAATGTTGATAACATTATTGCTTCCAAGCAATATACTGTCGCTGATTTTAATAAATATTGTAAGGATAATAAATAAATACGAAGATGGACGAAAAAACAATAACCGTTACAGGACGTGGAGGAATTCATGTTTCTCCTGATGTAACACGAGTTGAACTTGATTTGGCTAGTATTCATGAAAGTTATGAAGAAGCATATCTTCAAGCAACAGCCAATACCGATAAATTGAGCAAGATAATGAAAGAAGTAAATCTTAGCACATCTCTTCCGAAGACTATTCGTTTTGATATTGACAAGAAAACAGAAGCGGAATACGATAAATTCCATAATTATAAAGGTGAAAAATTTATCGGATTCGGTTTGACACACAAGATTAAGATAGATTTGGGCATGGATAATATCATACTCAATAATGTGATACAACTAATAGGAAAATATCTCAAACAAGCTGAAATCAATATAGGATATACTGTTAAGGATTCTCGACCATCACAACTTAAGATGCTTGATCGTGCTGTTAAAGATGCAAAAGAGAAAGCAGATGTTATGGCAAAAGCATGTGGATGTTCATTAGGATTAGTAAAGAGTATTAATTATTCTGTCGAAGAATTTCATATATATTCTCAAGCTAGGCAGATTCATGGTGCTGATGAAGCAATTTGTTGTAATGAACAATCGCTAGATATTACGCCAGATGATTTGTCAGTATCTGATGATGTAACTGTTATATGGTATCTATCAAACAATATAGGTAAGGATTAATCACCATGAAGTCGAAGTATTCTGTAGTAAGGACTTTCAGAAACGGAGTCGCACCAGCACTCACTTGGAATCAAAAATGGATTTTTGTTGATAAAGACTTGAATCGCATCAATGATTACCAATATATCAGCATGGATCCTGTTCTAAGAAATGGTATATACTATGTACGTATCGGAGACCATAAATATGGTGCGGCTTGTTATGATGGGAAACCTATTATTGACGAATGGTTTGATTATCCAATACATTTTGAAAATGGTTTTGCTCAATGCTGTAGATTACATTTGGATGAGAATGGCGATGAAATAAAACTTTCTAACGGACAGCCTCTATATGACTATGGAATTTTGGGCTTAGACGGGAAATACCTATTCCCTCTTATTTTTTCTACTCTCAATTGGAATGATTATAAGGAGAAAAATTGTTGGTTTGCCGAAGATGATAACTTTTGTTATCTTCTATTTAGAGATGGAAGCAAGCGTACATATAGAAAAAGCTGTAAGGAGTTAGATGGACTGTTATGTCGAATTCCACCAAAGGAATATAATAACAATATAACTGAGGATGATATTGAAAACACTTATCATCCTCAAGTACTGTTTTCTGAGAATTATACGATTTTCAATGTCTCAAAATATTTTGCAGCTCTTACTAATTGGACAGGAGAATGGGCATATCCTTTACACTTCTACTATAGAGATACTGATGCAGTAATAGACGTTAAAAAATTATACAAGAAAGGATCTATTATACGATGCGGATCTATTATGGAGGTAACTGACAAGTTATTACGTCCAGTATGCAAAACAAGATTTCTTATAGCTTCAAGAGGTTTTTATTCTCGTCATAATTGGGACACAAGGTATATTCGAAATGAGGTAGATTACAAACCTATTGATTTTTCGGATTTCGTTATACATCCAAATGCTTGTTTTGTAGTTTTAGATGTTATGAGCTATGCAAACATGAATCAAGTATTGTTACTTAATATACCTTATGGTGCTGCCGCCCTAGCGAAAAAGCATAAACTCAAGATGAGTAATATAAAACCAATAGACAAAGATGGAATAGACTTAAAAACATCTGCGAAGAAAGATTTCCAAGACAAAATGAATAAATCAATTCATGGTTATTCATTATCAAATTGCTGGTTAGATAAGATGTACCAGCCTATTGGTCTTTCAATTGAAATGCAACCTGTAACATTTGAAAAAGATTATACGGCTACAAAATTCGACTATATCGATACATATAGTGCTGATTATGAATGGAACGAACAATATTATATGAAAAAGGCAGATTTTAATATTAACGTAGTTGTTGGTGATATTACCAAAATGCAAGTTGATGCAATTGTCAATGCTGCCAATACTTCATTATTAGGTGGTGGCGGAGTAGATGGTGCAATCCATAGAGCTGCTGGAAAAGAGTTGTTAGAAGAATGTAAATTACTTAATGGCTGTAGTACAGGTGAAAGTAAGATGACAAATGGCTATAACTTACAATGTAAAAATATTATTCATACTGTCGGTCCTATATGGAAAGATGGTAAAAGTGAAGAAGCAAAACTATTGGCTTCTTGTTATAATACTTGTATGAAGCTAGCTGAAAAGAATAATCTAAAAAGTATAGCTTTTCCATGCATAAGCACTGGAGTATACAATTATCCAAAGGTGGAAGCTGCGGAGATTGCCATATCAACAATTTATGCTCATTTAAAATACGAAAAGTATAAAGGTGAAATATATTTTTGTTGCTTTAACCAAGAAGATGCCAAAATTTACAAAGTCATTCTTTCGCAGTTTATGTCTTTTGAAAGTTAGAATGATACTCTATAAAATTAGTATTTATCAAAAACAAATAACACTTTATGTCCAGAATAATCAATGAAAAGTTTACATGCATAAATTGCCATGTAGAAAGCGACTTTAAGATGTATAAATCGGTCAACGTAAGTCTTGATCCAGAGCTGAAGGATAAGGTAATAAGTGGAGAGATATTTAAATGGACTTGTCCAAATTGTGGTGAAACACTATACATTCACTATGACCTTCTATATCATGATATGGAAAATGAATTCATGATATACTATTCTCCTAATAATTGCGAGCAATTAAATAAAGATGTTACTAATAGTTGCAGAGACTTAAAAGGAATGCAAGGAAAAATTTATAGGACAGTTGACAGCATGAATCGCCTAATTGAAAAGATTAATATTTTAGAGGAGGGCTTAAATGATATTGCTATAGAATTTGGAAAATTGATGTTGAAAGTTGATAAGAACAACGAAATTCCCAATGATTGTGATTTGTATTTCGAAAGATGTATTACAGTTAAGGGTGAAGATACTAAGCAATTATTGTTCAGATTATTCAAAGAAGAAAAGTTGCAGAAAGAAATGATAGTTATTCAAAGTGATGCTTATAATAACTATTTGGATTATGTATCCAAAGACAATCGCTTTGCCCTTCATTCATTATGTGATACAATTAATGAGAAGTGGATAATGAATAAATTTAAATCCATGTAAATAGAAAAGCGTGGGCACTTCAAACTTAACTATCGCTTTGGTATGTTTGAATGAAGCTGTGTTGTTTCCATAATAAATTCAATCATAATGGTCGGATTAAAAACTCGACCATTTTGTTTTGTCACCAAATGCAAATGCTCACCAGAACTACGCCCTGTTGACCCAGTAACACCTATCACATCACCAGCTGATACATTTCTTCCTTGAACTACCAAAATTTTTGAAAGATGACAATAGCTCACCCGAATATTACCATGACAAAGCACAACATATAAACCAGCACGACTGTCACTACCTGTTTTCTCTACTACCCCAGGCAACATCGCCATCACATTATCATTCCTTGCATATAGATCCAATCCATTGTGAAGTGTGTGACCTTTACCGGAAATAGGATCCTTTCTCCAACCAAAAGGTGAATTTACTTTTATCCGAAGTAATGGAAGCGAGACACATGATAGAGACAAACAACTAAGTGAAGTATCAGATGCAACATCTTTATCATCCATCACATCACTATCATCCGAATCAATCTCTGAGTGTAACGGTGAATTATCACTTCCTGCAACCTGCTCAATTTTCTGACGGGGAGAAACTAAACCTATCGTGTTGAACTGTGCAAATGATGGTATGACATTCATAACCATTATCCCCAATATTATAATCGAAATTTTCTTCATAGCTGCAAAAGTAAACAAAGCTTTTGAGCACAAATAATTATCGATAACTGTACGGTCTAACTATAACAAAGAATAAGCTGAAAGTATTATTATATCGCAGTAATCATACTATAAGCATAATACTATTTAAAACGTTTCTCAAAGCTCTGAGCATATTCTTTTATCTCATTAAACCTGTATAACTTTGAATTTGAGAATATCAAATTTATCAAATAACAAAGTATGAAAAGTAGTACATTTTACGAGAACGAAGTACCTTATGAAATCCTCGAAAAGTTCGGTCTGACGCATGAGATGATAGAAGACTTGCCCATGTTCGCATTGGAGGATATAGCTCAAGGACGACCATCTCCATTGCTTCCATTGCGAGTAACGGATGAACAAGGACATATCCAACAGAACTATTCTCGCTTTGCCCTCGTTCGATTGGATGATAACAAAGTGGATGTGATGTTTTATCCGGCATTAGAGTATGCTCCTCTTGACCATTTCACAAATGAACAACAGAATCTGCTCAGAAATGGAAAAGCAATCATGGCAGATATTACTATGCCTGATGGTAAAGTGCTGAAGTCTTTTGTTCAGATCGATTCAGAAACAAATCAAGTCATGGCCGTTCCATCTCCTGTTATTGGGAAAAACATTCAGGTTGTATCTGATGAGCTAAGTCTTGGAAGTAGTGAAATTCAAACTATTCAAAAAGGAGACCCACTTACTTTTATTTCCGATGACCAGATGGTAACAGTTGGTATTGACCTTCATTCACAGGTAGGACTTCGTTTTGCCGGTGGTGACGGACAGAAATGGAAGGAAGAAGGTAAACGAGAATGGGATAAATACACCTTCGGCTGTTATGGCTGTTGGATAATGGACGATAACGGTTGCCTAAGCTATGTTCCGGAAGAAGAATATACTGATGAGCTGTGGAACGAGCAGAAGAAGATGGGTGAACGTAATGTCGTCAACCAAAGAAAGTAATCAACCTTACAAAATACAAATAATGGCTAAACAAAAATATTACCCAGAGGAAGTGCTCATCGAGATGATGCAACAAGGAGAAATCGGTTGGCTGGAATATGTCAACCGATTCAGTGAAGAATGGCAGAATGAGTTTGAAGACTATTGCCGAGAAAATGGTCTTGCCATAAATAACGAAAGTGCCGAACAGTTCGTGCATTCAAAATCGGAAGAACTAGAAGAAGCTCTCAGCAATGGCGATGCATAAGTATTAACACCCTAAAATCCTATTATGGCGATTAGAAAAAATACCAATCCACGAGAAATGGACTTGCAACCTGAAATGCGTGATATCCTCATGCGTAATGGGATGCAAGCACATATTATACCAGTTGGCGACGGTTATCAGTTAGCCGTTCAGGGTCATGATTCGCCGCTTATCACATACCCCATCTCTCAGAAACAGATGCTTACGCTCACTGATTGGGGAACAGGCTTCGCCAACAAGAAAGCCTATAACGCCTTTGCCAGCATTGTAGAAAATGACTTCTATATGCCTAGAAACTTTGTGTCGGCACGCAATGCCAATGGACGTGTGGCCATGGGGCTACATGGTTACAGAATTGGAGCCGGTGAATATGGACGTATGGGATATCATCATAACTTTTTAGGTTGGACTCCACGTCAGCAGGAAGGATTCCATCTTCGGCGTGTAGGTGGACAGATGTTCTATGCCGGTGCTCCAATGGTGGCAGAACGACCCGATGGAAGGCTCAAACCGGGCGAACTTCGCTCTGGAGATTATGGTTTTTATTGGAAAGGTCAACAGGCAGTACAACCACAAGCTGATGTACTTCAAAGTTTGCAAGCCGTCGTTATTCCGCAAGAGAACCGACCAAGAAATATGGAATCCGCCAAGCCCTATAAAGAACTGATTACATCACCTGTATATTTCTCCAATGAGAAATGGCAGGAATGTCTTACATCTCATGGCATCATCTTGGATGAAAAGAACAAGACGCTCACCATACAGTCAACAGCATCAAATAGTGATATGATATATGATGTCATCGATGAAGAGTTGAAAGTCCTTGCAAGTAATGATGTGAAAACGCTTCCTATAGACAAACGTCTTGAAACACTGAACAACATTATCAAAGGTGATTTTTCTGAAAAGATCACGATGGATACATTGAACAGCAAAGAACAGCTATCCATCCAACTTCGTCCTGAAGTTCAGCATGAATTGGATGCCAGACTGCAACCTGTATTAGAGAATAATCACGTTGAAGAATCATCCTTGAATCAAGCCCCTATCGATCGTAATATCGGTGTGGTTGATGGTAGAGAACTGCAAGAGAATAAAGGATGGTTCCGTGAGGGAGCACATGGTCGTGAAGTGGAGGTTGGTGAAATCAGTGTACAACCATCAGAAGAACAAGGAAAGTTCAAGATGACAGCCGTCATCAATGGCGAACATATCACCCATGAGATTACGCAGAAGCAGTATGATAAGTTCATGGCTGTGGATGACTATCACCGTATGAAACTATTTTCAAAAGTATTTTCGGAAGTCGATATGAAAGGACGTGGCGACGGTGTAGGTCTCGGAGTAAAAATAAGCGCAGCTCTTCTTGCCGGTGTTGCCGTCGTTGGCGAACTGGGAAGAGGAATAAGTGGTCCACCTGAGTTCTATGAGGAGCATCACCACCATCGAGGGCCAGACGTACATCCTTATTTTAAGCCAGGAGTAGATACGCCAATGGACGTGGCCGCAAGAAATTATGAAGCTGCCGCCAATGCAGATGCCATGCAGCATGAGCTTCATCATGGTATGTAACAATAAACAAGAATCACTAATGAATGAATTAAAATATGATGACTTCCTTCGTCGCATCAATATCCAAGATGTATTGAAAGATGCCGGCTACCAACTTAACCGCAAGGATGGTATCCGCTATCCTTCATATGTTAGACTTGACAGTAACGGCAAACGCATAAAAGGTGATAAGTTTATTGTCACCGCCAATGGTATGTGTTGCTTTCAGCCACCAGCACAAAAGAACTATAATGTAATCGGATTTATCAAAGAGCATCCAACACTCTTTCCGGACTACATACCAAGTATGTCAGTAGATAAGTTGGTGAATGTGGTCTGTAACCGTCTTCTCAATAATCCTATTGAGTATAACCAACCAAGAAAAGAGCAAAAGGATTATACACCTAAAGTCTTTAGCATTAAAGATTATGAGTGTCTTGACTTTAACCGTTACAATTTTGCCTCCCAAAAGCCATTCTATAGTTTCTTCAAGCCAAGAGGTATCAATCGTGATACCCAAAAAGCATTTGGCTATAACTTTATGATTGCTATCAAAGAAGCCTCTAACGGACAAACATATACCAACCTTGTCTTTCCACTTAGAAAGCCATCAGACCTATCTACCATTGTAGGGTTGGAAGAACGAAGCCGTCCTGATAAAGAAGGCAGGACTAGCTACAAGGGAATGGCAGCAGGAAGTAATGCTACAGAAGGCATGTGGATAGCATCCCCCTCTAAAACCGAACTTTCAAAAGTCAAAGATGTCTATTGGTTTGAAAGTGCGTTCGATGCTATGGCATTCTATCAGATTCAGAGAGAGCAAATGAATAATGCGCAACAGCTTGGCAAAAAGGAAACTGACAGATTAGCAAGAGCCTGTTTCATTAGTACAGGAGGTAATCCTAGTATGCATCAGTTCAAAGGAATGCTGGCACAGACACAAACCGCAAACCATCATCTATGTTTCGATAGAGATGAAGCCGGGCGAACTTTCGCTTTTAACTTTCTTGTGGCAAACAATAATGCAGACGTGAAAGTCATGGCTCAAGGAGATTCAACAATCATTGAAGCTAACGGAGAAAAACATCTGATAAACTTCGCTGATAGAGACTTTAAATTGGAAGAAGTCGCAAATAAACTTCACCTCAATATGGGTATGGTAAGTGACAAACTATCAGCCTATATGATGTCGCTACGTAATGACAGCATCTTTTCAGGTGATGAATGGCTATTGCCCAAAGACTTACTTGACCTGTATGGCAAGTATGAAAGTGATGCCGAGGAATATTATTCCTCTAAGCAAAGTGGTCTGGTATGCCAAGACGATTTATCAGACATACGAAAAATTCTTGAAGAGAGCCATAAAGTATATTCCGATGCAATGCGAGCAGCCGTTGCTGAATTTCGTGCCTCACAGGACAAGAGAATATATTACGAGCCATGCGACAAATCTTACAAAGATTGGAACGACCAATTGCTTGACAAGAAAGCCTATTCGCAAACCGATGAGATAGAGACAGCCTTTGATGACAACGGCAATGATGTCGTTGTAAAACGTGAGGAAGAGTACGAAGAAAAAGATAAGAACGAGGAAGCCGAAGAGAGAGAGGAAGAAAAGAAACGCTCGTGGTTTCATCGGTAACTGCAAAACGACAAAAGATGCAACAAACACCCTTATTCCAAACCATACTTATCACTCCGCATTGGAAGCAGTTTGTAATAAATGAACTGCCTCTGCTATTGTTATGTATATCAGGACTCATCTATGCAGGAATGGATGGAATGCCATTTACTGAGTTTGTACTGATTATTGTTGGTATAATTTCCCTGATGTTACTCTATAGCTTCTGTTATCTGCGAAAAATCAAATATTTGATTGGCAGTGAACAGCTTGTGGTTGAACATGGCATCTTTCAGCGTAAAGTTGACTATTTGGAATTGTATCGTATTGTTGACTTTAACGAACATCAGACTTTCATGCAACAACTGTTTTCCATGAAGACTATAACCATCTTTTCGGGTGACAGGTCAACTCCAAGTTTAGATATTGTCGGAGTAAAAGCGAACAATCAAATCGTTCCCATGATAAGGGAAAGAGTCATCATCAGTCGTAGAAACAATTCAATATATGAAATCACTAATCGCTAGAACAGTACTTATGGCTATATCCTTAGCAAGTGCAACGACCATTCAAGTAAAGGCCCAGATAGCAGCAACTAACCCGATGGAATATATTGCTTTGGCAGAAGGTAATGAAGCCATTAACGGACAGATAGAAAAACAGATAAAAGGTCAGACAAAGACCGCATTGCTTCAAAACGCCATAGCAGCGGAGTTCAATCAGATGCATCAGTGGCAGAAGAAATATAACAGCTATCTCAAGACAGTAAATGGTTATGCTTCATCGCTGAAAGCATGTACACATTTGTATAATGATGGCGTGCGCATCTTTATCACCCTATCGAAATTACGTAAGGCGGTCGGGAACAACCCACAAGGCATTGCAGCCTCCATCAGTATGAACAATCTATATATCGAGACCGCTACAGAATTGGTATCCGTATATAATCTCCTGAAGGATGCAGTCGCCACCGGAGGTTCAGAGAATATGCTGACAGGAGCTGAACGATCACGTACCCTCTGGGCAATTAACGATAAGCTCAGTGACTTTCAAAAGAAGTTATCACGTCTCCACCTTAGTATCCGCTATTATACTATGAATGATGTGTGGAACAATGCAACAGCCGGTATGCTTGACAGAGATAACGCAACGATTGCTCGCGATTCCTATTCCAGATGGCGAAGAGCGGCAGCCGTAGTGCAGGACTAACACCTATACAATCCTAATATGAATCGAATCATTGTAATGCTCATCCTTACACTAAGTTTCAGTACGAAGATTTTCGCTCAGAACGACCCTGCTTTGGCTGGTATGATTGTTTTGTATACAGAAAAGGCTGAAAAGGAACTGAAGAAACAAGAGACCGTCATGCTTTTGCAGACTACTGGTCATGTATGGATGAAAGAAGAAGTAGAAGGTACAACCGACTTGCAACGGGAGTTCAATAATTACCTGACTTCATTTCGTGGCATTGTGGTATATGCCGCACAGATATATGGTTTCTATCACGAGATAAACAATCTTGTCAAAAACATGGATGGCTTCACAAGGCAATTAGATAATCATGCCGGTAATGCACTGGCTGTAGCATTATCCACCAAACGTAATAAAATCTATAGAGAGCTGATTATGAGTAGCGTAGATATATGTAATGATATTCGGCAGGTATGTCTGAGTGATAACAAAATGACAGAGAAAGAGCGAATAGAGATAGTGTTCAATATCCGCCCCAAACTCAAATTGATGAATCATCGTTTACAACGTCTTACTCGTGCAGTGAAATATACCTCAATGGCGGATATATGGGCAGAGATAGATGAAGGCAGTCGTGAAAAGGTTGACAAGCAGTCCATAGTCAATGATTGTATGAACAGATGGAAACGTAATGGGAAAAAAGTAATGAAATAGTAGTAATCAATCAAAAATCAGAATAATGAGCAAATGGGGAACATTATTAAAAGGCTTCGCAAAAAGTACGGCTTCTAACACTGGCAAATTCGTCGGTGCCGGTGGTCGAACATTGAGTAATTCCGTCATTCATCCGGCCCAAGCCCTTAGAGGAGCAGGAACAGCTGCAAAGACTGCGGCTGTCGGTGGAACGGCAGGCTATCTGACATGGGAGGCAATCGTAAATGATAAGAGTGTGTTGGAAACTACCTCAGATTTGGTGGTTGGAAAAGATACCAGTAATAAGATTACAGAGGTTGTTGATGATGTAAAGGGATTGAAAGAGAAGGCCGGGGAAGCGGTAGACTCCGTCAATGGAGCGATGAGTGATATCAATAGCAAATGGAGCGGTATGAGCAATTTCTTCCGTGGTATCTTCGGAGGAAACGGCATTGATATGTTCGGTAACTTCTTCAAAAATCTTGGTGGCGGAAATGTTTCGGGACTCAGTCTTGCAGGACTTGTCATCGCAGGATTCCTATCATTTGGACGCTTCGGATGGCTCGGCAAGATAGCAGGTGCCATGCTTGGCATGATGCTGATAGGAAATAACTCTAATATGTCACAAGTACTTGGAGGAGGTACTAACACAGCATCCCAAGGCATGGCTCAATCAGAAAGTCAAGCAGAAGGTGGTGGAAGAAGAAGATAATCAAAACAGTAAAGTAAAATGAATTATACAGAAGAAATGATATTGCGTTCAGATAGTGGCTATTGCATGCCTTTTGAGGAACGAGACAAAAATGTAGAACTATCCTTGGGTTATGGCAATCAGAGACATCCTGTCAGCAGTGAGACTTTTTTTCACCATGGACTGGATTTTAATGCGACACGCTATCTACTCTCGGCTTTGGCTACCGGTACAGTGTCAGGTGTAGGCAGAGACAATGAACATGGAATCTATCAGGTGATACGATATGGAAAGTACGAAGTGAAATATTCTCATCTTGCAGATGTGTATGCTAACTTCGGTCAGAATGTACAAGCAGGAATGATAGTAGCCTTGAGTGGTGACTTGTTACATCTGGAAGTTCGTTTTGACGGTGAAGAAATGAATCCGATAGATTTTCTGAGTATGCTATTCAGCAACATCAAAACCATCGAACACAATGGAAGCCTTTCTTTCCCTGAGTTTGAGAATTTCGAGATGAACACTCCTACCAACTATGAGAAGGACAAAGATGAAATCGAAGAATTAATGATGCACTTCCTGCCGACCTATCTGATGGATCTACATAGAGGAAAGTATATTCTTCCTGAACGTACAGAGCAAAGTCTGAGAAACATCTTCTCACTCTCAGCCTCCAAGAACTATTTTTTCGACAGTATGCCATCTATGGCCAATCCATTAGGCATCGGTCAGAGAGCAATGCCGTTGGTATGTAAGGTACAGAATCTGCTCATTGGTGATTTCTTAAACTATTTGGCATTAAGACACAATGTCTATCTCTCGACCATGAATGATGTTCTAAAAAAAAAGTCCTCGACGAAGCCCTGAGTAACAGTGGAATTATCGATCCTTTATCTGAGTTGGATTTCGACGTTCAGAGTTTTGATATTCCACGTTTAGTCAGCGTATATCCAGATCGAGCAGAAACACGTTGGTGGACAAAAGCATGGTTTAACAATCGTGAGGAAGGTGAAGAATCCGTGGAGATTACCCGACAATTGGCAATTCTCTTTATCCATCGGCAAGTTGAAAAGGACACATGGTTAGAAGAATATTATCCTAAGCAGATGGCCATGTATCATCAGGCTATTGAACAAACAAGAGAGCAATTGCTCAGTCAGTTGAACATTTAACAATGAACTATAAAAGCAAGACATGAGTCAAATCAAGAATCCCGAACAATTTACCGCCATAGAATACGGACTACAGCACTATTTTGATGCTGCGGTTTCACCTGTAATGAAGCAGGTAAGGGACGACCTAAATAAGAAGCAGACGAAAGAGTTCTCGGACTATATGCAAAGTCCGGCAGGGATTCTCGCTTCAGCAATGCCTTATGGTATGACAACTGACCCTATACAGGCTGTACGAATGACAGGCAAATGGAATAGTAAGACCACCGAAGACTATATTCAAATGGTCAATATAAAGATTCAGCAGTCAGGTAAGCTTCAACAAGACTTTGCCCTGTTTGCTGAACAATGGCGAGACGCTGCTATTAAGCAAATGGGTAGAAATAAATATGATGCACTCTCAAAACAATTAGGATGCGATTTAGCCTATGCCTATGTTGGTGCACGCATGGAAGATTTGATGGTAAACAAACTCGTACATGATGGTATGCCCAAGTCATCTGCTGCTTATATCATCCGTAAAGCAGCACAGAGCAGTATTTGGGGATTAACAGGAGAACTCATGAAATCACCGCTGACAAAGGAAATTGAGGAACGTGGTGAGAAAGCATATCATCCAAGCACTACAGAAAAGATGTCAGGACGTGCTGTCGGTTCGGCGGTGGATGCAATTAGCATGGGCGGAGCAGGCGCATGGAAATCCTTTGCATCGTTTGTTGGGGTTGACCTTATTGCCGGTTATGCCATTGATAAAGTTACTAATACACAACAAAAGAAAGAGCTTACGATGGAAGCCGCTATCAGTAAAGGTGTGTTCGGCAGTAATAAGAATATTTTCAATGAATTTAGAAAAGATGCGAAAAAACTTAATGGTGCAGATAATGACTATCTGAAATCGCTCAACCAACAATTGAATCGAAAAATATATCTCAATGATTATCAATTTAAGCCTATGGCATGGAATACAAATGCAACAAACAAATATCCTTTTCCAATATCAATTTCCGAGACCAATAATGCAAAGTACAAGAATGTCCCTTTGGTTGTAGCACCAGGAAAGGAAGAGGAATATCTGGCTAATAAAGCAAAATATGATGCCCAAAAAGTTACTCAAGCAAAGGCAGAGAGAGAAAGCCAGAATACAGAGAAACAAGAAGAATCTTCAACAGTAAATTCTTCTCAACAGCAACAAGGACAGCAGCAGGAACAGCAACCTTTAAACAACAACAGTGGTGGGTGGCTCGACCTACTGGCGAATGCTACTGGCATGGATGGCTTCAGTAATGTGTTTGGCAACCTAGGGTATTCTTTAGCTATGCTCCCTGATGTTATCGTGGGTATGTTCACAGGGAAAACAAAGTCACTGAATATGAAGAATACCATGATCCCTTTGGCACTTATCATGGCTGGATTATTTACCAAGAATCCCATTATAAAGACACTTCTTATAAGTATGGGTGGCATCAATCTGTTGAACAAATCAGGTAAGGAAGCTTTATCATGGAAGCAACAAGAAAGCGAATCGATCAATCGTTCACCGGGAGCGGAACGCTTTAAGACTTATTCAGATGAACCATTGAACAGCAGATTACAAAATCCTGTACTGCGTGGCAACTGCCTGATAGCAACTATTGACAATATACCATGTACCATTCAACTAACAACTAATGTGGTTGATGCCTTTAATTCAGGAGCACTCCCATTGAACACACTGGCTAATGCTGTACTTGCAAAGAATGACCAAATGCGTCAGATGGCACAACAGAACTATGGTGAACGTGAAAACGAGACCATTCAAAGAACAAGAGGAATACAATAATTAGAAATATAATGAAAGAGAAAAATCAATCAGAACAATTAGCCGCTGAACGTCAAGTGGAACTAATCACCGAGGCGTTGGCAAATGCACGTAATAATGATGGTTATTGGTTGAATACCAAAGGAAAGACGATACCTAAGTTTTATCCCAAAGGTTGTGAAGTCAGTGCCTTCAATGCGCTTGTGATGGGGCTTCATTCCGATAAAGAGGGCTACAAGACAAATCTATATACTCTCTTCAACGAAGCCAAACTACGTGGAGAAAGTGTGAGAGAACATGAGCGTGGTGTACCTTTCAACTGGTACAATTGGAATAAGTATGTGAATCGTAATAATCCCGATGATATTATCTCCAGAAATGACTATAAGGAATTGCCATCTACAGAAAGAACGCAATACAAAGGTGTTCATAATAGAGAGGTAAGAAATCTATTCAATATCGACCAGACACTATTACCGATGGTTGACGGTGAAGCTTACGAAAAGCAGGTAAATCGCTATGGCGGTGACACAAACCGCAGTGAATCCCAGTCTTCGAGTAAGGGAATCCACATGATGGTTAATGACTTCATGCTGAAGATGCGTGAAAACCTAATGCCGTTGCGACGTGACGGAAGCGGTGTCGCACACTATGATTCCGGAAAAGATGCTGTCTATATGCCAAAGCAGGAGAACTTTGAACATTACAATGAGTATGTACAGGAGATGCTTCGTCATGTAGTCAGTGCTACAGGTAATCAGCAACGACTATCACGTGAAGGAATGGTGATGAAGAATGGTATAGCACCATCGGACGATGCAGTTAAGCAGGAACGTCTGATTGTAGAATTAGCTTCGGGTGTGAAGATGATGGAAATGGGGCTGCCGGCTCGTCTCTCAGAAGAAAGTCTTAATTTGGTTGACCATTGGAACAGGGAACTAAAAGAAAATCTTTGCCTGATCGATGCTGTAGAAAGTGATTTGAACAATGCGCTTGACGTGATTCGTAAAGCTGAAAACGGTGAGAAAATAGAATATTCCTCCTACATTAATCAGAAACAGACAGAAAAGATGCAGAGCCAGTTGCCACAGCATTTTTACATTTCGGATGAGATTAGTCAACATCCTAATGCCGATACCAAGATGGTTGTGCTGATTAGAGACAAAGCCGATAAATCGGTGGATGTAGTACTACCGGCAGGGGCTTCATTAGAGGTGAACAATGAAGTGCCCGGCATGTCAAAAGAACGTATCAAGCGAGCCTTGGAACATGAAGGTTTTGAAAATGTGAAGTTCTTTAACTCAAGTGGCATTTTAGGTTATCGTCCCAACGACAGCACATTTGATAATAAAGAAGTCACAATTGCACGATTGCGTAACTGGAATCTTGAGGATATATCACGCATTGATGTGACTGATGCAGTGAAACAGGCAAAAGTAATCGGCTTTGACCGCATACAGATGGTGCAGGATGATGATAAACGTTGGGCTATGTATATCAAACCGGAAGGAAGAGACTCATTTGCAATATATCCTGATAAAGCAGACCTGAATCGCTTCTTCACTACTTTAAAACAAGCACAAGATAATGTTGACAGCTTGCGTTTGGAGTTAGCCCAAAAATATTATGCTCTTTCAGAGACCAAGCCTGACTTGAAAGTTGATTTATTTAGTTCACATGAAGAAGATATTGATTTGAATCGTATCGAAAGAGTCAATGTTTTCCGTGCGAAGAATGATGTTATTCTCTGTGATGCAAAAATCTCAGGCGAAGCTGATGTCAAACCTCGTGTTGTTTCTCCCAGCCAGTGGCAACGTCTATGGATTGCCGATGACAAGACCGAATACAAGAAACACTTGGCAGCAACACTCTTTGCTGATGTCCTACGCAAAGGTAATACACTTGAAACGAACGCTAATGAGAAACAATCAACTGACGTGGAACAGAAGCAGCAAGTACAGGAAACGGTTCAAAAGCAGGACGAAAACTCACAAAAGCCGGAAAAAAGATGTGCATTGATTCAATGGGATAATCTGAAAGACAAACATCCTGATGCTGTCATCTTGTTTCGTATCGGCAATGATTATGAGACGTATAATAAAGATGCCAAGAAATTAGCTTCATGTTTGGGTATAGAGTTGAAAGATGAACTGGCTCCTGATGGTCAGAAGATGAAAACTTCATCGTTCCCATATCATCAACTTGATACATATCTCCCTAAACTTATACGTGATGGTAACAGAATAGCTCTATGTGATTTTCCTGAACCTATAGCAGAACAAGCATCAGAGAAAGAAACAGACATGTCTGAGGGTAAAGACGAAGGTGTTGAAGAGGAAGAACAACGCAGCAACGGTATTAGAAGATAAAAGTAATGAGTAAAAATTCAGAATACGCTAGTAAGTATGCGCCCGAAGCATGTGAACAGATGAAAAGGTATGGTATTCCCGCATCTGTAATCCTTGCTCAGGCTATTCTTGAAAGTAGCAACGGACAAAGTCAGTTAGCTCGTAACGAGAATAATCATTTTGGTATCAAAGCGACTCAATCATGGATCAGTAACGGAGGAAAGTATGGTCTATACACTGATGATAAGCCGAACGAAAAGTTTTGTAGTTACGCATCTGTGGGTGACTCTTATGAACACCATTCACAATTCTTGAAGAACAGTACACGTTACAAAGGCTGCTTCTCCCTTTCTGCTGACGACTATAAAGGTTGGACAAAAGGAATAGAGAAAGCTGGTTACGCTACAGGTGGCGGTTATGCAGCCAATCTTCAAAAAATAATCGAAGTTAATGGCTTACAGAAATACGATAAACAAGTAATGGCAGAGATGCAATCGCAAGGAAAATCCTTTGGTGTAGAGCAAAACAAACGTTCAACTGATAGGTATTCAGGCAATACACAAATAAGTGGAATAGTTGATACTAATAGTAGTAAAACTATAAATGCTAATATAAGCAATGACTATTCTTTTCCATTAAAGCGTGATGAGTTCCTCTTTATCACATCTCCTTTTGGTATGCGTAATGACCCTATGGATAAAAGTAAGGAACAAATGCACAAAGGCATTGATATCCGAACTGACCATGAGGCAGTACTAGCTACTGAAAAATCAGGAAAGGTAATTGCGGTCAATCAAAACGCAAATACAGCAGGTGGTAAAACACTCACCGTAGAATACCAACGGGAAGATAAAAGCAAGGTTCAGGTCACTTATATGCATCTCGATAGCGTCGATATGAAAGTCGGTGATGATGTTATAGCCGGACAGAAACTAGGTATATCGGGGAATACCGGAACAAGGACAACGGGTGAACATCTCCATTTAGGTGTGAAGGCAATAACATCGGAAGGTGCAAGCAGAGATGTAGATCCTGCGGCATATTTGGCAGAGATATCACAAAAAGGAAATATCCAGTTACAAGCTCTTCATAACGGCAATGATTTGCTGGCAAAGTATAAAAGCGATGTAAAACCGGAACAGGAGACTAATCTGTCGCCGGATGATTGGATGAAGAAATTGCTCTCATCTGAAGATAGTGGTACAGGTTTATCAACCGGTGATCCTATTATGGAAAAAGCGATGTCAATGTTTATGAGTCTCCTTCCTCTTGCCTTGATGATCGATAACAAGTCCGATGAAGAGAAAAAAGAAAGTATCTCACAATCTGTAAATGGTAAGCAGGTGGATTTGAAATCTTTGCTGCCTACCTTAAAGGAGTGCAAACTGTCTGTCGATACAGATGGGAAGGCGGTACTGACAGCTGATAATGGCACAACAAAAGTTTCTCGTGAACTGACTAATTCAGAGATGAGTCGTCTTTCCTTGATTTTGGGCAATACCGAACTAACCGATGAAGCCAAAAGATTGCGAATATCAGGAATGGTCAATACCCTTGTATTATCGCAACAAGCTTCACAAAACTATGAGGAAGCTGTATCTCAGCAGGAAGGTCAACAACAAAATATGCAACGCAAATAACATTTCGAATTACCTACGTCTTTGGTCAGATGGTTAAAATGGTATAAATAATAAAGTGATTTTGAAATGATTAAATGTAATGTAAAAGTAAACGGAACCATCGGCAGAGCGGCTGTAGTACGTGCGAGTAAAGAGGGTAAGCAATTTATGACTTACTCTGTGAATGTGGTGTTGTCTCCTAATAACGGTATCAATAAGACAATAAACATCAGTGTTATCAAAGATAGCAACGATAGTTCCGTTGCAGCCAAATACGTAACAGGTCATCGTATCGAGGTTGAAGGTGTACTCTATTTCAAGAAACGTGGTTCTGAACTACATCTAAATATGTCTGAAAATCAATCCAACTTATATCCAGAGCAATCAAAGGATAATATTGAGGGTGAAATGCATTTTCGTGGAACTCTCGGTAAGAACATTGAGATGAAGACAGACAAAAAGAATCGTCCCTATTTGGCATGTTCTGCTTATAGTGCTGAGAAGGTAGCTGATGGATTTGAATATACATGGGTACGTTTCATCCGCTTCTCAGATGTAATAGAGGATTTTCTTATCCCCAAGGGCACGATTGAAGTAAAAGGTGATATGGATTTGTCCGTCTACAATGACAACTTGAACATAGGTTGCCGTATCAAAGAGATGAGTAAATGGGTAAAACAACCCTACCAGGAAAAGAAAGAAGAACTTCCATTTTAATAAGCTATGGCATACTATAATAAAAACAAACAGTATCAGGCAGACGGTTCAAGTGCTGAATTAAAAGCGTTGGATACCTTTGCGGAGCTAATGATTGAAAAGATTCAGTCGTTGCAAGATGGTCAGTCATGGCAGAAACCATGGTTTACAGAGTCAGCTTTGCGTATTCCGAAGAACCTGTCTGGACGTGAGTATAATGGAATGAACAGTCTGATGCTCATGATGCATGGAGAAAAGAACAACTACGAATTACCAATTTATGTGACTTTCGACCGAGTCATGGCTTTAAATTACCAAAAGGATAAGCAAGGTATGCGTTCCGCTATGCTTGATGCTAATGGAGAACCTTTACCTCATGTCGGTGTAAATAAGGGAGAAAAATCCTTCCCTGTGTTCCTGACAACTTTCACGTGTATTGATAAGGAAACCAAGAATCGCATTAGTTACGATGACTACAAACAGATGTCTAATGATGAGAAACAGGGTGTAAATGTTTATCCGAAGCAAAAGGTTTATTGTGTATTCAACGTGGCTCAAACCAATATCAAAGAGGCACGACCTGAACTGTATAATAAGCTACTCGAAGAGAACAAAATCAATAAGCCGAATGGCAATGGAGAACATTTTTCGTTCCCTCCAATGGATAAGATGATAGAGGATCAAAGTTGGGTATGCCCAATCAATATTATCCACCAAGATGCTGCATTCTATTCAATTTCAAAGGATGCCATAACTTTCCCGGAGAAGTCACAGTTCAAGGATGGTGAGTCTTTCTACTCAAATTTATGGCATGAGATGGCTCATAGTACAGGAAGCGAAAAGCAATTGAACAGATTAAATCCTAATAGTGGTTTCGGGAGCGATGAATACAGCAAGGAAGAGCTAACGGCAGAGTTGTCAGCTGCTTTAGTCGCTACAAAATATCAGTTAACGAAAGGACTTAAGACGGATAGTGCTATGTATCTAAAATCATGGCTAGACAACTTGAAGCAATCTCCAGATTACATTAAGACTGTTCTGATGGATGTGAAAAAAGCTAGTGGTATTATCATAGAGAAAATCGATGCTGTCAAAGAAAAGTTAGACAACAAAGTGGAAGAACAAGAGACAAACACCGTGGAAAAGGAACCTGTATTCTATGCATCAGTAAACTATTTGCAGATGGCTGATGATACTCATATATTTGATAAGATGCAGGATAGTCAGGATTATAACGGCATGATTATGGAAGCTGCTGAGTATGATAATGGAGACTCCATCAATTTATCACATACCTATACCTCATCCTGTCGTTACCCTACTGATGTTGTCCTCGCTGAAGATGAAAACTATGCAGTAGTTTATAATCCTAGCGTTGGTGGTACTTATGACATCATGCGAAAGGTTACGCAGCAAGATGTTCGTGATGCCATCCAAAGATATGGACTGTTTGAAGATGCAACCGATGATGTAAAAGACGTTGCCAAAGCGATGGTCTCGGAGGAGTTCTCTAAAATGATGAATACTCACATCCCTGCTTTTGAAATGCCCAGTGGTGATATTCTCTATATCCAATACAATCAAGAAAAGGATACTTTAGATATTGGTTCAACAACCAATATTGGCATGGCTGTAATGCACAGTTTTCCCTATGATCATAATTTCAGCCTGGACGCTAACCTTGAAGGTGCTAGTGAAAAACTTTTTGAAATGCCGGTCTACCAAGCCGAGAGTGAGCAAGAATCTTGCGTTGCAGAACAGTCGCCATCATTAAGCAATAGTATTTTTGAGAATAGAGAGGCATTAGACACTTTTATGAAAGAATATTGGGGTGCCAGGCGTGATAATGGTTTTATGATGTGTGGCTTCGAAACTTATAATGATAAAGAAGCTATAATACTAGAGAATGAGAACTTTACCAATTCTACCTATTACCTGATATCACGAGATGTTTCAGAAGGAAAAGACAAATACTTCATGCATCTGTACGACTCGGATTTAGACAAGGAAGTATTTACCTCACGTGAGATGCCTCAAGATAAAGAATCAGCTTATAGTTTTATGCGTGGAGCTTTCCGTGAATTAGAAGATTACGAACACGATAAGCAACAGGATAGAGTTCAGGACCAACAAGAAGAGGTAGACGAAGAACAGCATTTCCGAAGAGGAAGATAACTAAGATATATTCCTAAATTCATAATCCACAGTATAAATCAACGATAGATTTACACTGTGGATTTTTTATAAAATCCACAAAAATTTCATTCAGCTTTACAATATTTTAAAGACTAAATCATGTTATTTGTTGAGTTTTGAAAACCTATGCTCTAATTTGGCATATCGTCTCCATTACCTTTGTCCACAGATATTAATCTCGGAGGTGCCAAAGGTCGTTATTCGGAGGCAATGAATAAATATAGTATGTTATGGCAAGAAAAATCAAAGACATCAAATTACATTTCTTTAGTCCAGTAGGTGTAACTTCATTATCTGAAGGGAAAAGGATAGTAATAAAAGATATGTTACCGCCTGAAATTACGATTTACTATTCTGACAAACAACAGTGTAAATTATCTTTTCCCGAACCATTGAAAAGAAAAGACTATCGGGGAGTAATAATCTGTCGCGAGTTCTTCGCAATAATAACAAATAAGATTATCTATTTCTTTGATGAATGCGCTAATCTTTCTTGTAAAAAAGAGATTCAGATAAAGCCTATTGAAGTTCACGAAGATTGTTTTGTTGCTCAAGAAGCAAACCGATATATAGTTCTAGATAAATATGGCAATGTGATTGACTCTAGGGATTTAACTCCGGATGAAATTAGTAATATTGAAAGAGATTAAAAATAATGAATGCCTGTCCTTATAAATCTGCATTTACAAACAATTGGGGATATAAAATTATGCTTAAAATGGCTAATCATAGTCTAAAATTATTTTCTTCTCATGAAATAATCCCTGTACTTATACTTTGTGCAAATGCTAAAACTCAAGAAATATGAGAAATAGATTTTTTACCAATTCCACAGATGATATCATTTTGGCCATTGATCACATGTACAATATTCACGATTGTATTATCCCTATTAGTGTAGAGGATATTCATAAGCTGATTTCTGGAGCGGAGAATGTTATTATGCTACATGGCAAAGGCTCTGGTAATAATAGAATAAGCAATGCTATAGAAAATGCAGTGTTGCATGCATGCGACGTTGCAAATGGATATAATCTTTTTACTGCTGAAAAAATAATTATAAAGATTAGTTATTCAAGTAACAGTCCTATAATGATAGCTGAATTGTCTGAAGTATCTAATCTTGTAAATATGTTTAAGTCTGATACTGGTTTTATTTGGGGTATAAGTGAAACACAAGGTTCTTCATCTAGTGTCGATATGCAAATAGTTGCATCAAATTTACATAAGCAATAAACAATCATATTTGTCCAATATGAAAAATCCTAGTTACTTTATTAACTTTCTGAATAGTATATATCAATGTAAGGAACCGTTTGAATTGCTAGTTATCAATAAAAAGCCGAAAACAAGAATGGGAGTTTACATCGTAAATAATAAGCGAATTAGAATATACTCAAAATGGGAATCCTATTGTACGCTTGAGGAGATAGCCATTCATGAATACGCACATCACATTCATGAAACAGAGAAGCGACGTTCCAAAGATCGACGAAAAGAAAGAGTACATGGAGCTGAATTTTGGAGAATATATTCAGCTTTAATGTCTCAAGCAATTCTAAAAGGATTGTTTAATGACGATCTTATTGAAGACATCATCACAAGGCCCAAATGACCAAACAAACTGTCATTTTATATAAAATCACTGTTTAATATACCTCAAATCCGCAACTAAGCCCTTGAACGTCCTTATTGCGTTTACACGT